>JACPIU010000010.1 GCA_016187935.1 Bdellovibrio sp.
AAATGAGCAGGCACTAAAGAAATTACAAGATTTGTCAGGTGAATTTCAGAATTATGTTAAGATATCCCCAATATGAAATTATTCTGCGCTTTGGTTTACTGTTTGAGTATGATGCTTGGTCTTGCCAGTAATGCGCAAGAACTTGATTCAGTCCCTTTCTTTTTTAAAACCCGAACAGAAAGCATTACGGATAAATTTTACTTCAAAATTGAAAATGGCATGATCTATGTCAATAGAGTTGGTCAACGCTCATGGGTGCTCTTTGATGATACGGGTGTTCCTACGGAGGATGATAAAGCTCTTACTCGCGATATTGTCGAGATCTCTGCAGATGGAGAAAATTTGATTGCAATCGATAGCTCCGGCCAGGTTTTTTACACCAAAGTCGCTAAAGTGAAATGGCATAAGAAATGGGGCAAGCCACTTCCGAAAGTTTTGCATCTTGAGGATAATCTGGCCTGGGGAATCTCTCATCGCGGCCCCTATATGGAATATTACAACGATATTCACGGCAATCCTCATCCCATCTTCGCCGGAGTTACGACTCTTTATTTGCTCAGGAAAAATGGTCATGAGATTGTCTATGTGGACCCTTGGATTCCCGCCGATTGGTGGCATCAAGTTGATCTGCCCTTTCGCGGGCGCATGATGGCCAGAAATATGAGTGTGAGTGCTTCAACATTGTTCATTATTAATAATGTCGGAGAGATGTATACCCGGCTTTATGATTACGATACCTCGGGACAAAATCCCATTCTTCCGTATTCATATAAAAATGACGTACGGGAAGGGACGCGGAAAATTATTCGTTCGCTTCCTGCTCCGGATTGGCAGCTCCAGCCTGCCGTGAAGGGTGGTATGATTACAGAAAAAATTACTATTTTACAGACAGGCGAAAAGGGTAATGGGGCCTTTGAACTTCGTGTGGAAGGAATTAATGGCCAAGGGATGACGGGGTATTTTCGCAAGAAAATTTATGATAGTGACTGGGAATTTGTCGCCACTGGCCAGCAGATTATAGGAAAATTTTTAAAATCTGAAGTTGAGCGAGAGCTAGCACCACCTAAAACCAAAAATTATGTTGGCAAGATTTGGCTCAAAAAACAGCAATTGTCCATGGAACTTTTGGATTGCTCGCCGCTGATCTCTCCTGCTACTTTGAGATTAAAAGTCGCTGATGAAAGCTTTGATTTTAAATTTCATATGAGAAGATATAAATACGAAAAAAAGGGAATGGCGTTCAAGGCCACTCTTGAGATTTCACAACAGTTTATTCAATCGCAAAATCCGAACGTGCAAAAAATATGGAAAGAATTTTTTCGCCAAGAACAGTTTATTGATTTTCACACCAGCATTAAAGATAAAAAGCTTGAGAGTAAAGAAAATCTTCATCAATTTGGGATAGACAAAGTCGCCGATGTCTTAACCTGGAAGTTAGGATACCGTTTCTCAAAAGTGCACCTGAAGGCCAAATACCACCGTCGTCTGCGCATGAGTGTTTCAGAAATTTAAATCCGAAAATCTGTATGGATTTTAGTCGCTGTCTGCGAAGTAAACATAAATAATTTTTTCCTTCGTCCGTTTTTCAGGGAGTTAGATCAAAACTCTTGGCCTTAAAATTGCTCTTAGAATTCTGGGGTTTTTTGTGTGTAGGGGGTCTGTTTATGAAGGGTATTATCCTCTTCTTCATGTTTGCGTCCGCCGTCTGGGCCGATCAAGCTACTTATGATGCACGATTAGAAACAATCAGTGCAATCGCAAATGCAAAGCGCTGCTATACTTTGCAAAACTCAGGCTTAACCAGCGTGGAATTTGCGCGTCTGCGTGCTATCTGTTGGAAGGCGCAACTAGGCGATGCTTGGGCGGCCAGGAATCCAGTTTATAGCTCTAAAACTCTCAGTAAGTTAGAAAGACCTCTTACCGCTGAGGAAAAGGCCGCCGAAAAAGCAGCGGCCGAGGCAGCCGCTGAGAAAGTGCGTAAAGATCAGGAAGCAGCTACAGCTTTGGCGGCACAAAAAAGGGCCTGTCTGGATATAGGAATCTTGACGGTGAGATGGGATAGCGACAGTAAGAGTTGCCAGTGCCTTCAGCAAAATTACACTTTGAGAAATGGTCAGTGTCTGTCCCCACTGGCCATCGAACTTGAGAGACAGGGAAAAATTTGTCAGGATGCCGGAGCCGATGTAGAGCGCCTTCCCGATCCCGATCATCCGGGTGTCGAAATTATTTGTCGCTCGCCCGCAACGCCCAGAACCTTGCAGACATTAAGGTCGATTTGTCGCCCAAGAATGCATTCTATGGGAACAATTGATTTCACGGCCTTCGGACTTCCTCCACAATCTGAAGATTCTCACTGTGTGCTGGATCATACGCGTGGTTTACTAGAACAGTTTGGTTTAGATAATAATAATCATGGTCCGGCCATGCACCCGGCGCTTAGCAATTATTTTGATTCCATTGACTTATAAATAAGAATGCCCGAGTACCCCAATCGGGCACTTATCTTTTTAAAGCTACTTCCCGAAGAGTTTTGGCAATGGAAGCCAAACGATTGCTCTTAATAATTATTTTTTTCATCTTGAGTTGCCTGCTGAATTTCCAAGCTTTGGCCATGCCTTTTCATGTCGAGTTGTGGTTTCTAAAGGAACCCAAGGCCGGCGCTTTGATTCAATGGCTAAACAGGCAATATGCTTTTTCTCCTGGCCAAGGTCCTTTTACGGCCCAGGTGGAAGAAGAAAAATGCATTCCTATGGACGGAGGATGCTTTCATCCTCAATTCGGACTTATTGAAGATGGGGGAAAGAAAGCTGAAAAAGCGCCGGTCTTTGAAGAGCCAAAGCAACCAGGAATTCCCGAATTTGAGGAGGATGATAAGGGCGAACCCTCACCCACCTCGCGCAAGCTGAAAACGTTCAATAGTGATCAGACCGACAAAATTGATTGCGACAAAGGGCAGTTCTTTGATCTTTATTGCGGAAAATCCCGTCGTGAAACGGCCCGAACTAACACTGGCGGCAAACTGGAAATTTGGATTGATATTAGCTCCAGCTTTAAGAACATCGACTATTCCGAAGATGATTTAAATTGTCACCGTCGTAAATTTGTGAGCTTGGCTCAACGATGGTGTGGCGGCAAAGTCCTCTTCAGTACCTTCAATACCACAATCAAGGAAGTTATGACTGATGATGCTTTTTGTTTGTCGTATGGGCTCAACGATACAGATCGTCTTATCGACTGGATTAAAAGCAACAATTCGAAAAATCTCTTGATCATTACGGATGTGAGCGAGATTTCCACCAAACTCTCAGATTTCTTGGCATCCATTGGGGCCAAGACAGAGGGGCTGGATGCCACGGATTTCTTTGCCAAAGATATGTTGAGTAAGGAAACTCACATCAAGTCCCTGTGCAAATAAAAGTGCCTCGTCAAATATAATGACAGCTCTGTTACGTAATTTGTTGAAATTACGGAAATTTCCAATGGCCTTTGGCCTGCAAAGATCAAATCGGGGTTTAGTAGGGAGTTCTCTATGAAAATTTACCTGATATTGATCGGGCTTACCGTAGTATTTTGTTCTCAATGTTTCGCCGACCAAGAAGGGCCATCTAAGGGAAAACTTCTTAGGACATTGCGTATTTTAACTTTAAATGTGTATGGGAAAAAAGAGCGCAATTGTGAGGACCGTCTGCGCACGATTGCTAAAAAGATTCTTGAGGCCACACCCCGCTATGATATTGTTTCATTCAACGAACACTACAATCCATGGTTAAAATTATGGCTGTCTTGTGATGGGAAAATTCTCACGCAGGCGATGTATAAGGGTGGATTTTATAAGGATAGTGATGATCAAATTCGAAATCACAAGCACTATCCCAAGGGTGGATTGATTCAGGCCAATGGTTCAAATAGTCTTTTCACTCTTCACAATATTATTGAGTTTGATTGGTGGAAATTTAAAAATACCAGACGCATTCTTGCTATGGGGTATATGCTCAATCGCGTACAGATTTCCCGAGATCTCACTATTGATGTATGGACGGCCCACCTGGAATCCAAGGGGCCAGATAACTGTTCTCGAGCATGTCGAGAGAAACAATTTAAACAAGTCTTAGCAACACAGGAGCGTTTCAATCAGGGTAATCCGGTCATTCTGCTTGGTGATTTCAATATGGGCGGTCCTCTCAATCTTGGGCATAAAAAGGCCCATGATGAAATTGATGCGGAAACATTTTTTTACCCAGGCAATGCTGGGTATGACAAGTTTATGAACGAATATGAAAATCCCATTGATGTATGGGTAGAGGCAAATCCTAAAACAAATCTGGCCGGTTACACTTTTGATTGTCTGAATAATACAACAGTTAAAGGGAATTGTACGAGTCAAGAACGGATTGATTATATTTTTATTCCCACTTCTCCTAAATATCAAAGCGATCTGTTCACCTGGGAAGTTATCAATTCGAAGGTGGTCCGTTGGAAGACTGACAAAGGTGTGGATGTGTCTGATCATTACGGAGTAGAAGCAACTCTCAATATCTATGAAAAATAGCTGCTCAACTTTCAGCAATATCTTTTATCGTTTCAGTAATTGCGGAGTGTTCTGAACAGAGCACTCGCATATTTTGCTGCATCGTTTTTTCGCCGAGGAAGTATTCCTTCATTCTCTGCAATGATCGCGAACGCTCGTTCCTATCGCTTGCAGTCCCACGGCGGAGGTTTCGCACAGTGCAATCCCATCTTTACCATCGTGAAGTTTTGTTAGCGTGGATTCGATATTGGATTTTGCAGGTGCGCATGACTCAACTTCGAAGGGTGAATAGATGTTTTCATAAATCTTGTTTCTTAATTCCTTTTTGGGCCCAAGGACTTTATCGGCGAAAATAGCACCAAAGTCATCCAAGGTTTTGGCGGAAAGACAGGCACTCTCTTGTTGTGAAAAAATTTGAAAGATGTTATTAAGTTCTGCCTGGACTGACTTGCAATCTTTTTTCTCGATATAGGTAAAGGGAAAAGGCATCGCCTTTCTTTTTCCCTGGGCCATTTCAGCTTCCACTCTGCTTCTGCCCGCTTCACTCAAAAGCATTTTAAATTTTAAAAAAGTGATTCCTGCAACACCATCATGGCAGGCCTTATAGTCTTCTTTTGTCATCGGAGTAGCAAAAATTGAACAGGTCACTAAGACGAAGAATAGGGGGAGTAATTTTATGCTCATAATGAATCCTCAACAGAGGGTTTTTTACAGGAAGATTATACAATAGCATGAAATTTTGAGGAACGAAAATGTGTGCTCACCGACGAATTACAAAGTTCCAGTCGGGTAGGCCATACCGAGAGACTCAATCCCCGTTTACTTAGAAAATCTTTTATCATAGGCAGAACTTTCTCTTCGAGAACCTCTTTTGATGACCCCGTTACCACGAAATCATGGAATAAACGGATGAATTTCTCGTTTGTGCATTTTACATCAAACTATCAAATACTCATGAGTAAATGATAGTTGACTATCAAATACTCATTATGTAAACTCTTTTTAATTATGTTTAAGTCTCATCCACGCTATCTCGCGCCGATCATTCGCGATTTTCTTAAAAATCGCATGGTTTTTGTTGGTGGCCCAAGGCAAGTGGGCAAAACCACTCTCTGTCTTACTTTTCTTGAAACGCCTTCAATTGAAGGTCCTGCTTATCTGAATTGGGATGACTTAAGCGCCCGTCTCAAAATAAAAAATGCAGAATTACCTATCGATGAAAAGATTGTTTGTTTTGATGAGATTCATAAATTCAAAAACTGGCGATCCCTTCTAAAGGGAATCTATGATGTCAAAAAAAACAGGTATAAATTCCTCGTCACTGGATCAGCAAGATTAGATCACTATCGAAAGGGCGGTGATTCGCTCCTTGGACGTTATCGCTATTTAAGACTCCATCCCCTGAGTATAGGGGAACTCCATTCCTATGATTTAAATACGACAGAATCACTGCTTAAATTTGGAGGTTTTCCAGAACCTTTTTTTAACGCGTCTGAAAGAAATTTGAAATTATGGCAGAGGGAGCGAACCTATAGAATTATCAATGATGACATAAGGGATTTAGAGAGGGTCAAAGAAATCAGTGCACTGGAACTTTTGGCCGATAATCTTCCCGCTCGAATTGGTTCTCCACTTTCTGTGAAAAATTTGTCCAATGATCTGGAGGCCCATCACGCGACTGTTAAAAATTGGCTCCAG
Organism: Bdellovibrio sp.; assembly: GCA_016187935.1. Taxonomy (GTDB): domain Bacteria; phylum Bdellovibrionota; class Bacteriovoracia; order Bacteriovoracales; family Bacteriovoracaceae; genus GWA2-49-15. The sequence continues at coordinate 6,227 of JACPIU010000010.1, forward strand.
ATGTTAGATAATGTTTATCTTTCCTTTAGAATTTCCCCTTTCGGATCCCCCCAAATTCGGGCAGTGAAAAAAGAGCAAAAGCTTTATCTGTGGGATTGGAGTTCTGTGGAAGACAAAGGGATACGTTTCGAAAATATGGTGGCCAGTCAGCTCCTAAAGTATTGTCATTTTTTGGAAGATTCTGAAGGAGACAAAATGGAACTTCGTTTTTTGAGAGATACTGACAGGAGAGAAATTGATTTTGTCGTGGTAAAAAATAAGAAACCCCTCTTTGCCGTCGAATGCAAGACTGGAGAAAAACACCTTTCGCCACATATCGAGTATTTTAAAAAGCGAACGGCAATTCCTCGTTTTTATCAGGTGCATTTGGGCCCAAAGCATGTTGAAATTGATAATAAGAGTATGATCATTCCATTCTGGCGATTTTGTAAGGACCTTAAACTGCCTTAAGAAATTTTTTGCCTGGGTGGCCTTGGATTCCGTCGATGGGTAAAACCAGAAGATACTGCATCCCGATCAAAGGAGGCCGTAGCCGTCTCTGTTTGGCACGCACGAAGTCACCGCCAGGACAAGACGAAAAAAAGCGTTCCGGCCCAAAAATGAATGTCCGGCCTGATTAAAGAGGAGTCAATGCTGGGGCAAGCGGAGCACGTCTGAGCGGGCCTCCGCCGCCGACACTGTTTGGTCCGTTATTTTTCACACAACGCAAGAGTGCCCACAAGCGTGGAATATCGTCCCGCGCGTCCCCAAGTTCGTTAGCGGCTGCCGGCTCGGCATATAAGATGGATCCTCCTGCTGAATCAACATTATAAACACCATAATCTTGCATGGCCCGTCCGATGGCCAAAGCTTGAGGATTCAAAGGTGGATCAAGCGCTAAAAGATTTATATTGGGTGGAATAGCGGATAACTGGCCCATGGGATAATTGCCTTGATAATTTTGCGATCCACCGTCATCAATGACATTGGCCGGCCATACCGGGCCTCCCGGCCATAGATGGGTGTTTGGTTGGGCAATGGCGAGAGCGTGATGAATGCCGTTTGCCACTTCGCCCTGGCGAATCAGTCCGCCAATGGCGCTACCCCCGTAGGCCCGCACTCCACCAAGTAGGACGCCGGGGCCGTAAAGGTCGGTGCGATTATAGTGGCCCACAATCCATCCTCCTTCAGGGCGAGGAAAGGCGCGCCACATTTCATCCAACCAACGTCCTGTGGGGTCGATGATATGCAAATGCCCATCGGTGGGTAAGGCTTGACTGTCGATTGGCAAGGCCGGTTGAACATTGACCGGGATGTGAATGCGGATCTGCTCCACACCTTCACGATCAACATCGGCTTGGGTGAAACCTACATACTTGGCCGAGTCCACTTTGATGATTGGAACAACCGGATCACTGTTGCTAGCGCGGTAAATAGGATGGCTCCACTCCTCACTGTTGATCCAGGCGGTACCGACCTCTGAAATCAGAGAGCTGGTGCAAGGGTCAGTGGGGCCTTCATATTGGGCCCCACTGCTAAGGGGCGTATTCCAAGGGGATTCCACGGAAAATGGCCATCGTGTAGGATCGCGGTAACTGCCGCTGGTTCCAGACCCAGGGCCTGGAGTAGAATTTTTCACCGTTGTGTTGGAATCTTTTTTCTTGATCGCATTTCCTTTATCCTGTGGAACACAGGCACCCAATACCAACAAGAGAAAGATCAAAACACTTTTCATGGCCTCATTATCGTCTTTTTTAAATTATTCTCAAGTAATTTAATTTAACCCATTGTATTTGCATCATATGATCATATTTACCCCCTCAAGGAAGTGCCAAAAAAAAACCGATAAGTTAAGGCACCTTAACTTGGGGCCGGCCATGAACCAGCGAAAAAGTAAAAGTCTTCTCATAGATCCGCGTTTTCAATTCACCGTTATTGGACTTTTCGCTTCGATCAGTCTTTTCGCCTGTGCCATCTTGTACACGGCGGTTCATTATATTTTTAATCAATTTGTAGAGCGAGGTGTGGAATTGGGACTGGCCAAAGGCCATGTATTTTATCAATTCATCGAATGGCAGAAAGGAAAATTCGATATGGCCTTTTATATTGTGTCCCTGAGCGTGTTCCTGGCAATTACCTTAAGCGGACTGTTCCTCTCCCACCGAATTGCCGGGCCACTTTTGCGTTTTAAACAATACTTGCAGGAAGAGAAAGATAAACCTGATGTGGTTCCACTCACATTCAGAAAGGGAGATTTTTTTAGCGACCTGCCCGATTTATTTAATAAATATCAAGAGAGCAAGTTTGGGGCGAAAAAAGATAAATGAATGCCTTGACCGCAGTCTCCCTGCTTCTTTTGGGTCTCACCATGGCCATGGTAGGAATAATGCGATGGAACTCTGAAGTGGAAGAATATTCCGAGGGCAAAGAAATATCGCTGGATACTTTTGCGCGGGAGAAGGGGGAACGTCCGCAGGAATTAGTGCGCGCTTTTGGGCAAGCAATTGTAAAATCTGAATCAGAAAATAAACAGATGGACCCCAGGCAGCAGGCGCTTGATGAAATCAATGAGCTTGGATCAGATCATGATTTGGAGGCCAAATTCATAACCGCCTTTGATTCCTATTTGGCGACATTTAAGGGGCAGGAAGATAAACAGTTAGATGAAATTGCTGTACTCTTTTTGGAGCAGCAAAATGCAGAGCGAATTGAGCGAATGCGCGCCGTCTTCAAAGTACGCTATCCGGATAGCATGGAGAAACTGGACCAGATGATAAAACGGTAATTGTTTAGGCCAATCCCTGAATCCCCCGATAAGCCTTTATGATCAAGAGGCTTAATTTCACTATGGTGATCTTTCTTACTCTGATGCCTTGCTTGGGCCTGAGGGGTGAAGAGGGCACACCCGCCTGTCAATTCAATTATAAGGAACCGGCCAAATGCCAGTTGGAAAATGAATTGATTGGACTATGCTACCAACTTCAGCACAAGCGGGCCCATCCCCAGTGGCGCGTGGCCTTAAAAGACAAGCTACGGACGGTTCTTGCAAGATCATATTCACAAAAATTACAGGATCAAATAGAGATTTTTTTGACAAAGAAGGCCAACGCTGCAAATTCCCTGGCCCAGACCGCCACAATGATTACAGATTCTATTACTCAAGTGACAAATGGGTTGAGCGCACCAAAGGCCGGTTGTGACAGTTGCGGAATTTCAACACAGGATGAATTGCACGATTCCCGATACCAGGCCTGGGATTTACAGCGAGTGGTGAGCACTTGGGGTAGTAAGCTTATGAATGGCGACTATGCAGTGGCCAGATTTGAGCAAAATTTAAAAGTATCCCGGCCATTAACATTCATTGGAGTTAAACATACCCATCGTCTCAATACAGGAAGGCCAGCGGATGAAAAAATAAAATTGACCTTGGCCAAAAATCTTTTTGAAAAAATTAATACCGAGTTCAAGCGCCTCAAGAATCCTAGATCGGTCATTATCGAGGGCCCATTTACGGAAGATGGGCCCTCGCCTTGCAACGTTGCCATGGGACTTTTTCTGCAAGACGAAAAGCAAATCTTATCCCACGATGAACCTTTCATCACGGCATGGATCGCCTTGCAAAAGGGAGTCGATTTTATGGGAGGCGAAATCGGCACAAAAAAACTAGTGGATGCCTTATCAAAATCACAACCAACCAGTATATCAGAAAATGATTATTATTCGTTTGAGGGATTACGATGTTTGGCGGCCTTCGCAGGTAGGCCAGATGCCAATTTAACCAGGGACTGGACCTCTTGCCAGGAAAGATCGGAGAAAAAAATTGAATTCCAAGAACTGAAAGAATGGTATTCCCGTCAAACAGGAAAGGATCTATCTAGTCATTATACAAATCATCCTCAAGAATTTCAGGCCGCCACCTATCCAGATGCCAGGGCCCAGTCGGGGCCGGCGTATATTTCCCAGAGAATTACCTACATCAGGGATTGGCACTTACGAAATCTGATGAAGTCTGAGGCCCGAAGCAAAAATGTGCTAACGGTATACGGAATGGGACATCTTTTTGCCAACTACCCTATCATGAAAGACGAAATCGGTGCCTGCAGGGACGTCATCGGCCCAAACAGTTCTCAAAAATGTCCTTAACAAAAAAACTCAGGTGCTATGATAGTGCGTTGCAATTCTCGCCTAAAAGATTAAACTGCTTATGATTAGTATTGAGACTCGAAGAGGTTCAAAACAGAAAGGGCGTAGTATGAACGGAAGGCGGGACAAGACCTTATCGAAGCATTGGCCATTAACCGTCGCTATCATAAGCATAGCGACCTGTCTGCTCAACACAGTCCACTCGCAGGTCCGTTCTGATACCGCCGGAACTGAGGTTAAAGTTCTCAGAGACCTGGAATATGCCTCTTACCAGCTCGGTGCAGTCAGCAATAAGCTTCTCCTCGACCTCTACCTTCCGCAAAGGAAGGAGCAACCGTCGCCACTAATTATTTTTCTTCACGGCGGCGGCTGGTTCGAGGGCAACAAAGATACTTGTCCCGGCAATGCTTTTGCAGCGATGGGATATACCATGGCCTGCGTCGGCTATCGTCTGGCAAACCACACGGTCGGCTGTCCAAAAGAACTATCCTTTCCTACCCAAATACACGACGTAAAAGCGGCCGTGCGCTGGCTGCGCAAAAACGCAGACAAATATGGCATTAATCCCAATCGATTTGGGTTGCTTGGCGCTTCCTCAGGAGGGCATTTGGCCACATTAGCAGGCCTATCGGCCGGTGTAGCAGACTTGGAAGGCACTGCGAATCTGGGCGTGTCTGATGAAATTCAAGCAGTCGTCGACTGGTTCGCGCCAGTTGATGTCATGCGAGGCCCCCCGATCGTTTTCAAAGATGATCCCTGTACGACAAAAATTGACAGTCTGATTTCGAAATATGGCGGCGAAAGCACAAAGTACTTCTACTGGACGCTGGCCTGGGCCACATTTCTGGGAGGCGGGTTAGACGATCAGGCAGTGATCAAACGTGCCCACCGTGCCAGCCCGCTGACTCATATTGACAGAGATGACCCATCATTCCTCGTAATCCACGGCGAGGCCGATGATATGGTGCCGATCAACCAAAGCGAATTGCTGGTGACGGCGTTGAGGAATGCTGGCAATCAGGTCACCTTTCTCCGACTCCCCGGTGTCGGTCATGGTTTCAAGGCGCCGCAAGGCCCAGGGCAAGAAGTTAATCCCGCTTTCTTCGGGCCGACGATCAAATTCTTTGATGGACGCCTGAAGTAACATCTGCCAACGTTTTTACTGTCATCTTAAGATAGATTTGATTTTTTTCCACATAAGGCTTCGACGAATTACAAAGTTCGCGCCGGATTTCGCCCTCCATTTTCCCATAGTCTATTCTCGTCAAAAAAAGAGGTCTTACTCCATGCATTTGCCGATAATTTCGTTCATGATTTCATGAGTCCCGCCTCCGATACTGAGAATGCGTGCATCACGCGATAGACGTTCTACTAGGGTCTCACGCATATATCCCATTCCTCCAAAAATCTGGACGGCATCATGGGTGACACTTATGGCGGTTTCGGCGGCAAAATTTTTGGCCATGGCGACTTCTTTCATCACATTTTCTTTCTGTTCCATACGGGCCGCCACTTGATAGGTGAGTGTAGTCGCGGCCAAAACGCGAGTCCCCATTTCGGCCAGTTTGTGACGAGTGACCTGAAATCCTGAAAGCGGCTTGCCGAAGGCCTTGCGTTCACGGGCATAGCGTTCAGATTCTTCCAAGGCAATTTGGGCGGTTGCGCATCCATAGGCTGCCAGGGCAAGGCGTTCCATTTGGAAATTAAGCATGACAGTTTGAAAACCCGTCCCCTCTTTTCCTACCAGATTTTGGATTGGAACCTGAACGTTATTAAAAGATAATTCGGCAGTATCACTGGCCCACCAACCTGTTTTTTTAAGCGACCGAGAAACAGCAACACCAGGCATATTTTTTTCGATCATGAGAAAAGAAAGTCCGGCATGTGGATCATCGCTGGTACGAACAAGGGTGGTTAGAAAATCAGCGCGTGTTCCTGAAGTAATGAATAGCTTAGAACCATTGACCTTGTAATGGTCACCATGACGTTCGGCGCGGGTGCGAATGCCGGCCACGTCACTGCCGGCCCCAGGCTCTGTTACCGCTAGAGCGGCGATTTTTTTTCCTTCTAATGTGGGTCGGACAAACCGTTCGATTAAGTCAGTATTTTTTGAGTGGACAAGAGGAGGAAGAGCAATCGCCAAACTTCCTAATCCGATGGAAACTCCTGTTGAGCCGCCCCGCATGCCACCCTCGATAGACATGATGGCATGCAATGGGCCTCCGCCCACCCCTCCAACCGCTTCTGGAAATCCCACTCCCAGCACTCCTGCCTGGGCGGCTTTTGTATAGAGTTCTTGCGGGAAAATTCCGGCCTCTTCCCATTCGAAGGCATGAGGGGCAATTTCTTTTTGGGCAAAGCGAGCGCAATTTTCACGCAGGGCCAAGTGAGTCTCATCGAGCAAATTTGAAAAGAAATTCATAAAATCTCCATCGCCAATCGTATGGCCAGTATCTCAGTCGTGAAGTACAACTTTAATATTATGCAAATGGAAGAGGAATTCAAACAATTAATAGCATGGTCGCGGGTGGGTTTTAATCATCTGCCTTGGCGTTTGGGACGAACGCCTTATAGTACGTTGGTTTCCGAGTTAATGTTGCAACAAACCACTGTGGCAACGGTGATCAAGCATTATCCCAACTTCCTCAAAAAATATCCTACTATTCATGCCCTTGCGGGGGCGAGCGCGGAAGAGATTTTGATTGCATGGAAAGGTCTGGGTTATTATCGACGGGCCCGACTGCTCCATCAGGCGGCCAAGGATTTTGTCAAACATTTTGCAGGCAATATCCCTGAGGAATTTGAGGAGTTAGTGGCCATTGCCGGGATTGGAGATTATACCGCGTCTGCCTTACGCAGTATTGGCCATAATCTGCCTGCTCTTGCCATTGACGCTAATGTAGCGCGCGTTCTTTCACGCTATCAAAGCGGAGTTTTGAATCCTACTATTAATCGAAAACTGCGGGAAACACTTCAGAATTTCTATCATCATTCTTTGGCAGTTCTTTCTCCCCGCGCCTTGAATGAATCTCTGATGGATTTAGGCCGGACTTTATGTACTGCCAATAAAAAATTATGTACAGAATGTCCTCTCGGAAAAAATTGTCGTGCGAAACCGCTCGCCAATGATTTTCCGGCAAGAAAACCATCTCAGGTAAAATATAATTTACATCTCATTCGAGTCTTGGTTATGCGTGGGAAGGAAATCTTGACTGTGAAACGGTGCAAGGGGCAATGGTTGGAAGGACAGAGAGAATTACCTTCTTTTGTGGTCTTAAGTGAGGACAAAAAACTCAAGCAATATCCCAAATGGCCGGGACGGAATGATTATAAAAAATGGGAGTCTTTTCCTACAACGATCACCAAGTATAAGATTAAAAATTTTATTTTTCGTTGTACTTGGAAAGAATATCAACATCTTTTTGCGAAGTCCGCACCCGAATTTGAATGGGTTGATCTCATGGCAGAGAGTAGCAATTTGTCTACGGCAAGTTTGAAGGTCGCGCGTACTCATGCTCGTCACCATGAGGAAGATGTAGGTGCCGATTGCTGGGGTGGATGTGCAACCGACACCTACATTAGGGATTAGCGACCGATCATGAGCATCGGCTGGGAGACTTTGTTCGGAACTGCAAGCTTCTGTTCAGGTAATCCGCTTTTGCGAACGACACCGATCTGATACTGAAGCCCATTCACCTTGATAGGAGGGATATCTTTTGTGGTTTCGGTATAATGGAAGGAGAGGTCATAGATATTTCTCTTCCCACCAATATCTTCAACTTTGACAATCACGGTATCATTTTTGAATTTCGAGTGAGGGCATTTTATCAAGATGTTTTTCGATTTCCATTCTTTTAAATCTTTGCCATCACTAAAGAACTCCTTTTGAACCAGTTTCCCGTCTGTATCAAAGAGTGAAATTTTTAAAATTCTTCCAACATCTTTTCGCGACAGAGAGATTGTCAGTTTTGCAGGCGTATAGGAAACCTGAGTAGAATTGCCTGAGGTCTTTGGGCCGAAGGGCCGAGCTTTCGCCTGTGATTTGACGACACTTTTTGCCAGGTCTGCGTTGGCAACGGTCAGATTGGTGGGACAATGATTGACCAACTGATCTTCTGGAATTTTGACCTCAAAGTAATCAACATCGGTTGAATTATGGAGAGTAAGATTGCTGATCGTGTTGGTTACGAGAGGGTGGTTCCCTTCAAGGATAGCACCGTCAAGATAGGCCGAGTTCTTAAAAATGTCGTTATTGCCAAAATTGGTGGCCTCGTATTTGTCTTTGGCAAGCACAGATTGGACAAGTTTGAAATCGACCGAAAGTTTTGCTGCTTCTTGATTAAGGCTTGAAAATTTCAAAATTTGTTTGCCAGGCAAAAGGAGATTCTGTTTTAGCTGACGACCATTTCCAACTGGTTTTGCCGAGTAAGTTTCTTCGTATCCGTCTTTATCGTTACTCACAAAGGTTGCAGAAAATTTATTGTTTGTCAGTGAAACGGTATTACCGGACTGGGGTGTGATGTTAAGAGATAAATCCATGTAGTCATCAGTGTGGTGAAAGAAAGTTCTCTCCTGACAACGTTCAAGTTCCAAGGAAAACTTAGTGGCAGCAACACCAAGAGTGCCATAGGCGTCGGGCAAGATGCCGCCACAAGATGAGGAGTACATTTTGTGGATGCCCATAAGATCAAGGGTGCTCAAACCGCTACGATTGGCGTAGATGATGTCTCCGTTGATGGTGGTGATAGTCGGATCTTGCCAGCTCGAAGGAAAACCCAAGAAAGTAAAGACGATATTGGCCGGTTTCCATTTTGCGAAGGAATATGATCCATAGTGCATGATGGAGTTATAATCATAGGGACCAATATCTTGTCCAGATGTTTGAGCATAGTTTTCATGCTTGTTATATTTTTCAAAGTTATCGGATTTTCCGTCTTGAATGCGTCCCCAATGGATGCTGACATACTTGTCTCGATCAAGACGTGACTGTTCGTGGAAAAGACCAACGACATGGCCGAACTCGTGGATGATCGTGCCGGTGGAGACACTACTTCCGAGCCACATAAAATTGATACAGGGTTTGCTTGCATCCTTTACTTGCTCAGGGCAATTATAGCGCATTCCTATATGGGCCATTCCTTCGGTGCTGCTCATATCCGAACCGCCAGCGCCGATGAAGAGATAATTTTTTTTGTCAGCACTGGTTTTGGCGACAAAGCGAAACTGTGTCTTGGCTTCCCAATGGGCGATGGCCTCCTTGATTTTTGTGACAAGTTCCCCGCTGAGTGCTGATGAGAGTTCATAAGGAACACGCATTTTTGGCCACAGGTACTGCCAATTGGCGACGCCGGTCAAGGCGAAGGTCTTTGCTCGGGCGATGCCATTTGACTGAATGACATTGACGGAAGATGAAGCTGTCACCTCGTCCTTCGGCTCAAGCAGGATATCCCCATTGGTGATGGCAAATCCTTTTACGAGTTTGTAATTAAACTCAACGATACCTCGCGGTGTTGGAAAGCGTCCGGTTTTTTGAATGCCTGGCACATTGGCATAAGGTTCCTCGCCACCCAAGGTATATTCTTTGTAAAGAACCTTCATGTTCTCGTTGTATTCCTCCGCTGTCATAACCTTGTTAAAAGATAGAGCAACAGCTGGTTTAATCGCTGTTGCCAATTCTAGCGCCTGAGAAACATTGAAAAGTGATATGACAAGTGCTGTAAGCGTTAAGCTAAATATAAGTGAATACATAAAATTCCCCTTGTTTGCGTTTCTCTGATCACAAGTAATGCATGTGGGGGGCCAAAGATGATGGAGGCCAACTGGCTTGATTCAGGTACGAGGTTCTCAAAATATCTTGAAAAAAAGACACTGACTTTCTTGATTTATGGTCATCACCAACTCGTAGGCGTGGTGAAAAGTTGTTGAAATTCTTTCCAAGTACAGCGAAAAATAAAGTTTTTAATTTTGTATTTTGTAATGCTGGTGGAAAACAATCCCACAATACATTAAAACACCGAGAAGAAGTATAGGCCGGATTTTGTCTTGGGCCATCATTCATCTGGGATTTGAGTTGCCCCAAACCTCGAGCGTCCTACCCGCCTGCTCGGACTGGCCGTCCTAGGAACCCATTGGTTGCCCTCAAGGTTCTGCACAGGCCTATTTGGACTTGCACCGCGTAGAGTTTACCTGATTTCACTACAGCAGGGCCGGCGAACCGGCCCCCGTACATACTTTCTGTTGCACTTGTCCTCACCTCACGGTGGACGGGCGTTACCCGCTACGCTGCCATATGGAGTCCGGACCTTCCTCCAGCGCCTAAGCGCCAGCGATGTCCCCTCCTTCTCGGTGTTTTAATTGTTTGCCTCGAATGGCAAATATAGTCAAACAAATTATACAATGCTAAGAGAACGCCACGAATAAGGATGGGATAATGAGCAGAGTCGCAGCTATTTGTTATGGATTTTGTTTGGGGCTATCATTGAATGTTGTAAGTGTCTTAGCGCATGAAGACATGCAAACCAAACCCGAAACTTTTAAAAGTTTGGCGCAAGAATTTGTACAACTGAGTCAAGAGATTTTTGACGGTGAAATTCGACGTCAGATCGAAGTTTTTGGGCGTCAGGGAGTGGATGCGGAACTTGCCTGGAATTTCCAACTCTCTTCCACCTATTTGGACAACGATCTCGATTCCAGTACGCGTGTAAATACCACCACAGGTAAGACCTGGGCCTCTGAAGTCGCTCTGGCCAAACCTTTCTCGTGGGGTGGGCAACTTACCTTTTCTGATAGTTACACGCGCAGTGAAAAAAATCCTGCGACGTTGGCCCTTTATGGTGGTGGTGCTAATCCTGCTTTTGAAAATTCTCAGACGCTCACTTATTCTCAGGATTTTGGTCGTAATTTTTTGGGTAAAACTTTTCGCTTGAAACGTGCAATTGCTGATTTAAATATCGTGCAAAAGGAAATTGCCCTGCAAAACATTAAAGATGAAACACTCTTGCAATTGTATGAAGTTTATATTCGTGTTCGTCTCGGCAAATCATTGGTTGAGTTACAGCAACAGGCCCTTCAGCGGGCGCAACAGAGAGCGGATTTCATTGCCCGAAGAATGCGAGACGGGTTGGCCAAGAAGGCCGAATATCTTCAAGCTCTTATGGCGTTATCTCAGCAAGAAGAACAAGTTCGCCTGGAGCAAGCAGGTTTAAGGGAGAATCTAAAATCTCTGCATACCATGATGAGGCGTCATTTTTCCTCGGAATCATTCATGCTCTTGTCCAATGTTCGCTTTCGCTTACCTGTTCGGTCTTCAGATTTTCCAGAAAAAAACTACAGCTACCAGGCCCTTTTGAAAAATCTTGAGCAGTCCCATAAGCGGGCCAAAATGCTCTCTCAGCAGGGATGGCCAGATTTGAAAATCAATTTATCCACCAAGGGAAATGACTATGATGCAGAAGGAACTACAGCTTTTAACGATGGAACGTTGTCCAGTTCTCATCAGGAAAAAGCAATCTCTTTTGCTTTGAATTATCCCCTTGGTAATGAGACCAATCGTTTGGAAATTGCCAAGACCCGATTGGAAACCGCTTCCTTGGTGGCCAATCGTGATCAGTTAGAGAACCAACTGCGTGCGGAAGAGCAAAATTTTCATCAGCAAATTACCTTTACATCAAAAAATATCGAATCTTCGAAAAGGCGTGTCGAGCTGGGCCATCAAGCCGTGGTTGAATATAATCAACTCTATCGACAGGGAAAAACCGCTTTGGACACCGTCTTGCGGGCCGATGAGGATTTAATCACGGCAGAGAAAAGGCACGGCGATTATTTGGCCCAGAAAAAATTGCTATTGGGTTCTCTCGCATTACTCTATGGCCAAGCCTCCAGCTTTCTTTTGAGTGAGGAAGATTAATTCTAGGAATTGGTCCGCATCACCAATAAACGCCCACATCCGGGACAAAAATGGGGATGGATTCCATGGGCGAGTTCAATACCAGATTGGCGATCGATCATGAAACGGCAACAGTCACAACGCTGATCTTCAAACCATGCCAGTGGCTTACCCTTCCCAAATTTTTTGAGAACATGCAGAAAGGCATCTTTGTAATCAGGCGCAAGCTCAGTTAACTTGCTGGCAAAACGCTCTTTTAAATTCTTAATTTCGTTTTCATCAGCTTGAATCAGATCTTCCACTTCAAGACTTACTTCTTTAAGCGCCTTTTCGGAACCGATCAAATATTGTTCGAGTTCCTTGATTTCTGACAAGAGAGTGTCACTTTCACTGATGAGATTGAGCGCGCTCTCTTCTTGTTGTGAAATTTGTTGGCCCAAAAAAATCATTTCCTTCTCAAGGGATTCAACTTGCCGAGCACCTAGGGCATCTTGAGAATGGGCCTTAGCACGATTTAAATTTTCTTCTGATTGGGCAAGCTCTATTTCAAGGCGCTTGATCTCACTAAGCCTTGTTTTATGTAGAGCTTTTTTCTCGGAAAGCTCCACATTTTTTGCTTGGCGTGTTAGTTGGATCGTTTCCACACGCTTCTTGTGCCCATGAATTTTAGTCAGGTGCTCTTCAATCATGCGATGAAGTGATCCAAGCTCGCGTAAAATGGGAAAAGGGCCGCTTAAAGAATGTGCTTCGAGTCCGTTGTTCATTTTTTTTACTCTTTATTACGTTATTTTATCAGTATAATAACCCTATTTATCATTAAGAAAAGGGATGGAAGCGATGCGTGGTAATCTCTTCGGAAAAATGCTGTCCATTGTCTCCTTTGGCGAATCTCACGGTCCGGCCATTGGTGTCGTTGTTGATGGTGTCCCAAGCGGTCTGGCTTTTTCCCAATCCGATCTCCAGCGAGAACTCGATCGCCGCGCACCCGGGCGAGTTGTGGGTACAACGGCCCGCCAGGAAGCAGACGTCGCAGAAGTGCTCTCGGGTGTTTTTGAAGGAAAGACACTCGGATCTCCCATTGCCGTTATAGTACGGAATACATCCCAAAAATCACAAGATTACGACAAGTTAAAAAATGAAATTCGCCCTGGTCATGCGGATCAGACCTATCTGGATAAATATGGGATTCGTGATCATCGCGGTGGCGGACGGGCCAGTGGTCGAGAGACAATTGCCCGAGTGATTGGCGGTTATTTTGCGTCTCTTGTTTTGCCGAAAGTGGTTGTGCGTGCCATGACAATGAAACTTGGCAATTTTGAGTGGAAATATAATCCCGGCGTTAATCTTAAGGAAGATTTTGGACCATATGGTTTTCCGGATAATGCCCAGACAGAGGCAATTGCCACCTATCTATTGGGATTGAAGTCTCAAGGAAATTCAGTGGGAGGTAAGGCCTGTATCGTGGTTGATAATTGCCCCGCCGGGTTAGGCGAGCCGGCCTTTGATAAATTAAAGGCCGATTTAAGCAAGGCCCTTTTATCCATTGGATCTATCGTTTCCTTTTCCTATGGATTAGGTGAAGAAATGGCCGAGGTCTCTGGGCAAGCGGTGTCCAGCGATCGTGGTAATTTCGGAGGAATCGAGGGAGGCATTTCCAATGGGGAACGTATTTTTATGCAGGTGACTTTTAAACCTACCTCTACAGTGGGAGAGCACGCCCAAAAAGGTCGTCATGATCCTTGCATTATTCCACGTGCGCTACCGGTTGTTGAAAGTATGGTGAAAATCGTCTTGGCCGATCATTTCTTACGTCAGCGGGCCTATTCTAAATAACAAGAGAGAAGAAGAGAGAACTTATGCCATTTACCTATTCACACTCATCATCAATGACAATTTTTAAAGAATCTTCCATTCAGACGATTTTAAAGGAAATTAATGAGATTGATACAGATCTTCTCTTATTCGTAGTCGACGGTAAAGTTTGGGAAAAATATGGTGCCTATTTTGATTTTAAATCAGCATTTCCTGACAAGAAAGTTCATCTGTGGAAGAACCCGGAAGGTGAGCGCGCCAAACTTCATAGCGAATATGTATCCTGCACAGATTTCTTTCTGGAGAAGGGGGTTCATCGTCATGCTCACTTAATTGCTGTTGGTGGTGGTGCCACTTCTGATTTCGCAGGATTTGTCGCGGCCACCTTGTTGCGCGGATTATCTTGGAGCATTGTTCCCACAACTGTTCTTGCTATGGTTGATGCTTCTCTTGGCGGTAAAGTATCGATCAACACCAAGGCCGGGAAAAATTTATTGGGGGCTTTTCATTCGCCCGAAAAAGTTTGGGCCGATCTCAATTTCCTCAAGACTCTTTCGCCCAATGAAATGCGCAGTGGGAAAGGCGAAATTTTAAAATATGCTTTTCTTGACAAGGGAATTTATGATGCGGTGATGAGTTCCAACGGTGATTTGCGCGAAATTATTCCACAATGTGCAGGATATAAGTTGAAAATCACGGCATCGGATTTTAGAGAACGAGGTCTGCGAAAACTGCTCAATTTAGGCCATACCTTCGGCCATGGTCTGGAAAAAATTTATAATCTTCCTCACGGCGAAGCGGTCATGTGGGGACTTGCTCTCGTTTGTTATCTTTTTGATAGGCAACAACTGATCAGTGAACTTCAACAATTAAAACTGACTTTGCAGTGGCCGGAACAGGATCCTCCCTGGCTGCATAAAACATTCCCCACCAAGGATATTCTTTTCTATGCCGGCAACGACAAGAAAAAACATTCTAATAGCGAGATTGATTTTGTGGTGCCCGAGGCGATAGGGGACGTGAAAATAAAAACCATGCCTTTCCAAGAGATCGAAGAGATGATTATCGCGGCCGAAAGTAATTTAAAGAAATTTCGGTTATAATGTGGACTCAACACTCGAAATCACTCCTTCTTCTTTTTTAAAGGAAATTCAAGTCCCCACTTCCAAATCCTATGCGAATCGTCTTTTAATTTTGGCCGCACTCGAAGCCAAGGGAGCCATCATTGAAAGTCTTCCAGATTCCACGGATGTGCTGTCAATGCTGGAGGCCTTCAAGCACATTGGAATCAAAGTTCAAAGATTAGACAATGAGCGCTATTTTATTCAAGGTCCTTTTCCGATTGTTGAAGATTCTGTCGTTTCAAAACCAATTTATCTTGAAACAGGAGATGGAGGAACAACCAATCGTTTTTTGTTTCCTCTCTTGGCACGCGGCGTCCGTCCATATCGTCTGCGCGCTTCCCTTCATATGCAATCCAGACCTATGCAAGAGATGGAGTCGTCCCTGTCTCAGTTGGGAGTTCGAATTAGACGGGGAGGAAGTTCCGATGATTTCTGGTACGAAATCCAAGGTCCGATGCTTGCCATTCCCAAGGAACTCAAGATCGATTCTTCGCGATCGACTCAGTTTGCTTCCGGTCTATTTCTGGCGTTAGCAGATTGTTCTACCACTGTTATTGCGGATGCTTTGGCGGCCTCTGAGAGTTATTTTGCCTTGACCCAAGATTTAGTGAAGAAATTTCGGGCACGCCAAATAAATTATCGAGTTCCGGTTGATTTTTCCTCGCTGTCTTATCCATTAGCTTTGGCCTTGTTGGGTGGCAAGGCCCATATTACGAATTGTTTTGAGCGTGACCTCTTTCAGGCCGATTCACTCTTCTTGCCATTCTTGGAAACATTAGGGGCCCAGCTGTCTTTTAATGAGGATGGTTTACATTTTAAGGGTGTGAAGAAGTACAAAGGTTTTGAATTCGACTGCGCTCCTTGCCCAGATCTCACTCCAACACTGGCCTTTGTTGCAGCTCATGCGGATGGGCAGAGCCGATTAAAAAACTTAAACGTGTTACATTATAAAGAATCAGATCGCGTGCGTGAGATTGTTGAAGTCTTGAAGGCCTTTCGATGTGAGTATGCCTATAATCCCGCTGATGAAGTTCTCACCATTCACGGACGTAAAGCGCCATTGTTGGCAGCCAATATTACGCCTCCACCCGATCATCGAATTATCATGATGGCCTATCTTTTTATGCGCGCCAATCAGGGCGGGAAACTGCATAACATTCAGCATGTCGCTAAATCATTCCCTGGTTTTTTTGAGATCATGAGTGCACCATGATTGCTATTTGAATCGCGCCAGCGTTTCTTGAATCGACTTCACTCTAAGAGAGAGTTCAGCTTGGTTTGATCGGACTTCAAGCTGTACTTCTTCAGGCGCATTTTCCATAAACTTGGGGTTTTCAAGTTTTTTATTATATTTCATAAGCTCAGCGAGGACTTTTGCCAATTCCTTGTTAAGGCGTGTTATATGCTCTTCAATGTTGGCCACATTTTCCAAGACAAGATAGACCTCGGTATGGCCCAGAGGCATGGTGATGGATTTTTTTGGTCGCTCGCTTGGGTTGATGACTAGATTTCTGACCCGGGCCAATTCAGAAAAGTTTTGCTTATTTGAAGAAAAATAGGATTGCAACTCAGGATCTGAAACATAAAGACAGATACTGACTTCATCTCTAGGTTTCAAATTGGCAGAAGTTCTCAAAAAACGAATGGATGAAACAGTTTCGACAAATTTTCCCATCAAATCGAGATCTTCTGGATAGTTCCATTCATTCTCCTCAGGATATGCTTGAATGGTAACCAAGTCTTCCGCATCAGTTTTCAGGTATGACCATACCTCTTCCGTAATATAAGGGGTGAAAGGATGCAGTAATTTGAGCAATTGTCGGAATATATATTTTAAAACAGTGGATCGACGGGCCTTGGCTTGGGAATCGGTGCCATTGAGAATGGGTTTTGAAAGTTCTATAAACCAGGAGCAAAATTTATCATAAACAAACGAATAAATCGTTTGGCAGCTATCGTCAAAACGGTATTCCGCCATCGACGCGTTCATCGAAACAATGGTTTGACCAAGCTCACTTAAAATCCATTTTTCGTGATGATCGAGAGTTTGCTTGTCAAAGGAAAGAGAAGCTTCACTTAAGTGGGAAGAAATAAAGCGATAGGCATTCCAGACCTTATTGATAAAATTGCGGTAGCCTTCAATTCGTTCGGGATCAAGATTTAAGTTACGATTGTATCCACTACCTGCGGCGAGCGTGAAACGTAAAGCATCGGCGCCATATTTCTGAATCATTTCAAGAGGATCAATTCCGTTGCCAAGAGACTTACTCATCTTGCGGCCCATTTTATCTCTTACGATGGCATGGATATAGACGTGGTGAAAGGGAATTTGATTAGTAAATTTTAAAGAGAACATCATCATCCTGGCGACCCAAAAAAAGATGATGTCATAGCCGGTAACCAGCACTGAAGTTGGAAAAAAAGTGCTAAACTTTTTTTCCTCCATTCTCTTTTGATCCGGCCATCCCAGCATAGTCATGGGCCAGAGACCAGAGGAAAACCAAGTATCGAGAACATCTGGGTCCTGCTGAATATTTGTCGCTCGACATTGCGGACAAGAATGGGCATCCGTTTGATCGGCCCACTCATGCTGGCATTTCTGGCAGGTGTAAACGGGAATGCGGTGCCCCCACCAAAGCTGGCGTGAAATACACCAGTTCTTAGGTTCCTTGAGCCAGGCGAAATATGTATTCTCCCAAGATTTTGGAAAAAATCTGGTAGTGTCATTTTTTACGGCTTCGTAGGCGCGTTTGGCCATTTCTTGTACGTTCAAAAACCATTGCTTTGAAACCAGAGGCTCAATGACGATCTTTGAACGATCTCCATGTCCAACCATATGGACATGATCCTGGACATCGACAAGCAAACCCAATTCTTCAAGAGTTTTAACAAATTTCTCCCGGGCAGGTTTACATTTGAGCCCCTTAAGTTCGCCGCCGTATTCATTCAAAGTGCCATCTTTATTTAAAATATTTATGATAGGAAGCGAATGGCGTTTGCCAATTTCAAAATCATTGAAATCGTGGCCGGGAGTGACTTTTAGACAACCTGTACCGAATTCCATATCAACATATTCGTCGGCGATGATGGGAACTTCACGGTTGCAAACGGGTACAATGGCGGTCTTGCCGATTAAATGTTGATAACGTTCATCTTTGGGGTTTACACAGATGGCAGTATCACCCAAGACTGTCTCCGGTCTGGTGGTGGCGACGATGAGGTGATCAGAAGTACCCTTGAGGGGATATTTGATTTTATAGATGGCCCCTTTGACTTCAACATGCTCAACCTCTGCATCCGAAATTGCCGATTGCAGTTCCGTATCCCAGTTGACGATATATTCGTCACGATAGATGAGACCTTCTTGATAAAGTGACACGAAAGCATGTCGAACGGCTTCATTGGAAGAAGGGTCCATGGTGAAAGTGAAATAGTTCCAATCAGGCCCGGCGCCCATGGCCCTTTGCTGTTTATTAATAATATTTCCGTAAGTTTCTTTCCATTCCCAAATTTTTTTTATAAATGCTTCACGGCCATAATCATGACGAGTTTTTTTCTCCTGATCCCAAACCAATTTTTCAACAACAGCTTGAGTGGCGATACCGGCATGATCGGTTCCCGGTAAAAACAGGGTGGTATGGCCTTTCATGCGATAAAAGCGAATGAGGGCGTCTTGAGTCGTTATATCAAGGGCATGCCCCATATGAAGTTGACCGGTAACATTGGGAGGTGGCATGACGATGGAAAAACTCTTTCCTGTGCGCGATGGACGAGCTTTAAAGTATCCACCGTTTTCCCATCGACTGTACCATTTCTTTTCGGCATTCTCGCAATCGTATGTTTTTGGAAGTTCATTCAAGGATTGTTGCTGTTCCATAATTTAATCCATAATAAATTTGATAATCGCGCTCAAGTCGTTTAGTGCAAAGGTTATCTGTTTGCCTGTAATTAAATTTTTCAATGCCACCTGATTTGAGATTAGTTCTTGGTCATCTAAAATTGAAACACACTTGGCCCCACGCTTTTCCGCCAATGGAAAAATTTTATTCAGCTTCAAAGTTTCCAGTGCCGTGATGACGCGAACACCTTGTGCGCGCAAAGATTGTGCGAGACGCATCACGGGCACCATGCCTCCGTCTATTTGAAAGGTAAGGAGAACATCATTTTTTGGTTTGCTTAAATCAGGCAGCAGTCCATGGGATTGCAAAAAATCTTTTAAAGTGACATCACCAAGCCCAAAACCGACACCGGGAAGCGGCTTCTCTCCGAAAATTTCGAGAAGTCGATCATAGGCACCACCACCACAGAGAGCGCGTCGGTTATCGGGATGCTTGTCAAAGATTTCAAAAACAATTCCAGTATAATAATCAAGCCCTCGCACAATTGTGGGATCATAGCGTAAATAGCTCGTTAACTGGAACTCTTTGGTGAGTTGGAAAAAAGTACCAAAATTCCAAACTGCGCTGTCAATATGATGGGTGGTTAAGAATTTCTCCAAATCTTCAAATGAACTCAATCTCAAATACTCAAGGAAGAGGGTGTGATGGTCTTTTGATAGTTGAAATGTTTCAAGTTGCTCTAAAAATACGGCTTCAGGCAGTTTTTTAAATCGGTCCAGCAATTTGTAAAGCTTCAAAGCGACTTCGCTAGACAGCTTCATTTTATCCTTGAAGAGATAGTCGACAAGTTTTCTATGATTGACCAAAATTTCAAAATGAGTAGCATTGGCACCGAAACTTTGCAGCAGTGTAATTGCTAAATTGAAAATTTCAAATTCGGCCAAATTTTCTTTGCCGCCAAAGATATCGACATTAAATTGCCAATGTTCCCTGAGGCGTCCTTTCTGCGGGCGCTCGTAACGCATAAGATTGGGGATGGCGTACCATCGAATAGGTCGAGGTGCCTCGCGATGAATCTGAGCTACCATCCGTGCTAAGGTTGGTGTCATTTCCGGGCGGATGGCCACTTCCCGTTCGCCCCGATCCATAAAGCGATAGATTTGCTCGTTCACCAATTCCTCACCGGACTTAGCACGATAGAGATCGACTTCTTCAAGAAGAGGTCCATCATAGGGTTCATAGCCGAACAATTGGGCCGTGATATTCATCTTCTCGAAGAGGAAATTTTGCACTCGTTTCTCACTTGGAAAAAGATCACGAGTTCCTTTGTAGGGGAGTTTGCTAAGCGTCATATCAAATCCTTAAGCCATTGTTTCTACCATAAAATAGGAAATGCTGGCACCCATAACTTTCCAATTATATGTTAAATTAGAAGAGAGGAAGAAAAGATTATGAGAGAAAAAGCAGAAAAAGATGATTTTGGGGAATTTCCAATCTCCAAAGTGATGCCTGAGTACCCTCTTCCTACCGATATTTATCTCTATATTGATAAAAAATTTCTCAAATATAAGTCTGCCGGAGACATGATAGATGTGCCTAAGCTCAATTACTTCATCTCGAAGGGCATAAAAAATCTGTTTGTTCTCAAGGCCGATCTGGAGAAAATGGAAGTCGGTTGCGATGAGGCGCTCTCTGCAGAAATTGAAGACGCAGTAGCGGAAGTGGGCGAAGCATCCAGAGCAATAGTTGAGAAGAAAGTTGAGCTACGGCATAAACTGTTTGATGTGTTCGCAGAGCATGAACTTACAACTGCAAATGTAAAACTGTTACAAGGGATGTCTAAGAATTTTATTGAAGAGCTGACTAAGCAGTCTGATATTGCAAAATTAGTGGAAAAACTTCAAGGGATGAGTGAGTTGGCCATGGATCATGCCCTTAACGTTGGTAATATTTCGATTTTTATCGCCATGGCGCATGGCCGAGGGGATCAGGATTTTTTGCAGAATCTCTTCCTTGCTTCACTTTTGCATGATTACGGAAAGTTAAAAATACCTGCCAATGTTTTGGAAAACATCAAAAGTGTCGCCTATGCAAATGCGATACAAGATCATCCGACGAAAGGCGCAAAATATGTTAGGACAATCAAAACTTTGCCGGACATCGTGGCCACGGCCGTCGAGCAACATCATGAACAGTTCAATGGCAGGGGCTATCCAAAAAATCTCTCAGGTGAAAATATCAACATCATGTCGAGATATTTAAGTGTGGCGAATGTCTATGATAATGCACTTGCTGAGAATAAGAATAAAACCATGGATGAGGCACATAAATTAGCAATTAAATTGATTGAATATGATCGCAGTAAGAATTTCGATCCGCAAATGCTGCCGAGAATTGTTGATGCACTCAAATTGGCGTTCGGAAATTATTATAGCTATAAGTAACGGGACTATTGAGCTTGAATCCAATCATTAACAGGTTGTGGTAGTTTATTGGGGGGCAGATAATCGGGGTCCGGGGTTGGATAATTGACGGGAAGATTTGAGTTGGCCGTTGTCTCGGGAGTATCCTTAGGGGTCCAAACAGCTGCCGGGATATCAGAAGAACCGCTTCCTTGAGGCGTAAGATCACTTGGTAATGCTGCACTGTCTGTTTTTTCTTTCATCTCTCTCCATGTGAAAAAACTTAAAGATGCCAGTGTGCTTTTCTTTTTTGGCCAAGATTCTTTGAATCTTGATTGCTTGATAAGAAGATCGGCATAGGTGGCAATGATCTGTAATGCTTCAAGTTGAAGAGGTCGTATTATCGCTTCAAATTCACTGTCTACAGAGTTAATAAAAAGATCAAGCCATGGGCCTACCATATTCAATTTTTTTGACCATATGATAAAGGGCTGGGATGTCACATCAGTACCATTTTGAACAAAGGTCAGGAAGTTTAAATACTGAGGGGCCATTAATAAACTTTTAAGATCGGAGAGTAGTGCCTGAATCATCCATTTTGAAAAAAGACTGAGTTCAACTTTGTCATTATTAATTTGCTCAATTTTTGCGGTAGCATTTTTTAAAAATCGCATGTCGAATTTTTTTAAGTCAGGTTCGGTATTTCGATATTTTTTGAGAATTGCCTTATAGATTTCTGCTTTGCAGATAAAAAATATCTCCTCCTTGGTAAGCACATCGAAAGATTCGTCGAGAGAAAGAATGAGTTTATCAAACTGGGCCTTGCCTTCGCCGCTCAGTCCGGCCTTTTGAAGAGATTCAATAAGCAATACAAACTCGGTTGGTAAGGGTTTGTCAGAAGTAATGATCTTTTTGCTGGCATAGAGGGGGACCGCATAGCACAGAAAAAGACAAATAAATGTGATTTTCATAAAATGTATCATTTTTTTCCGCTTCCACTCCCAGTTTCGTTGCTTTTGGGAGTAGCTCCTTTTGCCGTCGAAGCTGCTGGGGTTGCTGTCGGAGTCGGTGTTGTTTGTGCCGAATCAATTTTATCAATAAAAGGATCACTGGCAATACTACTTGGAGGCACATTAAGAGTATCATCAAAAACATTATTGGTGCCTTCGAGCATATAAAACTTGCCTTGAAAGGGAGTTACAAGACGGCCGTCTAAATTTAAAATTTGTGTAACATTGTTTAGGTCACTCAAAGTTGTAACCTTCTTAGAGGTAAGATTAATGGAGACAACTTCAGAAGAGAATGAAGCTGTTGAAGTTGGTGTGACTTGTACCAGATAAATTTTGTCGGGTGAGAAATCACAAACCATATTTCCGATTTCGTTATTACGAGATTCGTAAACTATTTTCCCATTATCTATGGAAAAAGGATGAAAGGGATATTGAGTGACCATAGAATGATTGGTGGAATTATTTATTCCAATATGTGATACGAAAATACTCATGTCGGAGTTGCAAATTTCAATTTTAGATTCGTGTGAGCTAATCTTCTGCAGGGTTGTGAATCTTTTATCCTTACGGTCAAATTCAAGAAGGGCCGTATGACCGGCATTGTTCAAATCAGTCAATAAAACTTTTGATTCTGAAAGCATGATAGTTTGCGGTATAAAGTAAGGATTAAAGGGGTTGTTAATTTTAATGGAAAATTGAAGTGTGTCATTGGTGATATTTATAAATTGAAGTTCTTTAATCGAAGGGTCATAAAAAGAAAGCCAGCTATCATTGAGATGAAGTTGTGGGGATTGACCTTTTCCAAATAATCGCACTCCTGTGCCGTCATAATTGATGACGTAAATATTGTTCGCCTGTCGAAGCGACAAACTACGAAAATAATCAATTCGCTCCTCAATCAGAAGTTTCTTTCTAGTATTACTGCCAATGATCGTAAAATGAGTTCCCGGAGTGGATTTTACGATTTCAGTTACTTTGTAGTTGGTAGAGTAGAGCAGACTTCCGGATCTTCTTTGATAAAGTGAAAACCGTCCATCATAGGAAAGAAAACGCAGATTTGTGATGTCTTGTTTTGTAATAATTGGTTTGAGCTTGGTCAAAGCACCATGAACAGATGTATCAACGAAAATGACCATGAGGAAAATACAAATTTGAAGCCTATGGCGTAATCGCATACAAGCTCCATAAATGATTTGGATGTAAGGCGGCATAAGTGGCAATAGATGAGAAGACATAATTCCAAGGAACAATCCGAGGCATGTGAATGTCATCTATGGCAGTGCGAATGGAAAGAACCGCTGCCCGTCCTTCGCCTGAGACGCCATCAATAATAAAAGGAATGGGACGACATTCGTTCATGGACTTTTTTCTGAAAAAATGAGGATAAATGTCTTCGATACATCCAAGTCCATGAACAATGTTTTTCTTTTTTTGGGTTAGAAAGGTTTTAAGTTCGGTAAAATTTCCAATTCTTTTTTGTGCAATTTTGTACGTCTCGTTCAGAACTTCGGATGCCGCAAACTTCGAATTGGCAAAAGAGCTTGGAAAATATTCAAAAAGAGGGCTGCCAGCATATTGGATATCTTTGATAACATTTTGATTGTAAATAATTTCCTTTGAGCAGCTCGACGTCGAGCAATTGGTACCATCAAAAACGATAAAGCAGCCATTTTTATATTCTAGCAGGGCCGGTTTATATTTTCGCTTTTCAATGAAACGGCATTGCATTTTAGCTGGTGCTCCATACATGCGATAAAGAACATTTGCCAAAACATTTGTTTCAGAGATCAGAACTGAATCATTTTCGCCAGGGACATATTCCTTACACACTTGAGCACTTTCGAATTTATCCCAATAACAAATTTTTAACGGCCAGGCGTCTTCATTGCCAAATTCAATCTGCATTTTGGCAAAGGTATACGAAGTATCGAAAGCGCATGATGATGCGGATGGAATGGTAGATTTATTTTCCAAATGCATAATAATGCGTGACATGTTTGTAATCGCTTCATTTGAAATTAAGGCGGGACAGTCTTTATAATCTGTAAATAAATTGCTCATATTGAGGGCTTCAGAGATCATAAGGCAGTTCGGCCTGGGTGAAAGGGCAGGGTAATCATTGATACCAAGCTGCGTACAATAATTTGGATCTTTTAAGAATTTTGTCTGACACATTCCGAGATTCTTGGCATCCGCAGTTTTATTCAACGCTTGAGAACATAAAGGAACCATTTTATATTTTGGCTCTTCGCCGTTGATGACTTTGCTCCAAATATTATCGCTCAAGTAGATGGAGCAGAAACTCTCAGTGTTATCAAGGTTGGAACATAAGTTTTTAATAAAAGTTCTTTGAAAGTAAGGAATTTTTTCGGTGAGAGTGGTCGATTCTCGGGCAAGGGATTTTAAGCGTTTTATCTTGAGAAAGTCTGTATCATCAATTTTAAGAAGTTCAGTTTCCGCATTTTTTGCTAGGGTTGCGAGTTCGGGAAATTTACACAAAAACGGAAGATATGGATTCATCATCCAATTTTGAAAGTCCTGTAGACAATCCGCTTTGTTTTTCGGAGCGGTAAAATGAACATTCTTCATAGTATTTGCAAGATTTTCTTCTTTAAAAAGAGTTTGAATTTGTTTAAGGGAAAAACATTCAGTTTTAAAGAAAAAATCGACAAAATCACTGATTTCCGTCAGAGCGCTTTGTTGTGCCTGATTCGACTTTCCCTTGAGTCGGTAAGAGATCGCTACTTTTTGCAACACCCCTCGATATGACTTGAGTAAATCATTACTGAGAAGACTCTGAAGATTACATTGATTTTTTGTTGTTAATTGTAAATATTTCCAATCTGAGTAGAAAAGAATGGATCGCATTAAGATCGGATCTATTTTTACTTCCTGCACGTCTTTGAGTGTGCCAAGATTTTTGGGATTTTTACTGACTTCGGTTTCCAGTTTGGCCACTTGTTCTTTATGTGAATTTAAAATAATTTCTAAGGACTCAAGAATTCCTGGATATTCCTCGGCATACGCTTCGATCGTGATCAAACAAGATGTTGCCAAGAATATTAACCGAATAGCATTAGAGAGGATGACCATTGCCACGGTAAGTCTACAGTACTGACTTCGCCAAAAGAGAAGCAATATCCTCGACATCCATGTTAGCGGTGGTTTCAATATGACCTTTAGCAGAGTTAAAATTAATCATGCAATAAGGACAAGCCGTTGCTACTTTTTCTCTAGAAACTTCTGCAATATCCCTGAGACGATTGTTGGCCAGATGCTCACCTTCGGGAAGTTCAAACCACATATTACCGCCACCCATACCGCAACATCGAGCACGATCCTGCGATTTTGGCATTTCATGCAATTCAATTCCCGGAATGCTGTTCAATACAGTTCGAGGCGCATCGTATGCACCATGATGCCGACCTAAGTAGCAAGGATCGTGGAATGTAAGGGAGTTCTTGACTTCTCTCTCAGGTTTTAATTTGCCCGACTTGATAAGTTCGGCAAAGAGTTCTGTTTGGTGAACCATTGGGAAGTTGCCGTTTTCAAATTTGGAATATTCTTTGCCAATCGTATGCAGGCAATGAGGACAATGAGTTACAATTTTATCAAATTTGTACTGACGAAATGTTGCGATATTTTCCATGGCAATTTCCAAGAAGCTATATTCATCGCCAAAACGTCGAACAGGGTCGCCACAGCATTTTTCTTTAACTCCAAGGAGAGCGAAACTTACTCCAGCTTTTTTTAGGAGCGCAACAGTGGCCTTTATGGCCTTTTGGTTGTTGGCATCATAAGAGCCAGCGCATCCGACAAAATACAAGTAATCAACCTTCTGGTCTGGCGTAATGACGGGTATCTCAAGTCCCTCGGCCCACTTAAAACGATCATCTTGCGAAATACCCCATGGATTGCCATTTATTTTACTCTTGTTTGTTGCATCGGCGGCAGAGGGAGGTATGTCACCCATTGTGAGTGCTTTGTATCGCTTAGCTTCCATAATGATATTTACGTGCTCGATATAGGCGGGGCACTCTTCCATGCAGGCGGCACAAGTCGTACACGCATCCAACTCATTACTCGCATAAATGGGTTTGTCACCCCAAAAAAGTGGATCGGCAACGCCTTTTTGATGTTCGCTAAAAACTAAATCCCGGGCCTTCGTAATAATTGTTTTCGGGTCGAGATTCTTACCTGCCGCCGTGGCAGGGCAGACTTCTGTGCAGCGTCCGCATTCCACACATGAAATCAAATCGAACCGATTTTTTATAGTCATTTCGGACAATTTGCTGAGACCGAACGATTCGGCATTTTCATTTTCAAAATTCATGGGATTGAGAACGCCCCCACGCCGCACGGGGGTTATCAGGGCCTGAAAGGGAAGTGCCAGAAAATGAAAGAATTTTGTGTAGGGAATAAGGGCGACAAAAATCATGGTATTCGCCATATGGAAAAACCAAAGAGCGCGATGAAGAGAGGCCCAGATATCATTTGACCAGGAAAATTTGGAGAACAAGTGCGCTAAGGCAAAACCGATGGGTGACCAAATTCGCTCGCCTTCGGGATGTCCGTTGCCAAGGATACGAATACCCTCAATAAAATAACCAATGAGCACCAGCATAATCAAAAAAGCGTACATCAGCCTTTCTTGATTCGGCTTGGTT
This sequence comes from Bdellovibrio sp., assembly GCA_016187935.1. GTDB lineage: Bacteria > Bdellovibrionota > Bacteriovoracia > Bacteriovoracales > Bacteriovoracaceae > GWA2-49-15. The sequence continues at coordinate 33,088 of JACPIU010000010.1, forward strand.
GCGCTTAATTTGTTGGGTTTTTGCATGTATCGGCGGTGTCCCGCAAAACCGATTCCGGCCAGAACCATGAGTCCGGCAAAATCGGCGAGAAAGGAAATCACAATATATGTCGTACCTGTAAAAATTTTGAAGGGAGTATCATAGTGGATAGCAACGACATCGGTGGCAATCCAAAGAATCACAAAACCATAGAAAATCAGTGAATGAAAAAAACCGACATTGTGATCCCGAAATACTTTTCCTGTAAAAAAAATGGCCTTGAAGAATTGGGACCACTGGATAGATTTTGAATTGGGGATGAGCCCTTGGTCGCCAAAGAGATTCTTGACACTTTTCTGATTGGTGACAAAAAGCACCCGGGTCCAAATTCCTCGCATAAAAACCAGAAATGCGAGAACCAGCATCGAATACATTGTAATTTTGAGATACTCAGGGATATTCCACATAATTTCACGTGTTGCAATAACCGTTTCTTCCATGGCGATAAACTCCCTCATCAAATGTGTTTATCCCTAAGAATAGAGGATTATGAACAAGAAATAAAACTTTTTGTCTTGTTAAATTAGTTCGCTTGGAGTGGTCAAACTCCTACGAAATTGGCTCTGTGAAGATCATAAAAATTGTTATACTGTTTGATAGGGTAAATTATGATTAAAAACAGGCTAACGCTGGTAGTTATTCTAGGCATGCTGCTCATTTTAAGCTGTTCACGCATGAATACTATTAATTTGCAACGGCACACCTTTGGTGAACCTCCCCAAAAGATAATTTGGCTTCAAGTTGCCGGTCTTTCGGATGAACATCTGCCATTACTAAAATTTTCTACCTCATTGAAGCAGATTTCTTTCGAGCGCAGTTATTGTGCAGGCAAGATGTGGGCCTATAATTTATATTCTTTGAGACCAAAGGCCCATGATAATTTTTTGTCCCAAATAAGCGGAAGTAAAAATCAGAAAAACAGCTGTAGTGATTATGATTACCCTCCCTTTTGGAAAAATCTGGGCAAAAGTGGCGCGCTCGCCGGAATTTTGGAAAACGGTCTTGAAGAAGGACAGGGTCTCGATCAGGCATTTCAATGTAAAAGTGAGCAGAATTTCTACAGTGATTTTACCATAATATGGAAAATGACACGGACTAGATCACCAGACGCCGCTTTTTTCCAAGCTCCTATTAACATCCCACTGACTGCGGGTGTTTATTTTGATAAGAGCTGCCAGCAGGAAAGCTGCCATAGTGGATTGTATGAAAACGCTAAACAAACGTTCGAGAGTTTTATCAAGCGACCTTTTGCCAATGTTTATTTGGTAAGAGATTTCGAGTACGAAAAATTGTTACAAAAAAGAGAAATGCTTAAAGCGCGTGAACATCTCCTCGAAATTGATAAATTACATACTTTTTTCCTAGACTATCAGAAGGCCAATCCCAATGTATTGGTACTTCTAACCTCTACCGCTGCTTTGTCTTTCGAATTTCCCGAGCAGGGGATTGCATGGGAAGAATTTGATAAAAAAGGTAAGAATATTGTCTTTCGACAGACATCACTTATGTCATCAGTTTTTGCAACTGGTGCCTTGTCCGAGAATTTTTGCGGTCTCTTTGAGGAATCGGAAATGAGAGATCGAATTTTAAAAGTCCCTCCGCCGTTAAATTTTCGCGATATGTACGGCCTATAGTCATGCTACACCCTGCAGTTTTTCGTGATTTGACCGAATTAGAACAAAAGATCAAGGGTATATCAGATCGGAATGCGATTGGGATTTGCCCTGGCCCAGCTTTGGCCGATAAATACCGAGAATATCTTGAGCGAATTGGATGTGAAAGCGTTGATGTCGTTACTATTTTCAAATTTGCCCAAAATTTTTTGACAACTGATTCTAACTTTAATTCTGCACAATTTTTTAATAAATCTTCCCTATTATTGTCACTTTCCACTTTGTGGAAGACGCATCTGCCTGAGTTAAGTCTGGCCGATTTTCAGCTGGCGCATAAAGTTTTCACAGATTTGAGGGGGCATTTCTTGGTGCCAGATTTTTTAGAAACGATTCTGGTCGATTTTCGACCTGAGATTAAGAAATGCATTTTGTATTTTTGGCATTTTTTGCAAAATGCTAAAATTTTAGATGAGCACGGAGTTTATGGAGAATTGGCGCATCAGCTTAGAACACCGGCCCATCCTGCCTTTGAATATCTTCCGACGCAAACATATTTATTTTTTGGTTTTCGGCATTTTACAGGAGTACAAGTAGATTTTTTAAAATCCCTTGCGATTAAGCATGATGTTTATATTTTTATTCCTGAACCTGCCTATGCCAGCTCCCGTGCCACAGATTGGATAACGTGGTTATTTCCCAATAAGGAGACAGAAGCACCATCGAGGCAGGATATCCACAAGCCGATGATCCGATGCCAGGTTATCCGCCCAACTTATAACAGACATTCTGAACTGCTCATTAAACAACTAGATTGTGCAACCCCGACAAATATCATCCTGGCCAAAAAAGAATTGAATTCAACTGATCTCTCCACGATCTATCAAAATAATTATTTTAAATTGGAATCACAAATCTTCACTGGAATTTTAGAGTCCGTTAAGAAAAATATTTTGGCCCAGATCGAAACTTGTGCGGATCGTTCTTTTACTGTCGCTGATCTGAAGAATTATATCGATCATGATTGCAAAAAAAAGTTAGCTGAAAAGAATTTTAGAAATCAACGCACTATCAAAGTGATGTTATTGCTCAGAGCGAATCTTAAAATTTGGGAAGAATTATCGGCGCAAAATACCGAAGTTGATGGCGACATTTGGAAGTTGATTTGTGAATCCACTCAGCTCGATCTGCCGCGGAACTATCTCATCCCAGTCGCTTTTTCGCGCCATTCATCCTCGATCATGTCCATTGAGGGATTAGAATTGGATCATTCGCTCGGGCGAAGTGTTCTCGTGGTAAGTGAGCAGTACGGAGAAATCATCTCCGACAATAACGCATTCGCAGATAGCATCCTTGGGAACATTGCCGCATTGTCACCTGTCAGATCGGCAGAATTAGAAAAAAATATTTTAAAGTTTTGGTTAGATGTTTTTCTCGCCAAGGAACAAAATATTCTTTTCTATGAACAAGGAATCGAAGAACGCAGTTTCTTTTGGAAGATGATGTTGGGGGTCATGGGTCCTCAGCAAGACAGTGTGTCCCTGTTGCATAAGAAAAATGAAATTGATGTCTTGGCCCGGTATATCAATCAAAAATATCAACACAAGTCTCTCACATCTTCACGTTTGCAAACTTATTGCGAATGTCCTCGGAAGTTTTATTTTCAAGAACTTCAGTCTTTTCGATTGGATAAGAGATCAAAAGTTCAATTGGAAAATTTTGAACTGGGAGACATCGAACATCTCGTTATTAAGGATTTTTTCGAGAACAATATAGAATTTAATTATGCTGCCGTGAACGATCTCGTGAGTATGCGATTGAAAGAGTATTTAAGACAGAGGGCCTTACAAATAAAGAATTTTTCATTAGCAACAGCACAAAAAGAAATTCTTGAATACAGCATGAATGGGATTTCTGCTCTTAAAAGTTTAATGAAACAGTACGACTTTACTTCAGTGAAATTTGAATTTCCTTTTGATGACTCTATTAAGGATGTTCATTTCAAGGGGCGGATAGACTGTATTTTGGAAAATAATCAGGGCTATGCCATTTTAGATTTTAAGCGTGGAACGGGCAGTATACCTTCAATGAAGGCCTTCGACAGGTTTGAGAAGCTGCAGATTTGGTTTTATTTATCACATTGCCATATTGCTAAAAAAATCCTTTGTTTCGGATTAATTTGTTTAAGTGGCATCAATGAATCAATGCTAAAGTCGCTTGCGGAAAGTGAGGAAAAGACCGTTCTTATTCCTGAGTGTGATGACATGGGTTTAAAAATGATTACGCATGCGGATTACGAGAAACAGCTTAAAGAGTATCAACTTTATGAAGAAGAAATAGTCAGTGATCTCTATGTTGATGAATTATTCAAAGCTTCACCGATGAAAGCGCAAGTCTGTGACTTTTGCGATTTAGCGGCCCTATGCTCAAAAGGACAACTGTAATGGCCCGTTTAGAAGTGCGCACTCCCAATGATGAGCAAAGATTGGCGATCGAGCATCATGGAGGAATTCTCTTAAGTGCAGGCGCGGGATCAGGCAAAACTTATGTTCTTATTGAGCATGTGATTTTTCTTTTGGAGGATTTTTTTAAGAAAGAACAAAACTGTAAATTGATTGATTTCGAATTAAAGCGTGAGCTTGGTTCTTTTCTATCGTCGATTGTGATGATGACTTTTACCAATAAGGCCGCACAAGAAATGCAAATCAGACTCGATAAGCGGTTGCAGGAAAAATTATCGCAGTCGCCCCAGTCACGCCATCAGTGGCAAATGGTGATTGAGCAATTGCCCCGTTTAAATATGGGAACGATCCATGCATTTTGCATGAAGCTTATCCGTCAAGGTCTCATTGAAGGGGCCGATAGCCGCGCCAATATCATGTCACAGTTCGCGGCCAATACCTTAGTTCGTGAAGCATGCCATGAATGGTTGAAGCATAAGCACATTGACGAAATGTCGCATCAGGTTTTTGATACGCTCTTTATTCGTTTTGACAAAATTATTGATTCCTTCTGCAGCATTTTTTCGGACCCCGAATTACGTTTGTCTTGGGAGTCGTCCGATGGTACGAATTCTTTTGATAATTTTAATCTCACTATCTCGCAATTGTTTAATCAATATGGTTTGCTTAAAATTCCTGATGCCCAGAAGGCCCTGCAGCCTTATCGAGGTACGACTGCTTCCAAATGGTTTTCTACCATTGACGAGTTTTATACAAAATTACAAGGGGTTAAACTTGGTACTATCGAGGGAATTCTGGCTTTGCAGGAATTGTTTTCTCAATTGGACCGTTTGACCACTCCATCAACCGCCAAGAATGATGAGCAACTTTTAAAGCTTTTTGAGTATTTCAAAGAGTTAAAAAGTTTTGTTAAGGATTTCGCCGAGGAGATAATTTATTTTCAACAGAACCAAGATGTTTTGGTCAAGCTTTGGTTTCCCGTCATCGAAGAATTGTACATGACGATCGCCCGTGCTTGGAATAAGAAAGATGGTTTAACTTTCTCTGATTTAGAATATAACGTCTATTTGGCATTAAACAATCGCGAAGTTCAAAAACAAATTTCAAAAACATACAAATATCTAATCGTTGATGAATTTCAAGACACTTCAGAAATACAGTTTAAGATTTTGCAACAGATTATTGATAACGATTTTTCAAGAATCTTTTGTGTCGGAGATCCCAAACAAGCAATTTATGGATTTAGAGGTGGTGAGCTTTCCGTTTTTTTAGGATGCCGACATAAGGTGCCTCGAAATCTTTCTCTCCTTGCCAACTATAGATCACAGGAGAATATCATCAATTTCAATAATGAATTCTTCGACTATCTTTTTCGACTTGGTCCGGATTTTGAAGGTCTTGATCAATATGCTGTTCCGGTAGAGTATCAGAACTACCCGCATACAAAGGTTCTGAATTTTAGAGGGAACATTACTCAGATTTCCAATAGCATCTTGATTCAAGAAGGCGATGATGCGCCTTCGCGCGATGAAATCAATCAAATTGAAGCTTCTCTTATACACCAATATATTAAGGATCAAATAGAACAAAACCAGAACCAGGAAATTTGTGTCTTGTATAGTAAGTTGGCACCTTCTAAATATCTTATAGACCGACTTATTAGAAGCAATTTGGGTTTTGTCGCACAAATTAAAATCCCCTATGCTGACGATCCAACTCTCGGGATTTTGCAATTGCTTCTTCACTTGGTTAATTCAAATGTCGCAAATACAGCTACGACACGTCATTCGGTTCTTACCCTGCTTGAAAGCTACATCATCCTTTTAGAAATTCCGATTCAAAATCTGCCTCTATCAACCGCTCTCGATCGATTTTTGAACAATTACACTCTTCTTGGACCAATGGATTCATTCTATCTTTTCTTATCCGATATCAATCTCAAAGTTGCGGATTTTAGAATTGTCGCTTCTTTATTGGAGGAGATAGTTAAATTTTCTTCTGATGATAGCGACTTGATCAGCTTCATATTAAATGAAGAACGCGAGTCAAGTTATTCCACTGAATTTCGCTTTCCTGGTAGAGTTGGCAATATCAAAATAATGACTACTCATGCCGCGAAGGGGCTCGAATTTGATCATGTTATTTTGGCAGGGATACATGGCAATGCCAAAGGCAAAATCGATACCCCGACAATTGGTAAATGGCCATATAGTTTTCGCTGGAAAATTGGAAACAAAGTAATGCGTACCCCTGCTATGATTCTTGAAGCAAGGGTTGCCCATGAAAAAGATTTCGCAGAATCCAAACGATTGTTCTATGTTGCCGGCACTAGAGCAAAAGACTGCTTGACTTGGACCAATGTCACGGTGGTTAATCCTAATAAGAAAATATCTGGGAAATATGGCAAAAATTGGATTGATGGCTTGCGGAAAATCCAAGATCAGCATGTGGGAAGTGCGACATCTCCTTTTCGTGAAATGAAACCGATATCGATCTTGCCATCGGATCAGTCTGAAATTTTAAATCCAAGAGATCGCCGTATTAAACTTACCCGTCCCTTGTTTCATATTGATTCTTCTAATGTATTTTCGGGGATTGTGGGTGCATCTGACATATCACCCTCGCTCACGCAGGTGGCGATCTCCTCAGAGCTTTCTGTAACTCGTGCTTCGATGCTTGCTGATTGCCCCATGAAATTTTATTTGGCGAACATTATAAAATTTACTGAAGAAGATATTGAATATCTAAATAGTTTGACTGCGGAATCGGGAATCATTGCGTCAGATGACAGGGCACAGGACTGTCATGAATTATCATCGAGTGCAGAACGTGGTAGTCATCTGCACGCTATTCTTTCCCAAGTGATTCAATCCGATTTATCAAATGATGTGCTGACTAAGCATAAAATCAAGCCACGCGACTTGGAATCGATTAATTGGGTTGTAAGCTTACTTGAGCGACATAGACAGAATGGAGACGAATTTTGTTCCGAACAACCGGTGAAATTTAAATTTGCAGGCCATATGATTACGGGCACGCCTGATTTGGTTATTATTTCAAAACGGCCTGTCCCAGATTTACAAATCTGGGATTTTAAAACCGGAGCGGGAAAAGTTGAAAAGGAAGAAGGATATTGGGCGCAGTTAAGCATGTATGCGCACTATTATTTTCACAAGAATCCCGAGGCGAAAATAACATTAAAGCTTGTCTATCTTGATCAACAAATGATCAAAGCTGAAGAAGTCACGTCTGAATCGTGTACTCAGAAACTTGAGCGAATCTGGTCATTAAAGAATGATTATCTTGTGTGCAATCATAGGCATTGCTTACATTGCAACTTCGGAAATATCTGCCCTAGGAATGCATTTTCAGCAACATATCTCTAATTTTTGATAAAATAATCATAATAGTTTCATAGAAGACATTATTGGGTGTGCCACTATGCTTAGATTAAATGTGATTGGATACCTTGCGGTCTTATCAATTCTTACGTTTGATTTAATTCCGCCATTGATTGCCTCAGAGTCGGATACGTATGACTTCACTTGGCTTGATCCGGACAAGGAAGTGTATGTTTTGCAGAATAGGAAATTTAGAAAAAAGGGAAACTTAAGCTTGCATCTGGGAGGAGGCAAGACAACGTCAGGAGCATTTGTAGATTCATTAACTTTTCAAGGTCGTGCTAATTATTTCTTCTTTGAGGAATGGGGGATTGAATTTTTGTATTCTAAGAATGAAGGGAAAGAAAATTCAACAGCTATGTCTGTCCGTAATCCTGGTGGTCCTGGTTCGAGACCTTTTAGAAGAATCGTCACTGATTATAAGGCCGTTATGGCACTCTGGTCACCTTTCTATGCCAAGATAAACACATTCAATCAGATCTTATATTTCGACTGGATTTTCGGATTGGGATTGGTTCAGTTGAATGAACATAATAACCGCGAGGAGTTCCAGTCGGGTGGTGTCGGCACGTTTGCAGAAAAAAATGAGGAGCACAATGGTGCGATTTGGGAAATTGGTTTGCAGTTTTATATCAATCCAAGCTGGGATCTCCGGGCCGATTTTACAGGCACGCACTACAAGGCGCAGAAGGCCCTCTCGACGGCATCAACCGGAGATGAGGCCTATTATTCCAACTACGACCTGAGTTTGTCCTTGGGTTATAGGTTTTAGCGATGAAGCAGTTAGTGTATATCATTTTGCTGAACCTCTTCTTACTGACGGCTTATGCTCAGAATAATGGCAGCATTAGTCTGAAAAGCATTCAAGATCTGGTGGATTCCGGTATTTACTTTGGGACGATTCCTTTCATTAAGGAAACTCTTTATAACTCTGGCGGTGGAGTGGACGTTGCTCTCAATGATATTATCGATGACATCGTCTCCCATGTAGGGCTGCGACAATTTGAAGCTCTCTCGATTGATGTTCTGGAACGTTCCCGGGCAACGACTTTACGATATGTCTTGGCAAAAAAATATTTTAATAAGGGAGATTACAATAGTGCATTAAGTGCTTTAGATGGTCTTGAACGACATTCAAAAAATCTTGCGCCCTTTGTTTCCAATATGAAGGCCTCTGCACTGGCTATCATGAAAAAAACGGACGAAGCAGTACGGTACTATGATGAGTGTGTTCGCCAGGCCGGGAAGGCCATTAGTAGTGGTGGCCATACGTCTTTGCGCAAGCGACAACTGATAACTTTAAGAGATACCTGCATCGTTGGTATTGCCAGAATGCAGTTTGCTTCTGCCAAGTTTGAAAAATCCATTCTGAGTTATCTCGATCTGCAAAAAAAGTCACCAATTTGGCCGGAAATTCTCTTTGAGGAGGCATGGTCATCATTCTATACGAGAGATTTTAATAGAACTCTTGGGAAATTGGTCACCTATAAGGCCCCGGTATTGGATCACATTTTTAACCCCGAGATCGAAGTCCTCTCTGCGCTTACTTATTTGGAAATGTGTTTATTTGAAGATGCTAAAAAATCTGCGGAAAATTTTTATACTAAATACCAACGAGGATATTTAGGGCTCTTAAATTTAATTGGAAGTATGAAGTCAGATTATCGTCATTACTATTCCTTAATTAAGCAAAAAGATAAAGTAAATTTTGATCCCCTAATCATCAAATTATTGAAAGACATTTGGCGAGATCCTGCGACTCAGGAACTTTTTCAACAGATTGAAGAGGGTAAACAGGAAGTTGCTGCAATCAAGGCGATTTCCAATGGAAAATTGAAAATTCTTGCTGCTCGAAATTTAAAAGATTCTTTGATACTCCAAAGAGATATTATTGGGAGATATGTAAAAAAACGCTTGATCTATCATGCCAGACTTTTGGATAAATCCTTTGAAGACATGTCATATATCAAACTTGAAATTCTGAGTAATATGAAAGGCAAGATTTTGGGAATTAATGGCGAGCGCGCCAGAGGCGATATCAAATTTTTAGAACGCAATGAAAAGCAATATTTTTGGACATTTAACGGTGAATTTTGGGCCGATGAACTCGGCGATTATGTATTTGCTTTAAAGTCAGAGTGTGGGAATGATGTCGAAAAAAATTAAATTTCTTTTGATATTTCAGGCAGTCTTTTTAGTCATCACGTGTACTACCGCTTCAGCCTGGGCCCAAGCGGAACGCAGAACAAAATTGCTGAATCTTGTTAATGAGGAATTACAGGAAATTATTCGGCTAAATAGACAGGTGTCAGTAAGAAATCCCAATCTTTTATTGCGTTTAGCTGAGTTGTATCTGGAAAAGGCCAGAATACTTAAAGAAATTGAAAATGAAAAATATCTCAGCGCTGAAGCCGAGAAAAGAGAACATATCAATAAAAAGGATATTTTTGCTGAGTCCACTAAATATTATGTTAAAGCGCAAAAAGCCTGTCTCATTCTACTTAAACGTTTTCCGAAATTCAAAGGAAGAGGCGATGTTTTTTACATCTTAGCATTTAACGCCAAAGAATTTCAGCGCCCCGACAAGGCCAAAAAATATTTCGAGTATGCGGTAAAACATTCCAATGATACATCCGCAACTTCGCGAAAATCGAAGCTGGCCGTTGCTGAGCTTTATTATAATGAGCAGAAATTTGAAAAGGCCATTAAACACTATGAAGAATCCTTACGAGAAATCAAGGGAAGATGGTGGACAAAGGATGCTTTCAACCTTGCATGGTGCTATTTCAGAAATGGCCAGAAGGCCAAAGGAATAGGTTTGCTGCATAAAATTTTTGAATTAAGCAAGCGCTCTGAGTTTTATGATATGTCCCACGAAGTGAAGCGTGATCTTGCTCTATTCTACGTTGATGCTGGACGAACGGACGATGCTATAAAATTTTATCGTGGTATCGGTGAGGATATAGCCACCTATCTGGTCAAGGTCGCCCAGCATCTCATTGAAATGAGTAAATTCTCTTATGCGATTAAGGTGCTTAATGAAGCTTTGCCTTTATCAAAAACCCGCGAGCAAAAAATTGATATCCATATCATGCTCTTGGAAATCAATGAGAAGTACGGAACAGTCGCGAATCATTTGAATTCATTTAATGCGCTTGTATCTATGCATGAACAATCACCGCTGCAAGGGAACCAGTTTGAATTAACCAAATACCATGGCGAAAAATATGCAGCAATCTTGCAAAAGGCAGTTTTGTCGAAAGAGGCAGAAAAAGATCAAAAAAGGAAAAAAGAAAAGGCCGGCCTTGCCAAGAGCTATTTTGTCGGCTTAAGCAAATTAAATAAAACCAACGCGCATGTTTATTTATTGCATATTGCTGAAACTCTATATGGTATTGAGAGATTTGAAGAAAGTGCATCGTATTATGAAAAATCAGCACAGCTGGCCAGGGCCGCTGGTGATCAAAACGTTTTCAGCAATGCTCAAAAAGGATTAATGGCGGTACTCGCTCAAAAAAATATCTCTAAAGCGGTTTTAGACAAATATCTTATCTCTGCTTATAAATCAAAATTGACTCAAGATCCCAAGGGTGAAGATGCCAAGAAAATTTATCAACGATTGTTTCTGGAATACTTTGATAAAAATGAAATCGGCGAAGCCGAAAAGATATTCTGGGATTTTAAGGCAAATTTTCCTGCCGAAAGTAAAACTCAAGAAGCTATGGTGGCAAAACTTGCTGATGTCTTTTTGGCAAAAAGGGATTTTGCCAAATATGATTTCTATTTTCAAAAAATAAAAAAAGGTGAGATTGAGGTTAATAATGAAATTAAGCAGAAGATGTTAATCGACTTGACAGCTTTTGATTTTGAAAAAGCAGAGAAAGCGAATCAATCAGGGAATAAAGTTCTTGCGTTAAAATATTATTATTCTATTTATAAGAATCCGGAAAAACGTGAAGAATCTAAAAAAATTGCCGCATACAATATTGCTATTTTATATACAGAGATGGGCCATGTCGAAAATATTTACAAGTGGGCTTCGAGTGCCTTGGACTTGATGTCGCCTTCAGATGTCAAACACTTTGAAACTTCATTGGTTCAATTGGGGGAAAAACTTTTTGCGTTTGGTGCTCCTGAGATGGCAGGGGAAATTGACAAAAAAATATATTTCAAAATGTGCAATGGAAAATTTGATAAGAAAGATGCTGTGTTCAGAAATGCCTTTATCCTTAAAGTCGCCTCAAATAAGTTTCAAGAAGCTCAGGACATTATCGAGAGTGGAACAAAATGCGGGATCGAAGGCGAAAGTATGAATTTCGCCCGCTATGAATTGATCGATGAACTTATCGCGCACGACAATTTAACCTGGGCAAAAAAACATATTGATAACATTATCGAGGAAAAAATTGTGGGCCCGAAGCTGGCGATCTTGCTGGAACGTTTTGCGGAGGCCCTCAGGGACAAAAAAGAGATCGATCTTGCTCGAACGTATATTAGGTTTATCCCTAGACTATTCGGGGCAAATGTTAATGTCAAAACATTACCGATTGAGGTCTTGGATGTCTTCGTGCGTTTTCATCTCGCGGAGCTTGATAAAAAGGCCAATAGTCTTGCTACCCCCCCCCTAAGTTTCCCTGAGGGGCAATTTAATAACCAAATTAAAGCAAAATTCAAAGGGCTGGAGGAGTTAACGACTAAAGCAGGCGAAATTCTTAAAATGGGTTCCGCCAAAGGTGTCGTGCGCACCTTTAAAATTTTGTCAGACGCCTATCTGGATTTGGCCCACGAAATCGCCAATTTCACTCCCCCTGAGAAGGATGCCAATTATGTTTTGGAATTCAAGAGCAATTTAGGGAAAATTGTAAAACAACTTGAAGCCAAGGCCAGCACGTTTTCACAGGATGCTGCGAACAGTATTTTAAAAAATAATATCTTGTCTCCTTATAATTATGAATTTTTAAGTCAAGCACCTCAACCTTTGCGTTTGCGATACGTTGCTGTTCGACGACCTGTGCTTATGGACAGAGGAGGGAGATAGATGATGAGGGTCATGTTACTAATTATCTTTTCTCTTTTGATGATTGCTGGATGCTCGTCTACGCCGCCAAAAGTAACATCGGAATTTTCTGAAGACATTGAAAAAGAATTTCAGAACGTTGAAAATTCCGTATTCGAGCAATCTGTTCAAGTTAAATATGATGAAACGAGTGACTTTTATCCGCAGGTGAGTGAGGAAAAAAGTTCTGTCGTCTCTGATGAGACTCTCGATTTAACCAGAGATAAAGAAACGATAGAAGCAGCTAGCAATGAAGGTCCAGTGGGGCAGGCCATGGCACTTTGCTACTCGAGTAAAAATAATGAAGGATTTAAGATTTTGCAGGGACAAGCCAAATTCAATCAAAAAAATCCGACATATTATCTGGCACTGGGAAATTGCTACTTCTTACAGGCGAAGTACAGGATGGCGCTTCTTTATTACAATAAGGCGCGTGAAATAAGTCCTAATTTTGCTCCGGCCATTAATAATATTGGGGTTGTCCATGAAATAGATAATCTTCATCAAAACGCCCTTTCTGCTTATGCCGCCGCAACAAAAAGTCGCCCCCTCTCTTCTACGCCCTCGTTTAATCAGGCCCAACTGTTACTCCGTTATAATTTAAGCAAACTGGCGCTGCCAATCTTGGAGAAATTGCACCAGACTGAAAATAATAAAGTTGAAATTATTTTAGCTCTCGCAAACTGTTATATTTTAGAAGGCCGTTTTGGTGAAGCTGTGGTGCTTTTTGAGAGAGCAAAAGATAACTACAAACTTCCGACACAACAACTGCTCCACTATGCCTATGTGATGTCGATAACAGGTAAAAAAAATGACGCCAGGGATATTTTAAGTGACATCGATCCGGCCGATGGCAATTATGATCAGACTTTCTATGCCAAACTAAAACAGGAATTTGGTTTATGAAAACACTTTTTTTAGTTTTTACCATTCTCTGCCTTCAGCGCGTATTTTGTGCGGAAGTTAAACAAGGTGAGCAACGTGTTATTTATAAGTATAAGCAGTTTGAGAAGTTCGACTTTGATGAGATAGGAGTAGAGGGTGATAAAGGGATTCCAGGGGATTTGTCGATCCTACCGCGATATCAAAAATATTTTAAAAATCGTCTGCCATATAGAAAGAATTTTAATCCGGAAATAAGAAAATCGGTGGAGAGAGTTTTGTAATATTGAAGAGCGAAGAGGGAGACTTATGGCCAATGACACACAAAATATCGGTCTTATGTATGGTCAAAGCGGTAATCAAAAAACATTTACCGTTCGTCCGGGCCGTGTTCTTGTCGGCAGTTCCGATCGCTGTGATCTGGTTTTAGACTCTTCTACAGTCAGTGGTATTCATGCCGTTGTTGAAGCAGATTTGGGGGGATTAAAACTCTACGACATGAATTCCGTAGGTGGAACTTTCGTGAACGGGCAGAAAATCGTTTATGCTACGTTGCGACCTGGTGATGTGATCAAAATGTCGAATATCGAATTGAAGGTATTTAAGGATGTAAAGATTCTTCCTCATAATGACACGATTGATATCAACGAATTGCCGATTCTGCCTGTGCATACTGAAAAATATCACAATATTGTGTTTGAAACCATTCATCCTCTGTCCACTTTAAAAAATGCAGAATTTTCCGAATATATATTTGAAAACGAAACTTCGATTCATCCCATTTTTAATTGGCTCCGGGATAAGGAATCAATAGAGGTTCTGGTCATCTTTCGTAATATCATCTTGAGTGCTGATTATTTTCCAGTGCGCGGGAAGGATTGTGTCTTAATCGGCAATGCCAAGGGAACATCCTATATCGAGTTTCCCTACTTGGGAAAAAATGAAAAACATGTACTGATGACTGGAGGCCAGGGCAATATCACCATTCATCCTCTACAAGGTTTCAAGATTACCAAACTTTCCAATGGTCAGCATCAGACTATGCGGCCAGGGACTACAGTGAACTTGGCTTCAGGTGATTTAGTATGCTTAACCCTGAATGATATTCAGATATTTCTTCAGGTGGGGGAACATCCTCCCAGGGTTCGTATCGCTCCTGTCATGCGAGGAGATAAGGATTTAAGAAAATATTTCATCCTGATGTTTTGTATCTTTCTCTTGCTCGTTGGGATGTGTCTGGTTGTCGATGCACCTGTCGAGGAAAATCAGTTAGAAAAAGATCCGGAACGCATCGCCACCATTCTTTATAAACGTCCTGCCATAACGAAGGCCGTGGCAAAAACACCGACTGAAGAGCATAACATTGTTCAACGATCAGTCGATCGTGAACATACCGTGAAAGAACAAACTCCAGAAGTTTCGACAGTCGCAGTACCTGAAGTTACGAAAACTGTTGAATCTCTTAAAACTGGTGATCCCAAAAAGAAAATCAATAAAGTTGTCAAAAAGGCAGAGCCCAATAAAGGCCCTAAAGACGTTATCAAAGATGTTGTCACCAAATCAAATGAAAATGCAGTAAGCAAATTGGAATCTCAAGCTGCAAAGAAAGAAGCCGGACCAGCAAAGAACACTGTAGGCCATGTTGACGCATATAAGTTTAATGAACTTTCTTCATCTCTGAGTGGTATGTTGGCAAAGAGTGGAAATTTTGAGGATGTTTCTACGAAAAGCAATAGCACGTTCAGTGGCGAAGGAAGCTCGCTCGCGGCTTCCGGTGCCGGCGCTACTTTAAAAACCGCCAAAGTTGAGAATGGCACTGGTAACGTTTCCGGATTGACGAGCGGTCAGCTTGACACGACTAAGGGACTTGAGGGGATTGTTTCAAAGAAGTCTTATTTCACCGCTGGTCTTCCTTATAAAACAGTGGTGCTGGGAGGTATGGACCCGGATACGATTAGGAGAATTTTATTAGAGTATCTCCCGCAGTTTCGATACTGTTATCAAAAGGTGCTTGATCGATCACAGCAGGGGTACAGTGGAATCGTTAAGTTGAATTTTATTATTGGTGCCAGCGGCCATGTGACGCGTGCTGATGCCGGCCCGCTTAGTGGTGAACTGCCTGGTGAAGTAAGAGGATGCGTGGTGAATGTATTGCGAGGAATTGTTTTTCCTGAGCCATTGGGAGGAGGCACTGTCGAGGTGGATCAGCCTATGAACTTTTACCCGAAAGTCAGATAGGCCCAATTTGTGGGCACATGGATGCCCCTCATTCATCCCTTCATTTTCTGTAATATTGGCATGTTATGATTGCCATCGGTCGTTGTCATAGCGTTTGCTGTGGAATTTGCGAGAATATAAAGATCAAAGCTTTCATATGTCAGAATTTGGGGAGAAAGTATGGAGATAGTGATTAATGGCAAGACAAAGGATGGGTCGTGGAAGGAAAGACGTCGCGTGGATCGAGTGCAAGTTTATAATACCATCGCACATCTAAAATGCGGTTTGAATGAGGAAAGTCCCATTAATGATCTCTATGGTGTGGTTCTTGATTTGTCCAGTCAGGGGTGTTGTGTAATCGTTCATAGTGATATGGTTCCAAGTCCCAATAGTTTTTGTCGTGTTACAATAGGTAATCAAATTTTAATCCCATCACAAATTCGCTGGATGACTCAAATTGGAAAAGACATTTTCAAACTTGGTCTGATGTATCAGGTATAGCTGTTATCCAGTGAGAATCATTGCCCTGTAGCTTGAAAAAATCCAAAAATAAGAGAGAATAAAATTACAAGCGTATCCAACACCAAGGATCTTATGAGTATTTTGTTAAGTCGGTTTGTTGCAATTTTATTCATGGCCGCAAATATCGAAATCGCCTTCACCCAAGATGATAATTATGATCCAAATCAAGTGCGCAATGACGATTTTAGGTATCAGGCGAAAAGTTCAACGTTATCAAAAGCAGAGCGAGACAAAAAGTTAGATGAGATAGTTGATAAATTCGAAGAACTTCGTTTGCGTGAAGAGGCCTTAATTGCCAAAAAAGCAACTCTTGCCAAGGCCAATGATAAGGATGCATTAGAAGATTTAGAAGACGATTTTAAAGATTTGGCCGATGATCGTGCCAAGGTAGATAAAGAAATGGCCACTTTAAAAAATTGATATTTTAGAGGGAGCTGAGAATTGGCGAAGTATAAAATCATTTCTTTGGTATTGATATTTATCTCATTATCTCTACTTGCGCCTGGCTTAGCACAACCCATTTTAAAGCTCACACTTACCACCGAAATTAAGGCCAAGATTGGTGAGTTTAAATCTGTTGGCTTAGATAAAAATCGTTCTATTCTAAGTACCGTGAAAGATCTGTACGACGATGATCGAAAATTTGTGGCCTTTCTTATTTTACTTTTTAGTGTGCTGGTTCCTTTTATCAAGATTGTTTTATTATTGTGGGCCTTGCTCGTAGCTAAAATGCCACAGAAAGAAAAATTTTTCGAATTTGTAAACAGTATTGGAAAATGGTCAATGGCAGACGTTTTTGTCGTCGCCATTTTTATCGCTTACTTATCAACCACAGGGCAAGGTAGTGCGAGAACATTTGAAGTGTCGTACTTAGGTCTTGTTCTTCCTGTCTCGGTAAATACAATGTTTGAATCAAGTTTAGGGCCTGGCTTTTTTTTCTTTCTAGCGTATTGCCTTATTTCGATTGCTTCGCTTCATTGTGTGAAGGCCCATCTTTACAAAGAGCTGAATTTACAAACTTCGCCCGATCTCATCAAAATAAACTAAAGTAAATTACTATTGTATCCGAAAAGCTGATAAAGGCAGGCTTTAGCGCAATGGATATAACAAACAGAGGAAAACTTAATTACCCGCCCAGGATGTTGGAAATGCGTCGGCACTTTCACTTGTTAGGTGTAGGCCTCTTGATATCTATAATCTTATTTGCGCTGCTATTCTTGGCATTTCTTTTATATTATTTCTATCAAACTTATGCCATGTCTATTTCCGGTTCCGGTTCATTGCATTTGTTGAATGTTTCAATTTCAATCGAAAATGCCTTTCATTTCATAATTTACAGTGGTGCGTTTTTATTTGTAGCAAGTGTCGCGTACTATCTTTTTTTTAAGGATGTGATGGGCGCCAAATTTCAAGCTTCACAGAAGCATATTGCCTGTCATCGAAAGAAAAAAGAATTCAAAATTTTCTTTGAAGAAATAACTTCACTACACTGTGGTTCATTTGGCCCTCTTTGCACCTTTAGAATTAAATGTAATAACGGAAGAGTCTATCGTTTTTCCACCATGATTGAGAGAGCGGATTATATTATTGAGGCCATTTTACGATTCAACCCTAAGCTATTACCATGGGAGAAGTTTGTCGCATTTCGAAATAAACTTGTTCTTTCGGATCATCGATTGGCGCGTTTTGAAGAAAGTTATTATGGTCGCCATTCCTGGATATCAGTTTTTCATTTGGCCTTTTTGCCAATAGTTTTTCTTTCTTGGTTGTATATACAGCAAGCAAACAAAATGGTGATCCATTCAATAGTTGGTCATGTTCTGATCGGACTTAAGCTTATCATTATTACCAACCTCGGCCTTTGGGGGCTTTATCAATTTATCTATAAACGAATTATCGATAAAAAAAGTTTTGAAAAATTACAGAAAAATATCAAAGATAAAAAGCGCGATATGCATTACGAATCTACACTTTATAAGAGTTTATATGCAGGTGTAGTTACCCTCTGTTTTGTTTTTTATAGCGGAATTTACAACTTTGATCTTAATCGATATGAATTTATCGTGGCCTTGGAAAATTTTGAAAATTACGGCCAGTCCGCAGGGACTGTTCATCTCGTTGATACTCGTTACAATTGCCAGGAATGCAATTTCTCCTTAAAGCATGGTGATGTAGTTGTGATTCTGAAACCCGATCGACCTGGAAAGTATCTGGCCAAAATTTCCGGATTTCCTGGAGAGGTGGTGAAATTTAATGATCTGCAAGATGTTCAAACGGGACGTTCCGTTGCCGCCTATGAGGAAAGGAAACTCAATAAGCATGAGTTATCTGCCATCACCGGAAAAAAGGGCGAATATGTCTCTCTTTTGTCTGAAGAGCAGATATATGGGAAAGTTGCCATGAAAGTTATGACACTGCCTAAGTTTAATCAAAACTTCTTTGCCTCGATGTTAAAGATTTCGGAGTAAATTAAAAATTATTTTTTGACAATTTTCTTTAAAGCGATTGCTTTTATGGAGATGCAGTCGTCCGGTTCGGCGAAGATAATGGCTTCTCCCAGGAAATCGGCACCGGTTTTTTGTTGAGTATTTTTTATGAGTTCATCGATAACCCCAAGAGCATTGGGGTCTTTAAGAGGTGTGGGACACAACATTTCATCAACAGATCCCATGTCAACAAGAGACATACCTGCTTCTAAAGATTGATCTGTCATTGATACCATTTCGGCATTTAAAAGGGGGTACCGGCCAGCGCAACTGCTTAGACAACTGAAAAGCAAGAATAAAATAACCAATGTCTTCATAGATGGCCTACTCCCGAGAGAACGAGGCATTTTTTTTCAACAAAACCCAAATTGTAGCCTTCATTGCTAGTGTTGATATTGTTTATATAGCGGATTTTGATGGGAGGTTTGCCAGAACTTGCGGGGTCGACATTTTCCGCGAATGTTTCCAACTGTGTTCTTGAAAGGGCATCTTGAATGGCCTGATCCAAGGTTGGACCATCGCTTAGTTTAATTCCAAAAATTCTCCACCGACAGTCACGTCCTTCAATCGGGCCGATAGAGGGACCGCGTGTGATATCATTAGAAAGAGCAACTAGCTTGGTTTGTTTGGAATATTTATGTGTAGCGCAGCCGCTTATGCATAATAACAAGAGAATGAATAGAGATAATAACTTCATGCGAATCTTCCCAATTTAGTGTAACATCCAATACATTCTAGTTCCCGAGTAATTCCTTCATGAGCGCACCTTTGGTTTCACAACGAGGGGTGTTCCAACAGGCAGTATAACTCAGCGTACGATCTCCCTGAGATAGTACAATCTCGAAAGGTTGTTTCATTATTTCAGTATAGACATAATTGGCAAAACTTTCCATGAAATCATCCCAAGGAGAATTTATTCCATGGGCGGTGGGACTCGAACTTGTGTTCAAAGTTTCATACAGGATAAAAGCGTCTTGAGGGCCGCAAGATGGATTTTGACTGGAGTAGTTAAAATTACATGACGAGGAAAATTGTACAGGTTGTTGCAAGACTGCATTATCTTTTTCTTTCTTCCAGGATATTTTGAAAAAATCAGTTTCTTGGATTGCGTCCAAATTGGACTGATTTTCAAGTGCGAGTGGGAACGAGCTATTATTGATCTGAAATACGCGTCCTAACTCACGCAAAAAAATGTAAAGAAAGGAACCATAGTTGGTAGATCCTTTTTCTAAAGTGCAAGATAATTTGAATCCATCAACCAATTGGAAAGGACTCTGTTCTTTGCGTGAGCACCAGTCATTGGCAGACATTTTTAAAACACTTCGATCGAAGATCAGAAAAGCATAGAGGGGAAGTCCCTGGTTGTCATAAATGTATTCAGTAAAACTACTCCCTCCGAGATGTTCTACAAAGTAAATACCTTTGATATACGGGGTAAGACGTTTAACCATCCCCGAAGGAATGACACCCAATATGCGATGGATGTGGGCAAACTCTCTTTTAGTAAGATCAAAAGGGGCCGGAATTTCACGAGAACCACCCATTTTATTATTCTCACGCAAATAACTGAGAATATCGCCGGGGATTTCTTTTTTTACTTTTGATGATAATCCTGGTTTGTTAGGTGCCTTTCCCGCCCAATAGGGGAGCCGTGTTACATAAGCATGGGGGTTTAAGAGTTTTTGCCTTGTCGAACTGCAACTAAAAAATAAAATCAAAATGGATAATGGCAAGAAAAATTTTATCATTCGCATGAACCTCATTGTAGTATTTAATACTTAATTATAGATTACTTTTTATACTTAATCACAAGAAATGAAATGCATATCAATATTATTTATCAAGATGATCTTATCGTGGCCGTCGAAAAGCCAAGTGGACTTTTTGTTCATCCATACAAAGCGGTTTCGAACGAGAAAAGTCATCTCATGAAATTGGTAAAAAATCAGATTGGAAAATATCTCTATCCAATCCACCGTCTCGATCGTCCTGTTTCTGGCATCGTTATTTTCGGTCTATCTTCAAAGGTGGTGAGCGAGATCAAAGAAGAATGGAACAGCGATAAAAATACAAAGGAATATATTACTTTGGTTCGTGGGCATGTGGAAAACGCCGGTGAATTTAATTTCCCCTTAAAAAATGATCAAGGAGTGCCTCAAGCTGCTCGAACACTCTATTGGCCCTTGTGGAGCAATCATGACTACTCTCTTATGAAGGTGCAACTGAAAACAGGTAGACAACATCAAATCCGACGTCATTTTTCTCGTCGTATGCATCAAATCGTGGGTGATACGGGATATGGCAAAGGAGTCATCAATCAATATTTTCGTGAGCAATTTGGCCTCACACGCATATTTCTCCACGCCCATTATCTAAAAGTATTCAATCCCATGATTGATAATTACTATGAGTTTCACTCCCCTTTGCCCTCAGACCTTCAGCAAGTTTTGGATAAATTAATCAAACTCAATGATGAGTCGTTATTGACACCCGAAGGTCAAAAATGAGTGAATCTGTGGTTACTTTCTACCTTTTTCGCCATGGGCAAACAGATTGGAATGTTGACAAGAGAATTCAAGGACACACCAACATTTGTTTGAATGCCAAAGGTCGCGAGGAAGCTCGAATCCTGGCGCATAATTTATCCCTTATTCCTTTGGAAGTTGTTTATTGCAGCGATTTAGATCGTGCCATTGAAACAGGCCAGGCCGTATCAAAATCACTCAATGTACCTTTAATTAAAACTGAGTTATTGCGTGAGGCCCATTTTGGAGAGGCCGAAGGATTGCTTTATACAGAAGCAGAGCAACGATTTGGAGAAGACCTCTGGAAAAGTTTTCGTTCAACCGATTTATCGTTACTGGATATAGGATTTCCCGGCGGCGAAACAAAACGTCAATCGGTGTCGCGTATACTCGTTCTTCTTCAATCCATCATTGATGAAAAACAATTTGTGACAGTTGGCGTATCAACTCATGGAGGAGTGATTAAAAATTTGTTGCACTTTCTAGGAGCTGAGCAAATCAAGCATGTGCCAATTCCCAATTGTGTCACTTATATTTTGCAGTATTCTTCTGCAAAATGGAACATTGAAGGGCCGGTTAAATTCTCTCCCACAGTAACTTAAAGGGAGTTTCTAGGCTGTCTAGGTTTCTTTCAAAGACCAAGCATCCAGCGGTAGAAAAATCACAGCGATCTGCTCCGAGAATATTGGCAAGCTTGCCCATAAAAGGCATATGGCCAACCAAGAGAATTGATTGAGAGCTTTCAAGCAGTTCCTTTAATATTTCCGAAGGTGGATTTTCAGGGCGCAGAGTGTTTTTTTGTACTAGAATTGCATGAGGAAAAGCATGTGCCTGAAGACCTTGAGCGGTCTGCTCAGCACGCAGAAGTCCACTGTGGAAAATCGTATTGAAATTGAATTTTTGCTTATGGAGGGCCTTGGCCAGATCGGAAACCTGCTCAAGTCCACGAGGTGAAAGAGGGCGTTTTTCATCTTCTTGTGCATCTGCGGCTTTCCCATGGCGAACTAATGCTAATAGCATATATATACCTACTTATAGATTAATTCTAAACGGATAAAGGCCCTGATTAAAGAAGTAAGTTGTAAAAAATTCAGGCTCAAAAAGGTATCGGATTGGTTTTTCTCAGTTATGATATAGTCACCCAACTTTTATTGAGGAGAGACTGATTATGAGAAAAATGCTGGCATTGCTGCTTGTGCAAATGTGCTTTTTGGGGATTGCTAAAGCTGATCTCTACAGCGTATGTGTGCAACCGATTATTAATGAAGATGGCGATCCTGTGAAGGCCGTCGTTACTGGACCGGCCTTAGTAAAGGCGGGGACTGATAATCCCGATGATCTTTCAGATGAAGACTTTGAAACATTCCAGGCCAATTCCATTGCACGGCTTAAAAAGTATGCAATTGATAAAAAATTATTAAGAGGTAAGTTGGAATTTGACGAAGATGAAGCCGAATGTAGCGATGTTGACTCTAATCTTGAAAACATGAAAGAGGCCCTCAAGGCCTATTTGGAAATGTTTAAAGAAATGAACGTCAAGGTTTATCAGATATAACCCCGACTAAATAGCTCAAGATATTCGAACTTACAATTATTCTCAGAATTGCTAGAATTATAGAGGACTATTCGGAGATTAATTGTGGAAAAGAAATTTCCTTCAGTCGAAATGAAGACACCACGCCTTATACTCAAGAGACATCAGGTATCAGAGTCTCACGTCATGGGCCAGGTCGTACGCCAGAATTTTTCAAGATTTGCGCTAATCTTTCCCTGGGTGCATGAACATTACAGCAGTGATGACGCCCTCAAATTCATTGAAGCATCACTGTCCCAGTGGGATCGGGCGGAAATGTTTGATTTCAGTATGTATGACCAGCAGATGGAGTATTTGGGAAATATTGGAATTCACACCATCCGCTGGGAGCATGACCGCGCAGAGATTGGTTATTGGATTAAGCAAGAATTTGAGGGATTGGGCTATGTCACTGAAGCTGTATCGCAATTATTGCGAGAGCTTTTTTCTTTAGGTTTTAATCGGATAGAAATCAGATGTGATCCTGAAAATGCTCGCTCAAGAAAAATCCCGGAAAGACTTGGAATGCGATTAGAAGGGCATTTTCGTGAACATGTATTTCAGCAAAATGCTTATCGAGATACTCTTGTTTATGCACTCTTGCGAAGTGAAGTAGAACATTAATGAGTTGGCATGTATAAAAAATTGTATTTAATCATTGTTTTTGCTACTGGGGCACTGGCCCTTATCTATCAAACTTTATGGCAGCATTTAACCTCCTTGCTCCTTGGAAGTGATGCCAGGGCCTCTACCTTAGTCGTGGCCACATTTCTTCTGGGACTTTCCGCCGGGTATTATTATTTCGGATTTCTCTCAATGCGCATAAAAACGCGCTCTCATTTTTTAAGACTCTATGGATGGGCGGAAATTTTGATTGGAGTCTATGCCTTTTTTTTCCCCAATATATTTCACATATTTTTCGAAATATGGCCGGCATCGACTGAAACCTTTTTAGGACAAATTCTGGTGGCCGGAATGTTATATATACCGCCAACCTTTTTGATGGGAGCAACTGTGCCTGTCATGACCTCAGTTCTTCCAGAAAATCTTGATGAGGTTAACCAAACTCACACCAAAGTTTATGGACTTAATACTTTAGGCGCATTAGTTGGTGTGATGTTAGGACCTCTTGTCATTATGCCGGCCTGGGGGAGTTTAAATGGACTTCGCATAGTAGGAATCATTAATGCGCTCATCGCCATTTTTTACTTGTTCAACCGGCTAACAGGTGATGTTAAAAAACCAGTTGATGAATGCCAGGGGGCCGGCAACCTTTCACAGTGGTTCTATTATCTTTTGGCTTTTTGTTCCGGTTTCTCTTTGTTGGGGCTAGAAATTATTTGGTTTCGTTTGTGGGCGCTCACTCTTGGCACGTCCTATATTATCTTTCCTATGGTGGTTGCTCTCTTCGTAGGAGCATTAGGTTTTTCAGGTATTACTTTGAAAAGATATACCGATAACTCACTTGAAATAAATTTATTGAGTAACATCAGGGTACTCATGATGTCACACCCGATCAACTTCCCTATCTACTATCTTATATGCTTCGCTCTTTTGCTTTTTTGCTTATTTCCAGGCATTTTTTTTGCAGGCCGTCTTCTGCCCCTGTCTTATGCTCTTTCCAAGAAAAATGGTGCTAATTATGGCCGCATTTGCTCTCTTATTTATTTTTGCAATACTCTTGGCACATTTCTTGGTGCAATTTTTTTGGGCCATCTATTATTGGAGAGTGTCAGTATTGATTGGCTT
The DNA here is from genome assembly GCA_016187935.1 of Bdellovibrio sp. Taxonomy (GTDB): domain Bacteria; phylum Bdellovibrionota; class Bacteriovoracia; order Bacteriovoracales; family Bacteriovoracaceae; genus GWA2-49-15. Next base: position 57,610 of record JACPIU010000010.1, read on the forward strand.
TATAGAATCGCCATTGGATTGTTGGTGATTTTAACGCTGTATCTCTTCATAAAAATTTCGAATTCCAAATTATTGCGAGTAGGAATTTTGTTTACCGTGATTGTCTCGGGCTCCCACCTCTTCCAGCCATGGAATCGTGTATTCCATGCGGCCGGGACTTTCCGAGATAGGACGCTGCGCTCTTATAGTTTTCGTGGGCCTTTTAGTTTGCCAACGTTAAGTGCTGTTTTTTTTGAAGATGGTGCCGGTGCGACTGTTGCAGTGACTAAAGGAATAAGAGAAGATGATTTGAGCATCCAAGTCAACGGGAAATCCGATTCGAACACTATAGGTGATTATAGTACAATCGTACTTGCCGCAGTCATTCCGTATCTCAAAGTATCTACCGATGAACCAATGAATGGTCTAGTCATTGGTCTCGGGACAGGAGTAACTGCAGGGATATTAGGTCAATTCCCGGATGTAAAAAAAGTCGATATTGTGGAAATTTCATCTAAAGTGATCAAGGCCAACTCTCATTTTGCATCCGCCAACTATAGTGTTTTAAAAAATCCGAAAGTTCAGCTCTATGCAATAGATGCTTTTCAGTTTCTTAAAAAAGATGGTGAGAATTACAATATTATAATTTCTGAACCCACAAATCCGTGGACTGTTGGTGTTGAAAATCTATTCACAAGCTATTTTTATCAGAAAATTAGTGCACGCCTCGCTACTAATGGGGTTTTTGTACAGTGGGTGCAAACCTATGCGACAAGCGCTCCTCTTTTGGGTAGTATCCTTCGTAACTTGCATGAATTTTTCCCCTATACCAAAATTTACCGCACTCATTTGGGAGATTGGGCCATCTTAGCTTCCAAAAGTGGCAATTTAGGAAAAAATTTTGTTACTCGTGCTCGAAATCAACATGTCCAGGCAGCTATTTTTGCTTGTAATTTACCTTCCATAGATTCCATAGATTTTCTTGAAGATTTTAGTGCGGCTGAATCGCGCTATCTTGCAAAAACATTAGACGGTCCGAAACATGATATTTTTAAACCAACTCTGTCGCGTTATGCTTTGAAAGATTTTTTTCTTGAATCCTCAATTCAACACTCTAAACTTATTGATCCCTATGTGGCCCGGCACTTTCCTTTCGAACGTGGGTATATCGCCGCTCGACATGGAATAATGAAGGCCATGGCGAAGCAGGAAATGGGGGCTTTAACATGTGAAAGAGGTTCAGCGATACGCGGTGTATACACTAATTTACCTTGCCTCTACAGAATGATTTTTGAGGCCAATAATGATTGGGAGCATGGTCGTGATGTGAAAGCGCGTTTGTCTAGCTATGCCATGCTGAGGCACGGTAAATTTATTGAGAAGGGAGACTTGAACTTTTTATATGCTGAGATTCTAAAAATAAAAAGCCAATCCGATAAATTAGATGCACTTATTGTATATCTCCAGGAATTATTAAAGGATGGCAATTATGAACAATTTGGGCAAACATTGCAGAACGCCTTTAAGAGGGATATCCTAACGAACGATCAAGTAAAATATTGGCGAAATAAATTAGAGGAGATTCGACCGAAACAGATCGCCGTCAAAATGGGAACCTACTCAAAAGCTTTTTAGGGAATCAGGAGTGAATTTTGCATTTTTCTTTTTCAGTCGCTACTAATTTTGATTCAAAGCTAGTTGATCAGCTCAAATCTTTTCCCGTGGCCGAATTTTACGGAAAATTACCCAGCGATTACGTCGGTGGCGGCCGCTCAAGTTATATGTTAAATCAAATCAGCCGTCGCAAGCTGGCAGACCATGTCGCCTATGTTCGCAAGGCCGATATTGGCTTTAACTATCTCTTAAATGCCGCCTGTCTCGATAACAAAGAAATTACCACCCGTGGACAAAAAGAAATTCACCGTCTTCTCGATTGGATTACGAAAATAGGAACTACGGCGGTTACGGTTAGCAATCCCTTACTTCTTAGATTGATTAAGCAACAATACCCACATCTTAAAGTTCGCATTTCCGTATTTGCCGGTGTTGACCACTTACGAAAGGCCAAATACTGGGAAGAGCAAGGTGCCGATATCATTTGTCTTGATTCGCAAACGGTGAACCGTGAATTTCGCACCCTCAAAACTTTGCGTAAATCACTTACATGTGGGCTTGAATTGCTTGTGAATAATAGTTGTTTGCAGAGTTGCAGTTTACGTGAGCCCCATATGAACTTGCTTGCTCACAGCTCACAACGCGGACATTCCAGCGGCGGTTTTGTCATTGACCATTGTATTATGGAATGTTCTCGTATGAAGCTGGAAGAGCCTGTGAACATGATCAGGGCCGATTGGATTCGCCCTGAAGATTTAAAACATTATGTCGAAATGGGATTTGATCGTTTCAAGATCGTCGAGCGTAATCTTCCCACTGAAATGATGGTTTCTCGCGTGCGGGCCTATACCGAAGGTCGTTATGAGGGGAATTTGTTAGATATCGTTCAACCTTATGGCCAAAGTAAGGCCAGCCAATCTGACTCGCATAAAGGGCTACGAAAAAAAATGCTCCGCAGTCTGCTTTTTCTCTTTCGTCCCTTTCGGGTCAAAGTTTGGCGGCTTTTGCCTTTTCAGGAATTGGCGAAAGAACGTGGTATGTTGCAAGAGTTGAACGGGCCTCCACCTATTTTCATCGACAACCGAAAACTTGATGGTTTCATCGATCGCTTTTTAACCAAGGGCTGTCGCGATGTGGTTTGTGAAGAGTGTCGTCACTGTCACAATTTCGCCGACCGTGCCATCACCATTAATTCGGCCCACCAGCAAAAATGCGCGGGGCTTCACAAGCAAATTGAAACTGATTTGAGAACTTCGAAGCTTTGGCTGTAGATGAATTTTTTTGTTACTTTGTTATTAAATTAGTTACCAGATTCGATAACCATTGGAGCCCCAAAAATTGAGGGTCTTACAACTTCGAGTTTTTTCGTTGCATTTAACGATTACGTTTCGAGAAGAAATCTTGTAGTACAAAAAATATGTTTCTTTGTTGATTAAGGTGAAGAAGTTACCTTCTTTATCTGTTCCAGTAACTGATGGGGCTTGAGATAAAGAAGTAGTACATCCGTATACGAAAATAAATATTACTAATAAAACTACTTTCAACGTTTCATCTTTAAATTCGCAAAAATATCCACCGAATCACCAGGATAAAATTTTTCGCAAATATAATCGATATTATCTTTCTTCTGGACTTCTTGATTACAGGCTATCACGATCCCTTTCGGAGGAGCTGCAAATCCGAATTCGGTACCTGAGACATTGATTTTTCCATCATCAGAAATTGAAACGCCCTGGAAAACCATGTATGAGCATGATGATATTACGAAGAAAAGTGAAGTGAGAATGGCGAGTCGGCACATAATAAAAAGAATACTACATATATCTTTTCCAGAGCGTCAAGGAAGTTCAAGAATTAATCTGATACTATTATCTCCGCTCAATAATCCTTGCTTGTCTTTAAAATCAGAGATCGAATGAGTGTATTCTGAAATACCAACTGGTTCAACTCTGCTGATAAAAAGTTTGATTTTTTAGAGATTTTGAATAAAGTTCACTACTTTTTCTTTGTACTCTGGACTGTGCTGGTATGTTTGAAGGTGATCAGCTCCCTCAACTTGCCAAAAATCTTTTTTACCTGCCGGAAGCATTTCGTAAATACTTTTTCCAAAGTCTAATGGAATAATATGATCAGCCGTTCCGTGAATAAGAAGAACTGGCACATAATTCATATCGGGAAAGACGTAACGGGAAGCTGTCGATTCATGCACAATGGCCCAGGCGATAGGAGAAAAAATCCAGGTAAACCATCTTGAGGCAAATTTATTAAATGCTAGTTTGCGATAACTTGAAAAAGTACCTTCCAAAATAAGTACAGAGACTATGTTTCGGTTCTCCCATTTGGAGATGGCTTGAGCAGCAACCACTCCACCTAAACTTTGACCGATGATAACAAAGCGAGCCTCTTTATTTTTTTCTTTGAGAGGCAAGAAATAATTTTTCCAGGCATAATTAATGGCTGCGATGCCATCTTCAATAAGCCCTTCTGGACTAGCTTTCCCTTCGCTTTTGCCATAGCCACGATAATCAAAAGTGAAAAGACGGTATCCGTGATGTGTTATCCAGGCCAGATTTGCAAAATGGGAAGAGAGATTTTGTGCATTCCCATGAAATTGAACGACAACTCCCTGATCAGGTTGAACCTTAGGCGATGTGGTGGCCCAGGCATTGAGTTTGGTACCATCTTTGGATACGAACCACACATCTTCACTTGTTACTCCTATTTGATCTGGTGTGAGATAGAGTTGACGATCTGGATAATAAAAAACGGAGGAACAGCTAGCAAGCACTGTTAAGTATATGAGGTAGGTCAAGAATAATTTCATCTTAGGTCCAATTGCATTGGGAGAATAGAGATTTAGCGTACCCAATTTGGGAATGAATTGAAATAGTGAGGAAGAGTTGTGACGCTAGGCTTCAGGAAGTGACTTTTTGGAACCCTCCCTCTGAAGTTGGGAGTTCTATTCTGCCTGCCGATTCATAACGGGGATTCTCTGGAAATTGACCAGGCATTTTCTATTTCTTCTAAGTTAATTTTGTTGCATAATCTTTAGCATATGCAGCAACAGTTCGAATTTGTTAAGACATTATGCCTTTGCCTTGGCCTTGTAAGCCTTGTTTTAGCGCAAGTCTTTGTGCCTTTACTGAAAACTCAAGACTCTGCACATAAATTAAAAAATATTGTGAGTGTGAACTTGATTAGAAATCTTCTCATCGTCCTAACTTCTTTTGTCTTTATTTTTCTGTTTGCCAAAAAAAATGCCTTGCCTGCTCCTGGCTGGGCAGTACCTTTTACTATTATCTTTCTTGATTTCATTTCTTTTTTTTGGCATTTCTTGAGTCATCGTTGGCGAACGGGAAATTATTTTCATTCAAACGATGCTGTTGCCCATTTGACAGATGTTTGGCAATCATTGACTCCGCGTTTGTTGATTGTTTGGGGAATGCGTCTTCCAATTGAAGGACTGCTTCTTTTTGAATTCATTATCGTATTTGGACATCTGTTGGAAATCGGTCTGACCAAATGCCCATCTTGGGTAGAACGTTTTTTGGCAGGAATCATCATGACTCCTGCGCTGATGTCCCATCACTACACCATGATCAAGGGAAAACCATCGCGTAAGAATTTTGGCATTGTTTTTTCTTTCTGGGATCGAATTTTTGGAACATATGTAACGCCTTATTCGCACAGGCCTGAAGTTGTAATGACTGATTTGAGATAGTGAGTCCATGCACATTTTATTTGGACCTCTTTGTTTTTTGGCATCCTTTTTATTTTTTTCTGGTGAGTTTTTATTTTCTGAAATGCTCATGCCATTTTTTGGGGGAGCGTCCCACGTTTGGATAACGTGCATTCTTTTTTACACGATTATCCTTTTGCTTGCGTATTTTGTCGTCTATCTCACTCGAATTACTGATCAGATTATTGCCTTATGTATTCTTATTACTTTATTACTGTTACAAGTTAGTTTTTATGCATTCAAAATAATGATCGCCCAAAGTGGGCCGCCAATATGGTCGGTCCTCTGGGCCCTTTCAAACACGGCTTTAATTCCTTTGCTTACTTTGGCAATGGCGACCCCACTTTTGCAAGATATCATCGATAGTGATTTAAACAAAAATTCAAAGATACTTTTGATTTTTTCAAATTTTGGATCACTCTTAGGCCTCATATTCTATCCCCTTGTGGGAGATACCTTTTTCGGTTTGGAAACTCGCAGGCTTATTTGGCAATATGCCTCATTTGCCTGTTCTGTCGTGGTACTCCTGATCGGAATGAATGCTTACAGCAGCGATCGTATTAAAAAGATGGAAAGTACTCCTTATTCGTTTCCATTCATGCTGAGTGTTCGTTGGTTTTTCTACTCCTTCTTGACTTGTTTGCTTATGCTGGCCGTGACTAATTTTATCACGCACGGTCTCGGATCAGTGCCGCTCCTCTGGATGATTCCCATGGGCATTTACTTGGGAACATTTTGGATGGCCTTTACAGAAAGATTTGCAAATATAAATCGCTATGTGCGAATATACGGCCCGATTCTGTGGGGAATCCTGCAAGTTTTATCTTATATCCAGATTGCTCAAAATACATTTTTGCTCCATTTAAGAAACTATCTTTTTTTATTTCTAGCAACTCTGATCGTAAATAGTGAACTCTACCAAAAGCGACCATCACAGAATTTATCATCTTTCTATTTGGTGCTCAATTTGGGTGGAGCCTGTGCCACCCTTTTGGTGTCAGTACTTATTCCTAATATTGATTTGAGTCTCTCTAATGTCTACTTAGAATTTGTACTTGCAATTTTTTTCTTTGCTGTTTTTTTAATTGTGCGAGATTACGAAAAGCTTAAAAAAAGTGTGTCGGCAAAAATCATATTAGGAACTGTTCTTATTTTAATTGTTTATCAACTTTCTCCTACTGTAAAAAATGAATTGGACAGTAAACGAAATTTTTATGGACTTGTCCGTATCCTAGAGGAAAATGGCGAAATCCTCATGGCCCATGGAAATACTGTGCATGGAGGGCGCAAGATTGATCCAAAGTACTCAGGCATGCCACTGGTCTATTATCACCCCAAATCGGGTGTGGGCGAGGCCTTCTCGTTCTTGAGTTTTCCCAAGAAAGTCGCCAGCATTGGCTTGGGCGCAGGTTCAATTTTGTATTATGCTTATCCGGGGGATGATTGGGATTTACTTGAGATAAACCAAAACGTTTATGATCTTGCCTTAAAGCACTTTAATTTTCTTGGTCGAACCAAGGCCCGCTATCATCTTCAAGTCGGAGATGGAAGATTGCTCATGCAGCAATCAAAAATCCTTTATGATTTAATTGTGCTTGATGCATTCAGTAGCGATTCAATTCCCCTCCATCTCATGACCCGTGAGGCCTTTGAGCTATATCTGGGAAGGCTCAATCCAGGTGGTCTGATGCTTCTGCATCTTTCAAATAACTATTGCGATTTTTTGAAAGTCATTGCGCCCATCGCTCATGCTCTTAAGCTTGAAATGGCCTATGCTAAAAGGCAGATTCATGATCAGTTGGGGAAGTCTGATTCACTCTGGGCGGTACTCTCCAAGGATGTTCGGCTCGTCCAGAATTTTAAAACCCAAAAAGGATGGGAATCTCCAGGCCAAGACCTTCTTGCGCATCCGCTTTGGACAGATGATTGGCAAGGGCTGCTTTCTATTTTAAATTTCCTTTAATTCCCATTAGTTAAAGTTGGTTGTATTTATTACCAAATGGCCTTTTTCATAACTCATTTTGAGCTATGTTGCGATGATCTATATCTGACATAAAGGGGAAAAAATGAAGGCAATCTACTTTTTTTTAGCGGTAAGTGTTGTGGCATCAGTTTATACAAGTAATGTTCATGCCAAGGACAGACAGATTGTGAATCCGGAAATATTAAAGCTCGTGAAAGAGCATAATGCTCTCGAAAATTTCCGTGTCTATACTTCCCATAAAATAAAAGTGCGACGAGAAACTCTCAGCAGTACACAAGATAATGTAAGTGGCGGTGTGGATCGAATCACAAAGCGCAAGATTTTGCTCGAGACAGTTTCAAGTCGAGTGAAGGGTAAAATCATTGAAATTTCCGAAGACGCCTATAATAACACCATCGCTTTTGTGAGCTTTGATCGCAATTGTATTGAGAGAAAATGTGCTTACGGTTTTGGCGTGCGTGATCAAGGTTCTTATCTCTGGTATGTGCCTCGTCGTGACATGCAGAACGTGCAAATAAAGACACGTGGTTTTATTTTCATGCGTAAATGGCAACCTCGAAACGAAGGTGGATTTGAGGGGCATATCTATATGGGTGGGCAGAAAAATAACAGCGATCCGAAATTTCCTAATCTTGAATTCAAGCTTTCTGAAACCGAATCCGTTATTCGAGACCGTATCCAAAATCGTGGCTGGTAGGTGGTAAGAGGAACGATGAAGATTGCACCAATTTGTATCGTTTGTTTTCTCATGCTGTCGTTGGCCGTACGGGCGGAACTTTATCAGCAGAGAATTCAGGGCCTGCATAAAGTGCGTATCTTAGAAGAGGGGCCTGCTTCCTATATTGAACGTTTGGAATTGATTCGTTCGGCAGAAAAATCTTTGGATATCGAGTATTTTATTTTTAAACCAGATCTCGCTGGCCAAGTGTTGGTGCAGGCCTTGAAAGAGCGGGCGCTCAAAGGTGTCAAAGTTCGCGTTCTCATCGACAAAAGTCCCTTGGCCCCTCCGCTTGGACCTGACGTGGCCTTCTTGCTTTCTCTCTATGGAATAGAAATTAAATATTTTAATCCAATCACGTTCCTATCTTTATCACGTGCCTTCCACCGAACTCATAGGAAATTTATTATTGCTGATGGTGTCCGCATGGTAACCGGAGGACGTAATATTGGTGAGGAATATTATCTTTTAAAGAAAGATTTTGCGTTCATTGATCGTGACATTTATGTAGAAGGCCCGATCGTTGAAAATATTGTTAAAACCTTTGAAGCCTTTTGTGATCATGCTTTATCAAAAAAACCTAAAGTAAAAAGCTATCATCGACGTGCCGTGAAAGGTGACGGAAAACTTAAACTGCGCCACCGCCGAATTAAAAAGGCCTGGAAATTTCTTCTTCCAGATATAAAGGCGCAACAATTTCACACAAACATAGAGCAAGCCGATAATGGTAACCGCATGCTCTCACCCACACTGACCTGTCAAGATATGGAATTTGTCAGTGATCGACCCGATCCAGGTAAAAACTCACGATTGTTCGCCGATGTTTTCTACTCAGAGCTTGAACAATCAAAACAAAAAGTCGTGATGGAGACACCTTATTTTATCACCATGGAGCGAGATCAAAAAATTTTGGACAACCTTCTGAATAAAGGTATTTCACTGGAGCTTGTAACCAACAGTACCAATAGTAATAATCACCCCATGGTTTCCAATGTTCTGAATCGCGTGATCAGAAGCTGGGTGCTTAAAGGGCTGAAGGCCTTTTTTATGACCGCTAGGCGGCCACCATGCCTTTATTGTACGGAGGCCCCCGTAGCGAATGAAAAAGTAACTTATGGTCTCCACTCTAAGAGTACGGTCATAGATGATCAAAAGGCCATGTTCATTACTTTCAATATGGATCCCCAGAGCCAATTGCGAAGCATCGAAATGGGACTCTTTTGTCACGATGGACCGGCCCTGGCCCAGGAGTTAACGAAACTGATCGAGGGACATAAGCAGGTATCTTTTTCATTTGATGAAGACGGCAGGCCTGATAACGATTTGGGTTTGCTTCAAGGAACCAATCTCTGGGAAAAGTTTATGTACTATCTGCGGTACTTTCCCGCACTCGTGATGGGACCGCTTCTCTAGTATACTAGGCGCGTCTTCCCTTCATTATTTTTGCAAATGATCGGGTACGGATTTCACCCAAAGTCAAACCTGTCGCCATGACTTCTTGCTCAGTGATGGCACCACAGGCCAAACCTCGCAAGAAAAAATTAAGCAATCCTTGCCCGGTCGCTGCATCGTCAAAAACATCGCCGACCATCGTTGCTTCACTGGCCTTTAGAATAAAATTTCTCAACCTGTCAGACACTAGATCGAGACCTTCAAGGAAAAAAGAAAAAAGTGCAGCATAGCGAGCAGGGAGCTGGCTTGGATGTAAATCCCAACCTTGATAGAAACCACACTCGAGAGAATGTCTGGTGTGAGTGTAGGATCGATGCCAGGCATGATGGGTGACTTTCCGGTCACCTTTAACTGGTATAATTGTAGAAGCGCTATCGGATAGTCGAATACCTGTTCCGCTGAGAGAGAGTTGCATGAGATGTCTGGCGATGTCACATGCAATGTGGCCCATATGTTGATAATCAGCAGTGATATTGCATGCGGCGGTATAATCGTAACTGCCAAAATGGGCCGCCACGCAACGTCCTTCAGCCGCGGTAACAAGCCCAGGCATTGCCAACTTCCCACTCGAATCAAAAATGGCCTGTAAAGTTTCAATCATGATTTCGATTTTTGTGGAATTTAGTTTTAAGCCAAATTTTTTTTCTATGGCGATTAAAATCTCGCATAAGGTTTTAACTTGCTCCGGTATAGTAATTTTCGGTAGCGTAACAACGAAATTGTCTGGGAGTGAATTCTGAGTACTTTCCAGGAGAGTGCTAAGAAAAATATCTAGGGTCCGAATACTTCTTGCGGCAAGTTCCTCGGTCAAAGGCTTCACACGCACTCCAATAAAGGGGGGAAGGCTTTTCTCTTTCATCCCATGGGCAAGCTCAAGAGCGGCTTTCTCGGCGTGACCATCTTCTTCTGTATCACTTCGATATCCATATCCATCTTCGAAATCAATACGAAAATCTTCGACGCCTTCAGTTTGCAACTTTTTTAGCACGCGTGAATAAATATTCTGTGAAAAGTTCGGACCTTTATCGTGCCACTTAAAGACATCGCAGAATATCTCTGGTGTTGGGGCAAATTGCATCATATTTTCTGCTGCCAGGATGCTAATTTTTTGAGGAGTGGTGGCCTTAAAAAGATGGGCCCCACCATAGACGACATGAACGGGTTGGCGCAGGTCCGTTTCTCCCGGATATCTGGCAGTCTGAGCTGCATTATAGGGATAGAGTTTCTCTAATGTCGTTTGGATAAATTGGTGATCAAGTCGATGTATCATATAAAATTCCTCATAGGTAATTATATGATGGCAAACAAACCGAAGAAATAAACGAATTCGGTCATGCAACTTGTGAGAAGTTCTTTCTCATCAACCAGCGTTTTTTGGTGAGTTTGCGGGGTACAAACACCAATGATTTCGTCACCTTTGACGAAATCATTGATAGTATGAATTTTAACTAAATTGGAAAATCTCAAAGAGCACTGCATCTATTCGGAATTTATAGATTCTGCAAAAACAGACTTCTTTTGTCATGTATCTTTATAATATCTTTCAGTCGGCCCTCAGAGTTGCGGCACTAGAGTGCAGAGTATAGAATTTAGCGCCAGTTATAAAACTCGACAGAAAGAATCTGTAATACCAGGAGGTCAATATGGTTCATGAACGTTTAGTCTTTACCACAAGAGAAAAGGCCGTTAACAAAACTGCCATCGCCAATTGGAAAAAACAAGGCCAGGTAATGGCCGCGGTTTATGGTAAGTCTCTGGCAAAAACTTTGGATGTCTTGGTGAACATTCGTCAGATTGGCGCTCATGCTTTGCACAAAGGGAGCGTTTTCCCTGCCACTATCGACAACACTGAATATCGCTTAACCATTGAAGAGATTCAGCGCGATCTTCGTACAAGCGCTGTCACGCACATTTCTTTTCATGCCGCTAAAACCGATGAAACTGTCTGTCTCGATGTTATGTTGAAAATTGATGGACATGCCGTTGGCGAGAAGGCCGGCGGAGTGACCTTGCTTATTTGTGATTCAGTAAGTGTCGAGGGAAAACTTGATGCTGTTCCTGAGTACATTAGCATTAATGTTGAAAATCTAGAACTCAACGGAAAAATCACATTGGCCGATGTGAAAATTCCAGCAGGTCTGAAGTTAAAAGAAAAATCTCTTGATAAAGCCGTGGTAGTTTGTCATCCGGCACGGGCCTATACTGCCCCAGTCGAAGCAGCTCCTATGGTAACTGTGACGCCCGCAGCTCAAACTACAACTTGATTTCAAGAAACATACTTAGAGGCCCGTGTTATTCATGGGCCTCTTTATTTTTGTGATGTCCTATGAAATTTTTCCGAGATACCAAATCTTTTCTAGTTAATGTGGCAAAAGACAAACGCATTCCCGATCGTGATAAGACCGTTCTAATGGCCCTAATTGTCCTTGTGATTTCTCCCATTGATTTAATTCCTGATTGGATTCCCATTCTGGGGTTACTGGATGATTTTGTTATTACTTGTATTATTCTAGATTACTTTTTTAGCGTTCTCGATGTTGAAGTCATCTTGACCCACTACCCTTGGGGAATGAAAAGCTTCACAAGGTTGCGCCGTTTTGCCCAGACTTTTTCAATTTTTGTCCCGAGATTTTTCAAACGATTGATTTGGAAATATGCCAAAATCCCTTATTAGCTAGCTTCAGTAGGGTCTTTTACCGTTTTTAAAACGTAATTAATAAAGCGCGAGCGCAACTGTTCTGAAGCCAACACTTTTTCTACTGGCGATAAGTTAGTTATGCCCTTGAGCACTTTGTTTAAAAAACGACTGCCTCGACCTTCCCCTTGATCAATAATGAGATCTGCCAATCGTCCTCGCTCTAAAGACATTCTGACCGTTTTTTCAATGGCATTGACCGGGACATGGGTTTTGTTGGTGTAAGTCTTCATGCTCAGAGCATGTTTGGAGTTACAGGCCTGAGCACACACACCACATCCGATACATCGATCTAAATTTATAGCAGGAAAAATCTTGTTTTTGCGATTTGCAGTTTGAATTGTGGCCGTCATGAAAATGGCCGTGACAGGACAGGCGCGAGCACATTTAGAGCAACCGGTACATTTGTCCGTGTCCAAAACGGGTCGATAATGACTGGGGTTTACAGCATGTAAATCATACTCGTTGATGGCCTGCAGTTGACCGCAACAACATCCACAACAGTTACAAATAAAACTTGGACGATTTTGAACATTATCAGCAATTTGCACAAGCCCGCTTTCACGAGAGCGGGTCAAGATATCCAAGGCCTCCATGGCATCAATTTTACGACCGAAGCTGCGACGTTCGACGAAGTCAGCACCTGCATTAATGGAAAGGCAATTATCGACGGGAGCGTCGCAGGCCTTGCCAAGATGTTCTTGCTTGTGGCGACAATAACAAAGCGCTACGGCAATATTCCTCGCTTCTCTAATCAAATGAGTGGCCCGTTCCCAATCCAGAATATCAGGCATGGATTCTTGATCGAGCTTATCTTCGTTTACCAAGGTCCGTCCGATAACAGTGTCGCCTCCAAAAACCTCATTGGCGAAGGCTGCGTCTCCGTGGCAATAGGCATCCAAGGCCTCTGCCATACGCTTTTTTGGAATCATGTCTTTGGCACGCATGAGAGAAAATTCAAAAAACCCCACCACTGGTGGGGAAAGCATATATTGAACCTTCTTTGTTTTGGGATGAATCAAGTCCATCACGAGACCCTTATCGGCCATGGCATCAAGGCGCAATTTTAAGTCAGGAGCGGCGATGCCAGTTTTTTTAGCGATTTTTTCCAAACTGGCCGGCATGAGTGGAAGTTGCGCGCCTAAAGCAGCTTCTTCAGTGGTGTAGAGAATTTCCAAAATTTCCTGCCAACCACGACGGGCCTGTTCGGTCGTTGGATAGGGCATACCAACCGAATTGGTATCAAGGCGGGTGACGAGTTCTTGGTATTCAGCTTTGAGATGTCCCAGATGACCCATAATAACTCCAAGGAAGATTAATTTTCATCAAAAGGTAGATTAGGTGGGTATTCTTCCAGCGCAGGCATCAGTCCCGTAAGAGTGGAGCCGCCATCTATTTGCAGGTTGATGCCTGTAATAAACGAAGCCGCGGGTGAAAGCAAAAAAACTACGGCGGCGCTTACTTCACGATCAATGCCGAAGCGCTTAAGAGGAATTCTGGGTTTGAAAAATTTCATCAACTTTTTAAATTTTTCGTCATAGGTTTCAAGTCCTGAACTTTCAATAATACCGGGTGAAATGGCATTGACTCTGACCTTGTATTTGGCCCATTCAACGGCCGCTGTTTTGGTTAAATTTTCGACGCCAGCACGGGCCGCACCGGAATGTCCCATCATCGGCATACCATTTCGATTGTCGGCCAAAATGTTGACGATCGCGCCACCCTTTTCTCTAAAAGCTTGTTTTACAACTTCTTTAGACATTAAAAAGGCGCCAGTTAAATTATTCTTAATAACCGCATCCCAGCCATTTTTGGAAATATCTTCGAGCGGACAAGGAAACTGTCCGCCAGCGTTATTAACCAGGCCATGCAAATTTTTGTGTCTTGTTAAAATTGTCTGCACCAAATTTTTCACGTCTTGTTCTTCACGGATATCGCAAACGCACCAATCGGCCTTTCCACCGCTCGAAATAATTTCCTCCACTGTATGCTTGAGCTTTTCTTCCGTTCTACCCGCGATAAAAACCGTAGCTCCTAAATGCGCCAGTTCCATGGCCATGCATCGACCGAGTCCGGAGCCTCCGCCAGTAATGAGAATGACTTTGTTGAGAAAAAGATCTGTTTTGTATATTGATGAAAAGGCCATAAATTATCTTAATTAAGTTCTCGTGGCATGAGAACACAATTATGGTATAAATAATGCGTCCAGTTAAAAAAAGGCAAGATTCAAAATGATTCAAGTTCAAAATCTTTCAAAGCAATATGCTGGGCAAGTTCTTTTTGAGAATGCCTCATTTCTTATAGGTGCCGGTGAAAAAGTTGGTCTTGTGGGAAGAAACGGTACGGGCAAAACTACCCTGATTAAAATTCTTCGCGGTCTGGAGGGTTATGATGCTGGGGAAATCGCCATTCCGCGAAACTATCAAATTGGTTCTCTTGATCAACATATTCATTTTACCAATGCTACTTTGCTCGATGAAGTCACTCAAGTTTTAAGGGCCGACGAAGAGCATGACACATATAAGGCAGAGAAAATTTTAATGGGATTGGGTTTCACCACCAAGGATTTTGGTCGCGCTCCTGAACATTTCTCCGGCGGTTTTCAGGTTCGGATCAACTTGGCCAAGGCCCTTTTGCAGCGGCCCTCACTACTGCTCTTGGACGAACCGACTAACTATCTTGATATTGTCAGTATGAGTTGGCTCAAAAAATTTCTCCGCCAGTATTTAGGGGAGGTCATCTTAATCACTCATGATCGTCAGTTTATGGATGAGGTCGTGACCCATGTCATGGGTATCCATCGCAAAGGTATTAAAAAATTTCAGGGTGATACCGGTCATTTTTATCAGCGCATTTTTGAAGAAGAAGAACTGCATGAAAAAACCCGTCAAAATTTGGAAAAAAAGCGAAAAGAGCTGATGACTTTTATCTCCCGGTTTAAGGCCAAGGCTTCGAAGGCATCTCAAGCACAGTCCAAGGCGAAGCAATTAGAGCGGATGGGAAAACTCGATCAGTTGAAAGATGAAGCTAACTTAAGTTTTTCTTTTAACTATAAAGAATGTCCTGCCAAAATGTTAATGTCATTTAAGGACATTAGTTTTTCTTATGAACAACGGCCGGAGTCGGATCTCTTTAAAAATCTTTCCTTCTCTATCGCGGCCCAAGATCGTATTGGAGTTGTGGGAAAAAATGGTAAGGGAAAATCGACTCTTCTGAATGTGATTGCTGGGGAATTATCTCCTCGTACTGGCACCATTCATTCTCATCCAAGCCTGCGAGTTGGATTTTTTGGACAGACAAATATCCAACGTCTCAGTCTTGAAAATACCATTATTCAGGAAATATCTGCCGCCAATTCAGAAATAACCATGCAACGAGTGCGCAACATTTGCGGAACGATGATGTTCGATGGCGATATGGCTAAAAAGAAAATTGAAGTTATTTCCGGAGGAGAGAGGGCGCGGGTGATGCTGGGTAAAATACTGGCGTGCCCAACAAATCTTTTGCTCTTGGATGAGCCGACAAACCATCTCGATATGCAATCGATTCAATCATTAGTATCTGAGATTGATGATTATCCCGGTGCGCTCATGGTTGTCACCCACAATGAAATGTTGCTTCATGCCTTTGCTGAAAAGCTTATCATATTTGGTGAAAACGGCGCCGAAATGTTTTTAGGAACCTATCAAGAATTTCTCGATAAAATTGGCTGGGATGATGAATCTAAGGAAGAATCAGATAAAAAACAGACTTCGTCTTTCAAACATCAAAAAATGCAGCGATCAGACATTATCCTTGAACGAGCGAAAATTTTAGGACCTCTCAAACTCGAAATTGAGGAATTGGAGAAAAAAATTTCTGAGCATGAAGAGATGACCAAAAAAATTGAAGTAAAATTGCTCAATGCCTATGCAGAAAATAACGGCCCTTTAATCCAAGAATTTTCACCCTTGGCGGGTAAGCTCAAATTGCGTATTGATGAATTTTATTCCAGACTTGAATTGCTCCATGATGAACTCTCTTTGCAGGAAGCGCATTATCGAGATTTATTGGGAGAATAGTTAAGTCCCAAACGATCGCGTAAGTGATACAGATTGCTGCGATGAAGGCCCAATTCCTTCGCCGCTTGGGCCCAATTACCATTGTTTTTCCTGACAGTTTCCAGAATAAGATTTGTTTTAAATTCTTCTATCCTGGTGGCCAAGGTCTTGTCTCCAATACTTGGGGTGGGTAGGTTTAGTGTGGGAATTTTTTGTAAAGGCGCGTGGGGAAGACCAGCGAGACCAGGAAGATGTTCCGGTTTGATGAGGAGTACTTTACCATCATGAGTCTGTCTGGAGGCGAGTAGCACAGCACGGGAAATTACATTTTTAAATTCTCGTACATTTCCTGGCCAAGAGTATTCTTGCAGCAAGGATAAACCCTGGGGTGAGATACGCACAGGTAACGTACCAAAGCGACGTTGGTAGGTGTCACAGAGAAATGTTGCCAGGAGCGGAATATCACTCGCATGCTCGCGGAGAGCTGGGGTTTTTATAGGGAAAACATTCAAGCGATGAAAAAGGTCGGCCCGAAAACGTCCTTGTTTTATTTCTACTTCCAGGTCGCGGTTGGTGGCGGCAATTACTCGGACGTTAACTTTGCGGGTACGATCATCACCCACGCGTTGAATTTCTCCTTCTTGCAAGGTACGAAGAATTTTCGCCTGAATACTAAGAGAGAGTTCACCAATTTCATCTAAAAAAATAGTACCACCATTAGCAATTTCAAATTTTCCTGAACGATCATTAATGGCCCCAGTAAAGGCCCCTTTCTTATGTCCGAACAATTCTGATTCAGCGATGGATTCTGGTAGTGCGGCACAGTTGAGATAGATAAGCGGAATTTCTGATCGTGAAGATTGACCGTGAATAGACTTAGCAACAAGTTCTTTTCCCGTACCAGTTTCCCCTTGAATTAAAACTGACAAATCAGATTTCGCAACCAATTTGATATCTTCTTTGAGTTTCAAGATAAGGGAATCAACGCCAAGTATTTCGGTCCCACCTCGCAATCCTAATTGTTTCATGAGATCTTTTGTTATTGAGCTTTGATGTTGAGCTGTGGCCTCCAAGCGGTCTATCAGAGCGGATGTACGCAATGTAGCGCCGGCCAATGCCGTTATTGCGAGAAGGAATTCATCCGATAATTTATCGAAAGCTCCGGGTTGGAGTGCATCCGCAGTTAAAGCACCGATCAGTTCCCCTTCTACGTAGAGTGGACAACCAAGGCATGCATGCACTTTAGTTGCAATTGATGCAGGCACGTCAATCAAACCATCGAAAGGGTCCGGTAACTCAGAGTTGCTGGGAAATCGCACCGGTCTGGATGCACTTGCAATAATATTGAGTCTTGGGTGTTCGTGCAGATGATAGACGCGAATGCTTGCCTCACTGCGCAGACCGTAGGATGCGAGTGGCACGAAAGCATCATCCTTTTTTAAGAGTAATGAAGCCGCATCACAGGGGATAACTTTGCGAACAGCACGAAGCAAACGACTGTAGCGATCTTTGCTGCTCAGAGACAGATTTAAATCTAGCGCGATGTCGACAAGTGTTTCAATAACGGGTGTGAACATTGATGTATAATACACATCTTGATGTGATTTTAACAGCTAAAAGTATGATGTTAATTTTATATCATAGTGACGTAACATTTTGATATTACGTTTAAAAAACTTGGCCTGGTTTTTGGAATACCACCTGTCATGAAATATCGACTTTAAACTGGGGGAAATTCATGACTTGGGAAAGTACAACATTGGGTGATCTGGTTATTGCCATTCCTGGCTCAACTGCGCTTTTGCGTTCTTATCGTCTCGATTTCTGTTGTGGAGGAACGGTCACCTTGGCCGATGCCTGTCGAATCTCGGGGATATCGTTAGAAAAGATTAATAAAGAATTAGAAAAATTTCAGAACTCCCAAAAAGCTTTGGAAAAAAATCCCGTTCATACTTGGCCTTTGACCAAAATAACTGAATATATTGTTGATCACTACCATCAAAATTTGCGAAGTCGTGTTCCTGAACTTCTTTTTTTGGCCGAAAAAGTTGAACGTGTCCATGCTGGAAAAGATGATTGTCCTCAAGGTCTCGCCAATGCCATTCGCAATATAAAAGTTGAAATGGATTCACATATGCAAAAGGAAGAAGAAATTCTTTTTCCTATGATTGCCGCCGGAAATGGCTCTTTGGCCTATATGCCTATACGGATTTTACTGGCCGAACATGAAGGGCATGGAGCTAATTTAGGTCTTCTACGCGAATTGGCCTATAACTATAAAGCACCAGAGCATGCATGCAATACTTGGCGTGCACTCTATGCGGGGCTCGATCAGATCGAGCAAGAATTGATGGAGCACATTCACCTAGAAAATCATGTCCTTTTTATCAGGGCCTTAAGTGAAGAAATACGGGAATAAAATAGTGATTTAGATTTTACCCATGAGACCAAAGGGAAGATTGAAATCCACTCCAATCGCCATCTCCTTATTTCTGTGGAGAGCAAGAAATAAGTTGGTGTATTTGTTGCAGGTCCCAAGAGCACCAGGATAGAGATTGAAACGGACGCGATAATGCTCGGTCCCATTCACATACACCGAGGCCATGAGGTCATCCTGATTTTCAATAAATACTCCACCACCTAACATTCCTTCTTGGGTAAGTGGGTTTCGAAAAGAAGGCCCAAGGCCAACGGAAAGTCGGAATTGCTCAGGCATTCTGCGTGAAACACCAATTAATGGCATCAGACCCATAAGAATGAACGGAGAAGTTTTTTCTGAGGAAAGTGCTTTCGGGCGAGAGACGTAATTAGTTCCCGCATTGTGAATTTCCCGATCAGCAGGAAAATACATGGGACGAAAATTCCATACCGTCAACTGCAGCTCATCCACCATAAATCGAGCAATATGATCATTGGCAAAGAGCAATTTGGCCGCGGTATCATAAAAAAAGAGATCTGCAATGTGATCATGAGAATTAATATCGCTTTCATTGGAACTTTCGAGTGCTTCGTTACCGATTTCAGCCGCCACAATAGTCGCTACTCCCCATGCGTATGGATAGGAGACTTCATGGGCCTCGTACCACTCGCTCATTCGCCTAAAATCGTAGCCTGCTCCGATGACGTGAAGAGTGTAATTGGGCACGGCCCTTTTGCCCAAAAACTCATCCTCAAACAATTTATCGTAACCACCATCTTTTTTGATATTATCATGGGGTTTGGAAATTCTTCGCCAAACAAGTGAGTGACGCTTGTAAATTCCCTTTTGGGAAAAATAATCAGGATTTTGAACTGTATCAAACGTTGCATTCATATAATAGCTGAAAGGATTGTCATTGGATAAACTTCCTCGCGAACGTTTATGATAGGCAATCATTTCACTGTAAGCTGCAAAAGTGTAACACAGGCAAATCATTGTATAAAAAAATAAGCGCATGTTTCGAATTATCCTGGGAAGGCTTGACCTTCTCCCACCTTTTGATCGTTTAAATAAACTTCATAAAAGATGGGAACTCTTTTGGCGACCATGAAACTGACGCCACAATATTTTGTCATAGAACTGGTGACTGCCTTGAGTGCTTTCTCTGCTTCGATTTCACCAGTCAAGTCATAACGAATATTAACGCGTGAGAAATGGGTAGGGGGTTCTTTGGTCTTATCGGCCAAGGCCTTTATGGAAAAAGAAGTTGGCACTTGCCGCATTTTCGTCAGTATGGAAATCACATCCATACCGCTGCAACCCATAA
The DNA here is from genome assembly GCA_016187935.1 of Bdellovibrio sp. GTDB lineage: Bacteria > Bdellovibrionota > Bacteriovoracia > Bacteriovoracales > Bacteriovoracaceae > GWA2-49-15. The sequence continues at coordinate 77,577 of JACPIU010000010.1, forward strand.
TGGCATTTAAGAGTAATTCTTTGGGAGTTGGGCCTTGATTGTCTCCGCCAAATTCCGAAAAGGCATCTATAATCGTTTTCATGCCTCGGTTATCGGCCTCAAATTGCATTTTATTTTTCCAAGTGATTTTTGCTTCCACATGATCTCCCATGAGTTAAGCAAAAAATCTAACCTGAAATGATTTAAATGTAAAAACAAAGGGGACCAAAAGGCCCCCTTTGAAATGATTTGTCATGCGTCGTTGTTAGCGAGAAAAGGCAGATTCCAACTTCTCAGCGGTCATGCGCGAATAATGTTTTTCAGTTCGATGTTCAATGCGATTGACAAAAGTTTCTTCATAACTAATCATCGTTGCAGCGGCATAGAACATTTCACAAATGGAAAATGACGTATCCTTAATTACAAGTTTTTTGTAGGCCCCATCAACAGGCATCATATTTTTCTCGGCCACGTAAGTGATCACGCCGCATCGATCTTTGCTGATGTTGGTGATAGGGAGTTCAATCTTGAATTCTGGAATATAGACCAAGCAGTAAGCATTGACGGGACAATTATCGGCCAGATTGAGAGTAACGCTGGCAACTTTGGAGACGGGGTTGACCGCCACTTTACCGCCAGTCACATCAAGGTTGCGGAGATGACTGTCGACATCAAAATCCCAGGTGACTAAATCTGCAACTTGTAAGAAGGTATCAGGGTGAAGACTGGTGGCGCTAGCGCCATTGAAGCTGCAGAAAAAAAACAATATTGTGATTATAAAATTCTTCATAAATGATCTCCCTTGTCAGTCATTAAGTTGGCGCAACTTAAACCGAGTTGTATGAAAGGAAAACTTATTATTTATAATTGTTTGGTATGATTAAAACTTATGAGCAATATGTAAATTGCTGATTTTATTGTATGATTCCAGAATTTCCAGTTCTCGCGCTCTCGATATTCTCGCCTTTATTTTTTCCCCGGCCTTGGCAATCACCGAAAATCCTTCTTTTGCTAGCCATGCGTGTGTGTCGCAAATAGTTTCCGTAAGACTTCGAAAAGTGAGTCCGTTTGCCAGGGCCTTGGCGATGCTTATCTGGACAGCGCCACGTTCTTCATCGGAAATGTTATAGGGGATTTCATCGAAGGCCGTGATTCCTTGATCTCTGAGAAAAGAGTGTGGAATCCAGGTAAGTTGCGCTTTATCACCCAAGGTTTGATTGCAGGTATTTAATAAATTCCCTAGAGGGAGAACATGACCGGTGACGTTAAAGTCTCCGGCGATTTTTTTCTCAGCACATAAAACCATCCAGGCGGCAGCATCGCGGATATCGATACATTGGAACGGATCAGAAGGATTGCCCGGGGCGATGACCTCGCCTCCTGCCGCCAAACGTTCAAGCCAATAAGGGAGACGGTAAATTCGATCATAAGGTCCCACCAAGAATCCCAAACGGACATTGGTGTTGCGATTTGGGAAATATGTCCTGACAGCGTTTTCGCATAAGACTTTTAATCCCCCATAATGTTTTTGAACATCCTCAGATTGCGGATCGCTTGAAGTCATGAGCGGCGAAGTTTCGTCTGCGTTTGCAAGGGGATTTGCGTAAACGGAAATAGTCGAAGCGAAAAGATAATGTGGAGCTATGTCCTTGAGAATTTCAAGTCCGGTACGAACTACGCGCGGAACATATCCACAGGTATCGATGACGGCATCGAATTTCATGGTTGATAATTTCTTGAGATCAGATTGACTTTCACGATTGCCTTGCAGAACATGACAAACAGGCGATGGAATCGGCCCCGATTGGCCCCGGTTAAAAATCCAGACTTCATGATTTTTTCTAAGTGCTTCTGTAACGAGATGACGTCCAAGAAAAATTGAGCCTCCAATAATCAATAACTTCATCTCGTCACACCCGGTCGCATGAGAGCTGTATCAAAGTAGACTTCATTGCGTGTAATTTGGTTATCAGTAATTTCCACAATATCTAATCCGATTATGGGATTTAGGCCAGGGATATGCGCGCACCATTTGAGAGTGAAACCTTTTTCAGTAGAAAAAATTTCCTGGCATTCCCAACGCCAGTTAGGATTTTTTGCCAGGAGTTTTTTGAAATACGAAAGTATTTCATGATGGCCGCGAAGGCCATTGGGATGGGCGGGATCTTGGTAGTAGGCGTTTTCGGAATAAAAAGATAAAAGAAAATCAGGCCGATTACCTGACCAAGCGTCCAGCCATTCCTTACAAAAATCAAAATAATTTGCAGTGTTCATAGTTGAAAGATAGCATGATCAAAAACGTTCTGAATAGTGTAACGCCATGCCCATTGTTCACTCTAAACTTGGCAGGAATAAGACTCTTACATAAAATTACTGGTCGCTTCAATTTTTCAGAGGGATAAAGCAATGTCTAAGTTAATGCTTCTTGTGTCTTCTTTCCTGACCCTTTCTTTAACGGCGAATGCAAAATGGTTTTGTGAGGAAGTGGCCAGTGAAAAAATGGATAACATCATTACCTCTTGTGGGATTGGTGAAGCCGCTTCGGAAGATGAAGCGCGGAAAAAAGCACTGCAGGCGGCTTTTGACGAACTCGATTCGATTTGTGAACGTTCGATAGATTGTAAAACTAATGAAACACTGATTGAGCCTCAGCGCAACGATTGTAAAAAAGAAGGGCAAAAGTTCAAATGTTATCGTGCCGTTAAGGCCATTATTGCACAAACAAAGAGGCGAACTCATTTTGTAAGAGGAGCGACTCTTAAGCCAGATCAGGCCAAGATTGATGTGACCATCAAGATTGATCCCCGTGATTTGATTAAAATTGATAACGGGGAAGTTAAAACAAAACCACAGTGCATGTCGGATTTGAAACCGCTATCAAGTGCCATGTTGGATATCTCAAGCCAAGATAAACTTGAGAATATGGTAAATGAAGCGGTCAAAATTCCTTACGATGGATTATGTGCTGGCATCCACTATAAAATTATGTATATTTTCGCACGCAATGGAGTCAAGCATAGCACCTACATTAACTTTCTCATGAATAGTATGAGAGGAATTGAGGACCCTTCAGCTGACGAACGGGCCTATGCCATTCTTGATTATTTTCACAGCATGGGACAGATGGAAGACCATGAATGGCAGACATGTTTGGAGCTTATCGCTCGTACCAATAAAAATTACCTTTATCGACTTCTGCCAAAGATATTTTTTGTGGAGCCCAGTAATTCCAAACAACAATCCAAAGAAAAAGATCGCATTGATACGTTGGTAAAATGGATTTTGGATGGAAAAGTTGGAAGGCCGATGACGATTGATTTTGATTTTGGTATGGAGCAGCTTTTGCGCTCGCTGAAGAGTTATAAATCGAAAGAAAACCCATGGGCAGCCGTTTATGCGTATGAGAAATTTAGACATAATTTGAAACGAACCAATTCGGCAAAATTGCATAGTGGACTTGAAACTCTTTATCGGGAAGCTGGTGATATAAAATTAAAGGCCACACTCACTCATCTCATGGCAGAAAATGTACAAAAGTCTGAACCAAGCTACGAACTTGGAAAAGAGATTATCGATTTTATAGAAAGTTTCAAAAGTGAGATAAGCAAGCTTGACGATGAGGAAGATGAAGATATTAAAAAGATAAAATCCTATGAAGCAAATCGCCAAACTTTCTTTAAAGAAACAGGAGAGACACTTGGAAAGAATGTTATTATAACCCGCCATGATTATGAAATTAAGTCCCGGACTAACTTATGCATCGAATATCAAATCGACTGTGGAGATCTCGTTCCAAACAAAGAACGTTTTCAAAAGCTTCTTTCCTCCAAAAAATCAGAGAAGAGAGAAAATGCGCTGGAGCTTTTAATAAAGATGCCCAAAATGGCGGCGAAACTCGAGAATGAAATTTTTCAGTGCATTCAAGATGCCATGTCTGGCAAAATTGAAGATACAAATTCGCTGCTCAAAAGCGCTGCAGAAGCACTGGCAGCTATTCCAACAAAAAAGAAAGAGGCCTTGCAAGCTCTTGTCGAGTTGGCCCTTAGCTCCAGAGTGAGTATGCAGTATGTGCGTGATCAACTTGGTAGTCACTTGGAACCTTTTTGGGTAGCAGAACTTAAGAAAACAAATACGCGTCATCATTTAGTTGTGATTCATGAATTGTGTGAGTTCAAAAAATTAACTAAAGAAACGTGTACTTTTTTAAGCGGCATGCAAAAGAAAGAATCTCCTTATTACATCAAAGAAGGAATTGAACGTGCCCTTAGCAAATGCAACTAGGATCGCAAAAAGCACCACGGCCGTCTCACTGTTGTCGACGTGACTTCTTTATATGCTTGCCCTAAGGTTAGAAAAAGGGTGAAACGCATGATTACGATTCGAAAATCTGAAGAACGTGGGTATGCAGATCACGGTTGGTTGCAGACAAAGCATACCTTTTCATTTGCAAATTATCATGATTCCAAATATCTCGGTTTTAGAACTCTTCTCGTTATCAATGAAGATCGTGTTTTGGCCGAGTCTGGTTTTCCCATGCATTCCCATCGTGATATGGAGATCATTACCTATGTAGTAGAGGGTGCTTTGGAACATCAAGATAGCATGGGTAATTCTTCCGTGATTAAGCCTGGTGAAGTCCAGCGCATGAGTGCGGGTACAGGTGTTACCCATTCCGAATATAATCCATTACGAGATCAAACAACCCATCTCCTCCAAATCTGGATTGTTCCCGACAAGAATAATTATCGGCCGGGATACAGTCAGAAATCATTTTCTCAGGCCTTCGCAAAAAACAATCTTGTTTTAGTGGCATCTCATCATGGTCGTGATGATTCTCTTACAATTCATCAAGATACCGATGTCTATGTTGGGAAGTGTAAATTGGCCGGTGAAAGCTTGTTTAAAGGTCAATTCGAATATCAATGGATTCAGGTCATCAAAGGTGAAGTAAAAATTAAAGAACAGTTACTTAATGCCGGTGATGGTGCTGCTCTCTCTGAGATCAATGAATTTATGTTGCAATGGTCGAACAATTCAGAATTTATTATTTTTGATTTGGTTTAAGTTTCTCGCCATACCCAACTGCTACCATCACTGGCAATGTTTATCCTGTCGGCCCTTGCCGCACGTTTTTGGCTTCGTTCAATTCCAATCGCTCGCAGATTCATAAAATTGGCCGCTGCCAACATACTACCCTCTCCGCAAAATGGATGAACAATCGTTTTGGTATTTGTTTGTTCGGCAACAAATTGGGCCATGAAGAGGCAGGCCTTGAGGCCCATTCCGCGCTGCCAGGTTTTTTCGCCGATTTCAGGGATAATATCGGCCGTTGATTTGGACAAATCTAAACTTAGGCCTTTAGAAAAACACAGGAGATGAGTATAGGACGGCTTGCCGAAGGTAATAACTCCCGCTGGAACACGGCACACTAACTTATGCCAGAGGAGTGAATGCCCAGAGGATTCTGCTGCCTTTTGACACAGGTAAGCTTTATCCAACCAAATGCCATCGACTTTAATATCAGTCTGATAAAATAAAATCACACCTTCATCCGGACAACGAGACATAATCAGGCAGGCAGTTTGAATAAACCACACCTTCCACTCATCAAGACTAAACTTGGGGAATTCAGAAACATCGGGCATGGAGGCCACAATTGAACAACCAGTGAGTATTGGGCTTGCCTTCATCCATTCAATTGCATCTGTACAGTATATTGTTCTCATCACAACTATAATTTAAGCATAAAACCTAGACATGTCAGAGTAATAATCAAATAATATTGTCCATGCAATTATCTATCAAAGAGCAAAATTCAATTAATTGGTTGCTTTTTTCTCTCATCGCCCTGGATGTAGTGCTTGCTATAGCGGCTTTCTTTTTTCCTGATTTTTGGTGCGAAATCTTTCATGGTACCGATTATCTTGAAACTTATGGTTTGCTCCGAAGAACTGCCGCCATCTGGCTGGCCTTCGCCCTTTTTCAAACTATTGCACTGTTTAAATGGAGGCAAAATTATCTTTGGCTGGTGATCGTTGCGGGATTGCGTTTATCCGAAGTTTTTAGTGATTGGGCCTATCTTGCTTTTAGTGATACCGCCACTTGGTTTGCATGGGGGACGCTCTTGTTGTCACCCCCCTCCAATATCTTTTTTGGTTGGTACTTATTTAAGAAGGCCAATATCTTAAAATCGACATAAAAAAAGAGCAAGTCATGACTTGCTCTTTTTATTCTTGCAAACAGGCAAAAGAGACTATTTGCCTTTCAGTTTGTTTTTTTCTTTTTTGCGATCTTGTTTTTCTTTGATTGTAAGTTTGGGTTTACCTTTTGCCTTTCCCTTGTCTTGTCCTCTGTCTGCGCCCTTGGCCATGTGAAACTCCTTGTTATGTTGATAAGGCCCAACAAGTATATCATCAAAAAAGCTATTGGAAAGTGAGTTTATGGTTATTTCGTTGATAGTTTTGTTGCTACGTCCGTTGTAAGTTATATCAAGAGGGGGACAGATGGATAAGCTTGAATTTCGGATAGCGCGGATCGAAGATTTGCCCGAGATTATCGCTTTATTGGCGGAAGATGTTGTTGCCCGAGTAGGGGAAGTAGTTTCTGATATCCCTACACCGGAATATGTCAGGGCATTTCAGGAAATCGAGGCAGATGTAAATAATGAAATTATTGTAGGTACATTTTTGAATAAGAAAGTGGTTGCGGTTCTTCAGCTTACTTATATTCCCGGTCTCATTATGCAGGGAATGAAGCGGGCACAGGTGGAGGGTGTGCGGGTCTCCTCTACGGTGCGAAGCAGGGGCATTGGAAAGAAACTGCTTACTTTTGCCGTTGAGCGCGCACGAGAAAGGGGATGTGGAATCATTCAGCTCACGAGCAATAAGGTGCGCACAAATGCCATTCGCTTTTATAAAACGCTTGGTTTTGAAGCAAGCCACGAAGGAATGAAAAAGGCATTATAATACGGGATCATTAAAAGATACGATCTCATCGTCATAGAAAGCATAAGGATTTAGCTTATAGCTATTATGATCCGGATCAATCTCTAAGTGTACAAACATTTGTTTATAAATTTGCTTTCTGTCACTTGGGCGAGTTAGGAATTGTGTGTGCTCGGGTTCCATCTCACAAATTATGAGACCGTCAGAATTCTTTTTTTTGCAGAAACGCTCATAGTTGCGAAGATGAGGGGCATAATTATATGTTCCTGAACTTGTTCCCACGATAGTTTGGCGGAATTTTGTCTCACCAATAAATTCATCCCAAAAATAATGTTCGTGACCATTCATATAGTGATGGATATTGCCGGCACGTAAAAGACTGGAAACTTTATTCCCAAAGGCGGCGAAGGGTTTTTCGATCATTCTGGTGTAAAGCGCTACATGCCCGAAGGCCAATTTGGTATGTTGATTTTGTTTGGAAGCCTGAGTCGCACTTTGCAACCAAGCTTCCTGCTCTTTACTGATGCTATAGTCAACGGCGTGGAGAAAAAATAAATCCAAATTTCTATAGGATAATGAGTAATACTCAGGTTTTGGCGCGGAGAGATTGAATTCACTATCATAATCATATGGATTGGTGCTATATGGACAAAGTTTGGGATCGCTTACAAAGAGGCACCATGCATATCTATAACCATCCCTGTGGTTTTGGGTGTAATAATCGTGATTCCCTGCTACGGGAAAAATCCTCAAGCCTTTTTGCATTAAGGGTTGGAGGGATTCCTTCAGTCTATCCCACCACACTGTCACGCTTCTTAATGAATATTGATCGCCAACATTTCCGCTAGTGCAATCACCAAGAAGAATTAAAAATTTAATATTATTTTCCCCTACAAAGATTTCTAATTTTTCTAACAGTTTTTGAAATTTGAGTGGTACAATACTAGGCCTTTTATTGTTAGTAGAAGCATAAAGATGAATATCTGACAAAATTAAAACGCCATATTTTTCTTGTGAAGCCACCTTTCTATTTCCAGTGAATTGGGGAGTGTTTTTGCCAAGAGTGGTGCAAGAAACTAACAAGAGATACAAAAGAAGACGAATCATAATCCCCCCCAAAAACTCTATTTTATCATCTTAGTGTAGAAGAATACTACAATGGGAAATTTGTGATCTCGATCAAGCACTTTGCCCCGCGGCCCATCCCGAAGACCAGGCCCATTGGAAGTTGTAGCCGCCAAGTTGGCCAGTAACATCAACGACTTCTCCAATGAAATAAAGACCGGGATGTTTTTTAACTTCCATGGTTTTGGAAGAAAGTTCGTTGGTGTCTACTCCACCTCGAGTCACTTCAGCTTTGGTATAACCTATCGTTCCGCTTGGTGTGAGTTGCCAATTTTGCAGCATCTGACAAAATCCCGCGAGTTCTTTTTCCGGGACTTGTGGCAAAGGAAGGGGAGTCGGAAAATACTGCTGGCATAGTTGTTCCGCCAATCGATTGGGAATGAGTTGACCAAGCACTGTTTTGACTAAGGACCGATTGCCTTTCTTCTTTTGATTTAAAATCCATTCAAGCAAGTCTATTTCTGGTACTAGATTAATGCGAATAATTTGGTTTTTACGCCAGTAAAGTGAGGCCTGTAGAGCGACCGGACCGCTCAGACCTTTGTGAGTAAAAAGTAGACTTTCTCTAAAAGTAATAGGGCGTGAGGAGTTGAGTGCTGTGATTTCGCAATCAAGAGAAATACCTGAAAGATTTCGAAACAAACTAAGCTCCGGTTCTGCAAATACAAAACCATCAAGTGCCGGAGCGATCTCAATAAGATTTAGTCCAAATTGGCGTGCAACTGCAAAACCAAAGTCACTAGCGCCAATACTGGGATATGATTGGCCTCCAGTCGCAATGACCAATGAGTTACAAATGAAATGGCTTTGGTCGGTCTGTACTTGGAATCGTTGATCTTCTTCCTTAAGTTCAGAGAGATGCAGAACTTTACATCCCAATTGAAAGTTTACCTGCGCTTGTTGGCACTCGAGTTTAAGCATTTCGAGAATATCATGGGCCGAGTGATCACAAAAAAGCTGTCCGAGTTTTTTTTCATGGAAAGGGATTTGATGTCCCTGCACCATTTCAATAAAACGTTCTGGAGGAAAACGCGATAAGGCCGATTTGCAAAAATGTGGGTTGGCAGAAAGATAGTGAGCTGAATTTGCGCCGAGATTGGTAAAATTGCAGCGACCTCCCCCGGAAATAAGGATCTTTTTTCCCAAAGAGTGAGCATGATCAATGGCCAAAACGCTGCGGCCTCTTCGTCCCACTTGAATAGCGCACATCATGCCAGCGGCACCGGCACCGATGATAATCACGTCATATGTTGTCGCGTTTGAAGTTTCCATTACGTGTGCCCTGTAAAAAATACCGAGGAGTATTACTTATATCATTATTAAGCTAAGGTTCGCGATCTTGTTTTGAAAGGTGATGGAGATTTTATGAAACGACTTGTTTCGGTTTTATCTATTTGCTCTATGCTTTATTCCGGCACTGTGTTGGCCAGTGATTGCCATGTCGGTTTTAAAATGAAAAATGGTATTTTCACCCAAGAGTTAAAAAATTCCACTCAAAAAGAGTTAGGCTTAAAAGATTTCGCCCACGATCAGTTTGATATGAACAAGCTCACTTTTAGTACCAATCGTGTTTATGATAATCAAGGCCGATACCAAAAATGCGATTTACAAAAAATACGCTATGCCGACGAGCGTTTCTTGAGAATTGGAACTGCGGTAAAAAAAGGACTGGTGGGTGCAGGTCTTTTCACCGCCGGAGTTGCCACCATATATTTGACGCTGCTCTCGCTTTATTATGATAATCAACCACACTCTACATCAGCTAAATCACTGGATAATGAAAAAGCTGTGATTGTTATCAGCACTTATGATCATCTCGATCCCTATTATTATGGGCCGATTGTCACCCGGCGCGGTTATAGAGTGTCTAATCCCTATTACCATCATTATTACATGTCTGCGTATGAATATCATCGCATGCGTGCCATTGAGGCCGGTTTGATTACAGGTACCTTGCTTATCGCTGAGGCCTTTGAAGTACCACGTAATATGCGTTCAACAAATTTCCAGGGACCTGCTGAAAACAATATTTCCGAGGAAGAGTGTACTGTGGAAACGATTAAAGAAAAATTAGTCTTTGATCAGTATTTATACTGTGGTGATTTTGATCGCAATGCCGCTAATAAGTTTGCTGGAAAAGAGTCTAAAATACGAGAGTTCGTTCGTGATGTGGTGGTTGATTTGAAAAAAGGCAAGTTTGAAAAAGTTCGCAAAAATCTAACCCTGAATGGTCAAGTAAATTCAGGATCAGATGCTCAGCTTTCTGCTTTTCTAGATCGTCTGATTCAAGACCAGTCGGAAGGAATTCGTGATATTAAGGCCCTCGATGGCCGCTCACCCATCGAGAAAAAACAACGTGTAGAAGTCTTTGTCGGTAACCAACGTTTGGAAGTAGTCTGTGAGCAAGACTGGGCCTACCAGCGAAATGATCTTTACGCGGTAGGCGCCGATTTTATTCCTTTGAATTCATATTCCAAATGCGCAGTTGATTCTCTGTAATGAGATTTTAGTAATCCAGAAGTCCATTAAAGTCACCCATCAGAGAGGGCCTTCGCTGATCGTTAGTTCCATTTCTGTCGTGCAGAGTGCCTGTGCGAATAATAAATGGATTGATAGATTGGCGAACAACATCACGTATCAAGCTGAATTCTTCGTCATTGCCTTCGAGATAGGCGAGTAAACTCCCTTCATGTTCGATTTGGTCTTTGTAGCGAATGTTTAGCAAAGGATCAACCACCGTACCGACGAATCCCCAAGGGAGAAAGCGGACCGCCAATTTGACGACTTCATAGAGGGAACGCTCTAAGATATTGGCCCATCTTTTATCCAGGTACATGCCAACGCTTGGAAAGCGAGTGAAATAATAAACCGGGTCCATGAAATTAAGCACCAGTCGATGTCCTTTCTTGTTAGTGGCGAGATAGTAATAGTCACCCCAGCGCTCGTCCAGAGATCGAAATTTACCACTATATTTTTTTATGCCCTTCTCAACTTTATTCATCGCCTTCCAGAGCCTGACCTCGCCATAACTCGGCCAATCCCGGATAGCGTCCCACAAATCCCAAACGGCATAGAGGGGCATTTCATCGTCATAGAGCGAAGACAAAATCTTTTTAACTTCTAATTCGGAAAGTCCTAATTCTTCGGCACTGAAATTGCGCACATAATAGAGCAGGATGTTCTTGTGAAATTTTTTATTTTCATGAAGAGTATCAATAAATTTCTTGGAAAGGAAATTAACGATATCCATCCACGCGCCAAAAGGGAGCAAGCTTTTAATTAATGAGGTGATGCTCTTGGAAATTCCTGAAAATAGATTTCTTTTATAATAATAGAGACGAGAATCAGGGCGGGCCAATATGGCATAGTCGTCCCCAATCTGTCCGACCTCAAAATCAAGTGCGGCATAGACCTTTTCCCACTCGGGATGTTTGATAAGCTGTCGTAACTTTTCAGTATCTAACGAAGCTAAGAGCGCACGAGCGGTTTTTTGATTATTTTCAGGAGACATTTGTGTGATGTTCAAGCTCAAGAAATCTTGAATCACCAGTGATAAATTACTGCCGTGCCCTTGTGCACGGAGGTCTTGAGATAATTGAATCAATTCTTCTAGTGTCCCCTGGATGAAATCACGTGCCTTTAAATTTTGAGTCATGCCAATCAGGCTTCGGTCAATTACCGCAACCAAGACGCCATTGGAATTTCGCTTAAAAGAAAATCGCTGATTGAATAGATTGACATCGGCACTTTGGGCAATCTGAATCTGAATGAGCAAAAGCGCCATCATCAAGATGATAATTTTCACAGGTTCTCCTTTATTTGAATTTTATTTAATTATAAGGTTTTAAAAATTTGCGGGTTAGGTGGGGATAAATTTGCCAATAGGTGAAGCTATCGTGTGAATATCCCGTAAAAATAAAGGCTTATAAGTTTGAAATAATTTCAGTTAAGTAATGAAGTTAAAGCAATTTATGCTAGATTCGCCCATGAAATTATGACAAGAACATTATTTATGGCCATCGCTTTAAGTATGAGCACGGTGTGTGCCCATAGTGCTTATATTGAGAAAAGCGGATTGCTGAAATGTTTTGATGAGGAAAATCTTCCGCGCACAAATAATCCCGATCGCTTCACCTATTGCGAACCATCCTTTGTTAGTTTTGACGGGAAAAAATTGGTTTTTGGCAATGATAAATCGATTAATGGAGATCATCGTTCTCCGGTATTTTCTCTCCCATTAGAAAATCTCGAAGTTATTCCTACTTATTACACACAGAGTATTTTTAAAAGGGCCATGAAATACGAAGATTCAACCATTACTCCTGACGGGAAATATTTTATTGCTACCACCGGCTTTGATCGAATCAAGCAGAGGAGTAGGGATGAATACAACACTATTGTTTTCTGGCCGGTTAATAATCCTGAAAATGTTAAAGTTGCCAATCCAACTTTACGTGGGAATGTTCTCAGCTCGTTAGTATTGCGAGAGGCGTTTGAAGCAGTTTTGCATGTGCCTTATTATAAGGTTGAGGGAATGACCGTCATTTCTGAAAATAAAATCTTGTTTGGCATACGTGAGTTAGGGGTATCGGACGAGAATTTCAAATACGCTGCCCTGATCATTGAAGGCGATTATCAAATTTCAAATGAGGCCCTCACAATATCAAACCTCAAGCTTGCCTATGATTTTAGCGAGCTTGCCCAGACAACCACCGGCAAGACAGTTGGCCTCTCAAGTCTTGAATTTAACCATTTTAATCAGAAGCTGTACCTTTCTACCAGTCATGAAACAGGCGGCTTAGGTGCCCATTTGTGGGTGACATCGTTAGGAGCAGAATTTGCGCCTAAAATTATTAAGGACGGGGATGGTCACATTCTGGCCTTTGATCACAAGATCGAGGGTGTTGCGTCACTTTCCGCTAACAAATTATTTCTTATTGCCGATGATGACGATATCAATAATCGTAAGAAGAACGAAGCTTATTACGCAATAATTAATGTTCGCTGATTTGCCTGCTGCTAATTACCAAAGCTCAGAGTGATCGAGTAAGTTGAGATTTTTAAACCATTGAATAATTCTTCAGAGTAGATCGAGTAAAAGGGACCTAAAGCATTAAAGCTCAAACCCCATGGAGTGTATCCGAGGCTCAGGCCTATGGTTGCAAATGGTAACGCATCCAGCTCAGCCGTTTCTTTCGTCCCATTCACAAAGCCGACATTCCCCTTATCATCCGTAATAGTGGCTTCAAGTTCCGGCCCGTTAAAGGGGATGCCTGCAAAGAGATAGGGTGTAATGAAAAAATTCTCAGCGATTCTTCGTTTAAACTGTATGCCCATGCTCACGCCATATTGGAAGCCTTCGCCTTTAATCGTTGCCGAGGGAAAAAAGGAGGAGAGTGAAGTGGAGGTCATATCGGTTTTATAACGTTGAACAAAAATTCCAAAAAATACAGGGATCGTCCATCGCTCGGGTGTTTCAATAGTGTCAAATCCAAAACCAAAGGACATATTGGCAACCGAGTTTGTACCATCGAGAATGATATTGTCTTCAGTGAGAGTCGCAATATTGCCATTGGAATCCTGCCCTGGAACTCGACCGTTGATTCGGCCACTATCTTTAAGAGCATTGAGGATAGCAAAAACTTGCCATCGGTCGTTGAGAGATTTGGCATATGCCATACTCAGAGCATAACCCTCAAGATTGTGCCCTTGGTAATCGGCTCCACCACCTGATCCCTCGTCACTAAAGAAAAGCTTGCTCACCTTAAAATAGGTGGGCTTGGCGCTCATTTTCCAGTCATCTTCCTTGGCGTCGGTCAGGGGAGCAGGTGTATCACCGGCAATGACGTTGAGGATATCATAGGTTGCAGTCAGGGGGTGTTCAAGATACCCCATAGTCCTCAAACTATTGCCGTCAGCAAAAGCGACTTCCACAATAAAAAGGATGAGAAGGATGAAGCATTTCATTTTTAAATCTCTGTTGAATGCATTAAGTTTACAACACACTTTTTTTCTTTGTCACAGAAATTAACTCCGGGCCAATGCTTTCAGTTGCTCGATTCCAATAGGAGGAAGGGATTGAAGAGAGACGACGGCATAGCGGGTAGCATGCTTGGTAATGATCTCATTTATTTGTGGCAATTCATTAAGCGCTCGTTGCTGTAGCAGAGGTGAGGTGGGACGAGCGAGGACCAAACAATTATTGATAATCCAGGCCCAAGGTTCTATCCCCGCACGGCGCAATTCCGACTGAAGATTGGCGGCTTCAATCACTGGAGTGTTCTCTGCTAGAGTCACGATTAGAACTTTTGTTTGCTGTGGGTCTTGAAGCTGCATCAGTGGAGTTGCGAGAGGGGAGGCAAATGACTGGCCAGTGCTACCAGTCTGTCGGGCCATTTCTCTGTGATAAGCACCGGTAGCATCCAGCAATAATAAAGTATGTCCCGTCGGAGCGGTATCCATCACAACAAATTTCTTCTTGGCCTCTTGTATAATGCGCGAAAAAGCATGAAACACGGCTATTTCTTCAGTGCAGGGAGATCGCAAATCTTCTTGCAAGAGCATGCGGCCATGTTCGTCCAGATTTTTTCCTTTAGATTCTAAAATAGACTCGCGGTATTTCTCGGTTTCGACTTGAGGATCAATGCGACTGACAATTAAGTTATCGAGCGCTCCATCGAGTGTCTGGTGGAGATGGGCCGCAGGGTCAGAAGTTGTGAGATGGACGGAAAAACCACGATTGGCGATTTCCACTGCAATAGCAGCGGCCAAAGTAGTTTTGCCCACGCCGCCTTTTCCCATTAACATGATGAGACCATGACCTTGATTGATCAGACTATCAACTAAGTCTGCAAGGTCAGGCGCAGATGGTAGCGTGGGGAATGTTTTGCTCAGGGGAATTCCTGGAGCTGGGTTAGCAAGCAGTTTGCGTAGATAAGATACGCCCACCAAATTAAAAGGGTGGAGGGGAATCTTATCCGTAGGAATCCCTTGCAAAACGAGAGGAATCTGTCGCAGTTCGGATTGCTCCCTCTGCCAAAGCGCCTTTGCCAGAGAATCGGTTTTTGTTTCATCTTCGGGAAGAATTCCATTGATGATAAGATGCTGTCCAGTGAGTCCGATCAATGCTAATTCTTCGTGAGTGCGGGCCGCTTCAAGGAGACTGGAATGTTGCGCGCGAGCGACTAGAATCATGCGCGTGCGCTTTGGGTCGGTCAAAGTAAGAACAGCGTTCTGATAGGTTGAGCGCTGTTTCTCCAACCCTGATAAAGGGCCCAGACAGGACGCATCCCCTTTGCCTTCGGATAAAAAATTTGACCAGGCGGCTGGCAGTTGCAACATGCGAATGGTATGACCGGTGGGAGCAGTATCAAAAACAATATGGTCAAATTTTTGCTGTAAAGTTGGATTGGTTAAAAGTGCAGTGAACTCATCAAAGGCGGCAATTTCAGTGGTGCATGCGCCGGATAATTGTTCTTCAATACTCTTAACCACTGTTTCGGGAAGTACACCGCGCACAGGACCTACAATTCGTTCGCGATAAGCTTGTGCCGTCGCTTGAGGGTCGATTTCCAGAGCAGATAACCCGGGTACTGACGTTATAACTTTGATAGAGTTTCCAATGTCAGTATTTAGCACCTGTCCCACATTTGAGGCAGGGTCAGTGCTAACGATGAGGACTCGCAGACCTTGGTCGGCCAGGGAGACCGCCGTAGCACATGCAAGAGAAGTTTTGCCGACACCACCCTTGCCTGTAAAAAACAAAAAAAAGGGAAGATTCTCAAGGAAGAGAAAAGATTTCATTATGAGCAATTGCCTCCGGAGCAGCATCCGCCCCCGACAGGTTTAATATTGGTAAAACCTGTTTTGATGCCGGCCCAGGAAGCCAGTTCGCCTCGGTCTGGATATTGACCGGATAATACCACCTCGCCTTTCACGATCGTTACAGGCAATCCTTCTTGGCCAAAATCTTCTAAAAATTTTTTCATTAAGGGATTCTCAGCGAAAGCCAAAGGCTGCTGGGCCAAATTAAATCGCTCAACTTTGGCACCGTTTTTTTTCAACCACTCAATATCGGCAGCAAAACTGATCAATTGCTGATCTGGATTCACTCCACATACGCCAGAGCTACAGCATAAAGCGCCTTCGTATATTTGAATTGTCACCATAAAAATCCTCCTATAGCTATTCATAGCATGAATTTATAAATATGAGATTATTTTTTTTAGCGTCAAAGGATATCCAATATTTTGCCAAGCTTATCAATGATTGTGAGGTGATTCCATTTCGTAACGATGAAGACGGAATCTCCTATTTTTCTTTTGGTGGATTGGCGATAGAGAGATGATAATGTGAAAGGCATAATTGCAGCCCCTATAAAATTACGATAACCTTTCATAAAAACTCCAGATATAAAATTATATTTGTGTCGAGTTCGCATTAATTAGGAGAGGAATCATGGCAAAAACTAAAAAAGAATATCCCCTCAATCAGGTACATCGTCTTCTGCAAAGCGGGCCAGTGGTTCTTGTTACTACATCAAATAAAGGGAAAGCAAATATCATGGCCATGTCTTGGTATACCGTTATTGACTCGGACCCGCCCAAGCTTGCCATTGTTATCAGCTCTGATAATTATTCGTTTAAGGCCCTCAGAAGTACCAAGGAATGCGTGATTAATATTCCTACGGTAAAATTGGCTTCCAAGTCCGTGAGTTGTGGTAGAAGTTCCGGCAAAGAAGTAGACAAATTCAAGACCTATGGTTTGACAGCGCTTCCAGCTTCGAAAGTCAAAGCCCCGCTCATTGGTGAGTGCTATGCTAATGTCGAGTGCAAAGTTATCGACATGAAGATGGTGGAGAAATACGATCTCTTTATCCTGGAAGTCGTCAAGGTCTGGATTGACCCTGTAAAAAGACCACAAAAAACGATCCATCATCTAGGTGGAGATAAGTTTATGGTAGCTGGTAATGTAATTCGGGTCTAAAAATATGAGGCTTATTCTCTATATTAGCGTATTCGTCCTCTTGTGTACCCTGGTGTTCTCGGGCCTTTATCATCGCTTTGTTAAACCTATTCAAAATAAACGATTGAAAAAGATTCTGCGGATTTGTCTGATTTTGTTTTTTGCTTTTTTAATCCTTCCCCCTTGGATTTACCGAATTTTTCCTGCTATCGCCAAGATTACCGGACGTCGAGAGATAATGAATTTTTACTTCTTCTTCATGGGATTATTATCCTTCACCACGGTGTATCTTTTTGCCGCGGCCATTGCGGAAAAAATTCTTTGGCTTGGTAGAAAGAAGACCTACGAAACCTTAGATCCAAAACGCAGATTGTTTCTGACTCAGATGTTTAATATGGGAATTCTTTCTTTGAGTGGAGTTAGCACTGCTGTAGGTGGAATCGTCAACATGCAACCTCCCACAATTTTTGACATTAAAATTCCGCTTAAAATGATGCCTGACGATCTGAAAAATTTTAAAATTGTCCAAATCTCGGATATTCATATCGGCCCGTTGCTTGGTCGAGAGTTTTTAGAAGATCTGGTATCGAGGGTCAATCAATTAAAACCTTCCTTGATTGCCATTACCGGAGATTTAGTGGATGGGAGAGTTTCACAGATCGGTAGCGCAATTGAGGTTTTATCGCATCTCAAGTCTGAATATGGCACATATTTTGTGTCCGGCAATCATGAATATTATTCGGGGCATGATGAATGGATGAAATTTTTAAAACAATTGGGAATCAAGATACTCGAAAATGAAAATGATTTTTTGCAAGTTGGAAATGCCACAGTCTTAATTGGAGGAGTTCCGGATTATCGCACCTCTCCTGTCAAAGGAGACCCTCATCGTGCAATTTTTCATGTCCGTGGAAAAGCCGATCTTTCGGTTTTAATGTCACATCAGCCGCTGAAATGCGATGAGGCGCGAAAGGCGGGTTTTAATCTCCAGCTTTCCGGACACACCCATGCCGGTCAGTTCCATCCTTGGACCTGGGTGGTCAAACTTATTTATCCTTATGTGAAGGGTTTGAATGACCATATGGGAATGTGGATCTATGTGAACCAGGGAACAGGATTTTGGGGACCCCCGATACGGCTTGGAACAAAATCAGAAATTACCCAATTTCAATTTGAAAAGAGCCTTACTTAGATTTTTTTGTATGGTAATCTAATACAATGAGATTGTTATTTAAAACAATCGGTGCAGAGCAGATAGATCTAACCGCCACTTTTTCTTTTGGTCGAACCGAAGCTGATGTTTCATTTCCTGATGACCAAAGCCTCGCCGCCATTCACGGGCAATTTATTGTAGAAGGGGATAAGGGTTTTATCATGGACAATGGCTCGGCAACTGGAACTTTTGTTAATGGTATCCAAGTTCCGGCGAATCAAAAAATCGAGCTGCAAGAAGGGGATTGTATTCGCTTTGGTGCTCAAATCGTGTACTTCACCAAAGAGCGTAAATTTAAAGCTATCCCAGGAGAAGAGACGCTTGTATCGCAAACTGGTAAGGAGCTTTTGGCCAAGGCCAAGAAGATAAAGGAAGCGAAGCTTAAGGGAATCGAACAGAATATAGATCAGACGAAGATCATCTTGAAAAAACTTAACGATGATCTTGATGGAATTAACAATAAAATCACGCTTGCACAAAAGGCCATTGAAGAAGCTGAGAAACGCCAACAAGAGTACGAAATTGAAATCCAGCATTTGTCAGCCAATAAGGATGCCATTCGCAAATCTCTTGATGACAAAAAAATTCCACTTGTTAAATTGAAGTTGAATCTGGATGATAAATTACAACTTCTTGATCTGACACAAGCCCCTGATTCAGAAAAGCAAACAGTACAAGTGAAGTTGCAGAAAATCGTTATACAAATAACAGCATTGGATGATGAAAAGAAAGAGCTTCCGATCAAAATTGTTGATCTAAAACAAAAGGCGCAAGAGATCGAAAAGAAAATTAAAGAATATATGGCCCAGTTTGAAAAATTAAATCAGGCCATGGAAGAACGACAAGCAAAATACGCACCCGAGATAAAGCGTCTTCAGGAAGAACTGAAATCTCTGGAAATTTCTCTTGTAAAGGCGCGTGAGAGCATGAAGAGATAGCGATGACACACAAGGTTTTTTTAATTTTCACATTTTTTCTAATTTCTTGTGCCACCACTCCCATAACCGGAACAAAAAAATTCATTATTACATCGCCTGCGGAAGAAAATGACTTGGGAGAAAAGGCCTACAAAGACATCCTTAAACATGAAAAGGTCAATAACAGGAGCGAGTTAGCGGAACAAGTCAAAATCATTGGCCAACGATTGGCAAGAGTGGCGGGACGGTCAGATTTCGAGTGGGAATTTAATGTTTTTGAAAGTTCACAAATCAATGCTTTTTGCCTCCCCGGAGGGAAAGTCGGTTTTTATTCGGGAATGGCCAAGGTCGCCAATACTCCGGCCAGAGTCGCCGCTGTCTTGGCGCATGAAATTGCCCATGCGATGGCCCGGCATGGAGGACAAAGAATGAGCGCGCAAATCGGACAAGAATTGTTGATGGGAATTCTGACCGTGACGGCCTTCGGTGAATTACCAAAAGGAAAACGCCAGTTAGTGCTTGCCGCCTTGGGTGTGGGAACAACCGTTGCTTTCATTTTGCCATATAGCCGTAGCAATGAATCAGAAGCCGATGAAATTGGGCTCGTGCTTATGGCGAATGCGGGATTTGATCCAAGGGAGGCAGTTGTCCTATGGCAGCGGATGGAAGAAATAACGGGATCAAGCGGACCTGGTTTTCTCTCCACTCACCCCACTAATCGTCAACGTCAGGAACGACTGAATGAACTCATGCCGAGTGCCTTGCAGATTTATCAAAAGCACAAACTCTAGAGGGTGTCAGAGGCGACTAGATGGCCTGGCATTCAACTTCAGCATTGATAGTCATGGCCGGTTCAGAATGTTCAAGACGACCGAAAATTGACTTTTCTTTTCTCTCAAGAAATTTTTTGTATTCTTTGAGATCAAAGAAAAGAGATGTCGAGTCTTCGCATTCAGTTTGCGACCAAGCTATCTCCCATTCAACACCATTCTGTGTTGGTCCGTTGCCAAGGAAATCAGGATTTTTTAGATCAATAACAATATCTTTAGTGAAATTCAAATAATAAGACTCCATGGTACATTTCATAGAGTGTACTTCGGCAGACAAAGTTGCCAAGGAAGAAACAAGTAATAGCGCTGCGATGATGATTTTCATATTGGGCCTCACTAGAATATAATACCCGTCTCTTTTACTCCGCGAGCACTCTATTTCAAATGTTTTGAAAATATTACTCACAGTCAGATTGGTTTTAAGCTGTTATAATTACGACAATGAGACTCTTTGTTGCCATAGATATTCCCGAGCAACTCAAACTGGAATTATCCCTGCTAAGAATTCACTTGAAGCAT
This sequence comes from Bdellovibrio sp., assembly GCA_016187935.1. Classification (GTDB taxonomy): domain Bacteria; phylum Bdellovibrionota; class Bacteriovoracia; order Bacteriovoracales; family Bacteriovoracaceae; genus GWA2-49-15. The sequence continues at coordinate 98,068 of JACPIU010000010.1, forward strand.
GCTCGTTGGACCCCGCCTGAAAATATGCATATAACCCTGAAGTTCCTTGGCGAGGTTCGTAACTATGAATATCAGGAGATTGTGAAACGACTTGAAGAAATCGAGCACGAACCTTTTAGCTTGGTTCCCAAAAGCGTTGGATACTTCGCCCATCGAAAGACCGCCAAGGTCCTGTGGGCCGGACTTGGACCTAGTGCAGATCTGGAATCGTTAGCGTTAAAAATTCGCAAAGCTCTGACCGATTTCGGTGAAGATCCAGGCCAATCTTTTCATCCCCATATTACTTTGGCACGGCTGGACAATGTTCCAGTTGAACAGATTGTACCATTCTTGCAAAGTTATTCTTTATTTTCCGCCGCCAGTTTTCCCGTGGAGAGTTTTTCCCTCTATAGTTCAATCACTACTCCCCGCGGGTCCTGCTATACAAAAGAATTGCAAGTCGATTTATAGACATTATTTCATCGCCAAAGATGAGCGAAAATGCCTATGGAAGACTTCATTTATCACTGCCTTTTGTTGAAAGATCAGCAACCATTGTTCTCACTATCTTGGAGGAAAATGCTGTGCTTTTTCGAGGCCCTCTCATATCGTTCATCTTGATACTTGGAATATTCCGGACCGTGCATGCAGCAGAAAAGCTTTCTTGGCAGATGTGTGTAGAAGAAACCGTGTCAAACAACTCGGAATTGAAATCTGCCTATCAGTCTCTTGAGTCGAATCAATATTCCGCCAAAGGCGCTTATAGTGGTTTTTTCCCATTGGTGACTGGTTCCTTTGATTATAACGAGAGTGAGGGCGGCACTCTTTTTTCCCGCCAGACCACTGACAATCAGCACAGGTATAGTGCGACATTATCGGCCAACTACTCCTTGTTTAACGGCCTCCAAGATAACGCAAAAGTTGCTCAGGCAGCGGCACAGCTCAGGAGTCAAGAAGCCAATTTGGTCGCTATTAAAGCAAAGCTAAGCTTTGACCTAAAATCCGCCTATGCAGAATTGCTCTTTGCTCAGCGCTCTCTCGGCCTTCAGCAAGACATTATTCGACGCCGCGAAGACAATTTAAAACTGGTGCAACTTCGATTCCTGGGGGGAAGAGAAAATAAAGGCTCGGTGCTCCTGTCTAAGGCCTACCTGAACCAGGGCCACTATGAAATACTTCAGGCGCGAAATAATATCCAAGTGGCACAAGCGCAACTTTCTCGGGTGCTTGGAAGAGATGAAGAACTGGAGCTAACTTTGGACGAGGATGTAACACTGGAAACATTATCGGAAGCTCCCGATTTCCGCCGAATTATGCTATCAACTCCAGATCATCATCAATTTATGGCGCAGGAAGACTCTGCAGATGCAGGAATAAAGGCGGCCCGTTCAGGTTTTTTTCCAACTTTAAGTTTGAGCGCCAGCACGGGAAGAGTTGGTTCGGAATGGTTTCCTGAAAATGAAAATAGAACTATTGGAGCGACTCTCTCATTTCCATTATTCGGAGGTGGTAAAGATTATTATGGCACCAAGAGTGCCGTGGCAACGTTTGCGGTGGCGAGAGCAAGTCGAGAAAATGGTGACCGGCAAACGCTCACGAGACTTAAGCAAGCTTACACAGCCTATGTTGAAGCAATAGAAAAACTGAAAGTTGATGAAAGTTTCAAGCAGGCAGCACTCAAACGCGCTGAGATCGCGCGTAGTAAATATAATAACGGACTTATGAGCTTCGAGGATTGGGATTTAATCGAAAATGATCTGATCGTTCGTGAGAAAACTGTCTTGCAAGCACAGCGTGATCGCACAAAGACAGAGGCAGCTTGGCAACAGTCCCAAGGCAAAGGAGTTATCCGGTGATTGATCAAATAAAAAAACCACCATCAAGAAAAAAGCTTTGGATCATTCTTATCCTCTTACTAATCGTAGTTGTTGCTGTTTCGGTGTTTACTTATCAAAAAAAGAACAGTCTTGAAATCAGCTATCGGGAAGTTCGAGTTACACGGGAAAATGTAGCTGTGACAATTCTCGCAACGGGAACGGTGCAACCCGAGAACCGTCTTGAAATTAAACCCCCAATCGCAGGACGGATTGAAAAAGTCCTGGTGGAAGAAGGAAAAAAAGTCAGAAAGGGACAAATCCTGGCCTGGATGAGTTCAACCGAGCGCGCTGCCCTCTTGGATGCCGCGCGTGCGCTGGGTGCTGAGGAGTTAAAAAAATGGGAAGACAATTACAAACCTACACCGATTTTTGCGCCGATAAATGGAACAATCATTCTTCGGAATGTCGAATCTGGACAGACTTTTACCAACGTCGATTCAGTTTTTGTCATGTCGGATCGCTTAACCGTAAAAGCACAAGTTGATGAGACGGATATTGCTCAAGTAAGACTAAAACAGCAGGCCACAATTGCACTCGATGCCTACCCCGAGAATAACATTAAGGCCTATGTTGATCAGATTGCCTTTGATGCCAAAACGGTGAATAACGTCACTACGTATATTGTTGATGTTCTGCCGCAAGATACACCGGATTTCATGCGAAGTGGGATGACGGCAAATGTCACGTTTCTCGTTACTGCCAAGGAAAATATTCTCACGGTTCCTAGTGAAGCTTTGCGCGTGCGGGATAGCAAATATGTCGTTATGGTGAAAGACATTAAGGGAAAAAAACCCCGTGAAATACCAGTTCAAGTCGGGATCACTGACGGTAAACGCACCGAAATTATCGAGGGCCTGGTCGAAGGTGAAACAATTTTGGTGGCCGAAATTAAGGCCCCGACAGATGGTCCTCCACAAAACAGAAATCCTTTTAGTCCGGCCAGATATCGTCGCAATACACGTTAGGTGGAAGATATGCTTGAGCTTAAAAACATCCATAAAAAGTATCAGATGGGGGAGAATATCATCTATGCCCTACGTGACATTTCGCTCACAATTGAAGATGGCGATTTTATCGCCATCATGGGGGCATCAGGCTCAGGCAAATCAACGCTTATGCATGTTCTGGGTTTGCTTGATACGCCCGACGAAGGGTCGTATACCATTAATGGACAAGAAGTTTCAAAGTTGACAGAAGATGAGTTGGCGGTTTTTCGACGTGAAATGATTGGATTCATTTTTCAGCAATCTAATCTTCTTCCCCGCTTAACCGCTGTGGAAAACGTTGCTTTGCCGCTGCTTTATTCGAAGGGGAAAATCGATATTGAGTACGCTGGCAAACTTTTAGAACGTGTAGGGTTAGCAGAACGATTAGTTCATCATCCCAATGAAATGTCGGGAGGACAGCAGCAACGAGTTGCTATAGCTCGTTCACTGGTAAATCAACCACTCATGATTTTTGCCGATGAACCAACGGGGAACCTCGATTCGGTGAACGGAAAGGAAATCATCGACATTTTGAAAAAATTAAATCACACAGGAATTACGGTAATCATTGTGACTCATGAGAATGAAATCGGCAGGCAGGCCAAACGTTTGATCAAAATGCACGATGGCGCTGTTGTCTCTGATGAGCGTCTCATATCTATACCAGTAACAGAAAAGGAGCATACAAATAAACGCTCTTTGTCCGTGAATTTTCAAATTGCCTACTTCATTCAGCATTTTTATCAAGGGGTAAAAACGCTGACCGTTAACAAGGTTCGCACCGGCCTTTCCATGCTGGGAATATTAATTGGAGTTGGTGCGGTGGTCACCATGATTGCACTTGGCAGAGGTGCCAGAAAAGCAATTGAGGAACAACTCTCTTCTCTTGGAACTAATCTTCTCATTCTGCGTGCCGGAGCCGTTCGCGGCATGGGTGGTGTGATCGTTCAGGCCGGAACAACGACAAGACTGACGGCGGAAGATGCCAGTGCGATTATGAAAGAAATCCCAGAAGTGAAAGAAGCGGTTCCGAATGTTACAGGGCGAGCTCAAATTACATACTTAAATAAAAATTGGAATACTTCAGTTGTGGGCGTCTCTCCATCTTATGCCAGGATGCACGCAGATACGCCTACGGTTGGCCGTTTTTTTACTGACGAGGAGAATAGGAAGAGACAACGTGTTGCCATTGTAGGGGCGAGCATAGTTCGTGAAGTCTTCAGCGCTCAAAATCCGATCGGCAGTATGATCAAAATAAACAAAGTAAGCTTCCACGTTATTGGTGTTCTTCCGGAAAAAGGGGCAAGTACCTGGCATGATCAGGATGATCGCATTCTCATTCCTGTGAATACGGCCATGCGTCGTCTGTATGGGAAAGATTATGTGGATAACATTGACATTGAAGTTACTTCGGCAGAACTGACATCACAAGTTCAAGATCAAACATTTGAACTCATGTTATCACGTCACCGCATTCCCGTTTCTCAAAAACAAGATGCCTTTCAGATCAGAAACTTGGCGGATATTCAAGCGGCCTTGTCAGCGAGTACTCAAGTTATGACCCTGCTCCTCTCCATCATCGCGGCTATCTCACTTATAGTGGGTGGTATTGGTATCATGAATATTATGTTAGTCTCCGTTACTGAGCGCACGCGGGAGATTGGATTGCGGAAGGCGGTTGGTGCTAGAAGATTGGATATTCTCTCACAGTTTATTGTCGAATCCGTGGTCATCAGCGCGGTTGGCGGTATTTTTGGAATTGTTTTGTCCTGGCTTGCCACAATCCTTATATCGCAAATCGCCGGTTGGGCCACTTCCATCACACTCGGCTCCGTGCTTTTGTCTTTTTTGTTTTCGGCATCCATCGGAATCATTTTCGGATTATATCCGGCACGTAAAGCTTCGCGCCTGGCACCCATCGATGCCTTAAGACATGAATAAAGAGATTGATTTAGAGCCTATCCCAAAACCCTCATCTGCGTCGTTGCTCAATCATTCGCTTGTGCGGCGTACACTCTGTGTACGCCTCCGCGCTCCCTCAATCGCGCCTAGCATCTGAAGGTTTTGGGATAGGCTCTTAGGTTGGGCCCTCAAGAATTTCTTTGAGTTTTTCCAAATCCTTCTTGATCCATTCGGCATCCTCTTTAAATTTGTCATCATCCATATCAGGTTGACGATAGAGTGTGAAAACGACTTCACAACCATCGTTGTTACGAAGAACTCGCATTGGATTATAAAATGAAATTCCGGATTCCAAAGTTACATTATGATCGACGACACCATATCGATTTTTTTCAGCAAACTTAATTTTTATCTTTCCCATTGGAGAATTGGCGACCCATTCTCCATTAACGTTATCAATTGAGCTGCCTAATCCAGATGCCCATCGGGGAAGATTGCTTGGATTTGAAACATAGTCGTAAACTTTATTTTGAGGACAATTTATTGAGATACCGATATTTTTGCTTTCTGAAGGTTTCAAGGTTTTCTCCAAGTTTCTGCTGCAAACTAAAACATTCCATTTTCATTGGGAGAGTCTTTTGAGATAGTCTGTTCCACATCCCACATCTCAATGATTCGATCGTCTTGAAAACGCATAATATGCACCACCGCAATTTCCAATTCACTAGGCTTTTGTATTACATGTGAGTATGTGACCACAATAGCGCCATCTTCAAGCACCATTTTCGTCGCAAATGATTTGTTAGGCATTGTAATGGCGTTCTCTTTCATGGCCAAGCGAAGCGATTCACGATCTCCTCGAAAATATTGATTGTGATGTTGGAAATTAGGATCGATGTATTTCTCAAAAGCTTCATCCACATTTCCTGAAGATACCAGATGGAGAAAATCGATAGCTTCGTTTTTCATGGCACTTTCCGTCGGCTGGATTTGCGGGAATTATTGATATTTGGGAATATGATTTCTGAAAAGTCCTTAACAAAAATCATAGAACGTGCCTCTTCATGTATTCGACTAGCTGTTCAAGAGCAACAGACCAGCCATGATGAAAACCCATCTCTTCATGCTGCTTGCGAATCACTTCATCTTTGTGAATTGCAACAGCACGGTATTTTGTTCCTTTATCATGGGGTTCAAAAGTCACGATAGCTGTGAAGAAGGGATTCTGCGCTGGACGGTAATTCGCCAGCAGAGTATCGGTCCAAACGAGTCTATTATTTTCCACAACCTCAAGAAAGCAGCCATAGAGCGGAGAATCTTTACCCTCGGGTGAGCGCATGATCGTATTGAAAATTCCCCCCGGACGCAAATCAATTTCGCAACTGATGGCCTTCCAGGGGCGCGGGCAGAACCAATGTTTTAATATTTCAGGTTGAGTCCATGCTTGCCACATTAAATTTGGTGGCAGTTCGACAAAGCGTTCGAGAACTAAATCGAGTTTTGGATTTGGAGTATATTCGTTCGAACCACGATCCAAGAGCGATGTTAGCCGGTCAAGATTTTGTTCGTTGGCCTCAATGGCATATTTTTTGGCTTCTTCACAATCTCCAATGGAATCAAAAGTTGCTTGATAAGATATCTTGGTTCGCTTTCCCAAATCATCGAAAGTGGCTCGGACATGAAAGTGGGGTATTGAGAGATGTTCGAGGATCACTATTCGGGGACTATGTATTTCAACGAATCGAATGTGATTTTGATAATTGGTGCCATCAGGCCCATGCATGACAAAATTCCAAACACCCCCGGGTTTAAAATAGAAATCCTCAAAAGTGTTGGTGAAACCATGGGGTCCCCACCACTGTGCTAGTAATTTTGGATCCGCCCATGCATTAAATACAGCATCACGAGAATGGCCAATGATTCTAGTGGTAATGATTTGCCGATCGCTTTGGTCCATAATTTCCTCCCGGAAAATAATTATAGCCAATTTGATCTTGAAGCAGGCCTCGACAAAAGTGCTGTTGCTGTAATCATTTATTTCGATGACAAAAGCTAGCGTAATTAGTAGAGCGTATCCTTCAAGGATTCTTCATATTGTTTTGCTTTTTCAGCAATTTCATCTTCTGAAAGTTCTATTCCCAGTTGTTGACGTGATGCCTTGATGTAAGTTTTAAGATCTTTTATATCAACGCCTCTTTTCCACAGATCTGATCTAATTAAGGCCTTGGGACAATGGAGATAAACCTCATCAATTTCAACCACGACAACAACGGTTGGCGTCTTGGACTTAAAGGACATCTCCGACAATACTTCAGGATCGTGGCATATTTTAGCTCGTCCATTGACTCTCAGTGTTTCGTTACGGCCTGGAATAAAAAAGAGAAGTCCAATTTTGGGATTATGAATAATATTAACCAAGCTATCCAATCGATTATTACCCTTGCGATCAGGAATCACGATGGTTTTATCGTCGACAATTTTTACAAATCCAGGTTGATCTCCCTTGGGAGAGCAATCGGTTGATCCATTAGGATTTGTTGTGGCCAAGCATAGAAATGGGGATTGCTGGATAAATTCTTTTGAGGGGAGATCGAGAGCGTCTTTTTGCTTCAGTAATGATCTTTCGTTAGGAGCACCATAAAATTCTCTTAGCTGTTTTTCGGAAGAGATAATTTTTTTAAATTTCATAATTGTCAGTGGTTAAATCATATTCTATGCAATTATAAGTCAAGCTCTCAGTCCTGAACACTTTTCGGGTTGCTTTTGACGTGGTAAATCTTTGCACTGTAAGTAGATTCGTAAGAAATTCGATGTGAGATTAACATGCATAATTATGGTGTCATCTTTGATTGTGACGGAACGCTTCTAAACTCTCTTGGCCACGCCACGACTTCATTTAACTGGGCACTAGAAAAAATTGGAGAGGCACGGAGAACTCCCGACGAAATTAAAAAGTTCTTTGGTCGGGGTGCAAATCGTATTTTCCTGCAACTATTAGGTGATGAAACGAAAGCACAACGGGCCTTTGACAGCTATTGCCATCACCAGTCTGAGCTGGCCTTGGATATTCAGCTCTTTCCCGGAATTCAAGAATTGCTGCAAGGGCTGAACGAATTAGATGTGCCAATGGCCATTGTTACCGGAAGGCATGAGAGAGACCTCGAGGCCATCCTTTCCCGTCACAACTTAGGCAAATATTTTGTAACAATGATTGCCGATAATCATCTCCCGAAATCAAAACCGGCACCTGATGGAATCCTCTTGGCTGCATCACGATTGAAGCTGGATGCTTCCAACACATATTACGTTGGCGATTCGACAATGGATTTGCAGGCAGCTAAAGCTGCTGGGGCAAAGTCCGTGGCCGCGCTGTGGGATCCCCTTGTGGATATCGAGGACATGAATAGGGAGAACCCCACACATCAATTCAGTAGGCCGATTGAACTACTTTCTATTTTTGAATAGAGTCTAGTTGGGAAATGATTACGACCCATGCTATCCTACATCCATCCGCAAGGTGTCACCGAAAAAGCATTTAGAGCGGAGGGAGTATGCTTCCAAATCGATTCTTCGATCGAGACGCACAAGAGTTGGCGTGCGCGTTGCTAGGAAAAATCTTACGACACCGGGTCGGTGGACGATGGCTCTCTGCCATGATCATTGAGACTGAGGCCTATTATCTTGATGACAAGGGTTCGCATGCATCTTTGGGGTTCACACCAAAACGGCGAGCACTGTTTATGCCTGCAGGAACCATTTACATGTATTACGCCAGAGGTGGCGATTCTTTGAATGTTTCCGCCCATGGCGAAGGAAATGCTGTTCTCATTAAATCGGCCCGAGTGTGGTTCGACCATGTTTCCCCTACCAAAAACCTGAAGGTCATGCAACAAATGAATCCGTTGGGTAAAGACCAGCGTGTGCGGAATCCCGATCGACTTTGCTCAGGGCAAACACTCTTGTGTCGTGCCTTGGGATTGAAGGTTACTGATTGGGATCAGAAGCACTTTGAAAAAGAACGTTTTTTTATCGAAGACGTAGGAATAGCTCCCCAGATCATCGTGCAGACCGCCCGCCTTGGCATTCCAAAAGGTCGGGATGAAAATTTGCCCTATCGCTTCATATTTTCTGAACATGCCCGCTTGTGTACGAATAATCCTCTTCAACGTCGCATGGCCAAGGAGGGAATTGATTATTTCTTGCTCCGTACAAAGAGGCCATTTTAGAAGCATTGATCTTGTGATTGGTAGAACTTGGTACCTCTGTTGTTAACGAAAAAAACGTGGCAAAATTAACTCCTACTCGATTTTGAGGCAAAATAGAAAAGGATCTTATGACAACCACAGCAAATCTTCTTTCTCTGATTGGCAATACTCCCTTGCTCGAAGTAACTCATCTGGATACGGGGTTATGTAAACTTTTTTTGAAGCTGGAGTGCAATAACCCAGGAGGCTCGATTAAGGACAGAGTTGGATTGTCCATGATTACTCAAGCGGAAAAAGAAGGACAACTAAAACCTGGGTTTACCATTATTGAGGCCACCGCTGGGAATACTGGGTTAGGTCTTGCTCTCGTTGCCTCTCAACGTGGTTATCCTCTTGTCCTTGTTATTCCAGATAAGATGAGCCAAGAAAAAATCAATCACCTCCGTGCGCTTGGGGCCAAAATTGTGATGACGCGATCGGATGTCGAAAAGGGGCATCCTGAATACTATCAAGACTTGGCACAAAAAATCGCTCGTGAAACGCCCAATAGCTTTTATGCCAACCAGTTTAATAATCCATCAAACCCTCTTGCTCATGAAACCACAACGGCTCCTGAGATTTGGGAACAAATGGATCATAAAGTCGATGCTGTTGTTTGTGGGGTTGGATCAGGAGGAACGCTTACAGGCCTGAGTCGTTATTTCTCAAGAGTTTCTCCAACTACCGAGTTCGTGTTGGCCGATCCTCAAGGGTCCATCTTGGCCGATTATGTGATGAAGGGAACGATCGGGACTGCTGGTTCATGGTTTGTCGAAGGAATTGGGGAGGATTTTATTCCTTCGATTGCTGACCTTTCAAGGACCAAAAAAGCTTATAAAATTACCGATGAAGAAAGTTTTTCCACTTGTCGCCAACTTCTCGCCAAAGAAGGAGTCCTGGCGGGGTCTTCGACAGGAACACTCCTTGCGGCCTCCCTTCGTTATTGTCGCGAAAGCAAAACCACCAAAAGAGTTGTTACTTTTGTTTGCGATACTGGAAATAAATATCTTTCCAAAATGTATAATGACTATTGGTTGATTGATCATGGATTATTGCCCGGGAAGAAACATCATGATCTGCGCGATTTGGTGACAAGAACACAGGAAACCAATGCCATAACATCAGTTCATCCGGATGATACACTTTTGGTGGCGCATTCTCGAATGCGTATCTATGAGTATTCTCAATTACCTGTCATAGAAGATAGAAATGTTATTGGTGTGATTGATGAGTTTGATCTTCTCTCCGCCATTCAAAGTGGAAAAGGGTTTGAAGAAAAGATTCGCAGTGTGATGGCATATAATCTTGTGAAAGTTCAATCCGATAAAAAAATGAATGATATTTTCAATATTCTTGAGAAAGGAATGGTTGTTCTCCTTTATCATGAAGATACATTTTTTGGAATGATCACGCGGACCGATCTTTTAAATTACTTAAGAAAAAATCCACATGAAAAAATCTGATAGAAATCGGAAAAGGCGCAGCGGAAAGAGTCGGGAATAGTTTCTCTCCGGCCGATTACTGAGCAAATTTTCGATATCGACATCCATCGAGTTCCGGGCAAAGATAGTGTTCAGTCCCACTTACATTATGATGTTCGCTTTCTTTTAGAAAGTCCGATCACGGAAAATTTTATCGTGAGTGAAGAATCACTGGATTTGAAATGGATTTCCGTGGCAGCATGTGTGAGAAATGGAAGCATTTTCATCTTCCAGAAACGCGAAAATTTTCATAGCATTAGGGTATGTACCAACTCAGACACTATCAAAAAAGCGCCGTTGAAAAAACTATCGCTTACTTTCAACGAAAGCGTGATCCTGCGGTTATTGTGCTGCCCACCGGTGCGGGGAAAAGCTTGGTCATTGCCGAATTGGCGAAAATTGCCAAAGGGCGTGTGTTGGTGTTGGCCCATGTAAAAGAATTAGTGGAGCAAAATCACGCAAAATTTTCCAGCTATGGTCTGGAGGCAGGAATTTATTCGGCAGGCCTCAATAGAAAACAGACTACGCAAAAAGTTATTTTTGGTAGCATCCAATCGATCGCCCGTGCTGATACCGAAATCTTACAAGGATTCACCCTCCTTATCATTGATGAATGCCACCGCGTGAATATGGAAGAAGAAACCCAGTATTCCGCTGTGATAAAAGCGCTGAGCATGAGCAACCCGAATATTTGCATCTTAGGCTTGACTGCGACCCCTTATCGTCTTGGATTTGGTTGGATTTATGAGTTCAATCAAAATGGGGAAATAAAGATTGAAATAGAAACTCAAGGAAAGAGATTTTTTAAACAATGTGTTTATGAGTTGCCCTTAAGTTACATGATCCAAAATAAATATCTCACGCAACCGGTGAAAATTCACATTCCCGTAACGTGCTATGATTTTTCCGAGCTTACAGACAAAGGCCGGATGTACACTCTGCAAGAAGTAGAAGACCTAATCAAGCAACAAAAGAGGCTCACTCCTCTCATTATTAAAAACATTATTGATATCACCGAAAGTTATAATCGAAATGGTGTCATGATTTTTAGCAGTACCGTGAACCATGCCGAGGAAATTTTGAATTATCTCCCTAAGGGGCAGGCGCGACTGGTCATTGGAGATACCGAAGTCAGTGAACGGGATAAAATAATAGAAGATTTCAAACAGAAAAAAATTAAATACTTGGTTAATGTTTCAGTGCTGACCACCGGCTTTGATGCTCCCCATGTCGATGTCATCGCCATTCTCCGCCCGACTGAATCGGCAGGACTTTATCAACAGATCATCGGACGTGGGTTACGCCAATCCCCAGGCAAACAGGATTGCTTGGTTCTTGATTACACAGGAATGGGCCATGACATTTACAGTCCGGAAATCGGAGAGAAAAGGCCCAGTGAAGAATCGGTGGCCGTTATAGTGACTTGTCCGAAATGCGGTTTCGATAACAATTTTTGGGGTGTCTTGGATCAAGATAATGAAGTTATCGAGCATTTTGGAAGAAAGTGCCGTGGGGCCGAACAAAATCCCAAAACTCTGGAAATTATTCCCTGCGGTTATCGCTTTCGTTTTAAACTATGCAACTCTTGTGGCGCAGAAAATGATGTTACTGCCAGAAAATGCACAGCATGCCAAATCGAATTGATTGATGCCGAAGCCAAGCTCAAGCAGGCGAAGTTATCGAAGAATGCCCACGTCCTACAACCTGATTCGATAGAATATCTTGTGCGAAATGATAAATTCGGAAATCCTTTCCTTGAAATAAAGTATTATGATTATGATTCGAAATATCTCTCTGAAGTCCATTTCATGGGCAATTCAACTAACCTTAAGAAATTTCATATTAATTTCTTAAGGTCGCACATGAAAATGCCAGAGCGCATCCTTTCTATAAAAAATCCCGATGATGTCATTCGGGCACAAAAGCATTTTCGCACGCCCTCTTTTGTCATTGCCAGAAAGCAAGAAAAGTTCTGGAAAATAACGGAGAAAATTTTTTCGGAAGAATTATAAAATCAGGCGCCAGGAGATGAAGATTAGGATGAAAATTTTAATTGTACTTACACTCTCACTAGCCGTGTCGGCCCAAGAGGAACCGCAGACTCGCGCGATCTCAGATCAGCCAAGCGAAGAAATGCAAGGTAGCAAGCTCATAGTCACTTGCCCTGAGGTTATTCGTCCCAAAATTGAGCTGAAGCTCAACTGGTCGTCCCAGCCATGTGCGGCGAAATTTAAGGGCCTATCTCCGAATGAAAAAGGTGGTCAGAAAGATTTCGTCCAATGCTATTACAACTATATTTGCGGTGGGGGAGAATTCACTATCGAAAAGAAATTTCCCAAATACTCCTGCCGGCCTTATAAAGAGCACAGTGTTGAGTGTTATCGGTAGCAATGTTTTTGGATGGATACTTTTCGGGATGTGTCGTAAGCGAAGTCCAGCTCATAGATAAAAATTGAAGATTTTACATAGTTCACTCTCAAGGGGTTGCCCTTTTGAAGTGAGATTAAAAGAACTAATTTACATTCAACCTCAATTCAGAGTACAAGCGCGCCAACTTTAACACCGGAGTGTTTTATGCTGAAAAAAGGGTTATTGATAATAGGTTTGATTATTTCTCTTCCGACCTTTGCAGGTCAGAGTTCTCTCGATGTATTGAAATCCGTCGTGAACAGCAAAACGGTAAAGGAACTGTCTAAGGATGCGGCAGCTGAAGGTTATACCGACTTTGTTAAAGTTGAGAAGACAGCGACCTACCGTTGTCCAGGTTGCTTTGACTATGCCTTGACCTTCCGTCAGATGACTATGGGTGGACATGTTGATTTAGTAAAAAAAGTCAGCACTCGGATGGTGAACTTTGCCAGTGGCGAGCTTGAAGTTTCGACCAAAGACCGCGAGTAATAGAATACACGAGTGATACTTTTGGTTTTAACATTGGTTTAGAACTTAGCCATTTGGTCCCTTGTCGGAATTATCAAGTTCAATGACACATTCTTTTACCATTTGATCACTATTTTCATCGGCGTACTCGTTTGAACATCGAATTGTACCCTCAATGAATTCTCCCATAGTATGGGTCTGTCTTGCCTGAGCATTTGCAGCTATGCTTTTATCAAGTTTATTAAAAACATAAGCGGATGTATTTTTGGCGAGTTTTACTGTAATGGTTTTGCTCCAGGCAGTACCCATCAATAAAGACACAATCAGCATGGCGCTTAACATCCTCATAATACCTCCAGTTTAAGAATATAATTTAACTCACGATGCATGGCGTAAATAGGGAGGAAAAATAGCTGAAACTGGTTTCAGGATACTTAGAAACCTGGAACCCGCAACTATGGCCTTTCAAACACATTGGAAACGGCCTTGCGGGAGGCGCATGAAGAGTCGGGCATAGTTTCTCTCAGACCGATTACTGAACAAACTTTTGATATGGATATCCATCAAGCTCCTGGCAAAGATAGAGTGCCGTCTATTTGCACTATGATGTTCGTTTTCTTTTAGAAAGCTCGATCACGGAAAATTATAAATAAACGATAAGTACTAATAAATAAGCATAAATATTAAAAAAATGATAATAGTATTGAAAAATACTTAATAATATGCAATAATATTAAGTATGGAAAATAACAAAACAACCGAACAGAACCCCAATCTTCGCTTCTTTACCGCCTCTGAAGTCGCAGAGATTTTGAAGATGAATACCCAGGTCATTGCTCGCAAGCTACAAGCGGGGGAAATTGGAGGTTACAAGATCGGCAAGGATTGGCGTGTTTCGGAGACCCAGTTATTTGCATTTCTAGAGCGGCACTCTAATCAACAGAATGATTCCGGTCATGATTCAAAAACGATCCAGGCCTTTTTCGAAAATGGTCGCCTTAAGACTATTCCTACGATCAGGAACAAGCGCTTGATTGTGCTCAAGTATCTGGTGTCTAAGCTCGATTCGAGCAAAGTGTATACGGAAAAAGAAATTAATAAGTTTCTTGCTGCCTTCCACTCGGATGTTTGCACTCTACGCCGCGAATTTATCATCAATAAATTGATGGTGCGAAAGAGTGGGAATTACAAGGTGGTTACTTCAAACTATTGAAGCACTGGTTCTTGGATATGAACCTGGAATTATTTTCCCGGATATTCCTTAAGCATTTTCTTTGATCATCTTTATCGCTAGATTCCATCATTTCGCATTTATTTATAATCTGTAAGAATTCAGCCTTATCGATTAATTTTTTTAAAAGGGTTTTATGAAAAAAAATACATCTTTATTTACTTTTTCTACCGGGATAATTTTGATCTTCATGTGTTGCGCTGGTTTTGGCCGGATGGGCATGACGCAAAACGGGCGAAGTGTGCAAGCGTTGATTTTAGAAGGCCTAAATCAAAATCGTCCTTTGGTCGCCAATGAGATTTTAGTGCAGTTTCGTGCCGCTACCAACGACGAGGAAAAGAAGAGAGTTCGAAGGCTTATTGCTGGCAATAAGAAAGATGACATCGTCAAAGGAAAAAATGGCGCAGATCTCGAACTCATGATTTTAACAAAATCGCAAAGCCTGCGTGCTGTCATCAATAATCTTTTTCAAGAAAAATCCGTTGAGTTTGCAGAACCAAACTGGATCGTGCATCACACAGACATATCAAATGATCCTTACTTCACCAATGGAAGTTTGTGGGGAATGTACGGTGACAATACCATTCCTGCCAATCAGTTTGGCAGTCGAGCTGGTGAGGCATGGGCCACCAGTGCCGATTGCAGTGATGTTGTTGTTGGCATTATTGATGAAGGTTATATGTACACCCATCCCGACCTTGCCGCGAACGCTTACAAAAATCCGGGGGAAATAGTTGGCAATGGAATTGATGATGATTCTAACGGTTATGTCGACGACGTCTATGGTTGGGACTTTGACAAGAAGAACAATAGTGTTTTTGATGGAGTTAAAGACGATCATGGAACACATGTTGCCGGTACTATTGGTGCCGTCGGTGGTAATTCACGGGGAGTTGCAGGCGTATGTTGGTCAGTAAAAATTCTAAACGCAAAATTCTTGGGTACTCGCGGAGGCACAACCGCTAATGCCATTAAGGCGATTGATTATTTTACCGCTTTTAAATTAAAAGGTTTAAATATTGTGGCCACCAATAATTCTTGGGGAGGAGGAGGATACTCGCAAGGCCTGTATGATGCTATTGAACGGGCAGCGGCGGCCGGTGTTTTATTTATCGCGGCAGCTGGAAATAGCGGACGCAATAACGACACTACGGCAAGTTATCCTTCGGGTTATGATCTTGATAATATTGTAGCTGTGGCCGCGCTTACTTCAACCGGTGCTCTGGCGAGCTATTCTAATTACGGTTCCCGCTCTGTCGATATCGCTGCGCCCGGTTCTGGTATTTGGTCAACAATTCCGAAAAGTTCCTTTGGCAGAATTGTGGGAGCTTATGCAAGTTACAATGGCACATCGATGGCGACCCCTCATGTAACCGGCGCCGCAGCTCTATATAAGGCACGCAACCCCTCGGCTTCAGCTCTAGAGATAAAGGATGCGATACTTCACAGCGCGACGCCAACTTCTTCATTAAGAGGCAAGGTGTTAACTGAAGGTCGACTTAATGTTGAAAGTTTTTAGGAACCTGGGAACCCTGTATTCGTGCCTGCAACCCATGTTGCTAGAATTCCACAGGAGGTAACGCATAACCTTCAGGTAAAGAGGGCATGGCCTCAATCACAGTAGCATAAGTGCCATCAAGGTCAGTCACGTTATAGGGTGAAGCCACGAATATGCCATAGGCAGCACTTATATCATTCCAGTTAGAGTCAAAGACATTGTCGAAGGCGATGTCACCACTTAAGGAAGACATCAGGTCAAGGCTGTCCAAAGCTATGTCAGTTGCCCTCTGTGAAATTCCGGCGAGAAAGGCCGCATATTTTTTTGCCTCGTCAGATGCCGAAGCCTCGCTTACTTGCGAGTTGGCCGGAATCGTTCCAAGAATGTCGCTTACTCCAGAAGCTTGCGCCATAAAAGCATTGGCAGCTTCAATAACCGTTTTAACTTGCGCTGACGTTAAAGAAGCGTACTGATCTTCCTGGGATTCGTAGTAACTTACTGCTAGTTCAGTGAGTACAGTTACGGCCACAGTCAGATTTTTTTGACTGCTATCAGGCTCGGGGACTAAGGCCCTTATTTCTGTTGCTCCTAAGGCGACCTCTATTCCGGTTGCTTCTTCAATGTATTTTGCCATGTTATCACCAGCATCAGAGACCACGATCTCCAATGAACAGCCGGGGTTGCTTGGTAGGATTAAATTATAGATACCGTTGCTATCCGTTATGGCAGTCTCACCGATTTGGTCCCCGCGCGTTTCAAAGGTCTTGCAATAAGCTTTGACCGCAGCATTTTTAATGTTTCCTGCACTTGCTCGTCCGGAGATTGTGATCAAAGCACTTTCAGTCGAAGTAGCGACACTGGATGTTTTTTTACTACAGCCAGCTAATAAAACTACAGCACTCACTAAGCAGAGTCCGAAGCATGCTTTCATAAAAAACCCCATTATTGACTAATCTTATCGGAATTTACTTTATTAACCAAAATTTTTCTTGTAATTGTTTGATTACGGTTACTTAGACAGATGAGGCCGTGAAGGCTTCAGGCACAAAATGACAAAAGGGCCTGGCACCTTCCATCGGTTCCAGGATACTTTTTCGATGTACTGAATCCTGTTTAGGAATCTGAACTATAACGCAAGGAAATCATCATGAAAAAAATGTTCTTTCTAATCTTCCTACTTTTAAGTCTTCCCTTATACGCCAATGAAATGATTTGTGAAAAAACAGAATGCGAGACTCATAATTTATTAAATCACACTTTTTCTTTTTCCATGAATCTTGATTTTTTTCCGAAAGGGGGAGCACGTAGTGCAGAAGTCCGTCCGAGTTATTTTGAAAATGGACAAAAATATTGGATAGGCCACTCCTTAGGTGCCCTCATAAAACTAACCTATGGCTTTGCCCCAGATAGCAGCGACTAAAACTTGCTCTGGGAATTATTATATTTCTCATTTTGATTGTTTCGACAGAGATTCTGCTAATTTTGTAATTCCTGCAATGTTTTTGGATGAAGTTTTCTTCCCGTTAAGGATAAATCCATTATCGCTCGGCCAACCTGGCGATCATCTTGATCAAGGTATCTATATCTACCGGCTTACTTAGATACGCTGTAAATCCAGCTGCCAAAGCTTTTTTGACATCTTCCTCAGTGGCGTAAGCGGTCAGTGCCAGAGAAGGCGTCTGTCCTCCCTTGAGGGCACTCAAATCTCGGATTTTACGCATAAGCGAGTGACCATCTTCGATTGGTATGGCGACGTCGCTTACTAAGACTTGTGGCCTAAATTTTGGGAAAAGCTCAAGGGCCTCTTTAACCGAAGAGGCAGTTTGTACTTTTGCCCCAAAAGATTGGATGGCGATGGTGAGTGCCTCACGTGTCGTGACCTCATCTTCTACCAGGAGTACCCGAAGGCCATCAAGCACGAGACTTTGTAGCTCTTTAATAGGATCATTTTGCGCTTTGGTTTTTTTGGCCAAAGGTAAGATCGGCAAATTTAAAGTGAAGGTTGAGCCTTTTCCAAGTCCTGGACTTTCGGCCTGGATAGTTCCTCCATGCAACTCAACAAGATTGCGTACGATTGCAAGTCCCAATCCTAATCCATCATGAATTCGTGTCTTTGAGTTGTCAGCTTGAGTAAAGCGCTCAAAAAGATGGGGAAGAAAGTTGGAGGCAATCCCAATACCATTATCAATCACCTGGATTTGGGCCATGGCCCCAGAGGGCCTTAGAACTTTTTTAAGTTTGACCTGGATCTCACTTTTTTCAGGAGAGAACTTGATAGCGTTATTGAGCAAATTCCACATAATTTGGTGTATACGTATCGAATCGGCGGAAACTAATCCGATTGATGGTTCAACCGTTAGATTAATTCGAATAGCTTTATTTTTGGTCATTATGTCCAGTGATTCAATGGTGTCTTGAATGATAGGGGCGAGATCGAGAGCGAGAAACTTGAGAGAAAGTTTGCCAGAAAGGATACGTGAGATATCGAGGAGATCATCAATGAGTTTGCCCAAAATTTTGGAACTCTGGACAATCATCTCTATGGCCATGGTTGATTTTTGCTCATCTAGCTTTTTCATGCTGAGCATTTGAGACCATAATAAGATAGCGGTCAACGGAGTACGCAGCTCATGGGAAAGTGTTGCTAGAAATATGTCCTTGGCCTGGTTGGCCCGCTCGGCCTCACCGCGTGCAGTCTGCGCCACATTCAGAAGTTCGGCGCGCTCCTTTTCCATTTTTTTTCTGTCACTAATGTCGCGAATAATGCCTGTGATCAGCAGACCATCTGGTGTCTGGGTATGACTCAGAGAGATCTCAACCGGAAAGAGGCTTTCATCTTTTCGCCGTGCCATGAGTTCTCGCCCCGTCCCGGCCATGTTTTCTGAAGCGATCTTTACATGGGATTGTTGCCAGTCACTTTGAGGGATCAATAGGTCAATCGGCCTTCCGATAACTTCTTGTGGTTCATGGCCGAACCATTGCTTTACCTGTTTGTTGGCAAATACGATTTTCCCATCCTTATCAGTACAGAGAATGGCATCAACAGCGGCATCCAAGAGATCATGAAATTTTTGCTCTGATATTTTGAGCTCGCGTTCGGCCTTCCGGCGTTCAGTGATGTTGTCCAAGGATACCAGCATGGCCTTTTTCTCAATTCCAATCCAATCGATCTGGCGAGCACTGAGAAGCAAGATCTGATATCCGGCGCGTGGAAAATCATATTCAATTTCATAATTGGTGATGATGGTATTGTCGGCCAGAACCTCTGTCATGGCCTTGCGGAGGGAAGAAATCGGCCAATTGGGGCCCATCAAGATAGAAAAGAAATCCTTTCCGTATTCTTGTGAGGTGAGATGAAAGCTGGTTAAAAAACTTTCATTGGCAGACATGACCCTTAAATTTTGATCCAGTACCACCAAGGGCAGTTGCACTGTATCGGCGATGGACCTGGCGTAGTCAAGTTGGGATTTACTATATGCCAGATTTTTCTTGAGCAGATCAATGTCGATCAAGGAGATAACGGCACCGTCAATTCTGTTTTCGGTAGTTTTATAGGGCCTAATTTGAAGACGGAGCCATTTGCCTTGATAATCCTGAAGCTCTTTTTGCTGCTGATGTAAGGACTCGATCACTTCTGAAACCAAGCTATCCAAATCATGATTAAAGATAGGGGTAATCTCTTTTATCGGGCGGCCAATATCACTCGGAACTAGGTTGAAGATCTTCTCGGCCGCTGGGGTGAATTTGCGAATGCGATGGTCATTGCCCACGATTAGAATGGGAATTTCCACAGTGCTCAGTAAATTGTTCAGATCACTACTCAATTGAAGCAGCTCCGAATTACTCTTTTGCATCTCATCGTTCACGGTAATGAGTTCCTCGTTAGAGGATTGCAGCTCTTCCTTGGCGGTCTCTAGCTCTTCATTGGTGCTTTGTAGTTCTTCATTGGTGCTTTGTAGTTCTTCATTGGCAGAAGTCAGTTCCTCCTGAGTTGCGGCAAATTCATCGGCCATGATCTGCTGATACTGTTTGCTTTCAGCAAAATCATGCTCCAGCTGATTGATTCTCTCTTCCTGATCGTTCGAAATAATCTTGCGTGCACCTTTCTTAGGTATGGACGCTTCTTCAAAGAAGATTACAAAATTTTGCTGATCCGGAGGGAAAACAGGGTTAACGGGAATAACTTCGATATTGACCGATCTTTGCGTCCCATCCACCTCGTAGGGTAGGCCTTCGCGGCGTATTGGTTTATTTCCTTTTTTAGTCGCATGGAACATCATGCGAAGAGCATGGACGAGGTCTTGTCTGGCCATCTTAAATAGGTTGGCGCTTGGCAAACCAGATGCCGGTTCCAGGTAAGGTGCGGTTCTTCCTCTAAACTGCAAAATTTCCATCTCCGAATTCACAACCACAAAAGGCGGAGCGTACTTGGAAAGAGCAAGTCGATCTGCATCTTGTAGGAAATCGGCCATGCTCTTCACTCTTGCCGGTATCTTTCCATCCGCTCCTTGGGTGTCAAACCAAGTCCGGTTTATAGGGAAACGAGAAATGGCAGGGGATGGAACATTGATCTTGCGATAAAACTTATGGAATTTATCTACGGGGGTAAATAGTTTCGAAAGCTGGCCTGTGCCTTCTGATTTTCCCAGCCAGATAAAACCGCCTGGATTCAAAGCGTAGTGGAAGATCGACAAAACTCGTTTTTGTAAAACAGGCGCAAAGTAGATTAGAACATTTCGACAGGAGACCAAATCAATCTTGGAAAAAGGCGGGTCACGGGTCATATCGTGCTTTGAAAACAGGCAAAGCTCACGAATCTCCTTTCTGATCTTGTAGCCTTTCTCAATCTTACTAAAAAACTTCTCAAGTCTTTGCTTACTAACCGTGCTTTCGATATCTACAGAGTACACACCTTCTCTTGCCACTTGAAGTACCTGCTCACTGATATCCGTGGCAAAAATCTGAATTGGTTTTCGGGTGGAGGCATCACCCAGAAATTCCAAAAGTAAAATGGCCAGCGAATAAACTTCCTCGCCCGTAGAACAACCCGGCACCCAGATTCGGATGGGAGTCCGTGCCTCTCTTCTCTTCATGAGAGAGGGAAAAATTCTGTCAGTCAAGGCCTTGAAGGATTTTGGGTCACGGAAAAATTCTGTGACATTAATAAGAATGTCGCCAAAGAGGGCTTCGATCTCTTCGGGATGCTCCTGGAGATAGCTGGCATAAGCATCCAGATCCTTTGTTTGTCGCACCATCATTCGTCTTTCAATACGTCTTTTTAGCGTTGCGTGCTTATAATTGCTAAAGTCAACTTTGGTACTTTTAAGCAGGAGAGCAAAAATCTTGTGAAGTACCTCGTCTGGTTCGGGAACCTCAGCTCGCTTTTTCAAGCTCGCGATATAGGGATGTTTTGCGATTCGCACCAGCTCCTGTGCAATTCCGGCTGGTGGGAGAATTATATCTACCACTCCTGAGGCAATTGCGCTGGTGGGCATCCCATCATATTTTGCCGATTTGAGTTCCTGGGCCATCGCCACTCCACCTTCGGCCTTAATGGCCTTAAGTCCTTCGCTGCCATCAGATGCTGTACCCGAAAGGACGATTCCAATGGCACGATCCTTTTGATCCTGTGCCAGCGATTGAAAAAATGAATCGATGACGGTTTGCTGGCCGCTTAAGATTTTGGAACGCGGAAGAAGACAAAGAACACCATTCACGAGCGTCAGCTTGCTATTGGGTGGCAAGAGGTAAACCTGATTGGGAAGGGGACGTATGCCATTTAAAACTTCCTGCACAGGCATGTCCGTATAATGGGAAAGAATCTCGGGGCCCAGGCTTTCATGGGAGGGCGCGAGATGCTGGATAAAGACAAACGCCATGCCCGTGTCGGCAGGCAGATTTTCTAGGAGCTGTTGAAACGCTTCCAGTCCTCCGGCGGATGCCCCGATTCCGACAATTGGAAAATTTTTCGCAAAAGAAATTTTTTTCTTTTTGCTCTTTGGGCCTTTTAGAGCGCCTCTTTTATGTGTTTTGGAAAGTGATTTTTTCTTTATCATTTTTCTCTTTTAGAAATTCACGGCGATATTAAAACATATAAACTTAAAATCCATGCTATAGTTACTCATGATCAATGGAAAGAGAATAACCATCCTACTTGTTGAGGATCATCATATTGTTCGCCAAGGGCTAAAAACCTTATTGGAAACCGAAGCAGACATGACGGTTGTCGGTGAAGCGGAAAACGGTTTTGAAGCG
Source organism: Bdellovibrio sp. (assembly GCA_016187935.1). GTDB lineage: Bacteria > Bdellovibrionota > Bacteriovoracia > Bacteriovoracales > Bacteriovoracaceae > GWA2-49-15. The sequence goes on from JACPIU010000010.1 coordinate 120,398, forward strand.
ATAACCATGTGTGAAGAGCTTGGGCCAATGATTGTTGTCATGGATATCGCCCTACCAAAGTTAAACGGGATCGAAGCTTCCCGCAAGATTTTGAAGGATCATCCTGCTATGAAAATGCTGGTTCTTTCTGCCTATGCGGACGATCGTGATATTGAAAAAATGACGAGCTTGGGAGTGAATGGGTTTCTTATCAAGCAATGTGCACCGGATATGCTTATTGAGGCGATCAGAGAGATCATGAAAGGCAACACTTTTTTTAGTTCAAGCGTTTCTGAACGCCTGGTACAATTGAATAAAAGGCCTCTACGCTCAGAGGGAGCACTGCTTAGCGCAAGAGAATTACAAGTACTCCAGCTTATCACGGAAGGCAGGGCCAATAAAGAAGTCGCCTTCGAGCTTGAGATCAGTATCAAAACCGTGGAAAAACATCGTCAGAGTATTATGAAAAAACTATCCATCCATGATGTTGCAGGATTGACTCGTTATGCTATCGCCGAAGGAATTATAGAAACAGGCCGTAAGAAATAGTCTCTGAAACTGCTCTTTATCAACTTACCGGATTTTAGTTAGGAGATTTGTAGCACTAAAATAGCTTCAGTTTTGTTATTTTGATTTTCGATTACACAGCTCTTTATTTTCTAGATCGCGACAGGTTTTAACCGACAATTAAATATAATAGACAGTTCCCTTCCCTATCCCTTCTTTTTGAATTTTCTTTCCCAATACAAGTTTAGATAAATGTGCTTTGACTGTATTGCGATTGGCCAGGGTGAGTTTAACCACTTCAGAAAGAGAAAGTTTGCCATGCTCTTTGAGCGCAATAATTATTTGCTCAGATAACTTGGGGAGCGTGAGAAGCGTTTTTTCATTTTCTAATTTTCTTGAAAGCACATTTTTTTGCGTTACTAAGCAATCCAGAAAAAATTCAATCCATTTGACAAGCTGATCACTTGAGTCGTGCGGTTCTGTTTGAGCCCCTCTTAAACAAAGATAATACTTATCTTTGTTCTCTTCAATCACTCGCTCCATTGATGAGTAAGGAACATAATCATAATTAGCTTTGAGAAGAAGAAGTGTTGTAAGTGCTCTTGAAAGTCTTCCGTTTCCATCTTGGAACGGATGGATTGCAAGGAAATCAAGAATGAATTTGGCGATAACTAAAAGTGGATGTTCGTCTTTTTCAAGAAGCGTTTTATTTAACCAGTGACATAGTTTCTCCATTTTTAGTGGAGTTTCAAATGGAGTTGCTGTCTGAAAAACAACACCAAGACTTTTACCATCAGGCTCAAAGGCTTCCACGTGATTATTTAATTTTTTATAATCGCCTCTATGACGAACATCTTTACTTGAAAATTTCAGAAGCACTTGATGGAGTTGCTTGATTGTATTTTCACTTAGGGACATTACACGATGACTTTCAAAAATGAGATTCATGACTTCAGCATAACCAGCGACTTCTTCTTCATCTCTACTTTTAAAAGAATTGATATCAAGTCCCGAAAGAAGTGCTTTCACTTCTGAATCACTTAATTTCACACCTTCAATTCGAGTCGATGAAGCAATCGATTCAATCGTTGCGATTTTTTTTAGAGATGTAAGTCTGTCTGGAGCATGCTGGCTAAGTGAAGACCAGCTCCCTTTGAACTCATCAATTTCTGCTATGAGTTTAAGGATCTTCGGACTAATCAATATTTGTTTTTTATACAGTTCCATATCCATAAATGTATCCATAAATAGCCATATAATCAATAAATATGGATATATATGGCCATTTTTAAGGCCATATAGGATATTTTCAAAGTCTTACAAACGACATTGAGGAATCCGATCCAATCAATGCTTGGATTTGCAAAGAGTTGGAGTGCATTTTGATAGTCATCTTGAATTTTTTTACTATGAGCTTCTTCCATCCAAATAAACTTCGGCGGTAGAAAAATCATACAATTCTTATGTCCCTGGATGGCCTTATCGGCAAAGTACTTTTCATCTATGAGACTCCTCAATGCTCTTGAAGAAAAGAAGCCCACTTAAATTTTCAATTTTGATTTTATGATCTCTTGAAGTTCCAAGGAAATTTCGAAGAATCAATTTTGCTTGGAATTTACTTGATTCACTCTTTAGGGTCATAAATTCCAAAGGTAAATTACCTGTTTTATGCTCTAAACGTGATGATTCGATTTTTTCTCGGGCCGCTGCTAAATTAAAAGTAGCAAATACATCACGGTCTCTTCTGATTTCCACTACCGATCTATCGTTATCAATATACAACTGGTAATTTTTTTTATGAAAACTAAATTGTTTGTATGAATCCGTTCCAAATTCCAAAACATGGGAATACGTCTCAATTTCTATGGGTTCAAGATTTAATAATGTTGAATAACTAAAGGATGTATTCTGAGAATTTATGTTAGGTGGTGTGTACTTGATTCCTAGTGCTCTAACCAAATCACTGACATGTAATCCATTAGTCTTGGCCAAAGGAGCGATACTGGAAAGCCATTGCTTAAATGAAGAATCCCCATGGTTCTTAACAATGTACTCAACAATGCTCGATATGTCTTTCTCCTCTGCCAGTGGTAATTCACCATGATTCACATTTATTTTGCCATGTTCTAATATATTATTTTTCATAAGGATCTTTTCCAGCCGCCTCTCCTGGCTACGCAATGAAAATTTATATGCACCCCACGGGCCGAATGAAGATAGAAAAGCAAAGATGAATAATGAAATAGGAATGAAGCGAATATCTTTCTTTGTGCTTGCAATAAAATATAATGAATTGCAAAACAAACAGCAAGCAATTGCCACTAAAAAGTATCTGCTCTCAGTTACTCCGTAATCGGATATTCGTTTTCCGACCGCAACGAGCAAGAGTGTAATCAAGGGGAGAAGTGCTATGTAGAAATACTTACTATAACTCGCAATCCAGTGGTCCTCTTTATCCCGACTTTTCGGGTAGAGAAGCAATAGGTTGAATATCCCAAGTACAGACATTGTTGAGATCATCCACGACACAAGACCTTTCGGTAAATTCCATTGCAAGATAATTTTGAAAAGATATGCATACAGAACCAGCATGTACAAAGTCAAAAGCGGAATCAAAAGATACTGTGTGAAGATTTTAAGTCCTATTGGATAGTCTGTTGATTCGTTTACCTTCGTTAAGTCTCCGGGAATTCCGGCCAAAAAGTGCCATGTTTGAAAAACAAAGGCACAAAAAATGAATAAATCAATATAGAGAGTTTTAGGGATGTTAAAATCAAATAGATACTCAATGGATATAAGTATCAGGGCCATCCCAATGTACAAGAATGCTGAGTAAATTGTTGTCAATACACATCTAATAAAAAGAGTTTTGTTAAACTGCCAAAATCCAGAAATTTCGCCATTTCTTAAAAAAAGAACAAAGGAAAGTAACAGATGCGCCATAAAGCTAACTTGAAAGTATAATAGGAAATAATTTGGAGCGACATTTTCCCTTGTGGCGAAATAAAAAAGTGCAAGTAGTAAAATTCCAACAAGTGTTGAAAGATGCAAGTTAATTTCTTTCCCCAGAATTGGCTTCAGCGAAAGTAACTTTGCTCCAATGAGAATAGGAATACCAAGGATCAACACACTCAAAAGTCTAAGCTGGTTTTTATCTGTCCAATTTGACTCGATTAAGTAGATCGACAAAATAGTTGCACATATGGAGGTCAGAATAACAAATGGAAATTTGATGAGGGTTGACTTCGCTTCTAAAGCAAAAATACCTAATGATTTTGAATTGAGAACTTTCATACTTTTTATTTTAATTTGATTATAGGTTGATCTCACCGATCGGTCTATTAGATAGCACCGAGCAAAAAAGAGGGCATAAATTAGTGTCTTCACTTTCCTCAAAACGTCTGCGAGATCGTTTTCATGGTTTTCAGCTTATCCTCACTCATTCGCCTCAGCAGGGCCGAACATTCCTCAAACTCGTCTTGGGGCATTTCAATTTGCCCTAGGACAAAGCTTTTGAAAGTGGTCATAGTCGTAACCATAGGCATGGAGAAATTTGGCGATAATGCCAGGGTGAAGATCAATCCTTCCATGCTCACAATGACTAACAAACGAATCAGAGAGGCCAATAAGTTTACCGGCATTCCACATCGAAAGCCGGAATGAATACTTGACCTCAAAGCCTGGGTAAGCCAGTTTTCAATTAGGATAACAATTTGAGGCTGAAGAGAATAGTTAAACTTGGTTGAAGATTTCCGCAGATCTTATTTTCATTCCCTCGCGTATTATTTCGAGGGTCGTAATTTTTAAATTAGAATCAAGTTCTTTTTTATCAATAGTCAGTCCCTCATAGGCCTTTTGAAGTTCTGAGGAGATTTGTTCGAAATCTTGTTTGCTTAAATTACATTTCACGGCCGATTCTTCATAATGCTTCCTTCTGATTCTGTGGAATGCATAATGACCTGAATTACCAATTTTCATCGCTAACTTTAATTTTTGCATAGGTCTTTTTTCTCTTGCATGCAAAAAATATCCACTCATCACATCATAAAAAGGAGTTAGTTTGAATCCAGATGGTTCCAAGAAAATACTAAAATTTTTGGCGTGCCCGTCGGTAGCGAAAAACAAATCAAAGATCATGATTGCTTTAAAAAAATTTCGTCTATCTTCAATCTCTTTGGAGGCCATCAGAAAATTACTAATTTCTTCTAAACCTGGGCCTCCATCACATTGATATTTCTTATAAGGAGAAACTTGTAATGCCTGGCACATATCTTCTTGTGGGATACGAAGTAAAACGTCCTTCGCTTTAACTTGCTTCCACGCTCGATCGAATCTTTTTACTATCAAAACGCGTTGATCTTCAAACTGGCATATTTTTGCTTCGCAGACGTTTAGGCCCATCTTTTTCATCAAAAATAATGAGGCCCACTCATTATCTATGCTGTCTTCAAAATTTACTTTCGCATTTAATGCACCGATGGATGTTTTAAAAATATGAGTCGTTGGAGTCATGCCATGTGGCTCATTCCATACCCCATTGATTTCAAGCAACGCAGTTTTTTCCTGTGCACCTGCAATAGAAAGCCTAAAGTCGCCATCATCCATTCCAAGTGGAGAGGTGCTACTTAGATTTCGAATTTTATTTGCAATTTCAGCATCACTTAATTTTGAATACTTTAAGTAGTAAGTTTCTGGAAAATTACTTTCTGCCGGTAAGAACGATAATGCCCCAACACAATCTCTCCCTATGACCTCTAGTAGATCAAAAGGCCGGATGCTTTCTGCTCCAAATTTTGTCGCAATCTTTTTCCTTATTTCATCGTTATCAGGCAGTAGATTGTCAAAATACCTTGTAACAGCTTCCCCTCGATATTCGTCCTCTTGAATAGGAAGGGAATTGGAAATACCAAATCCATCCCTGATCCATTCTTCAGTATATTTAAAAGATATCGAACCATTGGTGTACTTTGTTAGGTTGCCTACATGCAAACCATTTAATAAGACATTCAATTGTTTTGTGAGTTTTTTTCTTCCCATAATCAAATCAGCTAAACATCTCTAAGATCAAGGTGTATACATAAGCTCAAGCAGCTTCTCTGCCTTACTTTTACCTGCTTTTTTGGAAACTTTAATATCGTTAGTTGCGATACAAAGATTCACTTTTAAAGCTTGGATTATTTTAAAAAATGAATCCAAGGTACCTCGTCCATTTTCAATATCGCTAATTGTGGACTGCCTCATATTCATTAATTTTGCCAGTTGTGTCTGGGTTAATCCTCGCAGATTTCTCAATCTCCTGAGAGCAATCCCTGATTGCTGGGGTGTATTTATATGCTCAATACTTAATTCTTTTCTTTTTAGTTTCATAATCATCTCGATACTAAAATCCGCATAAAATCAGTATATACTAATTTTAGTATTAATCAAGTTTATGCTATTTTCAGTATAAGTAAAAACTATACTAAAATTAGTATAAATAGGTTCTGAAAATTGTTAAGTAGCTGAAACTTCGAGCAGCAGAATGGTGGAGGTGCCGAGACTAGAACCAACGTCTTGTTTCTGTTGATTCTCGCTATTCGTTTGTAGCCAAAATAGCCACGGCCCCGTCCGATTTTCCTTAAACGTCAGCACTACTTCGTGTAACGATTAGAGCTAGTTCATTTTATCATCAGACTACTCAAAATTGTAGCTATAATTTTAATCAATAAAGAAGCTCTTTCTAACCTCGACAACTTGGTGGTCACGGTTAAAAACAACCCATCGTTGATCGAAGTCAGATGTCCCCGAGTCCTGTTTGGTGTAATTCCAAAAACATATATCTTCACAATTTTTCGACATGTTCAATGGTTTCCCCATGAGAGATAAAACTTCTTCGGAGGTCATTCCTTTTGTAAGTTTACTGAAGTTTTCTTCTGAAAAATTTGGGGCCCATATTGTTCCTTCATCGATAGACCAAACGACTCGCCAAAAAGCATCATTAACCCCATAACCATAAGAGTACATATTTTTGAAAATACACCCCAGGAATAAAAGAAAAATAGCGATTGTAATTTTCAAGTTTTACTCTTTTTTGAAAAATTATTAAGAACTATTTTGTCTCTTTTACTTCTAATATATGGGTTTCCTTTGCGAGGAAATACTGGTTGTGCATTGTCAATCTCATGCCGACAGGTCATTAGTAACGTCGTTTCAAAATTCAGCCAGCCGTGACCACTAACGTAGTATGATTCAATTCTATGGGTCCGTCCCCTCTTTGTGTCAAGTATAACGGTAAGAGGTTCTCCCCATTTTTCATTAATGTACTTCACAACCTCACCAAAGTGTTTTTCGGAAACAGCAGTTTTTGAAAAAACTGATACTCTTAAACCTTTTCCATCTGAAAAAACTTCAGCTATAGAAAAATCATACAATTTCCAGCAGTCCTTATGCCCTTGAATGGCCTTTCCGTCTTTTCTCTTGAAAGCATCACAATCAATTCCCCTTGGAGTTTTATATCCAGGAGAAAGAATTCTCGCAATGGGCCTGCCTGTCGTATCCGTTTCCAAAACCCATAAATCTGCGTTAGAGTAATTTTTGACAGATCCTTTAATCCCAAGTTTTTTCCAAAGTGATTTCAAAGACTGATATAACTCCATCTAGACGGCCTTTAGAAAAATATCCAAGTAGGTTCTAATTTCTTTTTCCCAAAATTCTCGTAGTTTTTTATCTTGGGAAGTGATTGCCGTCATCATCTTCAAGACTGCAGTTTCTACAATTTGATAGGGTTTCATGTCTATCACTTCTGATATGGCCACCAGATCAAGCATCATATTTGGCTTGAATTGAATATTAACCTTTTTCTTGTCTTTATCATTTAGAAATGAATCATAGATTTGAGCATCAAGAAGGGAATCAAGTTTCGAGGAAAGGTTTTCATTAACATCTACAACATTGAGATAAACGGTTACCAAAAATCTCATAAGCACGGTTGAAGAGATCCCAGGATAATCTTCCAAGAAATTATCAGCACATTTAATGAGATTGCTTGAAAAGGTGCACTGTACCTGGAATTTGTCTCTGCGATCCTTGTATACGCCCTCAAGCCAATGCATGTAGGTCTTTTCAAATTCACTGTCGCGTAGGTGGGCCCCACAATCTTTGCACACCTGAGTTTTATACTTAAACTTCAAGTCGAAAATTTCTTTTTCAATAGTTTCTGTTGCAAAGTCTTTATGTGTACATTCCATAAGTCACCCTACTTTTTAACGACCTTTAAGGCCGTTGATTTTTTAAAAGACTGAATCTCAACCCCTCTAGGGTCATGCTCCTCAAAAAAGAATCCCTTGAGATAGACATCCATACTTTTTCCCATAATAGAAAACTTGTCTTTCAACTTAAAACCCATTTAAATCCAGTTTGCCAGTATTTGCCACTATCGCTTTCTCTGACAGACATCTCTGGATTCACATCTCTATTTTCGTCAAGGCCATGTAGATAGCGGATAAGGATTTCTCGTGAAAAGTTTTCTGGCCTTTTTTCCCAGTACTCCAATTCGTTGAGGCCCGTGAAGGCCTTCCTGCCGCCGTAAAGTGAAACAGTTTTACCGAAGTGGAACCTTAACGATTTGACCAAAGGCCTCGTAAAATTATTTGCCTCCAAGATTTTAATTCCATGCTCTTGCTCTTGATAGAGAATCGGAATAGGTTTCCACCGATCTTCCTCAGGTAGGGCGATCACTTTTGTTTGATAGACCCACAATACCTTTCTTCCATTAAAGAAAGACTCAACCCGCCAGAGATTTTCATCGTGAAGATTGTCAACTTCTTTAGGCCGAAGTCCAAACCAAACGGTCAAATAAATCCAATTATAGAGGTCCTCTCTCAGATCGTTCTTTTTGTGCTTCAAGGCTTCTTCAGATATCGGCCCTGACACTTTATTGTGTGTTCTAGTTTTTTCAAAATAGGCCTCAATAATTCTCCGCTTTTCGTATCCCCCAGGTCTTGGTACTTGCAAAAATGGCTGGCCCATTTTTTTGCAAATAAAAAATCCCCATAAATTAGCGAATTTTAAAATCTCATTCATGTATCGAACACTCAATTGCCGATCCGTGAAATAATCATAGAAATCGTAGAGATTGAAATACCATTCAGAAGGTTCTCCCTCAATCGCAAGAATCAGCTTTTGCGCCGCCTTCCACAACCGAAGGAACCTATTGCCATCATAGTTTCGATCCTTGGATAGAAAGGTTTTCGTAACAAATCTTTTTTCAAACTCAGAGACGAATTCCTCCGGCAGTTTAGATATAAACCTTTCTTGAAAATCTTTTTGCTTATTTGGCTCCAACTTTATTCTTCCTTCTTGAGCCTTAGTTTGGTTTTGCGCATTTATCTGCTTGGCCCTTTCTCTTGCATCCCCGATGGTCATACTTTTATAAAAGCCAAGTGCTCTCCATCGATCTTTTTCAACATCCCAAGTTTTCTTGGGCTTTTTGACCTTCGAGCTTTCCAATGTTCTGATGTGATCTTTTTTATAAGAAACAAATTGAACTTTCCATTTGGGTTCTTCATTCTTCCAAGACAATGCCTTCACATAGTAGCTCATGACCTCTCCTCCTTGAGAATTCGTGTTTGGATCTACTGTAAAATGAAATGCGTCCACCACGTCCGAATCGGACGTGGTTTTCTTTGCTAACTAGCTGAAATTATTCGAGATCATGGTGGAATCGAAGTAAATCGAACGAACGTCTATAGTTAGGAGATTTGTAGCACTAAAATAGCATCAGTTTTGTTATTTTGATTTTCGATTACACAGCTCTTGAGCATTCACTTCTTTCTTTCGGCAAGTATTATCAACCTTATCCCAGCAGCCGCCACTATCTAAGCATGAGTCAACTTCAAAAAATGTTTTCACCCTTTCATAGGCAATACTTTTGAATTTGAAGCCAATTAAGATAAATAGAAATAATGGTAGAATCAGAAACCAATACTTTACGAGGAATGCTAAAATATTATTAATTTTTTTCCACTTGGATATGAGGTTATCAACTCTCGTTTCATTACTGTTTTCACTCTGCTTACTCATTACTATTATTCACTTCATTGGCAGTTCTTCTCTGCCTGGGGTCATGTTTTTTTTACGATTCCAAACAAATAGCTACCGATTTCTTTTTCCACTTTTTATAGGACAGGGAAAGCTTTTTTCAAGATATCCAAAATTTCAGACTTATTTAAAGCAGTCCCGATTAATTGCTTTATTGTTAAATCTTCCATTATTTCAATTGCAGCACAAATCTGTAAGAAGTCCTTATTCGGCTGGCCAGAAAGTGTTACCTGTTGCGCCGTCAATGTTTGAGCTAACCTCACAACATCATTTCTGTGCTTGTTGATCTTTTTCTTTTCCTCTTTTCTATCCGTTAACTCTCTAAAGGCCCTCGCCTTAAGACAAATGTTTGCATAAGAATTAATGATAGAATATCCGGCATTGCTCTTTACTGCATTGGCCTTGATCAGATTAAAATACTCATCATCTAATAGAATGGCCGATAGCTGGGCCACTGAATCATTTTGAATCGGGATAATATACTGACCTTGCTTAAGTTCAATTTCGCTATCCGCCTTGGCGAAAATCTCCACGATCTCGGGGAATTCTGTGTTTTGAGGTTCTGAAAAACGATAATACTGAGGAGTACTTTGCGTCTTTTCGTTCACTTCATATTTCCCAAGGAAAATATACTCGCTGATTTTTTTATTTAGCTCAGTTGAGTTATTGGTGAAAAGAACCATATCAATATCTTTGGTAACGCGGAATTCTAAGTCTTCATCCTCAAGTGTTACTGAAGCTGCGCCACCACCTATAATGACGTAGTCATTTTCATGATTTTTGAAAAAGTCAGTAAAATGTTTAATTCCTCTGGGTAGTGCCATTCATTCACCTAGGCCTTTATTCCAAGATTGGTGATCATCTGTTCTAATGCGATCTGCACTCTCTCATCACTATGCGCTCTTAGCAAAAAATATAGCTCAACGGGATTTAAAAACCCATCATCTTTAGCAAAGAGTCTTGGTGATTCCTTTAAAACATCACAAACAAACTGCGGTTTGCCGAAATCACCGACGGGATCACCTGACTTTTGAATCTGCTTAAATTGTTGATTCGTCATCGCAAGATATCTCATTTTAGGTTCGGCCAGATCAGAATAATGAGCTAAGGCCGTCTCACCTGAGAAAATATAATCGGCATTGGTCATGTAGTAACTTTCAATTGTTTTGGAGAATGGCTTCAGCGGTTGCTTCTTGAGTCTATCCCAAATTTCTTGCCTATTTTTAAATGTAACCAAACGATTAGGCCCCGCCCCTTTGGTATCAACGAAATCCAATTCAATAAGATGATTAATTGCTTGTGCCAATTTTGCTTTGGAGCACTTAAACTTATAACCTTCAAGAATAAACTCTAGCTGGCTGAGATTGAATCCCTCTCTCATGATAAAGGCGGTCAGGTATCCCGCGAGTAACTTTAACTCAAATGGTGAAATGGCCTCTTCAAGCTGTCTTGTTTTCTGAGGTTTTGTTTCTCGATAATTTAATAGTTTCAATCCAAGCTTCGGTGCAAAAATTGTTTTTTCTTTATATACAAAAGGAACATTATTTTTCACAAATAGTGGTCGATATTTTGGATTCACATCATCCGCAACAAGAAGTGCTGGCCCCCCAAGCTTGCTTTCAACTTGTGCAAGGATGTTGGTTAGCTGATCAAACTCCAACTCCTTCAAAGGCCTTACCAAATACACGCTGTGATTCTTCGCTAAATTGAAAGCGTAAATTTGCACTGTTCGACTGATCCATGCTGGGAAATTATCCAAAGCTACGGGGAGAGCTTTTCGTTCTCCACTCTTTCCAAATACAAATCGTTCTAATAAGCGATGCGCTTCCATAATATAAATAATAACATATATATACGTATTTGCAAATGTTATACGTTTAATTATGTATAAAGTGTTGTAAATATATAAATACCTGTATCTACTATATTTTTCTGGTCTATGTTTGACGAAAACAAGAGGTGTAGCCAAAATGGGTCGTTTTTAGCGTTCGCTCATTTTGGCCACACCTCTGCAAAACTATTTAAATCTAAAAAGCTCCACAACATGACCCATAATGGCCGCATCACTAGGCAAGAACCTAAGTCCATCAGTTGCCCCTCGCTCATCCACCCCCGCTAGGCGTAGGTAGATTTGCATGGTTTTGATGTCCTTCCAGCCGCCGATCTTCATAACCTTGGTCATTTCAACACCGTCGGCAAGCAACTGAGTCGCGAAGCAGGCCCTTAGCGTATGGAATTTTACAGAGGGCAAACCGGCACCGCGTAGAAAACTTCTGAGCGGCTTGCTTTGTTCGCCTCTGTTCCAGTCGGTGAGTCTTGGTAGCAAATGCCTTTCCGATCCCGTCATACTTTTCAGCTCCACGAGGAGCTGGTTAAGTTCGGATGAGATAGGGACATTTCGCCAATATCCGGCCTTGGTGGATTTTGTTTCACGAGTTCGCTTATTGAAAGACTTCGTGACTCGCACGAGCTTGTTTTCAAAATCGACGTCGTTCCACTCAAGGGCGAATAGCTCACCACTTCGCATACCTGTTAAAAGTGCCATGGCCCAGATGGGATACCATGTGTGGTTTTGTTTACGGGCCTCATAAAGAAACTGTCTGATCTCGGTGAGGTTTAAGATTTCAGGAAATTTGTCCTCACGCTTATCAATCTTTATTCCATGCATGGGGCTGATAAAGGCATCTTTAATATGCCGATGATCGATGCCCCACTGGAAAACTACATTGATGGTGTTTTTCACCTTGGCAATGAAGCTTTTCGACTTTCCCGCTTTCATCAATGCTTCAATACTTTCGTAGTGCCTGCCGACTTTTGAGACACGGCAAGTGCCAAAAGTCAGCTGGAACTATTTCGGGACTATTTCGGGACTATTTCGGGATGGTGGTTTTCATTTTTAACTTTTAGAAGTTGCATATTGCAACCCTTAGATTTCAATTTTATCTTCCCTTGAGTTCATGATTCTTACGTTTGGCATAATATGCAGTTCATCATCAGGAACAATGGTTAATCGCATACCCCAACCAGAAAAAGTCGTGAGCATCCTGCCAAATTCTTGCCACGACAGCTCTTTGCCATCTACTTCAATAATTGGCTCAGAAACATCAGTCTCAGGATGTCTGAGATCACTGATGCTTGCCCTAAGGACATCTCCGCGCATGCTCCACTGACCGCATTGTTTATCAAATTCAATCTGCGGCTTGCCTAAGGGGATTTCAACGGCAATATGTTCATATCGATCTCTTGTTTCCTGAATTGAACGAACTACATTATTATGGTGTTCAAGCAACTCATCGTCATTTAAGCTGGCAACTTCGGGACCAATCTTAAGGTTCATACCTCCACCCATTGTTTCGTCGGCGTAGGTGAAAATGGCTGATACGCCATCGCGAGAAATTTTGACTTCGTCATGACCGACAACGCGGAATTTTGGTCTTGGCACTTGCAGCCTCCTTGATTATAAAAATAATAATAATAAAGTTTGAAAAATGTCTATAAAAGTATTGGTCTATTGTCTACTCTGGGTTTTGAGTGAATTGCTCCGCTTGAGGCAATGCACGTAAGTCTGAGATCACCATTTCAAAATTGTTACAACTGCCATGATTTCCCATGAGATGTTCTGAGACGCCAAACTCTCTTGTCTGGTTATTACATGCTAATGCCTTGATATTTCAGGCATAAAAAAAGCCCCTTGTGGAGCTTAGTTTATCGATTCATTTGGTGGAGGTGGCCCACCTTAAATGAAATTGAATGGTTAAGTTTGAGAAGTAGATAAAGTAGACTGAAACTGAAAATTCCTACACGCAAAATAAAATTAATAACTCTTTCTTACGTCGAGCAAAGTCAATCGGGCCTTCATTGTTCCACGAGCATCTTCAAAATGTTCTTTTCGATAGACCAGAACGTAACCGCTCGACAAAAGTGGCGCAACTCGTTCTTCACCAGTTCGTTGCTGATATAAATTTAGATTTTTTGAAATTTCGCTTATCTTATCTTGAACTTCACGAATGAATCGAACTCCCAAGCCGTGGTTGCCATTATAATTTCCCCAAGCTTCTCTCTCAATGGCCCTTTCAATAAATCGTTCTTCGGAGTCACCATACCATTCGATCTCATCAGCTACTTCCATCATTATACAACTCGCTTACGGGCCTCGGCTTTATCAATCAGGTTATTTAATTTTTCTACTTTGCTCTCAAAATCGGCCATCAATTTTTCAGGATTATAGCTAGTTCTTTTGGCAATGCCTTCTGATTTTTCTAGCCGTGCCATCAGAGTAAAAAAATATTCCTGCGTCATCATCACTTTTACATCTTGGCCGCGATGAAAAACTTGGAAGACATCACCATCTTTCATTTCTGAAATTAGATTCGGGTCGCTTTTTAGGTCGCTAAAATTCAGGGTTCTCTTAAACATACTAACCTCCAATGGCTTATTAATAGACCATTTACTATCCATTATAGCGCCATTATCGGCATTTTTCAATCGCTTGTTAATCATTACACTATCCTAAAACCCTATACTTACAGGGCATTACAAGTTTCTTAAAAAGAGCGGGAGTGGATGCCTCCCGCTCATTGTTTGCTATTCTCAAAAAAAAGCCCCTGAAATCAGGGGCTTAGACGGTAGTGGTGGAGGTGGTGGGAATCGAACCCACGTCCAAAACATCATTGGTAGATAGGACTACGTGTGTAGTTTGCATTTATCGCCAGCAAACAAGGCCACCCGAGTTCGTGCCCTCGAGAAACCTCGGTGCTTTTTTTATGAGGTGGCCCGACTGATCCTCAGAGGCAAGTTCAACTGCTGCCTCAACAGCTTTGGTAGCTTCTGTTTCTTGGTGCTACCCCCTCAATGTCTAGAAACGCACTAGGCGGCTAGAGCATAAGACTCATGAGAGTCTGCACATACATTTGATCTCCTTTTGACCAGGGCCTGGAGATCAACCTGGACACGCCCACAAAACCGAAGATTGCCTTGTCGAAGCCATGGCACCCCCATTTTTGGTAACTGAACACAATATAGCATCGAAAATGCCATAGGCAAGGGATGGCCTGTATTAAAAACCGCAACTTGAATGGAATTGAGCGTGAGACTCAAGTTTTGTCGATGTCCGACCGAAAAGCTTTGAAACGGCAAGGAGGCCAAACTAACACAAAGGACGCGCTATGGGTTTCAAGCGTTTACAATTTGGTTTTCTCCTTCTCTTGGCCGCTATCGTACTTCCGGGATGTGCGACAAAATCACTCCAAAAGATGACCGATCAGGAATTGACCAAAATGCTGATGGAGAGAAGCGGTGTGGCCACATCCTTGACCACGCTTCCTCAATCAGTGGATGAGGGGTTGGAAAAACAGCGGGATAAATTTAAATCTCAGCCAGAAATCTATGAACTGATGGTGAAAAGCTTTCGCGAGGCTTTTGAGCCGAATCGGTTACTCAAAAATATGGAAGATGAGATCAATCTTAAGCTCAATCGCCAGGACAAGTTGGCGGTGCTTGAATGGTACGAGCAATCACTCGGGCGTAAGGCCTATTTGATGGAAGGCTTCATGGATACGCAGCAAGGTCAAGATGCTTTTAATACTTTTATCGATTCCTTTGAAAAAGACAATAAGACCCCCGATCGGGAGCTACTGGAATTTGCCGCCAAGTTGGCGCGAGAAACGCATGCTCTACAGATCATGGTGGACACAATGAGTTCTGTCAGCCTTGGATTGCTCACGGGATTTAACGGCATTCTTCCGGAAAAACAGCGCATGAATATTTTTGAAATTGATCAGCGCATTCTTACCATCCGACAACATCTGTCGGAACAGCTAGCGCCCAGCATAGTGTTGGTGTTGGCCTTCACCTATAAAGACTTGAACCAAGAAGAACGCGCGCAGCTATTGGCCTTTTATTCCCGCGGAGTGGGCAGAAAATACATCACCACGCTTTCACAGGGCATGAGTTCTAATCTTGAGCGTGCTGCTATGAGAGTCGGGGATGGTGTCGCTCGTGGTGTCGCCGATCTACCCGAGAAAAGTACTTCAGGTCGCGCTCCCGCTTCCATCAAAAAATAAAATCCGCCCGGAAAACTCAGAGGCAGTTTTTTCATTCTTCTTTTCGTCCACGAACTGTCTAAAATTCTAATAAACAAGCTTACTTAAGGAAGAAAAGCATGCGCATGGATGTCCGCCGCCACGATGACAAAATCCTGCTCACGGTATTGGGTGACATTGATGATTATACTTATCCGTTATTTGCACACGAACTGGAAATGCTTGATCGAATTGCCTCTCAAAATCTGTTGATTAATTTGGAGGGATGTCCTTTTCTTAATTTTCAGTGCATCCGTCTGATGGTGGATACTCATCGTCGTTTTCATCAGGCCGGCAGGCGGGTGGTGTTTCGATTGGGAAAAGAGAAACGTACCGTCAGCGAGTTAATGAAAATCATGACACTCACCATGGGGTCCGAAGGGCTTAATATCGATGATGGGGCGACAGGAATCTAATATGAAAATAAAGTTAGGATTAATTCTGTTGGGTGTGCTTGCTTTGGGTGAGAGTTATGGCATCACACTGAAAGAGATTGAAAATCAACTACTAGAGCAAAATGCGGATTTGAAATTAAACGAGTATAAGCTGGGGTTTGATCGGGAGCAATTGATCGGCACCAAGGCACTTCACTTCCCCTCACTGACACTCAATGCGGGCGTGTCTACCGGCAAGGATCAAGAGTCAACCGTGAATCCATACTCGTCCGCCGGTTCGCCAGGCGTCAGCGGAGGTCCTGCTATTTCCGGTTCCACAGGGACAACGCAATCAGTGGTGGTTGAACGTGATGCTTGGACTTCTGATATCAGTATGTCTTATGTATTTTTCTCGCGCTTTAATATCACTGCTAATGTTAATAGTGCTAAAAATACTTTGCGTGCCTCAGAGCTTACTAACAATGCTGCTGCTATTGAAAAGCGCTCCCAACTTTATCAACTCCTGCTGGAAATTTCCGCCTTGAGGGACATGCAAACCAGTCTTGATCGTGCTGGCCAGGTTATGTCTCGCATACGAGAGCAACGTCAACGTTCTCATAATCTGTACGGAAGGGGCGATCAACTCCAGCTTGATACCAAGTACTATGAGTTGGAACATCAAAAAGCACGTTTAAGTGGTGGGCTGATCATGGCACGAGAGGCCTTGAAGGATTTAGTGCCCGGATTGAAGACCGAAGTCCTGGAAAAAACTCCCACGATTAAAATTAGCTATGATCTTCCGACCTTGGAAAAAATCCAAGACAGCTATGAGAGGGAAAATTACGAAATAGAAAATATGAATTTGGCCATTGATACTTACCGAGGCTACCAAGAATCGACTTCATGGGAACGACCTTGGGTACCCTCCATCATGTTGACTTCATCCTATTCCGAGCAAGGTGATTTTAAAGGAGGAGAGCCCTCCGATGATTATCGCGCGAGTATTCTGTTCTCCTTCAACGTCTTTGATGGTTTTCAAAGCAAGGCCCGTCGTGCTCAGGCAACCTTGGCCCATCAAATGGCGATCAAAAGGAAAGAATCGGAAGTGCAAAAAAATATGATTTACATCGCCAAACTCTATACCGATGCCATGACCGCCAAGACCGAATTTGCCTTAAAGAACGCCATTGCGGAGGAGAAAAAACACAAGCTGGAGCAGACAAAAATAATTCGAAATAGTGGTGCCGGCACAGAGCTAGAAGAATCCCTTATGCGACTGGAATGGGTCAATGCCCAACTTGAGGCCCATCAGGCCAATAAAAATTATCAACAATCCATTTTAAATCTGGCCATCAAGGCCAATCAATTTAACCAAGTTTCTGTCATAGAGATGGAGTCACAGAATGGGAAGTAAAATTTTGATGGTCTTTCTGGCATTGCTTGTCTTGATCCCGATTTGCAGGGCCCAAGCTACCGCCCAACTGGAGCGCACGGTGTTGATCTATGGGATTGTGAAACCCAAAAAAATGAGTACGGTGGTGGCCATTGGACAAGGTTTGGTTAACCAAATTTTCAATCAAATCGGCGATGAAGTAAAAAAGGGAAGTGGACTCCTTCAGGTTTTTGAACGTGATACGGTGAGAAATTACAGCAACACACTTGATGGCCGAGTGGCAAAAGTCCATGTCACGCTAGGTGCCGCAATTTCCCCCGGCATGCCTCTGGTTACGGTGGTCAATGATGGAGAACTCTATTTGGAATTCGGTCTTTCCCCTTCCCAGGCCCAACTGCTCAAACAGGGAACCACCCTTCGTCTTCCATCCCACAAAGAACCGCTTGGTATCTTGGAAAAGATTTCTCCCATCGTCGATCCCGAGAGTGGTTCAGTGGTGGCGCTTTCGAGTGTATTACAGACGAAAGATTTCTTGATCGGGCAAGTGCTGACCGTGAGTGTGAGCTTGGGTGTTGCCGACTGCGATCAGGTAGTTGCCCTCAAAGAGGTGAATCAGTTTACGACAGGTTGGAAAGTGGATTTTATTTCTGACGATCGGGCATGTTTAAAAAAGGTTCTCTAATATTTAAAAATTTCTATGATCGAAGCATTTATACGGAAAGGCGTTTTCACCCTCAGCATCAATCTGATGGTTTTACTGGCGGGGTATTTCACTTTGCCGTATATCGCCAACGAATTTATTCCTTCAATTGAAATCCCTGCCGTTGCCGTCATTATTCCTTCTCCCATGATGCCCAAAGATAAGATGACCTCCCAAGTTGTCTCACCACTTGAACGTGCATTTCTTCAGTCAGGGGAAATTACCAGTGTTGAAGGTGTGATCGAAGATGGTAAGGTCATCCTGATTGTTTTCTATAAATGGGATTTTTCTCCCGAAGAGGCCTTGCGAAAAGCACGCCAGATTGTGGATAATGCTCCACGAGTGCAAGGGACCCTTGATCCCATTTTTATTCTCCATCGTCCCAGTAATAACCCTATTTTTCGTGTCGCCCTCTATGGGAAATCCATTCAGGATATTTCCGAGAAGGCTCGCATGATTGCGCCTGAAATTGAGCGCATTGCCGGTGTTGCTCAAGTCATTATTTCCGGGGATGTTGCCAAGGCAATGGTGGCGGAAGTTCATCCCGAAGATATGGCCATGGCAGGGATTAATTCCGGTGACATTGTTAAATCCGCCAAGGAATTTTGGAACCTCAATTTGTACTTGAAAGGCGAATCCTATGATCATCTCCTGACAAATAATATTAAGAGTACTGCCCAGCTTATCAATCTTCCCGTTGTTTCATCCCAAATCAAAAAAATTATTCCTTTGGGACATTTTGCCACGATAAAAAACAATGAAGGCTCGGTAAACGTGCTCATGAATGGTGATTCACCGGCGGTAATTATTGAAGCCTTAAAGGGTGCCGGCGCCGATACACTTTCGATCGTTGCCAATATTCAAAATATTTTAAATAAGTTCAGCAATATTCCGGGTCTTAACCAAAAAATCATTTACAACGAAGCGGATAAAATCCGCGAGGGGCAAGATAGTGTGTTGAGCAATTTCTATGCAGGACTGGCCCTCAACTCTTTTATTCTTATGATCTTTCTCGGTTCACCTGTGGGTGTGTTGGTGGCCTCGGTTATTTTTCCCACATCCTTAATTGGTTCTCTTCTTGCCATGAAGTTTTTTGGCATTTCCATCAACCTTTTCAGTCTCAATGGTTTTTCTCTGGCAGTCGGAATGATCACAGATGCCTCCACCGTAATTTTGGAATCTGTTACAAGACGGGTGCAGGCAGGCATCGATCTCTATAAGGCCTGTGTTAGTGGAGTGAAAGACGTGAGTTTGGGGATTGTTTCATCAACCCTTGCCTCTGCGGGAGTGCTACTACCCATTGCCATGCAGAAGAACATCACCAGTAAACTATTTTCAGATTTGGCCTTGACAGTGGTTTCTACTCAGATTCTTTCACTTCTGGCGGTTTTTAGTTTAGTACCCTGGCTCTGTTATAAGGTGCTCGGGCGCAAATCTCGCCCCAATCGTTTCAGCAAAATTATCTTTTCCGTCGGCCCGACTATTGTTGATTTTTCTGTGAAGTATTCCAGTCAGATTCAAAGTTATTGTCGCTCAAAACCCATTCGACAATTAATCGCGTCAGCGATCGCCATGTCCATTTGCCTTGGCATGCTTATCTTTATGCCTAAAACCGAATTTCTTCCAATGGTTAGTAGTCGTGTTTACTCTCTGGATTATCCTATCGACCGCCGCGAGTATGAAGGCACAGGCGATGCGGCCATGAAAACGATTGCAAAAACTCTTTCCTCCTGGACAGATTCAAATTGGGCCATCACTAAAAAAGGCACTAATGGAATTGAAGCGCTCTTTGAGTTGAAAGATTCCTTGCCATTAAAAGAACTTGAGAATCGTCTCAAAGAAGTTGATTTAAGGCGTGAACGCCTGCACATTTTACCTGTCGGTCCTGCCCCTACGGGAGAGGCCATGGGTTACGATGGTCTGATTTTTGTCTCGGAAGAATTGAGTGCCAAGAATCGCCATGATTTTATCAACTCACTTTGCCAGTCAGAGAAAATTTCCGAATGTCTAGGAGATGATTTTTACAGTATGACCGAGAACAATTTGGTTTCCCAGCACATTTTAACTCATGCTCTTGGCTCAAATGAAATTGAAACTTTGGGGCAAGTGGTGATTCCTTTGCACAGAGTCGACTTGGCCGATCTGGGAAGACTCAATATTGATTCACCCTTGGAGCTGTCTGTGCAATTTTCGGGTTTGCTGCTCAATCTTCCCTTACATGTGAAAGAAAAGGGGACTGCCATTTTGAGTGATTTATATGATGTTTCTTTTGGCAAAACTAGGTCTCTCTTGAACCGCCTGAATAATAAAAGTTTTTCTTCGCTGTACTTTAAGTTAAAGGATTCCACTCTGGGAGAAATTGATTTGCAGATAACTGAAATCGCCAAAAAGTTGGGTATTCCTGCGGATGAAATCTCTCCTCGCGGTGGGATGGAAACAATGAATGAAAGTTTTTCCAGCATGATTGTGGCCTTATGTCTGTCGGCCTTAATTGTATTTACTATTTTGATGCTGCAATTTAAATCGATCACCCAGTCTGTAATTATTATGAGCACAATTCCTTTGGCCTTGGGTGGGGCGATTATCGGACTCCTTGTGATGCATGAAACCCTCAATGCTTCAGTCATGGTGGGCCTGATTCTCCTGGTCGGCATCATCGTCAATAACGGAATTTTTCTGGTTGAGGCCACCAATCAAAAATTGGAAGAAGGAAAATCAAATTCTCAGGCCATCATTGAGTCGGTAAGCGAACGTACGCGACCTATTCTCATGACCAGCTTCGCTACCATTTTTGGCATGCTACCCACTTTACTAGTTGGAGGTGAGGGGAGCGAACTCTATCGTGGCATGGCGGTAGTTAACATTTTTGGAATGCTCACGGGGACATTCTTTTCACTTTGTATAACTCCAATGACAATTGAATATTTTCTTCCTAAACAAAATGGTGAAAGTCAATGAAAGCATTAATGTTGGTGTTTGATTCTGAGTTGGCCGAGGAAGTTTTTACTTTGATGAAGCTGGCGGAGATTATCAATTACACTTATTTTAAAGGTTTGTATGGATCGGGAAATCAGGGAAAAAAAGAGGGAAGCATTACCTGGCCTGGTAATAATGAGCTTCTCCTGATGCTGCTTAATGAATCCGAGCTTGAACGTTTTAAAGTGGTGGTAAAGGAATTTAAGAAAAATAAGGGCGTCCCCACCGGATTGCTGTTCTTCCACTGGCCGCTAACGGAAATGATTGTATGATTTTAAAATATTTAACCAAGATTGCCCAGGCCCGCCGTATCGTTTTCACGGTCTTGATGCTTCCTGTGGTTTTGGCCATTTTCTTTTCCAATTATAAATTCAACATTATGCCGGAATCACCCTACCTTGAATATACCATTACCATCGAAGCGCCGGGAATGACCGCCAATGAAATTGAACGAAAAGTTACCATTGTGGCGGAAAAAGTCATGAACGGTCTTCCGGCACTTTTAGTTTTGGAATCGGCCACCTCTCACGAGAAAGCGGTGCTCAATTTAAAATTCAAGGCAAAAACCAAGGAAGGGACGACCTTTTTATTTATCCAAGAAAAAATTGACCGTCTCAAAATATTACTACCGTCAGAGGCCAAGCGCATAATAGTCTCTGCCGTCAAGCAACTCGAGTATCCGGACATTGTTATTCAAAATCCCAATTCGACTCAAGTTGTAGATTTGTCGCGTAAGTTTGCCAAATACAAAAAATCCATTCGACAGTGGAACCCGAATCTGGACGATGACAGTTTGCGACCGCATTTCCAAATTGTTCCAGACCTGGATAAAATTCTTCAGCATGGGTTGGGAATTGATTCTGTTTGGAAGGCCCTGAAAATTAATAGCTTTACCTATAATCTTGGGCAGAAACAAGATTTGGTGTATTTTGTCAGTGGGACTTTTCAATCTGTCGCACAAGTTGAAAGTGTGGTGATCGGTGCCAAAGGTACTTTTCTCATTCGTATCGGAGATGTGGCGAGGGTTTCGCTTATTCCTGCCATTATGCCGGAAACCGTAAAAGTCTGGTTGGACCATTCTGAAGTATCGTCACTGCGCTTTTACTTTTGGGCCAAGAGTGCGCTTAAGGATTATGACATTTCCTTTCCTTTTATCACGGCATTTTTGGATGGACTCTCGCGCGTGCTCCTTGCCATTGTTGCTCTGGTCGTTTTGCAGCTCATGGCAGGTCATTTGGTATTCAAAAATTATAAGGCCCAAATCAGTTTTTTGGTACTGGATGGTATAGTGATTTTACATTATCCATTTTGGCTGACTGTCATGGAAAAGGAAATTTCGTTGATTGATTTTCCTGCCATGTTATTCACCATCATTTTGACTTCGTTTTTTTGGATTGTTCTACAAGGTCGTATTCGCAGCTATTATTTTCCTTCCAAGTTACATACCTATATACGCCGCCAGCTTCCCCAGGCGGTATTGTTCACCTTGGCGGAGTACTTGCCAACGGTCGGTATCTTGCTCGGTAGTCTGCTAGTCCTTATGCTTCCTTTGCTTCTCACTGATATCAATGTCATCGCGCAATTTATTACCTTACGCTTTTTGGTTTATGGCGTTCCTCTGACTTTTGTAACTCTGATAATATTGGCCCTGTTTGCGCCTTTACAGTGGGTGATAAAATCCGGCGAAAATCTAACTTCCTTCTCCCACGTGGGAAAATTTACGATTAAAACCTCGGCGGCGTTTGGTTACATAGTGATTGTACTCTTGCTCTTATCTCCTCTGGCCTGGCGTTTATTAAATTATGGAATCAAAAATCCTGCTTCCCATCCCATGGTGAGTCATTTTCGTGGTCATGGAGATGTGATGATTTACCAAGAGAAATCGCAGACCAATTCTTCGGCGTCAGTGTCCAATAGTGAATGGCAAATTTCACCAGTGAAGAGTTTAGTTTCAAGTTGGTTGGCACGTTGGGAAGTTACACCTCAAGGCCTATCCTTGCTCCCTGGCGTAGATCTTACAAGCTTTAAGTTTGCTCTGGCAGACTTCTTCTCCCACGCAACTATGTCTGTCATGCAACCGATAGATTACAATATTAATGTCGCTCTTCCAATCTTAAATGCCTTTGAGTTTTCGAAGCTCAGTCTGGCACAAAAAGATAAAAATGCGTTACCTTTGTCAATAATTACCAATCAGAATTTAGTGGCGGAGGAGTCTTATATTTTCCGTTCTCAGCTTGATCGTCGCAATGAAAAAAATTCCCTGGCGGAAATGCAGTATCGGCGTTCGCTTCCCTTAATGAAAATAGAGAACAGCAAAGATAATACCCTCTTGGCCCCTTTCAGTGCCTATCTTGCTTCGCAATTTGAAGACTATAAACGCAATGGTCCGTTTGCTCTTCTTTTTCTTTTTATTCTCTTGGCCTTGTATCTCAATTCTTTTTACCGTGCCGGCATTTTGCTCTCATTAGGTATGATAAGTAATGCCGTCTATCCTTTCTTCAAAGTGATTCTTCAATCATCATTTCATCTTGATTCACTGTGGCCAATAACACTACCGATGTGGGCCACACTGGCGGCAGTTCTCTTGGTATCTCGTTCGATCGATACTGAACGAGGACGGGGTAATGATCGCGATGAAGTCTTGCGGGAAGCTGAAATGCATATTTATCCGACAATTCGCGCTGCCATTATCTTTCTCGGCAGTGCAGTCTTTCTTTGCGGTGCCATTGATCGTCTTTTCATTTCCCAGGGACAGAATTTTTTCCTGGAATGTATGGGGTTGGGATTGGCGGTTTTAGTGATGGGGCATATTGGGATCAATCATTTCTTCAGACTCTACTATTTGGTCGCCCAAATTTTCTTGGAGAGACAGGCCTTGAAAGTGATCCTGCTTTATTACCGCTTTCGTGCCAAAGGCATGAGGAAGTAATTTTTACATGTTTTATCCGCTGGTCACGAAAATGATGGATAATACCTGCGCTTATGAGGACATTATCGCGCATCATCGTATTAATATTTGTTCTTACGTATGTATCGGCCCATGCGTATTGGAAAGATGATTTTCCTACCACTCCTTTTGAAACGGTAACTAAAGAAAAAATCAAGGATTTAGAAAAACAAATCAAGACCTTAATCCCCATGTGCCTGGGAAAATTGGAGACAAGTTTTGGAAAAGTCTGGAAACGTAATCGCCATGGATTTCCCAAATTCTTAAGTGTTACTGTGTTGAGTGAAAATGAGGCACAGGCTTTTGAGGGATTTGCAGAAACTCACGGTTCACTTTTTGTCGGAATGCTCTTTAATCCATATCCTTTTTTAAGCGGGCATACCGATTTAGAAACCACCGTTTGTCATGAAACAGTTCATGCCTATTTTCGAAAACATATGAGTTTCGGAACCTATTTCCGCTTACCTAAATGGGCGCGAGAAGGGAGCGCCGTCTATCTGGTCAATCAACTGTCTCATAAAGAACGTCGTGCCTTGTATCGTCAATGGTCCGGTGAAAGAAATGCCCAATTAAATGGACTCGAAGGTGCGCATAGTTTGGAAGATTATTTTGAAGATGCTCTGGCCTTTACTTTCTTAGACGAAAAGTACTCCGCGGTTCAACGTGTGCTATCTCTTGTGCTTGAAGGAAAAGATATTTTCGAAGCTATTGAACAGGCCAGCGGACTTCGTAAGGAGATTTTCTTAAGGGAGGCCTTGGCCTACGCCCAGAATTATATTGCTCGCCGTTTACAGAGCTTAAACAAGGAAACCCGTGAGGCCATCACCAATTGGTCGAATCCCGCTGCCCGGAACAGGGCCTCCATCGAATTCATGCGGCAATTCAAATCCGGTATTTCCCAGGCCGGTTTGCCCAAGACGCTTGATTTTGCCTTAAGTGTGGCATTCTCTTTAGATGTTTATTCAATTACGAGTGATGAACGGGAACTTATTCATGATTACGAACGAGTTCTTAAAGAGATTCCTAGTATTGAGTATGGTTCTAATCTCGCGAATGTTCGTTATAAACTGGGCGGTCTTTACCTTAATATTGGTGATTACAATAAGTCCTTGCACTACTACACTTTGATCTTTAATGAAAATATAGAAGTCCCTATTTTGCAGCAATCCGCCACCGCTGGAATTTTGCGCTCTTATGTCGGTCTGACTGATTGGCGAAAGGTTTTGGCCTGGTCCGAACGTGAGCGTGGTTTGCATGAGAGTAATGTGGTGGAGTATCGCTATTATCGCGGACTTGCTTACCAGGCCATGGGCAAATCCAAGAAGGCCAGAGATTTGTTTGAATGGGCCTGTTTGAGTAATGCAAACCGCCGCTTTAAAGAAAAGGCCTGTCAGGCATTCAACCAGTAGAACCCTGTTAGTTTTTTAACACCTGCCAAAATTATCTGTAGCAATTTTTGTCGGCACCATTTTTATTGGCACCTAAGCTGCCAGAATTACGAGCTACCCCCTGCCTCCACTTTTTGGCACATTTTTTGAAGTGATTGGCGCAGACTGATTGTTACTTTTATAACTTTTTTGGGAGGACCCCATGAGAACGCCAATGTTTAAAAAAACTATTCCCTTGATTGCCATGCTTACACTGGCCGTGGGGGCAACAGTTAATTCTGTTTACAATCTGCAATCTGAACAACATTCGCACAAGCTATTCCGGGGTATTGCTAGTGCGGAAGGGGATGCAGTCCCAGCTACTGTTAACAATACTGTCAACGCTGTCTCCATTAATATTATTACCATCTACCATAACACCGCTGAGCTACAGGCCAAGCAGGCAGAAATAGACCGCTTGGTAAAAGAACATAATGAGCGTGGCGCGCGTTTAGTCGAATTGGATAGTCGCTTAAAACAAGTCGAAACGGACTTGGCATCAGAAAAAGCACGCGCTGATCGCGCCACCACAGAACTAACGACCGAAAAGGCCCGACTGGAAGAAGAGCGCGCAAAATTTGCGGCAGAAAAGAAAACTCTTGAAGATCAAATTGTTGCCCAATCTCAGGCCAATAAAGATTTGTTGGCCCAGATTGACGCCCTTAGAGCGGAAGGTGACGCCAAAACCAGCAAAATAGTAAAACTTGAAAGTGATAAGGCCGAGTTGGAAAAGGCCAAGGCCGATTTAGAAAGGCAACTTGCCGAGGCCGGATCTGCTAATACAGCTCTGCGGGCCGAAAAAGAAAAAGTTGATGCCGAACTTGAGAAAACTAAAAAAGCTTTAGCGGACGAAACGCTGGCCCGTACTGGACTTGTGGCGGAAAGAGATGCTCTGATTCAAAACTTGAGCGTGAGAGATGCTTCCTTGAAAGAAAAAATCAAGGCCCTGGAAGAGTCCCTGGCCGCCAATACCGAGCTTCGTGCCAAGCTCGAGTTAGCGGAAAAAGATTTGGCCGCTGCTCGCACCAATATTGCTGAGCTGACGACAAAGATTGAGGCCCTCACTAAATTGATTGCTGAGAAGGATGCCACCATCGCTGAACGCGACCGCACCATTGCTCAGAATGCAGCTGATCGCCAAAAATTAGTGCAAGAGATGTGTAAACAGAAGCAAGATCTCGAAAGATTGGGATTAGATGTTCAATCTTTGATTAAAGATAAAGAAAAAGTTCTTGCAGAAATTAAAGCTAAAGATGAAGTGATCAATGGAAAAGACGCTGAATTTAAAAAGAAAACGGAAGAAGCCGAAGCCAAGCATAAGGCCGAATTGGCAAAAGTGCAGGAAGAATTCGAGCGTAGTATGGTCGGTATGACGACCATGTTTAAGTACATGATGATGCAAAATATGGGAATGGTTGGAATGAATGGTATGAATGGTATGAATGGTATGAATGGTATGAATGGTATGAATGGTATGATGCTGACCAACCCTTTAAATGGTGGCGGTGCTGATAATCAATTCATGATGCAACTTTTAATGAGCCAGCTCTTAATGAACCGTAGTGGTGGAAGTGCTTTTGGTGGCTTCAATCCAGGCGGTTACTACTCTATGCCAACACCTTCTCCTTATCTTGGTGAACAGTACGGATCATTCGGTGATTACTATCCGAGAGTAATGCGCAGTTATGGAGACAGGCATCAAGCTGGATCACCTTTTTTTAACTTTGGTTCTTAATTACGCTTGCCTCTCATAACTTACTGAAAATAGAAACAAGGCCGACTAAATATGTTGGCCTTGTTTTTTTATTGGCAACTTTTTCCTCATGATAATTTTGAACGTTCCGAAGAAGTTGTTGATGAAGACCGATAGAAAAATTGAAGACCAACAAAAGCTGATTTTAAGAATATGTCATAAGTGTGGTCATGCCAATGAATCCGTCAAAGAATTGGAACGCTGTCAAAAGTGTTCCAAGGCCTTTTTACCACTGATGTACGCAACGTGTTCAGACGCCAAAACCACCAAAGAATACAAAAATCTTTTTCAAGAATCTTCCGAAGTAGAACCAGAAGATGTAATAAAGGGTTTAGTTGCCATCTGGGATTAAAGATTCGTGGAATTTGAAAGACAAAGTTAGCATGTCCGTGCCAGACTAAAAAATCAGGAGGCGACATGCAACCCCAAACCACTTCCTCTCAAATTGACCTCCACCCCACCATCTTGGCCTTGCTTGAACGTCGTGGCCATAAAGGCCAACAAGGCATAGCGGAATTCTTGTCTTGGGATTTGAAAAAATTGAGCGATCTCGGTGCTCTCAAGGATCTGAACAAAGGTGCCAATCGCATTGTCCAGGCCGTCGAAGGTGGAGAAAAAATCGGTGTCTATGGTGATTATGATGTTGATGGCACAACCGCCTGCGCTCTTTTGTACTTCTTTTTTAAAATGCTTAACGTCAGCGTGGATTTGATCCAACCG
Source organism: Bdellovibrio sp. (assembly GCA_016187935.1). GTDB lineage: Bacteria > Bdellovibrionota > Bacteriovoracia > Bacteriovoracales > Bacteriovoracaceae > GWA2-49-15. The sequence goes on from JACPIU010000010.1 coordinate 148,332, forward strand.
TCGCGTTTTGTTGAAGGATATGGCATTCATCCCAGTAACATTGATGCCGCTGTACAAAGAGGTCTCAATGTTCTCATCACTGTGGATTGTGGGATTACCGCCCACGATGCTGCTCGCCGAGCGCGAGAAGTGAATCTGGATTTGATTATCACGGACCATCACAAAGAGGCGGTGGAAGGGTTACCAGAAGCTTTTGCCGTTATCAATCCCAATCGTTGTGACGAAGCTCCCGATTTGACCCTGAAATCTCTCGCTGGAGTTGCGGTGGCCTTTTGCTTGGCCTTAGAGATTAAAAAAGTCTTCGAGGGGCAGGGACGGACCGTTCCCAGCCTTTATCCACTTTTACAATTTGTAGCGATCGGGACCATTTGTGACCTCGCTCCTATGTCTCTCAACAATTTGAAGTTAGTACGACATGGACTGAAACAAATGGCCGATTCTTGCTACTTTGGCCTTCGTTCTTTTTTCACGCCTGAGGAAAGGGAAGTCGGCAAGGTGCTGAGTGAAAAATGTGGCTTTTTTATCGGGCCCATGATTAATTCCAAAGGTCGTCTTGAGCATCCTGAAAAGGCCCTGGAACTTCTGGTGGCGGAAGATTCGGATCGTGCATTCCTCTGTTATAACCAATTGGATATTTCTAATAGAGAGAGGAAAATGATTCAGGCAAGAGTTTTCGAATTGGCACGGGAGCAAGTGGTGCGTGAATTGGAAGGGGATGATCCGGTCGCCTGCGTAGTTTATTCTCCCGATTGGCATGAAGGCGTGATTGGAATTGTTGCCTCGAAACTAGTTGATACGTTCAAAGTTCCTGCCATCGTTTTTACCAATGCTCAGGAGAATGGGCTGCTCAAGGGTTCTGCCCGAAGTGCCGGAGATTTGAATATTTTTGAAATTTTACAAAAGCTATCCCATCATTTTGTGCGTTTTGGCGGGCACAAAGCGGCAGCTGGTCTCTCGCTTAAATCAGAAAATTTTCCTGCTTTCACCCAAGAGTTTAAAAAAATCTTGCGTACACTTCCTCTCATGCTAAGAACCGGGTCAGAAACTTTTGATTTAGAGATTAAGGCCCATGATATCGGGCCAAAATTGGTCCGTGACTTGGAAATGCTGGAACCTTTTGGCAATGGAAATGAGCGACCAGTTTTTCGCGCAAGAGACCTTCAGATTGAATCCTACGAGCTGATGAAAGATGTCCATGTGCGCTGGAATTTAGTCAGCAAGACCGATCCGAATTATCGTCTTAAGGGCGTAAGTTTTAATTATATTGGTAAGTGGCAGGCCATTCACCCGGAAGAAATTTTTAAAACTTATGCCTCACATCCGCACTCTTCACCCATCATCGACTTTGAACTTGGTATCAACCGATGGAAGGGCAAAGAGTTTGTACAATTACAAATAAAAAATATCCAGATGAGTTGTTAAACGGCAGTTCGTTGAATCGTCACTTTCTCAATAATGACATCTGCCTTTGGGCGATCTTGGGCACCGGTTTCCACACTGCCAATTTTTTCCACCACATCCATTCCTTCAGTCACTCGACCAAAAACAGTATGACGACCATCTAAATGAGGAGTGGGTGCCAGGGTAATAAAAAATTGACTGCCATTGGTACCAGGTCCGGCATTGGCCATGGACAGAATTCCTGCCTTATCGTGACGCAATTTAGGATTAAATTCATCTTTAAAACGATAACCTGGTCCACCCGTGCCTGTTCCTAGTGGACAGCCCCCTTGAATCATAAAACCATCGATGATGCGATGAAATTTAAGACCATCATAGAAAGGTCCCTTACGAGAAGTTTCCTGACGACCTTCCGCCAAATTTATGAAGTTCCAAACTGTTTCAGGGCATTCTGAGGCAAAGAGTTCGATAGTGAATTCACCCAAAGTGGTTTTAAATATGGCCTTGGGACGTGTTTCTTTTTCTTCTTTGTAATCTACTTTCTTTGGATTAGCGCCAAACATAAATAACTCCTTTTTGAAATTTAAAAATCATGAAGTGTGACCGTACCCTCAAGTTCCAAGGGAATTTTTTTACCCCGTGAATATAGATGCAATTCTTGTTCTTTGGCAAAAAATCCCTCTATAAAGAGTTTAGCGCCTGTGCCCATGCTTAAATCAGGACGAAAAGGAGTCATGGCATCGGCTCCAAGTATGCGAATATTGTGATCGGCGACTTTTTCCTGCTCAAGAAATTTTTCGAGATCTAAGGAAGTTAGACAAAATGAAATGATCACAGGATGACCAGATTGTGCCCAATTATGATTGAGCAAGGATTGGACTATCTGAGGTTTGAGAGTCGGTACAGCACCCGCTTCTCCCGACCACACCAGGAGAGGATCGATCCAAAGGAAATTAATGCGTTTGAAGGTCGGAACTTTAAAGGAATAAAATTTGGCCTGAGCACGATCGAGCGCTTGATAAAATAAAAGTTCTTCTTGTTTTGGCGGAAGTCCAACTTCCATCTTTGGGGGAAGATCGGGGGCCAGCCGGGCGACGCGCAAGACATTTTGCTTTTCTTGATTGAAGTTTATTTGTGCTTGGAGAATATCAAAGTAAGAGATGTTGTAGGAGCCGCTTACTTCTTTGACATCAAAATAGCGGACACTTTCTAGGCGATGACACGCTCCAGAGAGAGAAATATTGGCCCAGGTGGGAACTTCCGGTAGAAGATATTTAACAACATCACTGGGAATATAATAGGCGTTGAGGTCTCTTCTATTGTCTCCGCTGTCGAGATTCTTCTTGGTATAAGTACAAGACCATATTGTGATCATTAGAAAGATACAAGCTAGACAAGCATGCAACACAGTACGCATGATTTTCCTTTAACATTATGCACGGTGAAAAAAGCGAAGCAAATCTCTTTTTATCAATTCTATGTTGAGAAGACCATTTATTAAAGAGGGAGTTGCACGTAAATGATAGAAGCCGGGTTCATTGGGAAGAAGAATCACTGAACAATCTTGATAAGGGCAACGTCTGTTAGCGCTGAAAACATAATCAGCACCGATGGTAAAAGGTCCTTTGTTGATCAGCTCGCCATTATCCCACCGAACGCGATCATAGGTTATGAAAAGATCTTTACGATCAACCGGTGCATCAATGGCCTGGATATGGGCGTCGCCAATAAATTCGATTTGAAAACGAGGTGGAACGGGTTTATTCACTTTGGCCTGAATATAATCTTCGAGCTTCTCCCAGTCCTTTAATTCTTGCAGATATTTTGTATAGTGATTTTGATAAGTTTCATGCCCCCAATTGATGGCCGCTTCCAAATGGTGCAAAAGGTAGGAGTAATTTTCATCCTGTTTGAGTTGCCCATAAAATTTTTCTTCGCCAGAAAGAACTGTCAACGAAATTGCTTTGGGAGAGTTTTTTAAAACTTGGGCCCATTTGAGAAAAAGACAAGCGCTAGTCAATCCGGTGCCACAAATCACAACACGAATCGGATCGGGTGAGGTGGGTAAGTCATGCTCGATTTTTTGCCATTGCTCAGGAGTGGGAAGGCCATACAGAAGTTTGCAGGATTTAATTTCGCTCTCGCCGAGAGCGCGCGCGCCATCCAAGGAGAGTCCGCATGCTCGGCCGGGGCCTCGGGCATCTATGACCGCATCGACATCCATAAAACTCTCATAAGAAGTGCGTCGATAGTGTATGCGAAAGAGGTCGCGCATGCGGGCGTCGCCCATCAGGGGACCGGTATGGGTGAGGGTACATTTGCGAATGAGGGTGACGTGACTTCTGACAAGCAGTCCAAGTTCTTCACAAGTTCGCCCTAAATTTTTGCACAGCTCGGCAATTTCTCTATAGGTCAACTTGGATTGTGAATAGGTTTTATTTTCATCCGGCAGCATAAGTTCTTGCATGCTGAGGTTGGAAAGTAAGTCAGGATGAAGGGCACCAATTCGCGCCAATTCTCCTCCAAGGGGGTGCTCCTCTTCAGCGCCAAGCAAAACGACATGGCATTCCAATGAATGAAAAAAAAGGGCGGCCTGCATCCCTAAAAGACCGGTTCCCACGATGGCGATTTTCATGGCGACATTTTGATAGATAAAAGACGGTTGTTCAAGGCAGAATACTGGTATGAAAATAATTCTATTCATCTTCTTGTTTACGTTAGGCGGTTCTTGCACCCGTTCTTCCCACGAAGATTTGACCCAAAAAGTCCTCAATGTGGCCTCTACACCCATTTCCCATTTTGATCCTCAACTGGTGACTGATCTGGCCTCGCTCTTAGTCCTGGCCAAGTCTTATGAGGCCTTAATGGAAACCCACCCATACCAGGCGCCCTATGTGGTGTTGCCCAATCTGGCCGCAGGCATGCCGACGGTTTCAAATGATGGACGTGTTTACACTTTTAAAATTCGTTCTGATATTTTTTATCATCCGTGTGAATGTTTTGGTGCCGTGAAAACCAGAAAAGTGATCGCCGCCGATTTTGAAACGGCCTTTAAACGTATGGCCGATCCCCATATTCAATCCCCCCATTTTTCTTATTGGGCGAAACAGATTGAGGGATTGTCGGAGTGGTATGAACTTCAGAAAACTTTTTCCAAGACTGATTATTCACGGAGTATAACGGGGATTACGGCTTTGGATGAGACCACTCTCAAGATCACTTTGAAAGTGCGCAATCATTATTTCCTCAACGATTTGACAGTTTCTGTCACCGCTCCACTTCCGAAAGAGGCCTTGGATTTCTACCATAACAATCTGGCGGAGGTGATGGTGGGAACCGGCCCTTTTATTCTCAAGAATGTAGTTCATAAAAATCGTCTTGAATTTGAAAGAAACCCCAATTTTCGTGAAAAATTATTTCCTGGCCCTGACAAAAAGCGTGTCCCTTTTGTGGATAAGGTTGTCGTGCATGTGATGAATGAGGCCCAAACCATCTGGCTGAATTTTCTAAAGGGAAAGGTTGATTATCTGGAAATTCCCAAAGATAGTTTTGATACATCGATCACAGCTCAAACGACGTTATCCCCCGAACTTGCCAGGAAGGGGATTAAACTCGGAATTACGGATTCAAACACAAATCTGTATTATTTTGGAATCAACAATAGACATCCTTTTTTAAAAGATCGATCGCTGCGGAAGGCCATGCTGATGGCCCTTGATCATGCAAAATTTAATCGATTGTTTTTCAATGGGACCGCGCAAATTGCTCATACCGTTTTACCCCCGGGGATTCCAGGCAACGATACACCTTTGCAAAATCCCGCCATAGGTGCTCCCCTTGAGCAGGCAAAAAAATTGATGGTGAGTGCCGGTTTTCCCGAAGGAAAAGGATTGCCGACTCTGACACTGACTGTACGAGACACCACCCTGGCCAGACAGGTTGGCGAATTTTTTCAACAAGAGATGGTCAAAATTGGTGTGACTATCAAAGTCGATATGGTTCCTTTTGCCACACTTCTTGAACGCGCCCAAAAAGGAAAATTGGAAATTTTTTATCTTGCTTGGTTTGTCGGCGTACCTACCGGACTGCAATTTTTTGATTTGCTCTACGGCCCGAATTGGCCGGCATCATTTAATCGCATGGCCTTTCAGAACAATGAGTTCGATGACCTTTACCGGAAGGCCCTGGCTGCCCCCACGCGGGTGAGGCAGAATGTTCTTTTTCATCAAATGAATCAAATCGCTTTGGAGCAAGTCCCCCTCATTCCCATAGTTCATGCGCGCGATTTCTTCGTGCATCAGGGATGGATTAAAAATTTTGTACCATCGGAAACAGCTTTAGGGCTCGAACAATATTTTGATGTCGATTTAGAGCTAAAAGAAAAATTACTCAAGTCGCTTTAAAAAGAATAGACTTTGGCATCTCCATGATCAATCACTGACAATTCGGCGAATTTTAGCAGAAAAACAGCGAAGGCCTTGATGGCTTCATACGATGCCATAGAGGAATCAAATTCAAGTCCGTAGTTTAAATAGGTTTGCCCATCAGTTTCAATGGATTCGCGGCAATAGCGAAGATTGCATACGGCGGGTATGAATGATTGTTTGGTAAAGTAAAAGCGCAAGGTAAGCTCCTGACCAATTTCAAGAACCGTCTCGCGCTTGTTCCAAGGCACCCTGATCATGCAACCCTCAGGAGAGATATCCACCAGTTTAACAGGATAAATAACACCGTTTTTATCTAAAACGGTGTATGCGCCCAGGAAATTGTCGAAAACCACACGCTCAAAGTTGCGTCTTTTTTGCTCGATCACTTCTTTTCGCTTGTCGACAAAGTTGATTAGTTTGCTATCCACAGCGCCTCCAGGGGATTACATTCGTTGGTCTTGCGACCATCTTCTCGGTTCATTGTGGCGCATGATCAAAAAAAAGAAACGGCCCTTTAAAAAGGGATAAATTTTCCGATGAGCTGAATTATTAAAGTGCTTTCTTTTGAGTGCTTTCTGGAGGAGGTATCGCTGTGAGTGTTTCTCGATGGTTGGCCTGTTTAGTAATTTTTTCATGCTTTTGCGCTCTTCCTCTCGCTACTTTTTTCGGGAGTACAAAAAGTGAAACGATCAGTCTTTTGGTTCCCATTTATGAGCAATTCCCTCAAATAGTTGGTCAGGGGCATCAATCTTGGACGATTCCCGAGCATGAATTTTTGCGTAACTCCTGGAGTTCATATATGCAAGAAAGGCCCAGGTCATGGGCCTTAAACAACCAAGAGTGGAATTCAATTCGTGGCAAAGCACGCAGTCTAAATAGTACAAGCTATGAGTTATCCATTAACGGTCATATTTTTAAGCCAGATCAAGAGGTCATGAACGCTGCGCTCTTGGAACGTGTGGAAGTCGCCATTGATTCCAGTCTCGATTATGGGCCATCGCTGATTGATGTCTTTATGTCCAATGCCCGGGCCTCTCTTTTGTCGCAGCAACTTTCTTATAAAGTCCTCTTTACCATCGCTGCATTAAAAAGTTGTGGCGAGCGTTGTTTGAACCAAAAGGTTTCTCACCAATAGACTCGTTACCATTTTTTTTGCCAATCCGGCTTTGAGGAAACTTCCTCCAGAATACGTTGGTATGACTGAAGTCTGGAGAGCAGGAGATAGGAATCTCGATTGCTAGATTGGAAGATCGGGTGAAAGGCACATCCGGGAATTTTTTCACTATGCTTACAGTTGGTAAACTTGCAATGTGAAGCGTAGGTGAAAAGATCAGGAAAATACTGAATCAAATCATCAGGAGAAATATCTTCCACGGAAATCGAGCGCATTCCGGGAGAATCGATTAACTCAAAATTTCCAATCGTGACAATCTCGGACCATGTGGTGGTATGTGAACCTTTACCAACCTTGCTTATCTTGAGCGATGGCAATTCTACTAATCCATCTGATAAGGCACTGATGAGACGACTCTTCCCCACTCCTGATTGGCCAACGACAATAGCGGTTTTTCCTTGGAGCATTTGTTTGAGTTCCGCCAGTCCGTTGGATAGAAAACGGGGTTTATAATTGCTATCAATCGCCGCAATTTCAAAAAAAACACCGTTAATATTTTTGAGCCGGGCAACTTCATACTCAATATGAAATTCATTCTCGTCCATTTTTGCTTCATCGATTACCGGATGTTGGAGGTAAGTATCCATTTTGTTAAAAACCACGAATGCATCCACACCCCACTGCACCGCTCGCAAGAGCAAACGATCCAAGACACCGCGCTTATATTCGGGCATGGAAGCAGAAGTGACGGCGATAAGAAGATCACAATTGGCGGCGGTGACACGTTTGCGATGTTCACGAACTTGGAGGCGAAAGATTTCGTTTCTGCGAGGATGACTGGAAACAATTTTATACTCATTAACTTTCGAATCAAATTCCACCTCAACATAATCACCCACAACTAAGGATGTCTCGCCTTTAAGCAAATTCCCCAAAGCCGTGGCCGGGACGATTTTATGATTATCTTCCAAACGGCAATCAAAAACGCGCTTATCCGATCGGATAATCCTGGCCTTCATGGATTCATCCCCATCTTCAGCGACATAAAGCCGATGGGGAAAAACTGATTGTTTGGATCAAAACATTTTTTTAAATAATCGAACATTTCGAAGTGAGTTTTCTGATAGAAATATTTCATATACTTTTGTTTAATCAGTCCGACACTATGTTCGGCAAACGGTGAGCCCTGCCAGTTTGCCACCTTGGGATAGAGTTGGGTGAGCATTTTTTCGGCGATCGGGACCTGATCTTGGGTGGGTAAAAAATTAAAATGCAAATGACCATCCCCGAAGTGACCGAAGAGATTATAGCGCAGACCAACTTTGGTGCACTCACGATAATAATCCAAGAGCTTCGAAAAACTTTTAACCGGCATTTGGACATCCGTTCCCATTTTGATGACTCCCATGCGGGAGTTGGCTTCAAAAGTCGCGCGCGGAACCAGCATTCGCAGCTCGCGGCATTTCTGACGGGGAATTTCAAAAATATTATCTTCCCCAATCTTTGAAATGATATTGGAAAAATCATTCATGAAGTCCTCAAGGTGATCAGTATTAATCTCCAGAAAAAGCAGATCTTGGCCAATGTTCCCAGGGCGTTCTGAGGCCGGGAGCACATTCAATGATTGATCATCCAGCATCTCACATGCATAAACTATGTTTCGCTTGGTTTGGACATAGTTAAAAAGGTCCAAGTGTTGAGCGCAATCTTGTTCCCATTTAGGCAGTAAGAGAAAGAGGAAGGTCGATTCGGTGGAAGGGCGAGTTAAAAAAGTGGCCTGAATGATCACACCCAGTTGCCCTTCGGTGCCGGTCATTAAATCTGTTTCCCGCTCAAAACGTGGAAAGGGGGCATTTTTAAAATTCTGATAACTTGTGTATGACTGTTGATAACGCTCTAAAATATTTTTGGCCTGGGAATCCTGAAATTCAGGACGATCTTTTAACAGACGATCATGGTTCAACAAATGCCGCCTCCCACCCCCGTCTAAATATTCCAGCTTTGTGACTTGGTCGCGCAACGAACCAAAGCCAAAGCATCGTTCCCCCGTTGCCGAGGTTGCAATGCCAGCAAGCATGGATGCCAATTCTTCAGTAGGTGAGGTGAGGATTTCCCGCCCTTGTGATTGGGCAAAAGCACGGGCCTCCTGCCAATTAACTGGACCTATGATATGCAAACGCCCGTCTTCAAGAAACATGTGCTTGGGCAACAAACTTAAGTCAACCAAATCCAATTCTCCCTGACGGATTTTCAAATAAGAATCCAACTGATCATAGGGAATAACTGTGGAGGTTTTTGAAGACATGAAAAAACTGGCCCGCCCACTCTCAAGGTGACGGCCCAATTGTTCTAAAGTCTGAGGTCGAATATTGTTTAACTTCATAGTGATAACGTCTTTTCAATATCATACCAGAGTTGTCCCTTGACATAAAGGCCAAAGACAAGGCAGTATGCTCGGCACATCAAAATTCCATTGTGCGATCGTAGCTCAGTTGGATAGAGCAAGCGCCTTCTAAGCGCTAGGTCACAGGTTCGACTCCTGTCGGTCGCGCCATTTCAAAACCAACTAAATTAACAACAATTCCAGACAGGAGTCGAAGCGAGCTCCATGTGCCTGCCTAAGCAGGCCGAGGGAGCGTGATGCGACCGAGAATGGAGTGAGGTGAGGCCACGCAGGAAGGGAGCTGGAAGCGACCGCCCGTAGTGGCCGACGTATGTTGCAAAAAAATGTCCTGCCTGGATTAAGCCTTAACGAAACGCCAATGTGAAATTATTTAGTAAAGTTCCATATCAATGAGCATCTTTTTCCCAGACTCACGATCTAAATACTTAGGCGAGCCTGTGCCATAGTAATCGAGTATCCCTTGTGCCCAGTGACCGCGCGTGATTCCGTTGCCAAGACCGATGAATGCCAGAAAGTCTTTTAACTCTGAATTATTGACTTTCCCATCGCCATCTTCGTCAGATTTGTTCAACATTTTGTCGAGCGCGGCTTCACCGGTCGATCTTCCCAAGAAAGATTTCAATTTGCTGGTGGCCTCCGCCAAGTCTTCTTCACTGACATCTGCTGCTGTAAATGCATCTTCGGATGGGTCTTGCACTGCTGTGTAAGTTCCTGTGGTTCGCTCAACAAATTGTGACATCTCCTGAAATCCAAAACCTGAGCGTCCGCTATTTGGAAAAATATCAAGTCCATTACTTCGACAGGCCAATGCCGCCTTGCCCATGGTGAATGTCATAATAGAAATTGCCATAAATAAAATTTTGTGCCCCATTTTTTAACCCCTAGAAATCAAGATAGTGAAAACCCCGATCTCAGAGCTGCAAAAAGATGGCCAAAAAGAGTATGTAATTGCAATGGGTTATACCGATTTTAGCGTTGAGAGAATTGACAGTGCCGTTTAAAGAGACATCGCGAACAGGCCAGTTTGTGAATCCGGCCACATTCTTGGGACCGAATAACATCATGGCGAAGGTTAACAAGAATTACCGACATCGATGAATAAAGATTTTATTGTAGGGCATGTATCTATATAAAATTATCGTCCTATTTATTTTTATCGTTTTTTCATGTTGTACTATGGCCGCTGTCGTTCAAAGAGTTGCCACTGGCATCAAAGGCAAATGGGTAAGTATCACATGTGAATTAAGGTTTCATGAGATTGCGACAGAATCGAATGGAAAAGTTGAGGCCACATGGATAAAGAGAGAATTTATTTTTGATGGACGAAATAACTTTCAAGGAAGGCATACGACCTATGATGATTCCTTATGCCAGAGTCCTCATTTCGAATATTATTTTAGAGGCAGACTTGAGTGGAGAGGCCCACATGAAACGGCACCTACGGCACAGAAAGTTGATTTCATTATGGATGAAGAATTTTCCATCACACCGCGATCAAGGGTCTTCATTGAACAAATGAACAAGTTACCTTCAGGTGCATGTGGCGACAAAAAATGGGAATTGAATGTTGCTCAGGATGTTTTAAGAAGGCCATGTGTATTGTTGAATACCAAGCAAGGTGAGGTGGTCAAAGATTTTGATCTGATCTACCTGTCATACGAAGGAATGTTTTTATTTATGGGAGCAAAACAAAATATGGATCAGAGATTTTCTAAGGATGAAGAGCATCGTCCCAAAGGCGGATTGCAAGTCCCCTTGGTTCGGGCACACTACTTGAATCCATGGAATTATTGGAAGTGAAAATATTTTTGGCATGCGGGATTTTTTGTGAATAACTTGAACACCCTTACCATCAAAAACGAAGACATTGGCGATGATGTTATCAAACTTGTCAATAGAATATTGGCGGAAGCTTTCATGAAAAAGGCCAGTGACATCCATATTGAACCTTACGAACATTCTTTTAGAGTAAGATTTCGCATCGATGGTTCTTTGCAAGAAGTTATGAAGCCAAATAAAAGGCTCATGCTTCCAATTATTTCCCGTCTAAAAATTTTATCTTCTATGGATATTTCAGAAAAGAGAAGACCACAAGATGGCAGAATAAAATTTGAATTGGGAAGCAAAACCATTGATTGCCGCGTTTCTTCGCTCCCTTGTCTTTTTGGCGAGAAAGTGTGTTTGCGCATATTGGACAAAGCAAATTTGCAACTTGATATGACGAAACTGGGTTTTGAAGAAAGGCAGATCTCTATTTTCAAAGAGAGCATCCATCAACCTTTTGGCATGTGTCTATTGACCGGCCCAACTGGTTCTGGGAAGACCACGACACTTTACTCTGCCCTAAGTGAGCTGAACAAAATCGATGTAAATATCTCCACGGCAGAAGATCCCTGTGAATATAATTTAGAAGGGGTCAATCAAGTGAACATTAAAAAGGAAGTTGGACTAACTTTTGCCACGGCACTCAAGACATTCCTCAGACAAGACCCGGATATTATCATGGTGGGAGAAATCCGCGACTTTGAAACGGGGGAAATTGCATTGGAAGCCGCTTTATCCGGGCATTTGGTCTTGTCTACTTTGCATACCAATGATGCCCCGTCATCGGTAGCGCGACTTCTCCACATGGGGGTAGAGCCTTATCTTGTTACTGGAGCTTTAAATGTGGTGGTGGCCCAAAGACTTTGTCGGAAAATTTGTGATCGTTGCAAGAGCGAACATCCAATCCCAATTGAGGAGCTTGTGGCATGCGGAATGGCCGAGAGTTCTGCTTTGAGGTTGAAATATTTCAAGGGTAAAGGTTGTATGTTTTGTAACGGGACAGGATACCAGGGGAGAGTTGCTATTTACGAGGTGTTGGCAATTTCCCCCGCAATACGAGAAATTATTCTTAAGCGTGGAAGCGCTGATGATATTAAAAAGCAGGCGATTAAAGAAGGTATGAAGACCTTGCGAATGGCCGCTTTAACGAAAGTGGCGCAAGGATTGACGACTTTGGATGAAGCTGTTTCAAATTCAGGTCCAGATACCCTATCAAACGAAAATCAATCTAAATAAGCGGTCACTTCGTTCCCCCTAGACCTTGGCCACTTGTGTTCATTAAAATAAGACAATGAAGTTTAAAATCTTCTTAATCATTGCTCTTTGGGCGACTCAGGTGCCGGCCCCGGCCTTCGGACAAGGCGAGTTTATGGTACGACCTTTTAGTAGCATTGGAAAATTGCAACTCAAACTGCGACCGAAACCCGGCGCCAACGGTGTTACCGAAAGTGCCAAGCTTCAGACCTATGAACCGAATGTTACCAATTTTTCAGGCATAGTGGTGGGACATAAAGGTTTTAGTATGACTTTTGGAGGTACGGTTCCCCCCAGCGACGCCGCCATTCGAGAAAAAGGCGAAACTGATTATCGAGATTATCAATTCCAATTCTATTTTAACCATATCGGAATAGACCTTTTCTATCAGACATTTGAAGGTTTTTACCGCTCCAGTGCCGAAGAGAGTGAGAAATCAGTCTTGAGTGATGGCACCAAGGCCTTCCCCCAGCTTGCTGATATGCAAATGAAAAAGTATGGCGCCAATCTCTGGTATGTTTTTTCCCCTCAGAAATATTCGATCACCGCAGCTTTCAATCAAACTTCGCGACAGACTCAAACTGGTGGTTCGTGGATTGCCATGATGTCGGCGAACGATATCAACATCTCAAATAAGGGTGCTCCCATTCTACCAGAATCTCAGCGTGCTGAATTTGGAGTGAATGGCAATATCAACGGCGCCAGATTGAAGTCTTTAGGAGGGCTCTTGGGTGCCGGTTACACTTTTGCCAGCGGAGGATGGTACCTTTCACTCCAAGGTCTAGGAGGACTTGCGGCCCAACAGTTCAAAGGAAACGGATTGCAAAATACGGCGACTCAAAATGTCGTTTCCAAACTTTATAATGTTCGCGGTTCCTTAGGATACAATGGTCAAACTTTTTTCATAGGTTTTATGTGGTTGACGGATCAGGTGACGACCGAAGTTGATGGACTGGAGATTGAACCTGCAAGTATGCGAGCGGAAGTATTTTTAGGAGCGCGTTTTTAAGGGTCGTTATATGAAGCGCTATTTTGCACTGACTTTTTTTTATATATGTTTCCTCGAAAGCGCGCATGCTCTTGAACTGTTAACTTACAACTTGGGTCTGGCGAATGGTTTTGTCGATCACTATGAGGAAAGACGACTACCGCTTTTTCAGCAGATAAAAAATTCCAATGCTGACATTATATGTTTACAGGAATTATGGAGTGAGGAGGATCGCCAAACACTTGCCAAGGAAATGGCTCCAGTCTACCCCCATCAACTGATCACACCTATCGAGCGTGTTACTTCCGAACATTCGCCGGCCTGCAAGTTTTCAAATCTCTTTGGAGAAGGAAGCATTGTCACTTGTATGCGTTCGCGCTGCGATGGGAAAAAAGGGCGTGAGTTTACCGCTTGTATCATTGCCGATTGCAAATTGCCTTTAGAGTCTCTGAAAACAAGTCATCCGTCTTGCGCTAATGCGCTTATGGCACAGGTGGGAACTCATCCCTTGCTTGCCATGCTGAAACTTTTGCTGCCATTTGGAAAAATCGATACCTATATTTATGGTGGCAGCAATGGTCTGGCGATTTTTTCCAAGTATCCCATTAAGCCTGGAGCGTCAGGCATGGTATCACTGCGCGACTATTCCACTCTTTCGCGAAGGGATTTATTATATGGAGTGTTTGAAGTGGAGAAGAAAGAAGTTTTTGTCGGCTGTACGCATTTAACCGCCAATCTCACCGACAGCGCCCCCTATGCGGGTAAGTTTTCCGGGTGGGAGCAAGAAAATTTGAAACAAAGCGAATATCTTTTAACCAAGATTGAGCAACTAGCTGCAGGCCGCCCCCAGGCAATCATGGGAGACTTCAATTTTAGTCCGGCAGTGCCTAGTCAGGGTATCGAGGCCAATTTTGAAAAAAGTCTTTTGGCCTTCAAGGCGCAAGGATATTTCGATCCCCTGTCAGATGGAGCTAAACCGGCCTGCACATTTTGCAAGAGCAATAGTTTGAACTTACCCACTGATCCCGATCAATTGATCGATCACATTTTTTTAAAAAAAGTGGCCCCGAAGAATATTATCGGGGCCCAGATTGTCATGGATCAGAAAATAGAAACAAAAAATTCTGTGAAAACCAACCTTTCTGATCACTATGGCATCAAAGTCAAATTGACGTCGTTTTAACTTTGCAAGAGCATATGTCCAATCCACCAGGTCACTGCTGCGATGAAGGCGGAAGCCGGGATAGTTAAGACCCAGGCCCAGATGATCTTTTCAGCAACTCCCCAGCGAACAGCGGAAAACTTGGTTACTGAACCAACTCCCATGATTGAGCCAGTAATGGTATGAGTGGTTGAAACGGGAATTCCAAGACCTGTGGCCATGAAAAGGGTTAGAGCACCAGCGGTTTCTGCACACATTCCACCGATTGGACGAAGTTTGGTTATTTTCATCCCCATAGTTTCAACGATACGCCAGCCACCAAAGAGTGTTCCCATTCCCATGGCCGCGTGACATGAAAGTACGATCCAAAGAGGGACATGGAATTCGGGCCCCAAACGACCAGTAGAGAAGAGCAGTACAGCGATGATACCCATGGTTTTTTGAGCATCATTTCCACCATGGCCTAAGCTGTATAGGGAAGCGGAAACCAATTGAAGTCGCCTGCCCCAACGATCGACTTTCCGTGGTGTGGATTTAAAAAGCAAGAGGGACACGAGACTCATAAAAATGAAGGCCAGAACGAATCCGAAGAGTGGTGAGAGTACGATTGAAAAAGCTATCTTGGTAAAACCCGAAAGCATTAGTCCGCTCACGCCTACTTTTGCCACCGCAGCGCCAGCAAGAGAACCTATTAATGCGTGAGAAGAACTGGAAGGCAGTCCGTAGTACCAGGTAATAATATTCCAAATAATGGAACCACTTAAGGCCGCCAAGAGGAGCATTGGGTCAACGATATGAGGATCGATGACCCCTTTCCCAATGGTATTGGCGACATGTAAACCAAAAAACATAAAAGAAATAAAGTTAAAAAAGGCTGCCCACGCCACCGCCCACTGAGGACGGAGAACTCGTGTGGAAACCACAGTAGCAATGGAGTTTGCGGCATCATGGAAACCATTTAAGAAGTCGAAACCCAGGGCCACGATAATGATAAAGACAATGAATACAGTTGAATGATCCATAATGAAGTCCTAATGGAAGGGGTTAAGCGTACTCGAGCACGATTCCTTCAATAATATTGGCCACATCCTCACAACGGTCAGTCATGGTTTCCAGCATTTCATAAAGCTCTTTTAGCATAATGAGGCGGCGAACATCGGGCTCATCTTTAAAGAGTTTTGCCATGGCCGAGCGTAAAATATGGTCTGCTTCGTTTTCCAAGCGATTGACTTCCACGCAGTACTTAATGATCTCTTCAGGATTTTTTAATTGATGAAGCCGGTTTACCGCTTCTTTAACATTTTGCACTGATTTAATACCCACATCTGCCAGAGCGTTCAATTCAGGTGTGCCTTTGGTGATGTTGTATAGAAACATGCGTTGAGAGGCAGCTTCAATCATATCGAGAATGTCGTCCAATTTGCTTATTAAAGAGTGGATGTCGTTGCGATCGAGTGGAGTGATGAATGTCGTGTGCAAGAGATCAACTGTACGGTGGGTAACTTCATCGCATTTATGTTCAAGATCCTTAATCACTCGAGAATGACTTTCAGCATTTCCCAGGTCGTCCAGCATGGTACGAAAGCGTTGAGTTGATTCGACAATTAAAGTCGCCGCTTGATCAAAGAGATCAAAAAACTTTTCTTCCCGTGGCATAAAGCGTCCAAACATAAGACCTCTCCTGTAAATATATGATTCAGTTCAAATTTATAATTTGGCCCAGACTTTAAGTATTGTTAGGATTTGGTTAGGATTACTTATTAGGATGTATCTATGCCGAGTATTTTAGTCGTGGAAGATGCCGCAGATATTCGCGAACTTATGGTTTTGCATTTGGAACGGGCCGCTTATAAGGTTGTTTGGGCCAGCAATGGTGAAGAGGCCATAAAGTATCTCCAGTCAGGACAAATATTTGATTTGGTGATACTCGATTGGATGTTGCCAGGGTTGTCGGGAATTGAAGTTTGCCGTCAAATTCAGCAGAAGATTCCAGTACTTATGGCAACGGCACGGGCCATGCCCGATGACATCGTTTTAGGTTTGGAAAGCGGTGCCGATGATTATATTACCAAGCCATTTGATCTGGCGGTATTTATGGCGCGCGTGCGTGCGTTGTTGCGACGAGGAGAGATGCTGTCGCAAGGGAGTTCCAGAAAATATAAGGTAGGTCAGCTTGTTGTGGATGTTGATGCCCATTTAGTAAAATGCGGTGAAAATGAAGTACGCACAACAACCTATGAATTTAAATTGCTGGCGACTCTCATGGCAAATCAAGGAAAGGTTCTTTCGCGTGAGGCCTTGATTGAGCAAGTACAAGGGGAAGGAGTTATCGTGATAGATCGTGCTATTGATACTCATATCTTCGGACTACGTAAAAAACTGGGCCTTTGCGCCGACGTGGTTGAGACAATCCGCGGAGTGGGTTATCGAATCAAGGCCGACAATGGGTAGGAGAAATTTACTTTCACTGCTTAATCCTTTCAACATGAGAGATAAAGGTGAACAGGCGGCGCTCATGTCTGCCATCTCCGATCCACTTCTCGCGGTAGATATCCACAATGCCCCGCTTTTTTATAACAGCAAATTTAACATTTTGGTGGATGACAAGGATATTGGTCGGCGACGCCTATGGAAAGTTATTATCGATCATGAAGTGGTGCAGGGATATCAGGCCGCTTTGAAGCAAGGTCTTTCCACTTCGATCAAGGCGGTTCAATTTCACACCGCCACCGGGGTGATGTATTTTTTTGTAACGATTTCGCCCTTACGGCGAAGCAGTGGGAAGATATACGGTGCCCTGGGAGTATTTCATGATGTCACGGCGTTGAAATTGGCCGAGCAGATGCGCATTGATTTTGTGGCCAACGTTTCTCACGAGCTGCGCACACCGTTGACCTCGATTAAGGGTTATACCGACACTCTTATGGAAGATGTCGCTCAAGGTCGCCCAGTGGAAGAAAAATTTATTCACGCCATCGACCGAAATACCTCGCGCCTGATGAATCTGGTGGATGATCTGCTTGATCTTTCTTCCTTGGAGTCTGACGGAGTTTTACAAAAAATTGAATTGGAAACTGAAGAGGTCACTTCACGCATTGTTAAGCAATTACAGAGTACATTTGAAAGAAAAAAACATAGCGTTTTCCAGCAAATTGATAGCAGAATTGTCTTTGCGGATCCCAGGCGATTGGAGCAAGTGCTGGTGAATCTTCTGGATAATGCCTGCAAGTATACTCCCGAAGGAGGGAAAATTTCGGTGCATTGGACGGCCCAAAACTCGGAGAGTGTGGAAGTACGAATCACTGACAATGGTTCGGGAATTTCCAAGGAACACCAAGGCAGGCTTTTTGAGCGCTTCTATCGCGTGGATAAAGCTCGTTCACGTGAATCAGGTGGCACTGGTCTTGGTCTGGCCATCGTCAAGCATATTATGCAGAGACACGGCGGTACCGTATGGTTGGAGAGCACTCCCGGTAACGGATCGACCTTTATCTGCAAGTTTCCAGTAAAATAGCTGAAAAAATTACTCGATTGTTTAATCTCAGCGCCAAAGACGGATGAATAATGTTAATTGGCCCTCAAAAAATTAGGATTGGAGGGACTGGTGAGAGCATTATTCATATTGATGTGTTTTTTGAGCTTTAAAGCATTTGCGGAAGTTCCTGACGCCAGTACCAGTGGCATTAAGGCGGTAAAAAATTGGGCACGCTCTCGTGTTAAAGCGGTCGCAAGTGTTCGGCAAAATTACTATCCTTCTCCCGGCTTCTGGGGTGAGGAAATCATTTATCAAATTCAAGTTGATCGCTTTAACAATGGTGATCTGGAAAATGATAATCAAAACGTCGAAGAATATCAGCAAACTCACCAAGCAACCGCGGATTGGTTTGGTCTGCCGGATTATCGCCACGGCGGTGATCTTCAAGGCATCATTGATCGCTTGGACTATTTAAAAGATTTGGGTGTGTCTGTTTTGTGGCTCACTCCCGTTTTTAAACACAATGGTTCTTACCACGGATATTGTACTGTCGATTTTACCGAAATTGATCCGGGATTCGGTACCAAGGAAGAACTCAAAAACTTGGTCGCCCAGGCCCATACCAAGGGTATCAAGGTGGTGCTGGATATCGTTGTCAATCATATGTGCAATCCCAAAACAACCTATCGCAAACTTCCCAATCACTATGGCTGCGCCGATCAGCTTAACAACAAGACGTGGAGAGGCGAGGCGGGAGGTTCTGAGCATCAAGGCGAGTTGGATTTTGCCCCCGATTTTTTTCCTCCGTTTAAATCTCAATTTTTCTTTAATCGTTGTGGCGCGAACTCTCAGTCGGATATGCAAGGTATCGGGCCTGCCGCTGTCTATGGAGATTTTGTCGCCACCATGTTTGACTTTGATACCAGAAATTATGATTTCCAAGAAATCTTCACCGATCTCCATAAATATTGGATTGCCTATGCAGATATCGATGGCTACCGAATGGATGCCGCCAAGCATGTGACGGAAGATTTTATCGCCTATTTTAGTACCAGCATTCGTGAATATGCTCGCACCTTGGGGAAAAAGAACTTCTTTGTCGTGGGAGAAGTGGCCGGCCCATCAGACTGGATTGGCAGGCGAGTTGGGAAGATGTACTCCAATCCTCATAATCCAGATGATCACGGCAATGTACCCTTGAGTTTGATCAAGAGAATGTGGGAGTTAAAAAGTATTTATCTTAGCAATCCCATTGCTCCTTATCCGGGCCTCAATGCCGCTTACGACTTTGCCCATGGAGGCACGGCGATTGATGTACTATTAAATCGGCGCCCCTCACGTGCTCTGGAAGATCATTTCTTTGGTGGATACTTAAGCGATATTGCCAACCAGGGAGATTATCGTTTGACTTGGAACCTTTTGGAGATTCACGACTGGCCACGTTTCGTTTCCCATGATCCGACTTCTCCTGAACGCTCGGCCTTAGGCCTGAGCTATCTGGCCATGGCCGAAGGTTCACCAATCATTTATTACGGGATGGAGCAAGGGTTTAATGGTGACTGCCATTTTGGTAACATGAATGCCGGTCGTGCCAACCAAGAAATCCAGCGAGAATGCAAGGGAAATTCCCACTCCCTCTATCGGCAAGATATGTTTGTGGGCGGAATGTATCGTCTGGGAAGCACTGTCGGTACAATTAATAACCAGGCCTATATTGGAAAAGTAAAACCGACCAAATCTCCTGAATGGACTCACGACCCGATGTTGAATAGAAATCATGATGTCTACAAAATCTCCCGCAAGATGAACAATATTCGCCGCTCTTGCAAGGCCCTCAAATATGGCCAAACCAAGTTTCGTTGGGTGAGCGTTGGTACCAACGGAATGTTTGCCTTTTCACGCGTGGACGGCGGTTATGAAGCGCTGGTGATCGTGAATACATCCTGGCAAAAACGCGGTATTCCAGAACTAACGGTGAATGACGCCCGCAATGGTCAACGTTGGGTCAATTTATTAAACGCCAATGAACAGGCCTGGGGGAATGGTTACGGCAAACTCAATTTTGCCGGACTGGAAATCATCGGCAATACCGTCATGGTGTTTGTGCCTGACTACGCTTTGGGGGCGTACAATAGCACTCTGGAAGCGCATCTTTGCAAATGAAATCCGCTGGAAATCCGCTGGTGCCATGTACTCGGTGTGATGTCCGCTGGTGCCATGTACTCGGTGTGATGTGTCGGTGCATTCATCTCATTGAAAATTAAAACCTGATATTTTCTTTTACCCAGGGAGAACCTATTGACTCAACTTTACGATAAGCATCTGGATGAAAGGCATTCAGAAAAATAAGATAAATTTCGGAAGAATTGAATCCAAGATCAATTCCACAATCGCGACCATATGAAATTTTTTCATTTGAACGTCCCCTTAATCTACCGTGGACCTGAACTGTATCACCTTCTTTAAAGGTTCCTTTGATTTTTTTTTGCACGATGAAAGAATAAGAATAGCAACCAGTTTTTTGCTGTTTTTCAAACAGTTTTTGGGATTCGATTGGATCGCGCACTGGCCCATCAGTGGTGCAAAGGTCATGTATGTTAACGACTTTTCCAACAAACACCTGCTGGGTCTTTGCATAAATAGTGGCGATAGGAAGAAACCAATCGTTTTCCGGGGCAAGATTACAAGCGGTAATCGAAGCAGAGTAAAAAATAATAAAAATCAAAGGGACAATTTTCATGCTGTTAAGATTTTCATTCATAAAAGCAGTTGTCAAATATACACTAGAGCTATGAATGTATTCCGCCACTGGAACATTTTTTTTATCCGAATAGTGCTATCGACAGGCCTGGTCTATTCAATTACAGGATCGTCTTGTGAGTGTCCTTCGCAAAGTACCCTTTCTCAGGAACTAGAACGATCTAATGCGGTTTTTGTGGGCAAGGTCATTAAGCAGAAGCAAGGCGAACCCATCGTTTTTGAGGTGCAAAAAAGTTTTAAGGGGAAGTTTCAGAGCGTATTTACAGCGAGTCCTGCTCGGACAAAGTGTGATTTTTTTTCGGATAAAAGTGACAGCATTGGGAAAATTTTTTTGATTTTTTCGCAGTTGGAAAAGGGGCAATCGATTATTCATCGTTGCGGCCGAAGCCAACTCTATACAGAGTCAAAACTTCTCGCCCCGACTCTGCAGGAGTTAGAGAATTACGATCCGCATGTTCTGCGGTAGAACGGCTGATCTACGTACGCCATGATTCTAGACTTCACGCTTGGGATTTTCAGCATGCGCTGGACGTTGTTATCGGCCAATACTACCGCCATCTCCCGAAGAAGATGAACCGGCGTCGCTTGGCGGACCGAAGATTCTATTGGGGTCGTTGGCGACTTTGCACAGTCGGGTCCTCTTTTTAATTACGCCCCATTGCTTCTCAACCGCCTTCCCGGCGTAGCCGGTGCGACTAATAATAGATGAGATTGTCGTATCCAGACGATTTCTGAAAGCGGAAAGTTTAAAATGATAATCATTATTCATGCCCATGCCATTTTTTGTATCCTCACCACACATCCTCAAGTTTTTTGCTGCGGCCTGAGCTCCATCTAATATGACTTTTAATTCTTTCATGTGCTTTTCATAGGCCTTATCAATCTCGGGACCAAAACAATATTTATATTTTGATGAGTATTTGGATAGAAGTTTGGAGTCCATCTCCACCAGGCGTGCATCAAATGCCTCTAAATCCGCAATTTTCAGATTTGGCAGAAGTTTGCATTCATTCATAAGCTTATTCTGCAAATCACTTACCGCGTATTCTTCCGAACCGTCTAACCAAGTCTTCATCTGCTCAATCGCTTCATCAACCTTGGTCTTGGGGCAAAATGAAGTGCAGGCAGCTTTTAAGGCATTTACCGTCTCTTGGGCCTTTGTATAAAGCTTTTCCATATTTTGTTTCGATTTCTTCAACTTCTCTAAGTCAGTCTCAACATTTGTGGCCCCCAAGGCCTTGCGTTCTTCCAATATCAAAATGGCCTTATCCAAATTTTCAGGATAACCACACTTGAGCATCGCCGCTTTTATCTTGGCATAAACATCCGGTCTTTGCTGAGTTTCATTGAGATCAAAGTTCTCGTTGTCCCAATATGCAACAACAGTTCGCGTTTTTTCATATTCCATCGTGCATGCTGTTCCTTTGGCATATGTGGCAATAGCTTTCTGAATGTACTCATCGGGTTTTGGAACACCATGGGTATTCAATAAAACAGTGTATTCCTTGACTTTGTCATTTATGGCACTTTGCTGTTCTTTGATTGCACTATTAACACCATCTGTTTTCTGATCTAAGTCTTTTGTGGCATTCTTAACCGCTTCCAAGGCCTTCTTTTGCGTAACATAATATTGCAATAAGGTCTTTGATTTCTCTTTCGCATCTCCGCTTGCAGTGGATGCATCGACTTTTTTCTTGGCGGCCTTACTGTCAACCGTCGCCTGATTAAAATCTTTTTCAAAACGTATCAGTGAATCGCGCTGCTCATTACTAATCTTTCCACTGCAATCCGCATGATCGTGATCACAGTTCTCAGGCTGGCATGATACATCACTAAACAAACAGCTATTCTCCACTTCATCAAACTTGACCTCTGCATTGAGTTTAACCGAGAGATACATTCCCTTCTTGCAAGTTTTGCCTGAAACCTGCGGACATCCCTTGGCCCAGCTTGCCTCGATCAACACTCCACTCAACAGCAGCACACTCAAAAACCACCATTTGCTTAGTTTCATTTTTCTATCTCCTTACAAATTACTCATTTAGTTTACTTAAATTAAACGGTAAAAGATCTATACAACGATAAGCTGACGTGCCTCGATAAACAAAAACGCCAGATTGCAAGAAAACATCCGAGTATGTGGCACACTTCATGGGCTTTATGACACATTCATTTTCTAAAATACCAATATTGCATCCCAAGCATACCTTGACTGCCTCCATCGCACTTTTCGTTCTTTCATTTTCATCTAGTACATTTCCAAGCATGTACGGTGTATTGCCAGAACACTGCTTGGCCGTTTTACATAAAAAACCTTGCACACCGGCCCAACGACAAACATTAGTGCTACGAATTCTAACTATCTCCAATGTTCTTTTTTCGTGATTGCCAGCAATGACTTGAGGTGAGGAAACTTGCATGACAGGTTCTGGTGTCATCGTTGGAGTTGGCGTCAAAGCTGGCGAGAGCGAGGGTTCCGTGCTGGCGAAGGCATCAATTGATTCCGATTCACGTCCAATCGATGGTATTTCAATTAAAATAGCTTCACCAAATTGTTCTTTCTCGCGCCCCTCTTCATTGTATTTTAGGGAAATGGCGTCAATAAATGGTTTAAGTTCCCTATTCCGCAATTGGGCCACCTGTTTTGCTACTTCTGTGTTGCGAAGATCCGAAGTCTGGACTTTCTTGGCATAAAGAAAATTATTCTCTATGGCACCTTTCCACTCCAATTTCTTGGCCCAATCATAGGTTAAACTTCTGGTTAGGTATTTTCCCTGTAATGCCACCATCGATTCACCTTTAGCTATCAACTGATGGTCATCATGTTGATAGTCGACAGCTTGCACTGTTCCTCCTTTTACCAACGTCCAAATATGGAGTGTACTGGGATCAATAAAGGTATAAAAATAAGTCCCTTTCACCCAAAAGGATATTTCTCTGTCAGTATTAATCTCCAAGGATGCATGATCCTGAAATTTTTTAGTCACGTCGGCCAAGATTCCACCTTTCAGCAACATTAGTCTAGAAGCCCCTTGAAAGCCACGTGAAGTTTTATCAATCAAATCCTCAAATAGAAGTTCTGATTCTGGTTCCAAAGAGAGTTTTGAATCATCGGCCAATCGGATTACGACGCGCCCATTAGCGAGCGTCGTCAGGGAATGCCGAACTTCAATTTTCCCACCGACATGAACGTCCTGCTCTACACCTTCATGATTAAGCTGGATAACGTCGCCTGCGAATGAAAGAATAGACGCCGTACCATTTGATGCGTATCCGTCGTCCCAAAAGCAGGCGCAAAATAAAAATGCGAGAAATATTCTAAACATGAATGAAGTTAGAATAACAATCTTTCATTTTTTTTTCAATCATTCTACAATAAATGCCACGGAGGATTGATGTTGACTGGACCACTTTTTGGCGTGCTAATTGTAACTCTAATTACTTTATGCCAACCTGATATCAGTCATGGTCAGCACGGATTCCCTTCGCGCAGTACCCAGGAAGGTAGGCATCCCACACCAACACCCACATCTTCTCCCTTTTTTTCCAGAACAAAACGATCACTTGATCGTGACAATTCCCGGAGGCAATCATCCAGCGAAAACGCTTCTTCATCCGAAAGAAGTGCCTCACGATCAAATAATGCGTTCTCGAATACATCTAACAACAGTACCTTAAGAAATTTTCGTGGCGATAGCATGAGTCAATCCCTACTCTTAAATACTTGTAAATCACAGCAACTTATGCTGAGTAAAAATGATTTTTCTACTCAAAAACTCTTTAACGACTATCAGCGACTTTGCCAGAAATCATCGAATGTATCATGCTCCTCAATAAAAATTCTTTCAGGTAAAGATTTCATCACGGATCAAAAATACAGAGAGTATCTAGCTTCATGTAAGAATGGAAGGCCGAAACAAGAATCCAGTGTTAAAAACATCACACCTTTACAAGAGAATAAGCCTGGTTTATTCGCACAAGCTCCTTCTAATATTTTGAAAGATTGCCCACCGTTACCGGAAACTATGTCATGTACTTCTCTTTGGAATGAGATCAAGGCCATGCCAAAAGATCCATCAACCAGCGGCAACACCAAAACTTTCGATAAAGATGCATGTTCGCCTTGGAACCAGATGAATTGTTGCAACAAACTCAAAACAATTGTGATTCAAGGAAAAATAAGCCCCATCCAACTTGCAAAACAAAGCGATGTTGCAGAAGCTGATCTGACAGCAATTGCCAGTTATTACTTATCTGACCCCGCCACTGACAATGCCACCAAAACGCAAAGCCTCAATAATCAATTAAAGATTTTGAAGAATACTAATTTCCGATCGCCGCATGGATCTGCCAAAATTCACCTGATCAATGAAAAACACAATGTAAGAGCTTTTAATACTCTCACCCGTTTTCTCCTAGAAAAAATGCATTATTCCCGCTATGAAGTACGAAAGGTTTTGGCCCAAATGCTCCAGGGAAACACGCCTGTCGCAATGAATTTTCAAAAAAATGCTCTCATTGATAACATTGCAAAAGATTCCAAAATTTTTACGACAGTTCTCCAGACACCCCCTGTCCTTATTCAAGCAGACGCTGCCAAAAAAAAGCAAGAAATCAGCAACGATTCCCTCATTCTTAATGAGATTTGTAAGTAATCTTCCAGTCATTAATAATTTCCGACAACGTAATAATTACATCGCGAGGATGTAATTATTACGCAGCTTTGACTGACAAGTCCCGATCAAAGAATGTAAGCTGGAATCTATGACATGCTAGTGCGAAATCGTCGCGAAAATTTGTGTGGCAATTCGGGCAAGTTGATCAAGTTCTTCAGAATTTGTTTCAAGAAAGATACAATCCTTGGGTTTTTCTTCGGCAGGAAGGAGAGAAGAAACATCTAACTTTTTGCATGTTTTGTGTTCGGATAAAAACTTAGCAAGTTCGGCGTCAGTGCGAAACTTTAATTGCGTGTCAATCAAGTCTTCTTTTCCTGTGTCTGTGTTGAAGCGGTACTGATATTCAAATATTTCCGAATTGGTGACTTTGCAGGTGACACCATTTTTATCTCGAAACGTTGATTTCTTTTTGGGTTTCTCAAAGGATGGGCTTCCTGCTCCATATCCCGCATCTAGAAGGATGCCGTCAAAGGAAGTGATCTCAACTCCGCCCTTGTTTTCACGGTTAATTTCGGATTCCGTAAATTCGACTCCCGTGATCGAGAGAATTTTTCCAGAGGTAGAATCAAACTGAAATTCACGTTGCCCGGTGCGAACGATGACTTTGTCGGGATTCGTCAGATCGAACACCGGAACTCCGGTCCGTGGGAATAAAAAGAAATATCGTGCATCAGTTGTCCGCGAGTATGTATCATCTGTTCCATAATGGTTCTGGATCATTAATAGACCGGCAGCGGTAATCGAAAAGCCGCGGGAATGGGTGATCGAGTCCTCTTCCTCGATTTTCTGTTTGATAGTTACTAAACAGCGGTTTCGGCGCACATCCCTGAAGGAATCCAAGCTCAAGGCACCGTGGCTCCCTTCGGGCACACCGTCTGAGCAAGCCGTCAGTTCGGGGTTAATTGCTTGGGCAAATGTCATAGTGATGGCGCTAGAAAAAAAGCAGTAGATCCCGCCGGTCGCCAGCAGCAAAAATTTTATCGCATTACTGCTATTCATAGGATCTCACTTAAACCTGACTGAACTTGTTTGTCATCTATGAAAATACATAATTGCCCATGTGACTTATCGGCAACTGGTGGTTCGAGATAAATGGTTTATGTGAAACTTCTGCAAAGTATTCAGATGCCTCTTTTGAAGCGAAATTATCAGTTATACCCTTGGCCCTTTATTTTTCAAGCATGTTACAATTTTCACAAAAAATATATTGATAGGGAGCGGACATGAGCAATCTGAATTATTTTTATACTGCTAAAACAAAAATCTGTTTTATCTTAGTCATCATTATTTTCGCGGCCAATTTTGGTCTCGCAGATGATTCCAATTCATCGAGGCCGGGAAAATTCCGTAAAAAATCTAATGCGGCAGAAAGAGAGTCCGTGCGTGAACAAGAAAAGCAAAAGTCCGATCAAGAAAATGCTCGCAAGCAGGCCTATGATGATTCTTATTCCGCCATTAGCGACTGCGAGTTTATTCATAGATCACAAAATCCTTCCAGCCTAACAGACAAGCTTAGCTCGTATAAAAAGTATAAACAGGCCGCTCTGGCTGGTTTTTCAAACATTACGAAAGAAGAAATGACAATGACATTCAGAGTTTCCGGTGAGTCAACTGAAATGACGAAAACTATTGGTGAATGGTTTGCCTTCTGCGATAAGAGCATGACAGGAAAAATTTCCAACCTAGATACTAAAGTCAAAAGCGATACGGCCCAGGCAGAGGCCGAAGACCAAAAGCGCAAGGCCTATAATGACCGCGTACGCGCCGAGCAGGAGGCCAAGTTCAAGGCCTTGGTTGCCTCAAGCCATGGCGATAGAAAACGCATTCTCGAATCCAAGGGGTATCTGCCAAACTGGCCGCGTTCTGGTGATTTGAAAACAGCTCCTGTGTGGAAGTGGGAAATCAACATTACCAATGAGGCCGTACGCTGTGAGATGTTTCAATTTTCCGGCGAAAAACTCAAATCAAATTCCACTGATTTAGGCGCCTGCCCTTAAGTTCTGGCCTTTGGCATCATGATTAATGTTCAGAAATTTTGATGGCATTCCCAAGCTGGGTGGTCTGCGCCTGCTTGATAAACATCTCGCGTGCACTGGTTTGTGGATTTTTCATGGCCTCGTTCAAGTCAAGCACCGGGCTTAAGCAAACATCCTGATCCGCAAAAAAAGTGACCCATTCATTCCGAGTTTTGGTGAGAAAAATACTGGAAAGTTTTTTGATTGCGTTGATGTTCTCGATTCCCGCCGTCATATGGGCCTCAATCAACTCTTCCGCTTTGAGAGCACGGCACAGATTGGTCCAGAATTTTTTTTCAAAAGCACCCAGTGCCAAAAACTTGCGGTCAGAAGTTTGGTAGGTGCGGTAACAGGCTTGGCCACCGTTTAAGATATCGCCACCGCTTTGAGGAACTTGACCGTGTTCCATCATCATGCTGAAGGGAATGACTGCCATGGAAAGGGCGCTGTCCATCAGAGAGATATCGAGAAATTGTGCCTTGTCTGTTTTACTGCGGGCATAGACGCCGGACAAAATGGCGATGCACGCGTTAAAACCTCCCGCCAGATCAGAAACTTGGATATTGGGGAGAGCACCATTCATCTGGTCAATTCCCATTTGATGAAGCACCCCACTTTCGGCCAGATAGTTAATGTCATGTGCGGCCTTCTGGGACGATGGACCGTTTTGGCCATAACCACTTAAGGCGCAATAAATAATTTTAGGATTGAATTTTAAAATGGTGTCAAAATCGACTCCTAATTTCTTTGTCACTCCCGGCCGAAAACCTTCGATGACGACGTCGACATTCTTACATTCCTGATAAAATTTTTGGCGATCATCGGGATTATTCAAATCCAAAATCAAAATTTCTTTGTGGCGATTGAGTGTCGAAAAAAGCTGAGGCATAGAACTCAAAGGATCACCAATCTTGGGTGAAACCACGCTGATGACTTGAGCGCCAAGATCGCCCAAAAGCATGGTGGCAAATGGTCCCGGTAGCAGCTTGGTCAAATCGAGAATGCGCAGTCCTTCAAGTGCTTTATGGGTCATAAATTTTTCCCATGGAATGTTTCGCCTCGGGAAGCCATGTCGCTTAAGAGCTTAGGCGGTGTAAAGCGCGGGCCCCAATCTTTTTGCAAAGAAACACAGTTTTTCATGAAGGTATCTAGGCCTTCATAGTCAAGAAAGGAAAGCATGCCTCCGGTGAAGGGAGCAAAACCCAATCCCAAGATGGAACCGACATCTCCATCACGATCAGAGGTAAGAATTTTTTCTTGCATGCACTTGATGGTTTCCAAAACTTGGCGATAAAGAAGGCGTTTCATGACAACTTGAACATCAGTCTTCTTCGCATCCAAAGGAAAATATTTTGCAAGTTCGGGCCAGAGGAATTTTTTCCCATCGGCGGGGTATTGATAGAGTCCGCCGCCGGATTTTCGTCCCAGACGTTTTAGGTCTTTCACAAAAGTGGTGACGTCCTTAAAAAGACCTTGATCTACGGCCTTAGTGCCCAAGTCTTGCACCGTTTGATTGAGAATATGATAAATCAAATCCAGACCAACTTCATCCGCGACGGCCAGCGGCCCAACCGGCATTCCCGCCATTTTACCGGCATTTTCAATGATGGCCGGAGCAAAACCATCGCGCAGACAACTGAGACCTTCCTCAATGTAGGTGGTGAAAACGCGTGAAGTGAAAAAACCGCGACCGTCATTGACCACAATAGGGGTTTTTTTAATTTGAGCGGTGTAATCCAAACATAAACTTAAGGCTTCCTTGGAAGATTTTTCTCCCATGATAATTTCAATGAGAGGCATTTTTTCTACCGGAGAAAAAAAGTGCAGACCAATGAAATTGGCGGGGCGCTTCGATTCAAGTGCCAGCGAAGTAATGGGCAACGTTGAAGTGTTCGAGGCAAAGATCGCATCGGGCGCTAGAACAGCTTCTGATTCATGGGTAACTCGGGCCTTGATGGCGCGATCTTCGATCACCGCCTCAATCACCAAGTCGCAGCCTTTGACGGCAGTCGGATCAACGGTAGGGGTGATGAGACTCAAAATCTCTTTTACCTTGCTTTCCGTGATGTAACCTCTGGCCAAATCTTTCGCCAAAATTTTCTCCGAATAATTTTTTCCTTTCTCGGCAACTTCGACGCTCACATCTTTTAAAATGACTTGAATGCCGGCCTTGGCGGAAACATAGGCGATACCAGCACCCATCATACCAGCGCCAAGGATTCCGACTTTGGTGACTTTCTTGGGAGTCACTCCTTGAGGACGTGCGATGCCTTTATTGCATTGGTTAATGCCAAAGAAGAGAGTGCGAATCATGCCTTTGGCCACTTTGCCGGTGACTAAGGAGGCAAAATACTTCGATTCGATTTCCAGCGCACGATCTAAGGGAACTTGCAGCCCTTCGTAAACACAAGAGAGAATGGCGGCCGGCGCAGGATAATTGTTATATGTTTTTTCCGTTAGCATCGCGGTGGAAGCGGGAAAAACTTGATAGCCTCGGGGAGACTGTACATCTCCACCGGGCACTTTAAATTTTGGATTATCCCAAGGTTGAGCGGGAGTGGTACAGGCCAAAATCCAGGTTCGTGCTTTGGAGAGAAGCTGGTCCAGATCATTGGCCAGTTCGGAGACTAAGCCGTCCTTCAAGGCCTTGTCGGGACTGGCCTTGGTTCCTTGCAGAAGGTAAGGAAGGGCCTTTTCAAAGCCGATCAAGCGAGGAAGACGTTGAGTGCCACCTCCGCCAGGAAGAAGTCCAAGTCCCACTTCGGGCAGCCCAATTTGCGCTTTAGAGTCATTAAGCATGATGCGATGATGGCAGGCCAAAACAATTTCATATCCCATGCCCAGACATGTTCCGTTGATCGCCGCCACCACGGGAATTTTTGACGTTTCCATTTTGCGTAAAAAACGATGAATTTCAGAGGTGAGTTTCACACTATCATCGACATTTTTGATCGTTTGTAACATAGAGAGATCGGCACCCGCCATAAATTCTTTTTTGCTGGATGTGAGAATGATGCCTTTCAAATCTTTTTCACCCAAGGCCTGATTAAACTTTTTTTCCAGCTCAAGCGTGAAAGGGATGTCGCCGACATTCATGGGAGTATCAGTGCGGTTAATGCTTAAAGTGACAATTTTGTTTTGGTCAATATTGTAATCAATCATATCATACCCTCTCGATAATAGTGGCGATGCCCATGCCGCCACCAATGCATAAAGTGACCAGACCGGTTGATTTGTTTTGGCGCTCAAGTTCGTCAAGCAGTGTTCCCAAAAGAACTGAGCCGGTCGCACCAAGCGGATGGCCAAGGGCTATGGCCCCGCCGTTGACGTTAATTTTGGATTGATCCAAATTGAATTCGCGCATAAAGCGTAAGACCACTGCCGCAAAAGCTTCGTTAATTTCAATTAGGTCAATATCCTTAATGTCCATATGCGCTCTTTCAAGTGCCATCTTGGTTGCCGGACCAGGACCTAAGAGCATAATGGTCGGGTCAGTGGAAGTGAGAGCAAAAGATTTAATCCGGGCCCTCGGTTTTAAATTGAGGCGTTTGCCAATTTCTTTGCTGCCTACTAAAACAGCTGCTGCACCATCTACAATCCCGGAAGAATTACCGGCATGGTGAACGTGATTAATTTTTTCCACGCTTGGGTATTTCTGCATGGCCACGGAATCAAAACCAAAATTTTCGCCCATTTGCTGGAATGCCGGTTTGAGTTCACTCAAACTTTCCACGCTGGTTTCAGCGCGAAAATGTTCGTCTCGATCTAGTAAAATTTTTCCCACAGTATCTTTTACGGGAATGATCGACTTATTAAAACGTCCTTCACTCCAGGCCTTGGCTGCGCGCTGTTGCGAAACAACGGCGAATTGATCGACATCACGTCGAGTAAATCCTTCGAGGGTGGCAATCAAATCGGCCGAAATGCCTTGTGGGATAAAATAAGTTTGTCTGGCCACTTCAGGGTCAATCAACCAGGCACCTCCATCACTACCCATGGGGACACGGCTCATGGATTCGACACCACCGGCGACGATCAAGTGAGCTTGGCCTGCCATAATGTAGGCACTGGCGGTATTGACCGCTTCAAGACCGGAAGAGCAAAAACGGTTTAGCGTCATGCCTGGTACTTTTTCACTGTAGCCGGAATACATGGCGGCTGCCTTGGCGATGTTTCCACCTTGTTCGGCCACAGGAGTGACACATCCCATGATGACGTCTTCCACTAAATTGGTGTCGAGGTGATTGCGACTTGCAAGGGCCTCAAGCACTGTTTTTAAAAGATGGATAGGGCGGGCGACGTGCAATGCCCCTGTTGATTTCCCCTTGCCACGCGGGGTGCGGGCCGTATCGTAAATATAAGCGTCGGACACGAGAAACTCCTTTGGTTATGCTTGTACCAGATGGACAGTGCTTGTTGGGAAGGCAAAGTTAATCTTAGCTGCTTCGAATTCTTTAAAAATCGCCATGAAAATTTCTTGT
This sequence comes from Bdellovibrio sp., assembly GCA_016187935.1. Classification (GTDB taxonomy): domain Bacteria; phylum Bdellovibrionota; class Bacteriovoracia; order Bacteriovoracales; family Bacteriovoracaceae; genus GWA2-49-15. The sequence continues at coordinate 180,313 of JACPIU010000010.1, forward strand.
TTCTTATCCATGTGAATCTTAAAATCGCTGCCGGAAACAAAATAGACAATTTCAAAGTTCAATGATGAAGCGGCATATTCGCAAAAATGACAACGATCAAGTGTAACTCCGGCAATTCCGCTCATAATTTTAGTGATCATGGAGGGGATGGCCTGAAGTTTTTCATAGGTGGTACTGTATTCAACGCCCAATTGAAAAACCACACGACGATTGTCCATGCGCTTAAAGTTATGCAATTTGGTGTTCATCAATTGGGTATTGGAAAGGATGATCTGCTCACCAACCAGAGAGCGTATTTTGGTGGATTTTAAACCCATACTTTCGATCGTTCCTGAGATGTCACCCACGATGACAAAGTCACCAACCTCAAAGGGTTGATCGAATAAAATAGCAAAGTAATTGAAAACATCACTCAAGAGAGTCTGAGCGGCCAGAGCGACTGCCACGCCTCCGATACCCAGACCGGCGATAATGGAGGTTACTTTAAATCCGAGATTGTCCAGAATGAAAAGGGTCGCTAGAGACCAGATAACTGCTCTCACCAAGGTTATGATGCCCTTGTGTCCCTGTTCAGAAATCCCGCTAATTTTGAGATCAAGAATCGCCTTGATAAGGTCTAGAGAGGCCAAGGCCGAGATAATGGCACCGAGTCCGATCAGTAATTTTTGCAGAAAGGGCGGGATATTTGCAGGAATAGGCAAGACCATGACGGAATGGATGACCACAAAGAAATAGAGAAAAGGAATGATACGCTTTTTTAAGAGCAAAATAACAACATCATCCCACTGGGAAGTTGTTCGATTTGCCCATGCGGTGAGCTTCGTGTTGATCAAGATAGATAAGACTTTAACGGCCATCAGGCCGCCGATGAGAACAACAACGGCATGAACGGGAATTGAGTTAAAAATGGCCATTTTTAAAACCTCATTCTAAGTCCCAATTGGGCATCAATAAAGGCGGTGCTGGTCAGTCTAAAGGCCGAAACTTCGGCGAAAACATCGAATTTCATAAGAGGAACGCGTGCTCCCAAGCCATAGTAGGCCCCACCATCAGACCCCTGTAAAGAATCATACTCAGGATTATGACTGACATCGGTATTGTTAATTTTGACAGTGGTATCCAAGGCATGGGAAGCATAACCACCAAAAATATTCACGAAGGTCAAAAAAGTAAGTCGCAAACCAAACATGGTAATATTGGATTTCATATCAACACTGACTTGGTCGGTGGCACTTGCTGAGGCGTTAAAAACTCTTGCTCCGACAGTTCCTTTGACATGATTGGATTTGAAACCCATCTCTAAAGCAAACAAAGAAATTAATTGATAACCGGCCATAAAACCGTATGACTGGCCTTTGAATGCACCATCCAGTTCGGGATTATCGGAAGCCAACTTACTTGTTCCGCCTTGGGCAGCTAGATACACTTCACTTCGGGAAATTGATGGTAAAATTAGAATCAGGGCAAGAAAAAATGGCCACAATAATTTCACAAAGCAACCTTGATAAAGTTGCTAAAAGTTTAGGGCATTTTTTCAAGGAAGGCAGCTACATCCTTCATTTCTTGTTTGTTCATTGCGTCGTAAGTTGCTTTCATCTCGACTGCCGGACGTTTTCCTGATTTAAATCGATTTAACTGATCGAGTAAGTAATAGCCTTTTTGTCCAGCGAGACGTGGCGTCAGCTTTCTCTCAATTCCTAAGGCATCCTGTCCGTGGCAAATAGCGCAATTTTCTTTGTAGTACCTTGCCCCCTTGGCAATATCCTGTCCGTATGAATGGAAAGAGAGCGTCAGCGTTAATGAAATCGCTAACCATGTGACAATGTTTTTTATGATCATGCAAAACTCCGGATACTATTTCGGTCGTAATTCTACGAGGGATTGAACGTAATAGGCCAGGGCCCATAGATCTTCATTTCTCAAAGTATCGGTTAAGCTTGTCATTTTTGTGCCACCGATGCCAGCGGCAATACGAACATACAATTCTTCCATCGTTTGTGCCGATTTTAGTTCGGTCACGGTGAAATCTGGTGGAGTAATCTTATGCCCAAAAGAAGAATCTTGAGGTTTGAGGGTAAAATAGTTTTCATCAACTGCTTTAGCAATTTCACTGGGCGGCAGTTTGAGCATCAGCTCTGTCTTATCCATATATCCACGATGACAGGTCTGGCACTTGGTGGCCGTATGGTAGATGATTTTTCCTTTATTGGCGGCTTCAAGTCGATTGAGAAAACCGAAGGGATCAGGGCCGGGATCAATTCGTTTACCTAAACTTTTATCTTTTCCCTCCCAGGTTTTGGGGGCAAAAGTTTTTATGTATTGGATTACAGCGTGGGCATCTTTCTCACTTATTTTCCATGGCAGCATAGAAGTTCCCTTTAGACCGCGGAGAACAATTTGCATCAAATCCTGGTCATGGGGTAATCCGCCCGCAGCGACTTGACCGAATTTGAAAATTCCCATTCTGAAATCGCGAGGTGGTGACGTGGAACCTTTGGAAGAAATACCTTGACCGTCGCCAAGGTTGCCATGACAAGTTAAGCAATAAGTCGTGTATACAGACGCACCAAGATTTAATTCATCGACAGTGGCAATCACACCGCCAGCAAAGGTTTTGTCTTCAGTGAACTGGGTCTGTTGACAAGCACTCAGTCCCAAAAGCGCGAGCATGTATAAGAGATATCTAGCCATATTGTACGAGCTACTAAATTAAAATGTGATATACACTTTGACTATACAAAAGAAAATAAAAAAGACTCATTATGGATAAAACGATGATGGTGAGATTTTTTTTGCTGGGGATATTTTTTCTCACGCCCGGGATGTTTTGTCACACGCTCTATGCTTTTGGTAACGGCACAGAGATACAGACTCCGGGGATTTCGGTCGGAACTGCACCGGAGATTCTTGAAAACGTGGGGATCGAAGAACATTTAGGTGAGACCCTTGATCTCTCTTTAATGTTTCGGGATGAAACGGGGAGCGTCCTCCCTCTAAGAAATTTTTTTCATGAGGACAAACCTGTCGTCCTTGCTCTGGTTTATTATTCTTGCCCCTCCATGTGTAATCTTCTTCTTAACGGTATGACAGATACGCTCAAGAATCTGGAATGGAATGCCGGCAACCAATTTCACGTCGTGGTGGTAAGCATTGATCCCACGGAAACGCCTCAATTGGCAAAACTGAAGCGTGAGAGTTACTTGGCCAATTATGCACGCTTTCAAGCGGAAAAGGGTTGGCATTTTTTAACCGGCGATCAAGACAATATCACCCGTCTGACCAAGGCGGTTGGTTTTAAATATCGCTATGATGAAAAAAAATCAGAATATGTTCATGCCGCTGCCACGTATGTGATAACTCCGGCAGGTAAGATTTCATATTATCATTACGGTCTTAAATCCGATCCTAAAGTTTTGCGACTTTCGCTGGTGGAAGCATCGGAAAATCGCATTGGCACAGTCATGGATCGAATAATTCTTTTTTGCCTGCGTTATGACCCCACTAAAAAAGGTTACGCTTTTTATGCCATGAACATTATGCGCATAGCGGGTGGATTGTTTGCTCTCGGTCTGGCGTTTTTTTTAGGAATGTTTTGGTATCAACAACGTCGACCATCGACGCTTAAGGGATGAGTGATTCATGGATATACTTGAAAAACTTTTTTCTTTCATGCTTCCGGAACAGGCAACCGGAACCGCCAGCATAATCGATCAAATTTTTTATGCAATAATCGGTCTTTCTGCTTTAGTGACAATCCTTTTTTTCCTTGTGGTTGTTTGGTTTGTGATCAGATATCGACGCAGGCGCGAGGGTGAAAAAACAGGCACAATCACGGAGAGTCATAAACTGGAAATTGTGTGGACGGTGATTCCGACCATTGTCTTTGTCGCCATTGCCTTGTGGGGTTGGAGCGCCTATCGAACTTTGGAGCATCCCCCCGCCGATGCCTATCCCATTCGGGTAGTGGGAAAGCAGTGGGCCTGGGTTTTTAGTTATACATTGGACGGGAAAGAAATTCAGACCTTGGGACAACTCAATGTTCCCATCAACCGACCGATAGTTCTGGAGATGACTTCCTTAGATGTCCTTCATAGTTTTTCCGTACCGGCCTTTAGAGTGAAAAAAGATGTGGTGCCTGGGCTCAAGACTCAAGTCTGGTTTACCTCCAATAAGCTTGGCTCTTTTCAAACTTATTGCACGGAATTTTGTGGAACGGCACATTCTAAAATGTTGGCGACGGTTAATGTCATGCCGGAGCAACAGTTTGAACGTTGGTTGCGGGATGAAGCGGCGGCATCCACCACCGCGTCTCCTAGCGTTTTGGGAGCAAGATTATATGAATTTAAGGGATGTAAATCCTGTCACACTTTGACCGGTGTTGATGATGTGGGACCGAGTTTTAAAGGGCTCGTCGGCAAAAGACGTGAATTTGAAGAGGGAGCACCAGTGGAGGCCGCCGATGAGAATTATATCCGGCGATCGATCCTCGATCCCAAATCCCAGATTGTGAAAGGTTTCAAACCGAAGATGAATAGTTTTGTCGGGCAGATGACGGATGAAGAAATTCATCAGATCACCCAGTTTATAAAGAGTTTGCACTGATGATTTTTACATAAGGATGCAAGAGTGGAAGTTGAAAGCAATTATTTAAATCACGAAAAAGGACTTAAGTCCTGGCTATGCAGTGTCGATCATAAACGCATTGGTATTCTGTATTTCATAGCGGTCATGACCTTTTTTTTAGTTGGTGGGCTTTTCGGACTTTTGGTCCGCCTGGAGTTGCTAACACCCACCAGATTGTTTATGTCCTCTGATTTGTATAACAAGGCCATGACCTTACATGGTTCGGTCATGATTTTTATGGTGATCATTCCGGGCATTCCTGCGGTTCTGGGAAACTTTGTTTTGCCTTTGATGATTGGCGCTAAGGATGTGGCCTTTCCCAGATTGAATCTTTTAAGTTGGTATTTTTTGATGTTTGGAGCTACCTTGGCCGTTTTGGCCATCGTTTTAGGGGGCGTGGATACGGGTTGGACCTTCTACACACCCTACAGCATCAGATCGATGGAGGCGGTGACGGTCATTCTCTTTGGCGCCTTTATCATGGGTTTTAGCTCAATTCTGACCGGCCTCAATTTCATCGTCACCATTCACCAACTACGGGCACCCGGAATGACCATGATGCACATGCCGTTGTTTGGTTGGGCGCTTTATGCCGCTGCCATCATTCAAATTATCGCCACGCCTGTCCTGGCGATCACTCTTCTGCTCTTAATCGCCGAGAGGCTATTTGGAGTGGGTATCTTTGATGCTTCCATTGGTGGAGACCCCATTCTCTTTCAACATTTCTTTTGGTTTTATTCTCACCCCGCCGTCTATATTATGATTTTGCCCGCCATGGGAATTATCTCCGAGGTGGTCTCCACTTTTTCACGCAAAACCATCTTTGGCTACAAGGCCATTGCCTTTTCCAGCGTTGCCATCTCTGCCATTAGCTTTTTTGTTTGGGGACATCATCTCTTTGTCAGTGGCCAATCGGAATTGGCCGGTGCCATTTTTTCTATCTTAACCGTCCTGGTGGGTGTGCCTACCGCCATCAAACTTTTTAACTGGGTCGCAACCATGTATCAAGGTTCCATTAAGTTGGATACGCCCATGCTTTATGCTATCGCCTTTATCGGACTCTTTCTGATCGGTGGTCTGACAGGATTATTCTTGGCCTCCATGGCCACCGATGTGCAACTTCACGATACTTATTTTGTAGTGGCGCATTTTCACTATACCATGGTGGGGGGAGTCGTGATGGGTATGTTTTCGGGCATGTTTTACTGGATGCCCAAGATAACCGGCAAAATGTACAACGAGTTATGGGGACGTGTCAGTGCGGTCTTGGCCTTTCTGGGTTTCAATGTTACTTTTATTCCTCAATTTATCATGGGCTCCCAAGGCATGCCCCGTCGTTATCATCTCTATGATCCCAAGTTTCATGCTTATCATTTGACTTCTACGATAGGTTCTTGGATTTTAGGGCTTGGCATTGTGATTGCGATGATTGTCCTAATCAAATCCTTTAAAAAAGGATCAGTGGCGCCCGTTAATCCTTGGGGAGGCACCACCCTTGAATGGACCACCCCCAGTCCTCCGCCCCATGATAATTTTGCTCAAATTCCAACTGTAACAAGCAGGCCCTATGAGTACAATTAATTTTGAAAAGGGTGTCATTCCATCCCATCATTTTTCCACCGTGTCCCAAGAATATCATGCAGGAATATTGGGGATTTGGTTATTTCTGGCCACGGAAGTTTTAATGTTCGGCGGGCTCTTTGTGGCCTATGCCATTTTTCGCAATATGTATCCGAGTGTCTTTCATGATGCCAGCCAGTTGTTAGATATGCAATTAGGCGCAATGAATACGGTCATTCTCATTGCCAGTTCCTATTGCATGGCCCAGGCGGTTCACTATACTCAAAAAGGAGAAACGCACCATGCCTTCACTCTCATTCTCCTGACTATTTTGTGCGCGCTTTTCTTTTTAGGCGTGAAATATTTTGAATACCAACATAAGTTCCATGAGGGTCTTTTACCCGGAATGAATTTTACTCATGCCAATGCCACTCGGGAGATGGGGATTTTTTTTGGCCTTTATTTTGTCATGACCGGACTGCATGCCATTCATATTTTGGTGGGGATCGGCCTCATGGCATGGCTTCTGTTGCGATTTAAAAGAAATGAATTTTCACCGCACTATTTTATTCCTGTGGATGGCGTGGGGTTGTATTGGCATATTGTGGATATCATTTGGATTTTTCTCTTCCCGCTGTTGTATTTGATTGGATAGGAGTTTGCTATGTCCTCTGAACATTCGCACTTCCATGTTGTTCCGGCGGCCATCAATTTCAAAGTATTTTTGGCCTTGATTGGTCTCACTATTTTAACCGTCATCACAGCACGAATTAATTTGGGTGGGCCATGGAATATTGTCCTGGCCCTAAGTATAGCTTGCACCAAGGCCATCTTGGTTTTTTTATGGTTCATGCATTTGAAATACAGTCATGCTATCAACCGAGTGGTGATCGGCAGCGCTCTTTTCTTTCTCATAGTCTTTCTGGGCCTTACCGCCACGGACGTTTTCTTTAGGTAAGTCATTAATTTTAGGTGAATATAAAATTTTTCCATCTATGGAACTGGCGCATCAATCGTTGTATGGTTTTTCCTTTTCTATAGGGGGATTCCATGAAAAGAAGCGTGCAACTCATGTGGGCATTGTTGGCCTTAACTTTCTCGCTGTCGCTTTTTGGCCAAGATGATCCGAGTGGATGGAAGTTCTATCCTTATCAGGACCCTGGTTCGGAAATTGTTTTTCCCCAAGATGAAGGCAAGCATAACGGTATTCCCAACATGGAGTGGTGGTATTCAGTCATGCACCTGCGAGGTGAAACTTCGGGTGATCGTTATGCCGTTTTAGTCACACACTTTAATAATCACATTCGTCTTTTCACTGTTACAAACTTAGATAAGAAAGTTCACACTTCGGGCGCCACCATGGGGTTTCTCAATTCCGCCTCAGGCCATCTCGAACTTTCCCATAGAACGAAATACGGCAAAGATATTTTTCGCACCAAGCGTGGTGAAGATAGAAAATTGATTCCCTTTGAGTACGAAATTAAAACCCATCATGATAAAATGAACTTAAGCGTCCAGTTAAAATCCCGCAAGCGCCCCATGATGGTTGCGGGGGATGGATACATTGCCGTGGGAACCAGCGGTCATACCTGGTATTATTCTCTCACCAGCTTGGCCGTCACCGGTGAATTGGAGCATCAAGGGCTTAGAGAAAAAGTTACAGGCATCGGTTGGATGGATCACCAATGGGGACCGTTCATTATTTCACCTTTTGAATTGGGCCGGACTTTTGAAACTTATGAATGGTTTTGCGTACAGCTCGATAATGGCATAGAACTAATGATCAGCAATATCTACGATCGAGATTACAATCTGCCTATGACAGAGAATTACGGCGCAGTAGAATTATTTTATTCAAACGGTGAAGGCCGCCATACCGAGCGGCGCGAGTTTAAACGCACCGGTTATTGGCGCGACCCCGTTTCGGGCCACACCATGTCTATGGGGTGGGAGCTTAAAGTTCCTGAATTGAATGTTGACATAAGGCTGACTCCCGATATGGTTGAGCAAATGGTGCAATTGCCATTGAACGGCTCTTTCTGGGAAGGCAGCGTCAGCGTTGTGGGCACCATTGATGGTGTCGCAGTGAAAGGCAAGGCCTTTGGTGAATTGCTGCATCGTTTTGAAAAACCCGAAGTCGAAATTGCCACGCTGAAAAGCACCTGGCGTAGAAGTGAGACTTTGATCTTGGACTGGAGAGTGAAAAATCCCGACGACGGCAATCCGCTGAACTTTAGTGTTTACCTGGTCCAAAATGGAGTGGAGACGCTCTTGAAACAAGATATGCTGGGCGACAGATTTTCAACTAAGCTCGAATCTATTTTGGGAGCGCAGAGCACGACTTCTAAGTTTACGTTGAAGGTGCGCGCCTATTCGGTGGACAAAACCATCAAGGGTGAAGCCGAGACTTCGGTGCTGAAGTTGGTGCCTGCACGATAATGAAAGAAAAAATCGTATTACTAATCTTTGTATCGCTTTTTGGATGTAGTAGTGGCAAAAATTACGATGCTGTCTCTGAACTTAAAGTATTAAATGAACTTCGTGATGAGTTCTTGGCCCAAGCAAAAGCACATGCAAGGGCCCTTGATTTTGTGCCCGAGATTCGCAATTGGACTCGTCCTTCTCTGGCCTCATGGAGGGAAGAGCAAAGGGCCGTCGCCATTCCTGTTTGGACAGAATTATCAGCGTCGCAAATCTCCTCACTTAGTGCTTTGTTTGGTTCGGAAGCCAGGGCTAAGGAAATTTTCCCCCTGCTTTTTCGGTGGTTTTTGATTCCTCATGAGCTATTTCATGCAGTACAAACAAATTTTCAGAGTCATTTGAATCATTGGAAATCTGAAAAGTTTGCTAATGATGTTGCCGCTGCATTTTTAAGTCACACACATGAGGGTAAAATGAGGCTCCAGCGTTTGGAAGCATTACTGACTCCGGTTATTGTAAACCTGCCGCAAATTGAGACTGCTGGACTTGATGAAGAAACTTATTTTGAAAAAGAGTATCACAACCTGGGAAAAGACCCTCTTCTATACGGTAATTTTCAATTACGTTTTATTTTGCGGAGCTTGCAAAATAGAGAAAAACTAGAGCTACAAAAGCTATTTCTAAATTTATAGATATTGTTGTTTTCGGTAGTAAGAGTGCTTTAAATTACATTTTCATTTTATGGTGCCATGTACAGCTAGTACCCATCGAGGATTCAAGAGAGTCTTTCTCAGTATCGAAACTTGATTCAATAATCTCTTGCACCCACGAGCGGATTTCTGCGGTATCAGTTCTGGCCACATCATTTTGGCCAGCATCACGACTGGGAGTTAGATGGATCGAGCTGTTGACTCCAATAACTTGTAGTCCATCTGGTGTTTCGATTAAAGCAGGGGAGCCGCTATCTCCAGGAGCGAGGGAGGGATAAAAACCACCTTCGGGGTCACTGGGTGAACTATAGTGCGTATCGCTGGAGCTGGTGATTCGGATGGCGGCCTTTTTCAAGTACTCGCCGCCCGGATCACCAAAAAAATCTTGCGGACCGTGGCCAGTCAACCAAACTTTCTTGGTTAGATTAATCTTGCTGGCAAGTTTTGCGAAGGGAGGTTTTTGAAACCCTTGCACTTCAATGATCGCAATGTCGCGTTTGGATGGAGCATAGTGAATCTGCTTAATTTGAGTGCTTTTTAAAGTGGTATCTTTTATTACTGCGCCGGTCTTGAAGGCCAATAAATCACCTGGCCGATATTTTTCTTTAGTATTTTCTTCACGCAGACAATGGGCCGCTGTCATGATGAGTCCAGGAGCGATCACGCTTGCCCCACAATAATGAAAGCTGACGTCGGCATTTATTCCTTGTAAGGAAAGAATATACGGAAATTCATTTTCTGAGGCCTCTTCACCACCAACTAATGCCCAAGCATTGTTACAGAACAAGAGGCATAGAATAAGAATTTTCATATTACGGGATAATGCAGGCCCAAGACCAACTCCAACTACCTTAAAGTGCAATTAATTTTTCGCAAAGGTGTCTAAAGTTTTGACAGCAAATTGAAATAATGACTCGCCTTATGTATCATCGCGTCTGTATCATCTCATCTGTTTGTTTTTTATAGTACATCTTGAGGAAATCTTTTTATGCCGAAATTGGGGCGAGATTCAATCCCAAAAAAATATTTCAAACTTGCGACCTTGTCGAACGATCCAATCGTTTGGGAAGCGAAATTCAACGTCGGTATTGCCGAGATTGATAGACAGCACCAAGACATCGTCAAATTGGCCAATGAGATTCAAGATTCTCTTGCAACAAAAACCCGAAAAAGTGGTTTTGTTCTTGAAATCATGGAAAAACTTGAGCAATACATCGTTGAACATTTTGCTTACGAAGAAGGTCTGATGGGAAACACTCGTTATCCCGGCCTTGGTGCCCAGAAAAAAGAACACGCCGGTTTCATGAAGTATGTTAAAGAACTGCAAGAACAATACAAAAATTCAATTATTGATATAAGGCAGATTCTTAGATTTATTTCTAGCTGGTTCATTGATCACATTCAAGGCTCGGATAAGCGCTTTGCTGAATGGAAATCAAAACTTTAAAAACTGGACCACCTTAATGGTGGAAATACTTCAAAATATTATTTAATTCCACATAGTTACATATCATATCGCCGGGCAGTCCACATAAGATTAATAATCGGGTAATGATTCAAACTAGTTGATCCAATCCAACACCACGCTTGTGGTCCAGTTTACAGATAATTAATGGCAAAATCGATCAGCTTTTTCACAAAAGGTGTATAAGGCGGATAGAAGAAGCGAAGGGCGTCGAACCATTTGGTTTGGCGAAGCACCGCTCGTTCGTGGGAGAGGGCGCGGAAACCATGGAAGCCATGATAATTGCCCATACCACTCTGTCCGACGCCCCCGAAAGGCAGATCGGGGTTGGCCAAATGAATGATAGCGCTATTGATGCAAGTTCCACCCGCGGTGGAGTTTCGTAAAATACGTTCGATAGAACTCTTGGTATCACTAAAGAGATAGAAGGCCAACGGCTTTTCCATTGAGTGAAGGATGCTGTAGACCTCCTCAATATTGTTGTAGGTAAGAATTGGCAGAATAGGGCCGAAGATTTCGTTTTTCATGATTTCAGTTTCGAGCTTGACGTTACTCAAGAGAGTTGGGGCAATGTAACGTTGTTTGGCATCGCTCTCACCACCAATTTCAATTCTAGCACCCTGGGAAACGGATTTTTGCAAAATACGAGTCAGCTCTGTCCAAGCACCATCGCTCACCAATCGTGCAAAATAAGGGCAATTCTTGCGATCATCTTCAGTTTTTCCAAAGCGATTTATTAAAATTTCCCGGCACTCCTTTAAAAATTCTGTCAGCTTGCTTTGATGAATGAGAGCAAAGTCGGGTGCCACACATGTTTGACCGGCATTGATAAATTTACCCCACATGAGGCGCTCTGCCGTTTTCCGAATATCAGCACTTGAATCAATAATCGCAGGGGATTTTCCTCCCAATTCCAAAGTTACGGTGGCGAGGTGTTGGGCGGCGGCGGCCATGACTTCCTTGCCTATTTTCGGACTTCCGGTAAAAAAGACGTGGTCGAAAGGAAGTTTTAAAAGATCATTGGAGATGCTCGAGCTGCCTTCAAACAGCGCGACTTCTCCCTCATCGAAGATACCGGAAATAAAGCTCTTCAGAAATTTTGAAGTATGCGGCACTTTACTTGACGGTTTTAAAATACAACAGTTTCCGGCCGACATGGCGGCAACCAAGGGATTGATGAGTAGATTAAACGGGTAATTCCAGGGCGATAAAATCAGCACCAATCCTTTTGGTTCATAACGGAGTTCACTCCTAGTCCCAAAAAGTGCTAGTGGTGTACCAACTCGCTTGGGTTTCATCCACTTGCGCAAATGGGAAATGGTGTGATTAATTTCAGCAATACAGGGATAAATCTCAGTAATATCAGTTTCGGAAGGGTGTTTTCCATAGTCTGCGTGAATCGCCGCTTGAAGGTCCTCTCGATGGGCCATGATGGCATCGCGCAAACGAATTAGTTTTCCAATTCGCTCTTCCGCCGTGGTGTTGGCCATTTTCCAGCGGTTGGCCTTTTGTTTTTGAAAGACGATTTCAATTTCGGTCGTGGGTGTTATATTTTTTTGTAACATTTATGATCCTTCCTGACAGTTATTGCCCGAGTATACACGAACCCAGACTCTGGTGGAATGGTGGGAAATAAGATATTTGCCCAGCAGGGAAAAAAGTTGTTTAATGGAATAAAAGACGAGGGTATTCATGAAAAACATATATTCCAAAATTAGTGGAATTGGTAAATGTATTCCTACCAAACGTGTCACAAACGATGACTTGGCCAAGTTTCTAAGTACATCCGATGAGTGGATTAAACAGAGAACCGGAATTGAGCAGCGCTATTGGGTAGAAAATAATGAATCCACCAGTGATTTGGCGTTCGTGGCCTCTCAGGAAGCTATTTCGAAGGCCGGGCTCGCCAAGAATGATATTGAGATGATTATTTTTGCCACTTTGAGTCCCGATCATTTTTTTCCTGGGACAGCATGTTTTTTGCAGGAAAAATTGGGAATTCCAGGGATTGCTGCTCTTGATGTTCGGCAACAATGCACTGGTTTCCTTTACGGAATGTCGATTGCCGACCTCTATATCAGGCAGGGGATTTACAAGAATATTCTGGTGGTCGGTGCTGAGGTCCATTCCAAAGGCTTGGATAAAACCGATCGCGGTCGTGATGTGACAGTTTTGTTTGGCGATGGTGCGGGGGCAGTGGTTTTATCCCGTACTGAAGTGAATGATCCAAAACGAGACTCACATATTTATTCCACTCATCTCCATGCCGATGGAACTTATGCCAAGGAATTATGGGTACCAGCTCCAGGGATGGCGAACGGGTCTGAATTGATTACCCAAGCCGAAGTTATAGATGGGGCCCAGTATCCAAAGATGAATGGGCGACAGGTCTTTACTCATGCCGTTCGCAGCATGTGCGATGTGATCATGGAAGGTTTGAAGCATAGTAATTTGACAATCGAAGAGGTAGATTTTTTTGCCTTTCACCAGGCAAATTTGCGCATCAATGAGAAAGTGGCCTCTCTCTTGAAGATTCCTGAAAAGAAGGTTTTTAATACCATTCAAAAATATGGCAATACGACAGCTGCTACGATTCCGATTGGGCTTTACGATGCGCTTTCTGAACATCGTTTAACTCCTGGAATGTTGGTGGCTTCTGCTGCTTTTGGTAGTGGCTTTACTTGGGCCTCTTCAATTTTTCGTTATTAAGAATTAGAAGCCTTTTTTGGTCAGTAATTCAGAAGGCCTGCCATCAAATGCCCAAATAGACTCTAACTTTTCATATGATAAAATTTATTCATGCTTTTTACCCGACTTTTCATGCGTTCGATATTCCTGATCACGGCACTGTTCGAATTGGGTAGCAGTGTCGCTTTGGCCGCTCCAGACCAAGTGAATTGTCCCGATCCAGAAGCAGGGGTTGAGCTACCGGCGGAATTCACACGATTGGTGGAAGGCCGAATTTATGCAACCGATTGCCCTCTTATCGAGACCTGTCCTGGGAATGGGAAGAATAAACTATGGGCCCAGGAGAAAGTCGATGCTGATCTGATGCAAGAAGAAATGGCGCGGATCGGGGTTGGGCATGGCCACTCGAAGGTGGCGGTTATTGATTCAGGTTTTGATCTCACCACCAATGCCAGATATATGGCCAGTCCTAATCTCAGCGTGAAACCGGGCATTGATGATGCTCTCAGCGATCCTGAAAACGATACAGATGGGCATGGTACTGCTGTGGCCTCATTGATAGGTGGTGGGAATGGGATTGGTATTGCCCCTGACGCCAATCTTACGGTGTATGGCATTTCGGCAAGTGATGCGAATCGTGCCCGAACGACGACCGGCAATGTCTTTAAGAAAAGGATTGATCCCATCAAGCAAGGCATTGAGAAAGCTTGTGCCGAAGGCAATGAAGTGATCAATGTTAGTTGGGGCGGGCTATATGATGAGACCGGGGCCATGCAGGATGAACAGGCCGATCCCGATTTTCTTACTCGCCTCGCGGCCCGCGGTTGTTTAGTCGTCCGTTCGGCCGGCAACATGGGAGTGAGGGTTGACCGGCCTAATGATCCTGATGATGCGTATCTTCGTGTCGAAGCAACTTCACCGATTGGTGGGGCGGCGAATTTCTCGGCCAATGGAGAAATCGCAGCACCTGGTACAGGCGTTTTTACCCTAGAAAGCTCGGTCGCCAACTCGGAACGAAAATCCACTGCGCGTGAGCGTTGTGAAGGCGATGGCCTGAATAATCCAGGACAATTTGTGAACGGAACAAGTTTTTCTTCTCCGATTGTTGCAGGCATTGCCGCCCAGGTGATCGGCGTACTGAAGAAAAGTAGTCGTTATGTCGGACTCTCGGGACCTGATCGTATCAAACTCGTCAACCGGATTTTGCGCGCCTCGACGCTGACTGATTCGGCGAACGGTTTGCGGGCCCTGATGATCGCTGAGCGCTGGAATGCAAGTACAGAAAGCAGTATTCCAAGCATCGAAGAACTCAAGGCCAGTCTCAGTAACCCTGAAGATGCCGTTTGTAGTCAGCGCGCAACCATCTGTTCGGCAAGCATTGATTGTAATTCACTCAAAACATGCATCAGTCGGGCACGCAAAATCGCCGCTCTTTGTGGTTTTTCAGGTGTTGCTCCCGATATTCCGACAACACTCGATCTGATCAAACTAGCACAAGCATCCAATAATCTCGAGCTGGCCGCAACTCTCTTGAATAAACTGCGCAGCGTACCTGCCTCCAAGCTAAAGGACCTGGCGAAGGCCTCAAAGAAATTCTGGCAGAGTTTCTTCGACGAAGGCCCTGCTTCTCTCGATTTTGATCTGGTCCGCAAACAGGAATATTATGCTCTCTTTCGCGATATCGTTGGCGTCACAATGCCATTCATCGAAGAGAAGATTCGTTCAAAGGCGCGTGAGCAAATCTTAAGCACCGATGTCGCCGCTCACCGACCCCAGATCGAGAACTATCGAATCGAGCTTATGCAATCACTCTTCAAGCACAAGCTGGCGAATGGACTATTTTACAGAGAAATCGCCTCATCACCCGTGGCAGATTCGCAAACTTTACAGCAAGTTATTTTCGCCGTTCGTGACGCGCAACCAAGATTATCTGGAAGCGTCGGCATTCTTAAAAAGGTGATCGCCTCGCCCTCGGCCGATAAAGAGGTGATTGATAATATTCTTTATGCAGTCGAGAGCGGAAAGCTGCCTCAGGGTGAAGGTACTCAGGTGGTTCGCGCTCTGATTAGATCAGGTAAAGGCTCTCCCGAACAAATTGCCCGTGCCAAGAAACTCGCCTCGGTGAATTGAGTGAGTCCTCCCTCATTGCCTACTAAAATGGGCCGACTATTTCTGCTGTATTTCTGGAATATTAACGATGGCAGGTGATCTGGAAATGCCGGATTTAGGGTTAGCTTTGACATCTGTAACAGGCAAATTGGCAACAAATTTTTCCATATGCTCGGCCGGTTCTACATCTTCTTCGAGAACAACTGCTGGGCCTCGGACCAGGGTACACTCAACGCAATCATATCCTTCGGAAGTACTGTCTTTCGACTCATCTGCTGAGTGGCCCAGATCACTCCAAAGGGTGGTGCTAATGGCGACCATTAATAGGAACAAAGAAAACCTTTTCATGCCTTTTAACCAAGCAATTTTAAGGCCAACAATGAATATTTTAACTGCTTGAAAATACATCTGGTACTGACATGATAGCGACCAATTAATTGCAACCGATTAAAAATTGATCATGTTCGAGATATACCTTAAAGAGACATCGCACGTTTCTCCGCCGCCGTTTAAGAGGTTTTATGGCGGGCAAAATTGTAAACGATGTTTCGCCCGCTTCCTTTCGATTCAATAATTTTTTCCTCCTGCCACTGTCTGATCCAGGCCTTGGCAGAAGAAGATCCGATTTGAAACAAATTTTCCACATCGGAACGTTTAAAGACCGGATGTTTGATGGCCAAAATGCTCTGCGGGCCACGACCGATATGATTCATAGGCAAAATGATGATACGGTTCTTGGGCAAATCCATGGAGTAGATATTGGCCTGGCATTTTATATCAAACCCTGACTTCCTCAAATTTTTTACAAGTCCTTTTAAGCGATTTTCACCATCCTCGGGACGATAAAAATCCTGACGATAAATGAAATCAATTAAGGCCCATTTGGATACTCCAATTTCACCGGCCCCCAGAATTGATGAGACACATTTCACTTGGAGATCCGTGAGAAGCACAGGATATTGTGAGACCGACTGTTCTGGAAGAACAACGCCTGAATAGAGATCAAAGAGGGTCCATTTTTCTGACAAAAATTTATGAATAACTTCCGAATAATTCCCGGGGACGATAGTTTCACCATTGATCACCCAGCAATCGTTTTTATTGGGACAATATTTCATGTTAAAATGGAGAGTTAATGGAAGTTTCTCGTGAGAGTAGCATTTACCCAGGACATAGCTGACAGGACAAAATGTGATATGGGCACGCGTGGCCAGTCTTCGTTGAATTGAAACTTCTGTCCCCAGGTTGTATTCGAGCCAATAGTACGTCAGCATTTTTGTATAGGGAGGCATCAGAGGCCACATTTCGGCCTGGCAACACTGATTGAGATACTTAACTGCCGTCGTGACATCAGACCGCAGGGAATAATAAATTCCCAGAGTGCGATAGAGATAAATATATCTTAAGCTGGAAGGATTTTTGAGATTCTTTTCGGCTTCACAGGCGTGATAAAAGGCCTTCTCCCACTGTTGCAAATCCATATAGTGAAGAGCGAACCTGAGATGAACCTGATCGGAACTCTCATGGCCATTTGCCTGTGCCTCTTGCAACAATTGATTAAGCAACAACTCACAGGCCGGGTAATCATGCAAACCAAAGAGCGCGATAACCTCATTGATTTTACTGCCCCACCATTCCATTTTATCATCGACTAACGTTTCAGAGGCGTTTTGGGCCGCAATCAAAGCACTTTTGAAATCCTCCATAGTCAAGTAGAGGTCGGTCAAATAACGCCAGTAAAAAGGCGTGATGGAGAGGGGGGCCTTATTCCGTCTCTTTGCTTCGGAGGTAAGATTGGTGAAAATACGTTCTGCTAAAAAACGCGCACCATTGTTTTGAAGCATATAGGCCAAACGAAACTGCAATGCCAATTGATCATCAGAGACATTCTGCAATTCAGCAGGAGCAAGTTCTGGCCCCAAAATTTGCAGAGCACGATCGAGTTCTGAAAGTGTGCGATAGATTTCCGAAATGGTGATGGCATCCCAAGGTTCAACCGCATTGGCCTTTAGGAACTTTGCCAGCAGAGTTCGTCCTTCTTTCGGCTTACCACCCTTGATGATGTCCCTAATTTTGATCAGTGTTGGATTGCTTTTCAGATTTTCTCCCAAACAGTATTCATCTTGTTGAATTTATAGATTATATCGAGAATCAGAAAAATCGGGCATTTTTTCTTGCTAAATTCGCAACCCCCTTTCCGGCCTGTATGAGTTAGAAGCGGACTTCGCCCATGACGATGATTGAAACTCTTACCATTTTATGGAACTATATGTTCACCAAGAGACTCAGAACTTTTCAGGACCTTAGATGGACGGTCGTATAATTTTTATTAGTCACTCCAGTAAAGACGCCGAGTGGGCACAGGAAATTCTCGCGGGTCTGGAAAAGAAAAACCTGCCTTGTTGGATTGCCCCCAGGGATGTTCCGGCGGGAGCTAATTACGCCAGCGTGATTTTACAAGCTCTCACGACTGCCAGGGCCATCGTTCTCCTGCTTACCGAGGAAAGTAATCAGAGCGTGCAAGTTGCCCGCGAAGTGGATCGGGCGATCAACGCCAAAATTCCCATCATTCCTCTTCGAAAGGCCGAGTTCCCGCTTGCCCCGGCAATGGAATATTACCTGTGTAATTGCCAGTGGATTGATGTTAGTAAATGCTCACCCGAGTCCACCATTAAGCAGATTGAGCTGGCGTTACAGAGTGAATTGACAACGGCGGCGTCTTTGCCAAAACGCACTCGTGGTCCTCTGCTTCGTTGGTGGAATGTACTTGCCATCATCTTCCTTTTTCTCTTAGTTGGACTGACTCTTCTGAGACAAAAAGGGATAATTGATTTCGGCCATCCACGGCTGGACAAGCTAAATCAAGCGAACCTGCAAGCAATGAGCGATAAAGAGCTTCATAATATGCAGCTAGATATTCTGGCCAGACGGGGTTTTGTCTTCAGTGATCCCGCCGAGGTTAAGTACATTGAAAAATTTTGGTGGTACCGCCCCCTCAAAAGAGAGGGGACTTCTGATGAAAACAACACCTATATTAAAAATAAAATTTTGACTCAATTCGAAAAAACAAATTTAAAAATACTTGAGCAACTCCGACGCGATAGAATTATGGAGCAATTAAGCGAAGGTAATCTGGAATCCACCTTCCCAGATCAAAAAATTGCATTGTATTTTTGCAAACAACGGGACGTATCCGAGATCAACAACTTCATTACTTTGGTGCAAGATACAATGCAAAATATTCTGATTGAAAAGAATCATGTGATGTTTAACGTCAATATCGCCAAATGTAATAATGAGCGGAACTGGAAAGGGGTGAACAAATTTGCCCGCAAAAATGATACCACCTACGCTATTGGCCTTGTGCTGGAAGAACGCTCAGGGCCGTGGAATATTGTGATCAATCCCGTGGGGGCTGAAACTATTTTGGATGCGACCTTCGCAACACGCTTTAAGGCCTCTTTTCCTGCGGACGATGGAGCCGTGACCATTTCCCGACCAGTTGGAAGTACGAGTGATGTCTCAGGAGTCTACATGCTAACAGTGTCAGGTCCATTGAATGATACGACTTCAGTGAATATTTTCGCAGATCATCTTGCGACCCAGTTGGCAACCACCCTGCTTGAGATGCTCGCGCTCGCGAAAGATAAAAGCACGAAGACAAAATAAGGCAGGCCCAGCGTGGCATCCGAAGGAGATAGATGCCGCCGTAATCCATGATCGGGCAATAAATTCGTCCGTATAGTATTTGCGATTTCATCGCACACCTTGAGAAATATTGGTCCGATTGCCGGCAGTTGTGCCGTTATCTCTCTATCGATGTTTGACGAAAGGAGCTATATTGGTGTAAAATTACCAATATGAAGGCAACCTTGGTTCGCCACGAAAAATTTATTGTACGTCGCCGTTATCTAATTGAGATTTCCGTTTATCAGGTTGCTCGGTCGAGTCATTATAAAGACGGACTTAAGTGGGGCCTTATTTGCGTGGATCGCATTAGTGGCAAGAAGGTGTTGATGGACAACCATCAACCCAAGAGTCCACACATTCATATTGATGATGACGAAATGCCATATGATTTTAGAGGACTTGATAGGTTAGTTAACGATTTTAGACAGCTCATTGTGGAGCACATGGGAGTTCAAATATGAAAAAGCTTGTAGTCTCCTGCAAGACGGCAGATCAGGTTTTTGAAGATTTCAAGAAAGCGGCCAGTCGTGTGCGCAGGGGAAAGTTTCGCGGTGAGACCGAATATGAAGTCAGCTTTGATAATAAGGCAGACTTTAATCGGTTTGTAAAAAATATTCCCGTGCTCTCAGCTATTATCATTTTCCGACCTCGCTCAGTTTATGAACTTGCCAAGCTTACAGATGCTGATGTCTCTAATCTCAATAAAGTTATTCAGTTCTTTGAGGAGATTGGGGTTATTCGCATTAAGACAAGTAGTGTCGGGGGCCGCACTGTCAAATGTCCTCACGTCGAATATGATGAAGTTACCTTTCGACTCGCGGCCTGAATCGCGGTTGGGCTTTGTGCTAATCGAGCTAGAAGCCATGGAAGGTGCGCTGTCGAGCACCGACGAATTATTGACTTAGGCCACCAGCAATTTGCTCCTATATTAAGAGGAGTCCAAAAGTAAAACCAGTTCTGCCTTTTTATTTTCCTAAATTTGCGCCCCCTCTCAGACCACTACGGTCTTCGATGGAGCACGAGATAACTCAGCACCGTTTTATGAACAGCAAATTGAACAGAAAAACGGGATTTCTGAACAACATGGAATTTCCCGATAAATATCGGGCATTTTTTCTTGCTAAATTCGCCAAAGCGCATGCGGCATACTGATCTTAACTAGAAATCGGGAGGCCAGATGAAAACGACAATGGGGTTATTGCTTATCATACTTGGGTGGCAGTCAGCTTGGGCAGAGGTCATTGATATCCTTTTACCTGAAAGTGAAGTTTTTAAGGCCTATGATAAGTGCCTGATCGAACAAAGTGATCTATGGGACAAAATGATGAGAAATGTGGTCTACCCCTATTACGAAAGTGAAATGGGGATTCGAAGAGTTGAAGAGGCAAACTTTCATGCCGGTTTTGACGCCGTTGTTTATAATGTTATTGGTGCCGATGACAATGACAAGATTGAACTGAGCTTTGGTGCGCATAATGGCACGCTAGCCATGCGCTTGCTTGAAAGAGATGAGAGGTCAGGGACTTTTATGCCCAAGAAAATAATCGGCTTGCAAGATGTTTACCTGCCTTTTTTCAAGTTTTACGCAGAAGAAACAAATTACGAAATTGTCACGCATCTCGGTGAAAGAAGTGAGCATCAAATTAGATTGGCCACCCGCCTTCGTCTTTTTCCCTCTATCACCAACGCTCCGGCCGCCTTCATTAATGCCAAAACAGGACTCCCGGTCTTGGATCGTGAAGGAAATCCCCTTCAGCTTGATAGTGTTAAGTTTGCGGACTGTCTGAGGCAAGAAGTGAGCAAAAGTTCCTTGCAATATGCTGTTACAGACCTGAACCATCTCAACAGAGAACGGGCCGATTATATAAAACGCATGGCCAAAGAATCCAGAGATACCGGAATCGTTTTTCGAGGTCAAAGTTTGAGTTCCACTGGAATGAGATCCATTGATCGCTAATTGACCATCTGGATGCAAGCTTCGGGGCAGACCTCGACACAGAGACCGCAGCCATAACAGTTGTCTTGAGCGATCATAAGTTCGCCGGAATTCATTGTTCTTGCTTTGAAGTAGCAAACATCCACGCAAAGGCCACAATGAGAACAATCATCCATATTGGTATCTTCTTTTAAATCACCCTTATCACAAATTTCATTGTGATTTAAAAAATAGCCGCAGCAATCATTACAGCAAAAACAGATTCCTTCGGTTTTTGTTTTGCTTTTCATATCCCTGAAGGGCCTTGCGACAAGATTTGCTTTTATCGCTTCCTGGATGATGGTTTGAACTTCTTTGATGCCAATTTCTCTTAAGCTCTTATTTTCCTTCATAAATGTCGGAGTAAATTGAAGGCAGACGTCCATTCGTGATTGCGCGCACTTGCCTTTTTCTAACCTGCATCCGCAATCAACAACATAGTATTGTTTCTGCTCGTTTATTAATTTTTCTGCTTGATCGATTGTGCAAACGTAATGTAATTCGGCCATAGGTACTCCAATTTAGATAAAATTATAGCTAGATAGGCGATGTCATAAGTAATGCTTATAGTCCTCCATTGCAATAAATAATTTCATTTTTCTCAAAATTGCGATTAGAAGGGCGCAACTTTAAATCGCTGTGAATAATAACAGCTTTAATACTAATTTTGGAGGATTTATGAAGAAGATGTTTTTACTTGTTTTTGTTTTAGTCATTTCTGTGTCTCAATCAGACGCCATGGCCTTAACTCCGCGCAAGCAAGCTATTGCCGAGTATACTTTTGGGATCAATGATTTTGGTTCTGAAGATGCCAACGTGGGCGAATATGTGCTCAAAAAATATACCGCCACTCTTTTTACGGATCAAACCTTAAAAATCGTTGAAGTCACTACTCGTGGTGATAATCAATGGAATATGGGCAATGATAATCAAGAACAAGTGATTCGCATTCCAAGACTACAAAAGGCGGTCTACGATATTCTTTTCCAGGATGTCATTGCTTTGGCCGATGCCGAAATTCAACAAACTCACAGTGCCATTGTTTGTATGATGATGCCAATGTGGCCACAATCTCAAGACCATCTTAAAGTCGCCCGCACTTACGATTACAACACTAAAACATTCAAGGGAGAACTCTTGCTGGTTGATGGCCCACACGGATGCTGGCTTGCCAACAAAACCTTCCCTAAAGATGAATATGCCCACCAAACAGCTCATACTCTTAAGCGTTCTATCAAACTTCTCGCCTTATAATTAATTCTAATTCAAGTTTGTCGACGGAGAATGGCCCATTTAGATGGGCCATTTTTTTATGCCTAAAATGACAAAGATCAAGAGACTCAAAAACCACGATCGCTTTCAAGTTAGGATTATTTTTTTACTATCGTGCAGTATGAATAAATTTTGCGTGGCCATTTTTATCCTGATTCTTTATGGGGTTTGCATCCACGAAAAAGCTTATTCAATTGACAGCAAATTATACTCCTCACAATTGGATTTTCACGTCAGTGAAAATGCAAAGCAAGAGTGGTATACCCGTAGCGGTTTGCTTGAAAAGCAAAGTGCGAAGGGTATAAAGCAGGCCATCGACGAAGTCGATAATTGGGTTCAAAAAACGCCTGAGTTCCTGTGCCCAGGAACTGGTTTGGCCCTCTCTTGCGGAAACAAAATTTGTGAAGAATCAAAGGGCGAAAATTGGGAGACCTGTTTATATGACTGCCTGAAAGTCCCGGTGGTGTCTTATAACGGTGAAACTTTTTGCTCTGAGGTTCAAAAAATTTTGACTCCGCAAAATGCTCTTGATGTGCAGGACATCGTTCTTCAGGCGATCGAGACTGGTTATCGGCTCAGAGTTTCTGGAAAAGCTCACACCATTAATTCACAAATATGCACAGATGGAATTGTGATATCGACAGAAAAATTGAATAAAATAATGGGAATGGAAATTTACCAAGGCAATACCACAGTGCAGGTCGAGGCCGGAGTCACCTTGGGGCAATTGACCAGCTGGCTTCATGAACGTGGTATGTCTTTAGGTTATGCCATTATGGCGGCCAAAACAATGACGGTAGCAGGCGCTGTGGCCACAGGCGCCCATGGAAGTTCGACGAGAGAAACCGCGACAATATCTTCTTTGGTCGAATCGCTCACCATGGTGAATCCCCAGGGAGAAATTGTCGAGTACAACAGTACCAATACTGATGAGAATCTGTGGCGGGCCTTGCGTGCTAATCTGGGTATGCTCGGGGTTGTGGTTGATTTGCGATTAAGAATCAGGGAGCAGTATAATCTGCACACCTCGATAACATTCAAAAAAGAGAAACTTCTTTTTCAAGAAAATGGTCTTAAAAAACTCATTTCAAAATGTGATCACGCCCGAGTCCATTGGTTTCCAAAAGGCGGAACTTTGATGCAAGTTTGCGGAAATGAAACAAACCGATCGGTTGACAGAGGGGCGGAAAGTACTCTTATCAATGTTCCACCTCTTTTCCAGGCACCACTCAAGTTTGTTATCCATGAAGGCGCTTGCCATAAAGATTTAAATTGTCTTTTAGAAGGAGTTATTTATCAATACACCAAGTTTGCGCCTCCGCTCCTGAAACAGAGTAGAACTGGCAAAATGGTCCATACGAAGGAAGTGACGGGTTATTCACATCGCATTCTTTCCAGTGATGTACCGGACCTGAAAACACAATTTTTTCAAACCGATTGGGAAATTGCCGTTCCACTTTCCAGCGCCGACGAAGTGCTTGAGGCCTTAAGGGATTATTTCAAATCCAACAAAATTTGCCTGCCATTTTTAGGTTTGGCCATGCGCTTTGTCCCTATCGAAGACACTACACTTTTGGCCCACACCTCGGCCGGAAGAAATTTTAAACCAGGAGAATTGGCGGTGACGTTCGAGATTATCGCGTATAATCCGATTGGCTTTCCTCCCGAAATGGAAGCCAGTTATCAGAAATATTTTGAAGAATTTGCTTCTCAACTGGTCTACGATTTTGGAGGGCGGGGGCACTTGGCCAAGAATCGTGATTGGATTTTTGAAATTGAAAATCAACTGGGCAGTTATGGCGACAATCTGGAGAAATTCCAGGAAATTTTAAATAAGCTTGATCCCAACGGACTTTTTTCAAATGATTTTGGAAAGCGTTTCGGTTTTGAGTGGAAAAATCGCCGGGAACAGACCTGCTCAGGAATTCAGAACTGGGTCTGCAGCAAAAATAAAATGACCTACCAAAATCCCTGTCGGGCAAATTTAGATGGCGTCCAGAAGCGCGATTTGTTAATGGGGAAGTGTGACGACTATGAATTTAAATCCTGGGGACTGTTGGGTCTGAAATCGGCCCATCTCAACAGTTCCTGGCTGCCAGAAAAAATTTGGATTTTACAGGATACGTTTTAAAACTTGTTTGGCGGCAAATCCCTTGCAAACATCACCGGCCGCTGGTCACCACTTATTTTTGCCACTGCTGAACTTTGGCCTTCCAAGCGGCATCGCTGGGTCTGATCACCGTCCCATCATTACTTTTAAAACCAATTTTGTGAAAAGTATCGTTCACGTCGCTACCGCCTAAGTCGTATTCAAAAAGCCAGGCAACATAGGTGATATTCATATTTTGAATGCGAGTAAAGAGCGCGTTGATGTAGGAGACCTGTTCCTCTGGTGATCCCGGGTAAGGGCCTCGGGCCTCTGCAGGCCATGCTGTTTCTGAAAGAATGAGAGGTTTTCCCAGCAATTTGCTGGAGAGCATGGTGAAATAATCGGACGGTATTTGGGCCACATTTTGATATTCAAAATAAGGATAGGAAGTAAAAGCAACGGCATCTATTTTTCCATTTTTCAGATGATCTTGAATAAGTTGCCAATGGGCCGGAAAGTTCCATCCCGCATGTTTGCCCAGACCCTTCATCTTTTCCAGTTGGAAAACTGTATAGACGAGAGTTGTCGGCGAAACGGCTTTGATAGCATCATAGCATTCTTCAAAAAGTGAAATCCACGCCTGCCACTCCGCTTGAGTGTGTGTGACAAAATAAGAGTTGGTTTCATTGCCTAAAAAGAGGTAGGCGGGATGGTATTGAGAGGCAAATGCCGTCACCATAGCGCGAAAATCTTGGCGCGTATCTTGGTTGGTGAAAGAATTATTATCTGGATTTGAGGTGCTTGCTAGATCGGGATTTCCTGCTCCATTTGTCCATCCAAAACCGATGACAGGTTTGACGCCAAATTGCGCAGCCGCTTGCATGGCCTGATGGGCATTGGCGGGAATTTCGCCAGCAGTGTCGATTGAGTCGCGCCAATTTAAATGGAAAGACTTTCTGGCACCATGGGTGGTGTCAGTATAATGTTCGATCCAATCTTGCTCACTCGGGCCAACTCCTTGATGGCGCGGGCCAATCGCAACGCCTAGATCGAATTTCTGGCAGCCAGCAAGCGTCGTTAAAACGATGAGACCAAGTAGTTTAATTTTTGATAATGACATGGGATGACTCCTGCTTTTATCTTTGCTAACGAGCTTGGATGCAAAGATAAGACCATGACTACAAGCATAAAAAAGCCGCTGAAACAAGCCCAACATAGGCCGCACAGGCGATCAGAAGGTATCCCAGAATATCTTTGAACTCAAGCTTGGCCACCGCCAAGAGTGGCAATGCCCAAAAGGGTTGGATCAGGTCAGTCGCCATATCACCCCAGGCGTAAGCAAGTACAATTTTAGCGTTGTCGACACCCATGGTTTTGGCCGCGGCCAGAATATAAGGTGCCTCAATGGTCCATTTCGCCCCACCGCTTGGAACAAAGTAGTTAATGATGCCGGAGTACCAGTAAATCACCGCAGGGAAGATGGAGGGGGAAGCATGTCTGACGAAGAAATCGCCCACGATATCGGTCAGACCAGTGCCCTGAAAAATGCCGTAAATTCCGGCATAGAGGGGAAATTGAAAGACAATGCCTGAAAGAACACTAGCGGCTTCTTCCGCTGCCGCCAGGACACTGGCAGGAGTTCGGTGAAAAAGAATCGCCAATGAGAAAAAGGTGAAGTTTACCAGGTCGATGTCGATCTTGCGCCAACCATTTTCGTGCAAACGAAGTCCGACGTATAAGAGTCCGGCAAGTCCGACAATGAGATTAAGCACGGGAGTGTGGTCCAACCATGCCGCAGGTGTCATGGTGCGCGGACGCTCTGGTGCGCTAAAACTTTTTAAGAGATCGACTCGGGCGGGGTCTACTGCAAACGTCTCTTCCTCACGGGGATGCAGAAACCACGCCAAAACACACAGGAGAATCACACTGGCGACGACAAGCAGGAGATTGAAAGAGGAAAAAATGGTCTGGTCAATCGTGACCAGACCGAACTTTTGCGTGATTGGTTCGGCCGCGGTAGCGGCGATAAGAGGGGCACTGGCCGAGAGACCGGCGTGCCAGGTAGCGCCCAAACCAAAGTAGGCACTGGCCACCAAGAGTCGATAGTCGGCTTGGTGCTGCTTTTCTCCATATTTTCTTTTGGCCAGAAAGCGTACCATGACGGCGCTCCCGACAATGGAAAGACCCCAGTTTAAGAGTGCCAAGGTCATGGAGATCAGGGCCATAAAGATGACCGCGCCCCGAGGTGAGCGGGGCAGGGATGCCAAGCGTTCGAGTCCCCGCGAAATCCACGGGGAAACCGCCAGCATGTATCCCGTAAACATGACCAGGGCCATGCGCATCCCAAAGGCCAGAAGCGACCAGAAACCGTCTCCCCATGAACGAAGCACGGTTTCAACTGAAGCTCCCGCAGCGATCAAGGCCAAAGCCGCGGTGATGAGAGTCAGGAGTACGGCGATTGAGAATGCTGAAGGAACAAAACGCTCTGAAAAACGTCCCATCCGAATGGCAATCCTGGCGATTAGGTTCATGATGAATCCTTGTCTTGAATTTTTTAAGCTATTCTAATCCAACTCAAACTGGTTGCGAAAGGAGGGAATAATCGGGGATTACAAACTTAGCAATTTTATTTTACGCGTTTACAAATTTGAACTTTGGGTGAGGCCATGATTTCAGGGTCGTCATTGTAAACCGTGCTGAGATTATCGTAGAGGAAAACGCCTTTATGGATATCAACATTTTTGGGCACCTGCAGGGTCACTTTGAAGGTGGCATTGGACTTCAAATTAATCACTTTATTTGTCACACGCATGGCATAGGAGAGTCCGATGGCACTGGCATTATCTGGTCGAAAAATAAAATGGGTGCCTGCCTCATTAGGGAGCATGAGCGTGGCCGTTTGTTTTCCGATATTGGTTAAGGTGTAAATGACTTTTGCTTGATCTTGATCGAGAGACACGTTCAACTCCAGAGCACTTTGCCTTAATTTCGAGTCGTTGAAAACTTTCTGAACTTCTAAGTCCAATTCACGTCGAAAATTATTGGTATTGTCGCCGAACTTTGCGATGACTGTGTTGGCGATGGTCGGACCAAGTTGCACTGAGAGACGAGGGCCTAATTCATAACTCCCTCGAACGTCTCCGCTAGGGACATCATGATTTTCGTTGTAACTAAGCAAGGCCAACTTGATTAATTCCTGGCGACGAACATTGTCCATGACAACTTCCGCTTTGCCGCCGCGAAATGAGCAGGCATCAATGTTTTCACCGAAGTAAATTCCGCTGACATAAAAAGTTCCATTAGGCATCAGCCAACCAGACCAACCCATTTTCTTACCCGTGGATGACTGCGATGAATTGGAATATTTGAAACTCGTAATAGTATTGGCAAAATCAATGCTGTCGGGAACTTTTATAACAGCGGCATGCGATGCCAGTGCTAGGGCCATGATTGTAACGCCTGCCATTTTTTTACATTTCATACTTAAATTTCGCATAGGGCCTCACTTCAAAATAATCGTCATGGCCTTTATGGCCGAGGGCAAACCCGTGCTGGTCTTACCATCTCTAACAAATGGCGCCGATAGAGAACATTACAGGCCGCTGTATTACCTGCCATGGTTGAGTTATTACAGCCAGTGGCCCCGTCTTCTCCAACCGGATGAGCGGGATAATAATCGGCCACATACTCATCAGCGAGACCTAAATTATGGCCAGTCTCATGCATAATAGTATGGTCGTTCATGGCGGTAGTAAAGCCACCTGCATCCTGCCAATCGCCGTACATGCGCGTAGGAACTCCTCCCTGCATCTTATACCAACACCGATGGGGGTCCCAGGCGCTTCCGGGGAAATCGGTCGGGAAAGAGCTGGGCATGACACGGTAATAACATTCAGAAACATTGACGACGGGTGGAGTTGTGTTGGTGCAACCTATGCACTTTTCAATTTTAAACGTCACTTTAGGATCGGCAACCGCGCCGGCGGCGCTGTTCAGGAAGGCGGTAGACTTTTGCGTCCATGCAGTGGTGTTAGCATTAAATTCAGCTTCTTGTTGAGCTCTGGTTTTTCTGTTTGCCTCCGGAACTGCTGCGTTACCTAAGTAGCCCGGACTGCCCGGACTAATAGACGGGTCAAAGTTGAAGACATAATTGATTTTAGTGGCAACTTCCAGTGTTCCATTGGGCAATGTTTTAATGGTGTAATTGGAACTACTCTGAAAAGGAAAGCCATAATTTACGCGTTTGACTTTCATCCCTTCGCTGCTGGCCGGGTCGCCGGTTACACCGGGTGCGCAATCCAAAGTTTGATCATCGGCCTGAAATTGACTCATGATTCCCTTTTGGCACATCAAACGTGTGAGGGCCTCCCGAGAGCGGTCATTATTTTGATCTAATACAGCTTGTCGAACGGCCTGTGGTTGAAGCCGGGCAATGTCTGCCAAATTTCTTCGATCCTGACAAAATGTTGTCATGGAAACGGCAGCATTCATTTCTTGTACATTTTTCATGTCGGTGGCAGCTTGGGATAATGCCGAGAAGGCATTGGCCATTCTGGGATTTGTCGCTGCTGTAGCACTTCGCCCTGTCATATGAGCAAAAGTGTAAGCCCCATCTGCATTACCATCACGGTTGGCATCGTTAGCGGTGACTATTAACGGGTAACCTTGATCACCGGTAAAGGCCGCATCAACAGTTTTTTTACCTTGCTCAATTGCGGCGGCATCTTGATCAGAAACGGCACAGCCCGAACCTGAACCAGAGCCAGGACCTGTTCCAGCACCGGGAATGGGGTTTGCAGCACCGTTGTATCCCATTAACTTATAAATAGATGATTCAAAACGAGTGTACGGGGTTGTTCCACAGCGTTCTAATCCTTCTAAGTTGGCGGCAAAGGTTTTCTGCTCCCAAAAAGTTCGATCAGTATCATTGTTGAAGGATTCACTTTCTCTCAGACCCCCGGCAAAAACAGAAGGAAAGGCCAAGCGCATGCGATCGCGGTTGCGGCGAATGCTCATACATTTACGAGGAATACCTACGGCCGGGGGACATTCACGTTTTTGCGCTTCTCCCAATTGCTTATCGAGTAAAAAGGCTTGGGCCATGCGATTGCTATCAAAGGATTGGCGGGTGGCACGCAGTTTTATCGCCATCAGATGCCTTCGTTTTAGATCTTCTAGGTTGCGTTTTTGTTCCGCTGTTCTTGAAGCTTCATTAATATTTGTGATGGCCTTTATCTGATCGGCCAAAGTGCGAATATGGGCATTAGTTTGGGCAACAGTCATACCTTTAATTGCTTCAATATCAGTTTTCATCTGTTGCGCCCTGGGGCTCGAAGCGATACAACTTGGCAGGTTCCAGGTGTTGGAAGCCGGACTGACGGCCGCTCTTTGCAAAATCATTTGTTCATAAGCATTGTCGAGCGCCAAATTGGTGAATGCCGCTTCAAAATTATTGCCTGCCAAGCTATAGGCAGCATCAAGACTGCTATTTCTCGGTATACAGAATGTCATACTGCCAGAGGCCGTGGGCCTTGGGCATTCCTGCCGAAAGAGTGAATCGGCTTCAACTTCACTGGAGGCATTGAGCCACCCATAGCCGGCCCGATTCTCCTCTACACTCCCCGGAATAGGGGCCACAACATCGACAGGTGGGCTGTTTGTGTGGGCCATTGTTTCAAGAGTTATTAATGTGGAAAATACTAATAGATACGATTTCAATAATCTTATTCTGAATATTGGCATGCACCCCTCGATTCCAACATGAAATACCCAGGTTAAATTGTACGAGTGGACTGGTTTTTACAAAATCAGCAAAATATTCCACCCCCTTCCCATCGAAAAATCATTAAGATAAGCAGTTTAGTCCGATATTTCAGATGCCCTAAAAAATTGCCACCTTTCCCAAATGGTTTAACGTATTAAACTGAACATCTGTGGGTGTTTTGTCGATAGTACAAAGTATAAGTGAAGAGGTTGCCTATGCTGATTAAAATAATGATGTCTCTCGCCGTGCTTATTATTCCTCTGGCCCAGGCACAGAATAATGCCTGTGTGATTAGAGTTGTGCCTTCGGGAAAAACCCCCGCTCAATTGGCGGGAAATGCGACTCAAATAAAATTTCCTAATTTCGCACGCTACGCCATCATTAAGGAGCGAATCGACGATAAGGCCAATAGCTCCATTGAAGTTGTGCAAAATGAGATTACCGGCCTGGAGAGTGCTGAGGAGCAGGCCAACAACTTAAGTACGGCCGATTGCCCTGTGCAAAGAGGATTGCGATGTCAGGTGCATATTGCCTCGCCTAATAAGGTCACTGTGAAGGTGAGGGCCTTAGACAAGAAAAATCAAGAACAATCCAACGATGCCGTGGTGATTTCCGGTCCATCTCATTCCAGCTTGCAGGACAATCTCAATTTATTGAGCGAGCACTCCTGAATGTCATATCACCAGAAATTTTAGTTTTACCAGAAAAGCGCCAACCTATTCTATCCAGATTGGTCGATCGGGATTTCGTGGATTGAACGCACTCACTTTTGAGCAAGTCAAAGAGATTGCCCAGGCGTGGCAGAATAGTGACGGTAGACCACCAACTCCCGCTTGCCACTTCACCCAATTGCCCGACTCATTGTCATGTTCTGTCTCATATCAGAGCGGTAGGCCTGTTTTGAGATATGAGCAACTTGGTGTTTCCTCCGCATTTGCCGACCACGAGGACGCATGCAACGCACTTATGGAGCGAGTGACTTTAGGTGAATGTGGCATGAGTTCACCCATCGGTGATGATCCATGTCTTCATCCCGGTGTTCAAAATGATCCGCGAGAGGCCCATCGATATGATAGATTCGGCGATAACATCCAGACGCACGAAGAACCCGGCCCAAGCGCCCTTCGATAGCGAATGATGTCCTAATTTTTTGGACTTGCTTCAGGAAAATCCTGGCAGATCATCGGGATGCCGGCCTTCTGCAAAGGAAAAGCGTCTTCATCAATATCGTCGACCATAGGTAAAATAGCGATCACTCGATTAAGTAGGGCAAGCGACAAACTTTTGCTGGATTTAATACCTAAGGTCTTGGCCTTTTCCATGTGCTGTTTGGTTAGTCGTGCCGTATTCACAATGGTTGTTAAATCATTTCGCATAAGACAATTAAAAGAGGGTCTTTTTGCCAATTCATCTAATTTGGCCTGTGTAAGACGTGCCACTTCATCCAGACCTTTTTCTTTGAGTGCTTTCTTCAATTCTTTCTTGAAGGCGCGCCCATCCGCCGAAATAAACTTATCAGGTACAAATCCTCTGGGGGCGGCAAATGACTGGAACTCAGGAACAGATCTTGGAGATATCAATTCATCGCACATGATGGTCATGCCTTTCTTTTGAAAAGGGCGTGAACGCACATCAAAATAAAAGGCCATGACAAGTCCGAAGCGCTCGGCCAAAAGAAGCATATGGGTAATTTTCTTTGATTTCCCGTCCGTCAATTTTGCGTAGAGGTTTTTTCGTTCCATATTAGTGTGGATGGCCTCCAAAAGATGGGCCTGAAAACAGTCTTGGTTGTTACGGCGATCTTGGCGTATTTCGTCTGCCGTGATGATGTTGGCGTAGCTGTTTGGGAGGATCGCCAAGAGCAGAAGAGCAAGAGACACTAACGAGGTGTTTTTACAAGAATAACTTGCCATAGAAATGCTCCCTTCAGATATCATAGGGTAGTACCAAAGCCGTTGGCGCAATAGTCACCTTGTAAAAATAACAGATGCGATTTGACGATGTGTCTCTTCTCCAGGCAATGAACTCTATTTCAAGTGTCTGGAGGTTCGTGATGAATAAGACAAGTCCTCATGTGCGGTCGATTGTGGGTGATCTCATTTTTACCGTTTTGACCTTTGGATTATTTAACATCTATGTCCAGTACGTGCAGATTCAGGCCTTAAACGACATGCTGAAGCAAAAGAAATATTCTTTTGTAAAATGGGCCTTTTTCACGATCATCACTTTTGGTCTTTACCATATTTATCACGAGTATCGAATCGGACGAGACCTGGCGATTCTTTTGGGACATCCCGAATCTTTTTCTCCCTATCTCCAGGTGTTACTGACCTGTTTTGCTCTTCATGTTGTCGCCGATGCCATTCAGCAGTCTGAAATCAATGAATATTTTGGAGTCCATAGTTTGTAATTTTTGAGGAGAACAGTATGAAACGAAATGTGATGTTTGGGATTGTGCAATTTCTCTTGATTATTGCATCAGGTTTTACCTTCGCCGCCGAGAATAAATTCTATGGGGACGTGGCGCGTGAAGCCCGGCTTACTTTCCAGGGCGAAATTGAAATCAAGGGCAAGAGTCCCGCGACCTTGGAAGAATTGAAAAATAATTCGCGGGTTTCTCGTTGGGTGCGGGAAAAAATTGACGGACAACTGCAACACATCATCGGATATTTTCAGGCCGAGAGTTTTACCGAGCAATACAAATCAAAAGCTTCTTTGGATGATAACTATCGCATTAAATATACCGAGGTTAAAAAATCTTCCGGGAAAATTGTGGTTTCATATCAGTATCGCGGCAAGGCGGTTTTTGATAAAAAACTTTTTGCTCGCCGTGATCGAATCAAAATTGATATCAAGTTACCGCGCAACCCTGACACTATTTATGCGCTTGGTGTGGTCAACGATGAGAATCGTTGTACTGATGAACATTACAATTCCGAGGGGGATTTCTTTTATTTCTGGGATGTGGAACTTCCCGGTTGTCCTCTGCGTGGTGGTCATCCAGCCGTTTTGGTGGCACAAGCTGAAGCGGAACTATTGCCTGTCACCGATCGCACCTATCCTGAGTATGACAAACTTTACTCCGGCAAAAAACATGCTTTCATTTTCATTGGCTACCTGGACGATGAAATTTTGCCCAATCGTGTAAGTCGTCGCGATGCCGCTTACCAGATTTTCAAAGATGTGTCGCAGTGGTTGCCCACTCTCAACTTGAGAAAGGTAAAAGAATTGGCCAATGTGAGTGGTGATATCCTGGCCGGCAGGGGAGAAACTTCCCGAGGGGGCAATCTTTATCAACGTTATGAGGGTGTGGTGGAAACCAGTTTAGGCACTGAGGTCGAGTGGAATGTGCACGTTCTTCTGGCGGATACCAGTTCAAGTAGTGAAGATGAGACCTTTCGTATCATGTACGCTCGCGCCTTAGAAACCGGCTCACTGGTCGTCTACGACGGGCACTCAGGACTCGGCGGTAATTTGGCCTTGGATATCATGCCGGAGTTCGATTTTGATAAAATGGACTATCAGATCATTTATTTTAACGGTTGCAGCAGTTATCCCTATTTTAAAACACCATATTTTAAGGCCAAAGGTGGATCAAAAAAGCTGGATATTGTGACCTCCGGTCTGACCACTTTTGACACGACCGCATTTGGAAATATGCAGGCCTTTCTTTATTCATTCTTGGCCGGTAAAACTCCCAGCTATCAGAAAATAATGAAATGGGTCGAGGAGTCAAATGGCGGAGAGGGCACTTACCTGACATCTGTCAATGGAGACGATGACAATGTGTGGCTTCCTGCCAGGTAGACACATATATATTGGTTGATCTTTTTGGCCACCTAGGGGAGAATTTTTTTAGAAAAAAATTTAATGGATGGTCTTTATGAAGCTCAATTGGTCCCTGGTTTTGGCCGGTATA
The DNA here is from genome assembly GCA_016187935.1 of Bdellovibrio sp. GTDB lineage: Bacteria > Bdellovibrionota > Bacteriovoracia > Bacteriovoracales > Bacteriovoracaceae > GWA2-49-15. Next base: position 214,598 of record JACPIU010000010.1, read on the forward strand.
GTTTTTTTTGTCCTTCCTCTTTTCTCAGATGATCAGGTCCAATCGCAAAGTTACTTCTTTGACGATACTCCGGTCTATGAGGTCAAAGCGTGGCCGAAGCAGTTATCGGTCTTGAGCTATAACACTTTTGGCATGTGGTTGGGGCCCATTCATGTTGGCAAACATTGGCCGGATAGATTACCCCGTATCGTGCAGGCCCTGCGCCAGACCAATGCTGACGTCGTCCTGTTGCAAGAATTATGGCGGGCCAAAGATCGTCGCTATATCCGTGAGGCGTTGCAGGTTCAGTATCCGCATATCGTCAGCAGCGGTTGGCATGCCACTTCTCTTCCCAGCACCATTGGGCTCAAAAATATCATTGGGGGAGGCCTGATGGTTCTCTCCAAATATCCCTTTTATGCCCCTGCCAAATTTCGTTCGTATAAGGCCTATACCGCCCCTGAAGAGTATTTTGCAGGCAAAGGGCTACAAGTGGTACCGATCAGCGTGGGCGGCAAGCTCTTTGCCTTTGCACACACCCACTTGGGATCATCGCATTTCGATTCCGACACCAATGATTTTAAACCCAAGCAAATTCGTCGCCATGTGAGACAGATTGAAGAAATGGGACAAATGATGGCGGATGCCCGTCGTGGCTTTGAGGAACGCGGATTGCGACCTCATTTCATTCTTGCCGGGGACTTGAACTGCCCCGAACATTTTTGGAATGCCGCTCAAGACGCCTACGAGTTTGATCGTCCCTCGTATTGTTATCCATCACTCGATCCGAACAGTGAATTGCTCGATACATTCCGTCTGCTCAATTTCGACGATTTGGGTTACACATCGGCCGATGGAAATCCTTATCGTTCGCTTGATGAACCCGCTGCCCGTCTCGACTATATCTTCAGTGATGTCAATCCGCGAGTGATTCCCTATTCATCAGAAATGGTTTTTAAAGATATTCAGTCATCCCCACCATGGGCCCTGTCCGATCATTTCGGCGTGCTCACGCGTTTCTTGCTGCTTTAAGAAAAGAGGGGATTTCAAGGAGGAGCTATGAGTCTTGCTAAGGATAGCAAAAAAGACTTCGATTTTATCGTGATAGGGGCAGGGATTTCCGGCCCGTTCGTCGCCCATGAGCTATGTAAAAAGGGCGCCAGCGTATTGATGCTCGAAGCTGGTCCCCATTTCAACCGCGACACTTATCCCTGTAAAGAAATTGACTCCAACTCCCAGCTCTATTGGGGAGGCGGAATCGAACTCAATACGGATGCCGATCTTGGGATCTTGCGACCTAAAGTGGTGGGGGGCGGAAGTATCGTCAATCAGGCCCTGGTTGATCGCTTTGATAAAATTGCCTTGGATTCTTGGAAGGAAGTTTCAGGCGCAGATTTTTTTAACCAAGAAAAATTGGCCCCTTGGTACGACGCCGCCGAAGCTGAGTTGGCCATTCAGGAAATCCCGGCCAAATATCGCAATGGCAATGCTCTCATTTTTAAAGAGGGATTTGAGAAAAATGGTTTTAATTGGGCACCCCTGATTCGCGCTCAAAAAGATTGTCGCTTTGACGATGGCAACGATTGTATCGAATGTCTCAGTGGTTGTCGGATCGATTCAAAACAAAGCACCCCGGTTACCGTGCTCAAGCGCGCTTTTGAACTAGGTCTGGTGCTGGAGTCTCAGTTTGAGGCCAAGACTGTTCGTTGGACCCCTGAAGTTGTGACTGTGATGGGTGTGAATCGCTATGGCGAACATAAGTCCTATCGGGCGAAAAAAATTGTTCTGGGCGCCGGGGCCATTGGAAATTCCCGTCTGCTGCTCAACTCGGGATTTAAAAAGAGCTTGCCCGCATTGGGACGGAATTTTTATTCTCATCCTCAATCCATGTTGCTGGGACTTTATGATCGACCTATTAATGCCCATAAAGGACCGTTACAATCACTCAAGAGTAACGATGCTACTTTCCGCGCCAACTACTTCAAGTTAGAAAATGTTTTTGCTCCACCTGTGGCCATCGCCATGTTGGTGCCCGGTCTTGCCCGGCGCCATTTGTCCGTGATGAAGCGCTATGCTCATATGGCCTGTGTTGAAGTGGCAGTACGGGATACCAATCCCGGTGAGATTTCGGTGGCAAGCAGTGGTCGAGCGCGGGTCTTTAAGCGTTTAAATAGTTTTGATCGCGACACCCAGGCGAAAGGGTTTAAGGCCATTCATCAAATCTTCAAAGCAACTGGTGTGCGCGAGATTGTGGATGGACGTTTTTCTATCGGACTACATCTGATGGGGGGATTAAATTTAGGCACAGACCCTGTTCGTTCTGTGACGTCACCTGATTTTCATCTCCACGGTTATAAAAATATTTACTCTGCCGATTCCAGCATTTTTCCCAATGCTCCCGGAATTAATCCCAGCTTGACAATTATGGCCATATCCAAGATGGCGGCGGCAAAAATTATTCAACAAGCATCTTAAATATTGAAGTGAGTGTAAAAATGGAAACAATAGTTAATAAGCTCGATTCCGCAACTCATGTGAAAGTCCCCGGAAATTTGGACATGCAATATTGCGAGAATCATCCGGGACCTTCCACCATGATCGCAAAAGTTCCCTATCCATTGGCCCAAGGCAAGAGAGAGTTTATTTCAAAACATTTATCTTCTCTGGCGATTGGCGGAGTAATGCGAATAGGTGAGGTTTTATTGCCCGGCGAAGGCGAAAAATTCCCCGCCTTTAAAAACACCGATTTTATCAAACACATTGACCGCATGTTGGACTTTATGGAAAAAGAGGACTTGGACGGACTCAAGATTCTCTTAACTTTTTTAGGCATTATGCCTAATTTTGTAACTCTCTTTATCTTGTGGCTTTCCGAGAAGGATCAGTCTTTTCCCACTTTGCTCGGAGCCCCTTTGCGTATGATCAGCATTGGCCTGAAAGGTATGATTTTCACTCTCTACTATTCCAATATTGAAGATACCGAAGGCAAAGGTGAAAAAATCCATCACAACATCGGCTACAATGCCAAGATTGTGAAGAAGGAACAAAACCTTCCCAAGTTCCCTGAGACGGTTGTGCCTTCACTTAATCAGTTACCCAATTTGGTAAATCCAAATGTCGAGGATATCGCGCATATTTATCTGCGTGCCAAACAAGGGGAAGCCGATATAGGCCGAATGAGTATCACTCAGCGCTTAACTTATATCGCGGCATTAAAGCGCGTTATTTTGAATCGCCGTGAGGAAATTATTGATATCATCCAGCGCGATACTAAGAAGGCCAGAACCGACGCTCTGGTTTCTGAAATTTTTTCCATTTTGGATCACCTGGATTTTCTCTTGAAAGCCGCCAGGAAAGGTCTTTCAGATATTCATGTTAAAACACCCGTGGCCTTGATGGGAAAAAAATCTCGCGTGTTTGTGGAACCGATGGGCACCATCTTGGTTATTTCTCCTTGGAACTATCCCTTCTATCAAGCCATTGTCCCGATTACCACGAGCTTTGTGGCCGGCAATGCCACCATTTATAAACCTTCAGAATACACCCCGCTCACGGGTTTGGTTGAGCAGATTTTAGATGAGTCGGGTTTTAATAATTATTGGGTTCAAGTGGTCTATGGCGATGGCAAAGTCGGACAGAATCTTATTGCCGCCCATCCTGATAAAATTTTCTTTACCGGTTCTGTGGCCACCGGTCAGAAGATTATGAGTATGGCCAGTCAACAACTTATTCCGGTCGAGCTGGAGTTAGGTGGCAAAGATCCTATGATAGTCTTTGAAGATGCCAATATCGAGCGTGCTGTGAGTGGTGCTCTATGGGGGGGCATGACCAACACGGGACAGTCTTGTACGGCGATTGAACGCCTCTATGTGCACTCATCAATCTATGAAAAATTCCGCGAGCTTCTGATTTTCAAGGCCCGTCAGCTCACCCAAGGGCAAGATTTGGAAGGTGATTCCGATATGGGTCTCATGACCACCGAGATGCAAGTTGCGGTGGTGAAAAAGCACCTTGATGAGGCCAAACAATTGGGCGCCAGGGTTGAAGTGGGGCTGGATTGGGATGGCCTGAACGCTAAGATTCCTCCCATCATTCTTGATAATGTGAGCGACAACATGGCAATCTGGCGCGAAGAGACTTTCGGCCCTGTGCTCCCTCTCATGCCTTTTGATGACGAAGCAGAAGTCATTCATCTCGCCAATGATTCCGAGTATGGACTATCCGCCAGCGTTTGGAGTGGCGATACTGAACGTGCCATCAGAGTGGCAAGACAGTTGAAAACTGGAAATGTCTCAATCAATAACGTTATGGTTACAGAGGGCAATCATTATCTGCCGTTCGGAGGTGTGAAAAAGAGTGGCATTGGCCGATACAAAGGTGTCTGGGGGTTACACGCCTTCTCAAACTTGAAGTCGGTGGTGATAGATGCGAACAGTCCTAAAATTGAAGCCAATTGGTATCCTTATAGCAAGACTAAATATCAACTCTTCTCAAAATTGTTAGATGGCCTTTATAAGTCTGGGCCTAAGGCCTTGTTGGGATTTGTGGTCAATGGACTCAAGCTGGAAATGTATTCCAACAAAGTGGGAAAAGATTTTACCAAGCGCTAGGACTGGTCCATGCATAGCTACAATGTATTGAAGAGATTGGCGCAGAATGTGGCCGTGCCTGCCATGTTTGTTGATCTGGATGTTTTTGATGCCAATGTACATGCATTGGCCAAGATCTGCAGGGACTCTGGTAAAACCTGGCGACCGGCGACTAAATCTCTGCGCGTCCCGGCACTGTTTAAGCGCTTGCAAAAAATCGCCGGAGAAACTCAGAAAGGTTGGATGTGTTTTTCCATCTTTGAGGCCAGCTATCTTCACGCCCAAGACCCTAAAATTTTTAACGATTTATTGATCGCCTATCCGATCAGCACCGAACCTGAATATGAAGAGGCCTTTAAACTTTTAGAACGGGGATGTAATTTCCATTTGATGATTGATTCTCCCGCACACGTCAATGAACTATCTGCCTTCCTGCGGAAAAAGAGTACCAATGATAAACGAAGTTTCCATTTTCAGGTTTGTATCGATGTGGACATGAGTTGGCGCCCTCTGGGACTGTTCCATTTGGGCGTTTATCGTTCACCTGTCCGAACGATTGCGCAATTTAAAGAAATTTTCTTGGAGGCGCAAAAGAGCGACTTTGTTCTCCTCACTGGCGTCATGGGTTACGAGGCCCAGATCGCCGGCCTTCCCGATTGTAATCGTTTCAATCGTTGGCAAAATCCTATAAAATCTCTCATTCGTTCTTTTTCAAAAAAGCATGTCCTCAGATGGCGTGCCGAAATCGCCCGGTTCCTGGATACCTATAAAGCGCGTTTACGTTTCTTTAATGGCGGCGGGACCGGCTCTTTTGAATTTGCCGCTCACGATCCCTCACTGAGTGAAATTACCGCAGGCAGTGGGCCTTTGCAGTCACAACTCTTTGACTACTATTGTGAGAACACGGCAAAAAAAATCTTGCGACCGGCGCTTTTTTTCGCTTTGCCCGTATGCCGAATTCCTGACCATAAAAGAGTGACTTTGAAGAGCGGAGGCTTCGTGGCCAGTGGCGAAGTGGCACCAGATCGCTACCCCTCTCTCTATCGTCCAGAAAACGGCAGAATAATTGGCAGTGAGGGTGTGGGAGAAGTGCAAACCCCTTTATGCGTGCCCGATTCATCGATTTACAAGCTGGGTGATCCGTTCTTTTTTCGTCCTGCCAAGGCCGGTGAAATTGCCGAACATTTCAATCACTATGTTCTTTTTCGTGATCAAAAAGTGGAAGAAATTGTGCCCACATATCGAGGACTTGGGCTTAATTTTTTCTAAATGTAAGAAATTTCTGAAAAAAATTCAAACTTTTAAAGCTGCTACCGCTTTTATTTCTTTCATGTTAAACAAATATTTCAATTTTTTTGAGGGGGGACCATGATCAGATTATTTGTATCAGTATTGTGTTTAGGTTTCGCGTCCGTATCTTATGCTGGAACTTATTTTGATAAACTCTCAAGCACTGAGCAAAACCAAGTCTTATCTGAGGCCAAACAACTGATTAAATTGCAGGATGTCGCTGGTAAACCCTGGCCACAAATCACACTTTTTCAATGGTCCGATGGCACCCCTGAACAGGTGTGTGGAGTGTTTTCTGATTTCAATTTGCAAAAAGAATATATGGGAGAAGACATGCTTAAGTCTCACGCACGCAAAATTTCCCAAAATACCTACGAGGTGGACTATGAGATGGATGTTCCCGTAGTGAGTAATGAAATCTATACCGTCAAAGATGTTCTTACGTCATATGATAGTGGTCATAGTTACATGATCTCATGGAGTCTTGTGAAAGCAACTCGTACAAAGCTAAGCAATGGTTTTTTTGCTTGTGAACCAGTCTCTGGCGGTACTTTTATGGCCTATCAAAATTTGGTTGATCCTGGCATGCTTGGCAGATCATTCTTCGAACAAGCTTTGGTAAAAGTGAAGGCGGTACCTTATTCAGTTCTCAAGCAACTAAAAAAAGAATTGGGTTCCAATCCGGTCCAGCTTGATAAGCAGATCGAATTTTTGCGATCAGCTGTTGCCAAATAAGAAAATTATTTCAACAGATCAAAACTTCTCTGAATTCCCGAATGCAGTGGAAAATAATTCCAATCAAAGGGGTTAGTTGCCGGTTGCTCATGTTGCAAGGCCAATGAAAAGACCACCCCGGTTGAGAGATTTTCTATTTCTTCAAAAAGACCTTCTAATTTCAATAAATCCTTTTTTTCTGGAACACCATTTTTAACTTCAATCGCCATAGTTCCCTTGTCAGTTTCCAGTAAGAAATCAACTTCCGCTCCGTCGCGGGTGCGATAAAAACTGATATTAAAATCTTTCAAGCGATGGCGAAAATACTTCAGCAAATTGCTAAACAGATGAGTTTCAAGCGCCGCTCCTCCCATGGGCCCGAGACGTAACATCTCAGAGCTTTTCCAGCCGCAGAGGTAGGCGCAAAGTCCCATATCTAGAAAGTAAAGTTTGGGAGATTTTATCAAGCGCTTATTACGATTATTAAAATAGGGTGAAACAAGTTTTATGAGGAAGCTATCTTCCAAAAGATTAATCCACTCTTTTGCGGTAATCGGACTAATCCCGGCATCGCGGGCCAAATCAGCATAATTAATAATCTGCCCGGTCCGTAGTGCACAAATTTTGAGAAAAAGCTCAAACTCTCTTCGCTTGTTGATGCCTAGTAACTCTACCACATCTCGTTCGACGTAAGTTTGCAGATAACTGCTTAAATAAAGTTCGCGAGACGAATTGTCTTGTATATCAAAAATTCTTGGAAAATTTGAATTAAATAATTTCGCGAAATAATCTTGAGGTGTGGAAAACTGAAAATGCTTCTCTTCATCTGAAAAACCATAAAGATTTAAAATCGCAACTCGTCCGGCCAAGGATTCACGCACCCCTTTCATCACTTGGAAATTTTGCGGGCCGGTGATCCAGACAGCTCCAGCAGTCTTATCTTGATCAACCAACACCTTAATGGCCTCCAACACCTCCGGCGCATATTGAATTTCATCAATTGTGACAGGCAATTTAATTTCACGTGCAAACGACAGAGGATCGGCCTTGGCACGCATTCTGGTTTCAAGATCATCGAGACTGATATAGTTGCGAGCATCTTGTAGATGTAGCAAAAGGGAGCTTTTACCAATCTGCCGAGGGCCGAGCATTAACCATACGGGGAAAAGCGCTAAGCCACCACCTTTTGCGGTAAAATATGCTTCAAAAGTTCTTTTAATCCAAGTGCTTGGCATTTCATATAGTCTACTATATTATTGCCATAATTACAAGATATTAAGTAAGGCTTCGTATCTTCTTAGAAATAACTTGAGCAAAATTTGCGATTAAAAGAGCAGTGCCTAACACTGATGAGATACTTGGTCCGATAGGCAAGTCCTTCGAGAAGGACAAGGCCAAACCAACTAAACTTCCACCAATTGCTATGGAAATACTAAGCAACAATTGCTGGCGAAATGAATGGGAAAATGAACTTGCCAAAAATGCCGGGAGCACCACCAAACTACTGACCAGTAAAACGCCAACTATTTTCGTACAAAGAGCGAGTACAACTGCCACCAAAACCAAAAAAAGATCGTTAAGTTTATCGACATGGATTCCGCTTGTTAAGGCAAGATCACGGCTCACAAGTGCAAGCGTTACTGCTTTAAATTTAAAGACAAAGAATGGAACAATAATCAAAACAGCAAAAAGAAGTAGTAAAAGATCTCGACTTCTAATCCAAAGAACATCACCAAACAAGATGTGAACCATCTCTTGCCCGGCGATGCCGCGATAACTTAGGATCAAAGTGCCAAGGCCAAGAAAAAGACTGAAGGCAACCGCCGTAAGGTTCGATAGGCCTTCACCCGAATGCCTGGAAGCGCGGGAAAGAATCCAGCCAAGAAAGGCGGCAAAAGGAAGAAGGGTCCAATAGGGTGCGATTTGCAGCGAGATACCTAAAGCAATTCCAAAAATACATGCATGAGCAATAGTGTCGGTAAGAAACGCAAGTCTTTTAAGAAGAACAAAAGGTCCAAGGAGACCGCATAGTCCGGCCATCACCAAGACGGCAAAAATTGGGATAGCAAAAAGCTGGAAATATTCTGAATTCATCTGAGAAATTCCGGTGCACATTCAAGACGAATCTTCTTACCGTAAATGGAATGAATGCAGTCATGAAAATTTTCGTCGTGCGGGCTTCCGTCAAATAGCACCCCTTCGCTCACCAAGATTACCCGTTCAGCGTGTGTGGTAACTCCGGCAAGATCGTGTGTGACTTCAATAATGGTTAACTTTCTGGATTCACGTTCCCGTTGCAGAAATGCAATGATTTGACCTTTGGCCGTAAGGTCAATCCCCTCGAGCGCTTCATCCAGGAATAAAATCCTGGGGTTCCCAAGACATGCAAAGGTCAATAACACACGTTGTGTTTGGCCGCCAGATAAGATTCTTAGAGGGCGGTCAAGAAAATCACCTATTCCCATTTCCTGAATTAACTCATTTGAAATGGTGCCGCTTTTATAGTCCAAAGTGGACGGCTTAAGCTCTAGAAATTCTTTTACGGTGAGTGAACTTGCCGCACTCACGATGAATCGTTGCGGTACGTATCCTGCCGAGGTGAAATGGGCGGTCCTTCGGCCGGTGCGTGGATTCAAAGTCCCTGCCAACGTCTTTAGAAAGGTAGATTTTCCGCTGCCATTTGGCCCAACGATGGCCACCCACTCGCCAATCTTAAATTCTATGCTTACATTCGAAAATAAGAGGCGCTCTGAATGGCCAACTGCGATGTTTTCGAGAGTCAAAAGCTTGTCTGTTTTAGAATCCACCAGTCATATATACCAAATTCTTGCGAAGATGCAATTCTTTGCTTTTATGGTTCGTCGTGGTCTCTTTGCATGAATTAGGAAATGAAGAATCTTATTAGGATTTAGTTACGAGATTTCAGGATGGTGGCGGACAATAATTCCTTCTTCCATATAGATCAAATCTTCCGCAATATTGGTGCAGTAATCCGCAATACGCTCAAGATGACGTCCCGCTGATAGGTAATTGATATAGATATCGCACTTCTCGGGATTTTTTTTAATGGCACTGAATATGATCTCGTACATGTCGCGGTTTAGATCATCGATGACTTGATCCCTTTTGATTACAGCACGGGCCAAATCTTTGTCTCTTTCAAAAAGCGCTTTGATGGTATTTCGCAACATCGCGCAAGTTTCTTTTGACATGATAGGAATATCAAAGGGCATGGCAATTCCATCGGCCCGAATCAGATATAAGGCACGTTCTGCGATATTGACCGCCAAATCGGCAATGCGTTCGATGTCGTTATTAAGTTTTATGACGCCAATCAAGTAGCGAAGGTCCATGGCAACGGGCTGATGGAGGGCCAGGACCTTGAGGCAGGATTCCTCGATATCGACTTCTTTTTGATTAACATAGGTGTCGGCGTTGACAATTTTTAAGGCCATTTCTTGGTCGCGCTCGACCAGTGATTTGACCGCCGTAACCACAATGTTTTCAACATGCGAAACCAAGGCCGTGACGTCCTGGCGTATCTTTTCTAACTCTAATTCCATATGGCGTGACATGACAACCTCACCAAGTTTCAGCCAAAACGGCCAGTTATATAGTCTTCAGTTTTTTTATGTTTTGGTCTAGTAAAAATATTTTCTGTGGCATCAAATTCCACCAATTCGCCTTCATAAAAGAAAGCGGTGTGATCTGACACGCGCGCCGCCTGATGCATGTTATGGGTGACGATGATAATTGTATATTCATCTTTGAGGACGTTGATTAAGTCTTCAATATGCGCGGTGGATTTTGGGTCAAGAGCGGAGCAAGGTTCATCCATTAAAATGACGTTGGGGCCCATGGCCAAAGTGCGCGCTAAACAGAGCCGTTGCTGTTGGCCACCGGATAAATTGGTTCCAAGCTCACCCAGGCGGTCTTTGACTTCATCCCAAAGCGCCGCCTTTCTCAGAACGTCTTCCACCAATTCGTCTAAATTATTTTTCCTACCGTGAATTTTAGGCCCCCACACTATATTCTCGTAGATACTTTTAGGAAAGGGATTGGGTCGTTGGAAAACCATGCCAATTTGCGAGCGGATGAACATTGCATCACTTTTCATTATGTTTCGACCGCGATAATTCAAAGCACCGGTCAATTGGAAGTGTGGTACAAAATCATTCATGCGATTAAAGCATCGTAGCAGAGTGCTTTTGCCACAGCCGCTTGGACCGATAATGGCCGTGGCCTTATTTTTAAGAATCTCCATGGAAACATTTTTGATGGCCTCCTTTTTTCCGTAAAAGGCCCCTACATCTTTGGCCTCAAGAATTATTTCCTGGTAGACATCCGATAGGTTGCCTGCCGTGACTCCACGCTCAGTTTTAGTGTTGGATGCAAATTTGAAGTCTTGTGCGAGAAGAATCATAAGCGAAACCTCTTTTGGTAATGATCGCGAATCATAATGGCCACAAAATTTAAAGAGAGCAGAATTAAGAGTAAGACTATAATCCCGGTGGCTGCTAATTGATGAAACTCTTCCTGCGGTCTGCCTGCCCAATTGTAAATTTGAATAGGCATGACGGTAAATTCGGATTTCAAATTTTCGGGAACAAAGGAAACGTAACTTAAGGCCCCTACGATAATGAGAGGCGCGGCCTCACCAAAGGCCCGTCCAATAGATAAAATGATCCCGGTCAGAATTCCTGGTAAAGCAACGGGTAGAATTTGGCCAAAGATCACTTGATATTTTGCCGCGCCTAAGGCGAAGGCGGCTTCCCGTAAATTCAAAGGAACGGCCCTCAGAGATTCACGCGACGAGACGATCACAACCGGCAATACCAGGAGTGCCATAGTCAAGGCCCCAGACAAAACACTCTGACCGAAACCGAAAGTTCTGACAAAAAGAGAAAGTCCCAGCAATCCGTAAACGATGGAAGGGACACCAGCGAGATTGGAAATATTTAACTCGACCAGCCTCCAAAAAGCATTTTTACGCGCATATTCCTCTAAGAAAATTGCCGAAGCGATACCGAGAGGAATGGCCACAACGGCAGTTATGGAAATCATCCAAAGAGAGCCATAGATGCCGGCCTTCATTCCAGATTTGATAGGGAAACGAGATTGAAAATTAGTGAAAAAATTGAGATTTAAAAAATTCCATCCCGCCTGAAAGATATGATAGAGCAAGACAAAAAGAAAAATAATTCCTACCACTGTGCTTAAAGCACAGAGCATTTGGAACATTCGTTCATGTCGCATTCTCGCTTTCATTTGCGGCCCTGCTGCATAATTTTGTGACCAATCCAATTAAGGACGAAAGTCATGGCGAAGAGGAGAAAAGCAACTGCATAGGAAGTTAAATATTCGATACCTCCGGCCGGGGTATCACCTAAGGCAACTTGTACGATATAAGATGTCATAGTTTGAATGCTATTCAGTGGATTAAAAGTTAATTGAGGATTAGAACCGGCCGCCATCGTGACCGCCATGGTTTCGCCAACGGCACGTGAAATGGCCAAGATGAAGGCCGCCATAATTCTACCAAAGCTAGCGGGAATCACCACGCCGACAATCACTTCATAGGGAGTGGCACCTAAAGCATAAGCACCATGTTTTAAGCTTTGAGGAAGGGCCAACAGGGCATCATCGACCAGGGAGGCCACCATGGGTAAGATCATAATTCCCACCACCATGGCGCCACTTAAAGCATTGAAGACTTCAATGTCAGGCATGACCGTTTTTAACAGGGGAGTTACAAAAGTAAGGGCGAAGTAACCATATACAATGGTGGGAATGCCCGCCAAGATTTCCAAAATGGGTTTTACCATACGGCGGATTCTTTCATGGGCATACTCGGTTAAGAAGACTCCGATCATAACACCCGACGGAATGGCGAAGACCCCCGCACCAATACTGATAAGTAATGTCCCGCTGACCAGCGGAAGCACGCCAAATGATTTTGGTTCCATCAAAGGTTCCCATTTGGTCCCAAAAAGAAAATCTATGATTGGAACGGTCTTGAAAAACTGCCAGGTCTCTTGACTGAGAGTAAAGATAATCCCAGCCGTGACCAAAAGAGTAAACATCCCTGCTGCCGCCAGAAGCGGGAGCAGGGCCTTTTCAATTTTTTTCGCTCTTTCTATGCTGTGGATATTTTCCATGGTCTTTATTTAATGGCTTTGAGACGTGCCAAAGATTCTTTATATTTATTTTTATCGAGGGCAATGTAGCCAACCTCAGGAACGAGATGGCCGGCTTCATTTAGATAAAAATCAAGAAATGTTTTCACTTCTTGGCGTTTATAGGCATCATGATTGACATAGATGAAAATGGGGCGAGAGAGTGGGGAATAGGTTCCATTAGTGATCGATTCTACACTGGGGGCCACCGCACCTTTGCCATTATCGATGCTGACGGCCTTTAATTTTTTGGCGTTTTCGTTATAATAACTAAAACCAAAATACCCCATGGAATCGAGGTCTCCTGCCACACCAGTGACCAGCACATTGTCATCTTCACTTTTTACATAGTCTGATCGTGAAACTCCTGATTTGCCGTTAATGGTTTCAGTAAAAAAATCAAACGTGCCTGAATCCGTGCCAGGCCCATAGAGTTTAATCGGGCGATTAGGCCATTCTTCTCTTATATCGGACCAAGTTTTGACCTTTGAGTCAGCTCCCCAAATTTTTTTCAATTCTGCGACGGTTAACGATGTGGCCCAAGTGTTTTTAGAATTTACTACTACCGTAAGTCCATCATAGGCCACAGGAATTTCCGTATAGGTGATGTTATTTTTTTGGGCAGCTTCAACTTCTGAAGCTTTGATAGGTCGAGAGGCATTGCAAATATCAATTTCCTTAACCACAAATTTCTTAAAGCCTCCACCAGTGCCAGAGACACCAATGTTCACTTTAATTTTTCCATGCTGATTACGGAATTCTTCCGCCACAGCTTCGGTAATGGGAAAAACAGTACTTGAGCCGTCGATGCTGATGCTTTGTGTGTCGGCCAAGGCCGATGAAGGTGAATTAGAAAAGGCCAAAAATGAGATGGCCACGATAGAGATAATTTCAGAAAAATGTGATCGCATAGCTTTCTCCTCTTTATGTTAGTAAGTGGCCAGACAATATGTTCTGTACATTATTGTGTGATTAACTTCATGTTAGAAAATTGTTAGGAATGCTAAAATCACTTACGTGGTTGAAATTTCTTCCTTGAAGCGGTAGCCCACGCCACGAACTGTCTCAATAAGATCGCCACTATCGCCCATTTTCTTTCGCAACCCGACAATTTGCACATCCACAGCTCGGTCAGTAATGGCATGGTGTTCGCCGCGAACAATATCCACAATTTGAGAGCGGGGATAGACACGGCCAGGATGGGATGCAAGCAAAAATAGAATTTGAAATTCAGAAAAAGTTAAAAACAACTCAACTTCGTTGATAAAAACTTTGCGTTTTGGGTGATCGATAGTGATGTTGTGGATTTTGAGTACATCACCCTTTTTTTCTTTTCCACGAGGCCGATTACGCCTGAGATTCGCCTTGACTCGTGCCATTAAGATTTTGGGGCCGAAAGGTTTTACAATATAATCTTCAGCGCCCAACTCTAGTCCCTTAATAATATCATTTTCTTCACTCCTGGCCGTGACCATGATGATGGAAATATCGCTGGTATCAGGGGAGTTTTTTAATTTCTGACAGACATCAAGGCCATGAATTTTCGGAATCATGAGGTCGAGCAATACCAGATCAGGGTGCTCTTGTTTTGCCATGGTCAACGCCTCTTCACCATCTCTGGCCAAAAAGACTTCATATTTTTCTTTAAATAAATGAAAGTGAATTAGCCCCAGAATATCTTCTTCGTCTTCAACAACAAGAATTTTTGGATTGCGCATGCAAAAACCTTAACTTGCGTCACCTTAAATTCCTTTTAACAATATTTGTACTTTGAGGAAAGCCTCCAGCTCATTTCAAACAGAAATCTAACAAAGAGGGAGCGAGAGTTTGTTTTTTTTACATATTCAACATGCGTCAATCAATCAACGACAAGCCTATAACCGACACCCGCTTCAGTCACAATGATTTCGGATTCCAAACTATTAATCTGTAACTTCCTTCGAATCTGTCCGACATAAACGCGCAAGTACTGAGTATGCTCCACGGCATTGGGACCCCAAACCTCTTTTAAAATCATTCGATGTGTGACAACTTTCCCGGCATATTTGGCAAGAACACTGAGAATATTATATTCTGTAACCGTGAGCTTAATACTTTGACCTGAGATTTTTACAAGTTTTGCCGACCATTCGATTTCAAGATTTCCTGCTTTGAAAACAACAGATTTTTCTGGAAAAGAATGTCGGAGAGCAACCCTTATACGTGCGAGAAGTTCCGGAACGCTGAAAGGTTTAGTCAAATAATCATCTGCTCCAGAATCCAAGGCCTGAACTTTATCTTCGTCTGAATCCTGAACAGAAAGAATGATAATAGGAATCTGGGTCCATTCTCTGACTTTTTTAATTACTTCAAGTCCATGCACGTCGGGCAAACCCAAATCCAAAATGATTATGTCAGGCCGGGAGGCAATGACTTCTTTGATGCCTTCTTCACCAGTGTACGCTTCAACGACTGAAAAATTATTTGATTCAAGACTTAAGCGAATGAACTTGCATATAGAGCGTTCATCGTCAATTATCAGCACCTTTTGCTGTGGTGTTTTCATTAAGACTCCTTGATGGATAGAGGTGTTTCAACGCTATCCAGTTCAAGAGTAAAAATGGCCCCCGGGCCATCCTTGCGGTTTTGGCCATAGACATTACCGTGATGAATTTCGACGATGTCACGGACAATGGAAAGTCCAAGTCCCATCCCTCCCGCAGGAGAACCGGGAACTCGATAAAACTTGTTAAAAATCTTAGGAAGTGAATCTTCAGGTACTCCTTTGCCGCGATCTTTGATTTCAATGATGACTTGCTTCTTGTGCTTTAGTGATGTGGCAATCTCAATGAGTTGATCTTTGGGAGAGTAAGTAACAGCATTCAAAACAAGATTGATAAAGGCATGTTCTAAAAGACGATAATCGCCGTGACAATAGAGCGGGTCTTTATATAAATTTAATTCAATTTTGTGATGCCGCAAAGAACGTTTTTGGCGTTGTAGAGTTGATTGGATGAGGTCATGGATGTCCACTATTTCTTTTTTTATTGAAAGCACTCCGCTATCCAATCTCGACATCTCAAGTAGATTTTCAATAACATGATTTAGGCGATCGGCAGAATCGATAAGATCATCCATATAGGGTTTGCGAGTTTCTGGATTATCAAGAGTTGCCGAATCTTGAAGTGCCGTAGCTGTTCCTATAATGCTTGTCAAAGGTGTTCGAAGTTCGTGGGAAACCGAGTTCAGTATCGTTTGATAGAGACGCTCAGAATCTTCGAGCAGTTTTGAATTTCGTGATTTTGTTTCAAGAATCTCCCTTTCCAAGGCGATGGCAAAATAATTTACGATGGTGTAGAGAAGGCCTTCTTGCTCGACCAGAAGCTTTTTCTTTTGGGTCGGGTAGAAAAGAAGAACTCCAATAATTTCACTTCGTCCTAAAAGAGGAATACTCTGACAAACCGATTCCTTGAGAGTGTCAGTACCCCAGCCCGCCTTCTTTTTATTCACCAAGCTCCAATTGGCCATAGCATTTTCTTTGCTATCAACCGGAATGTTTGAAAAATTGATAGGCTCTGGAGCTAAGACACGTTCGGATTCCGATTTGAAGACACAAACATTGGCGGAAAAAAGCTGCTTTATATAACGAGCGGCAATGGAAGCGATGTCGCGCTCACCTTTCGCGGCAGCAAATTCCTTACCAATCTCAAAAAGAACGCGCGTTCGATATTCACGCTGACGCAAATCGGCTTCTTGTTTTCGAATTCGTGTAGTAAAAAGGCCTGAGATCACGGCGACAACAAAAAAGGTGGCACCCATCATAATGTCTTCATAGGTACGAATCGCAAATGTAAAACGCGGTTCAATGAAAAAGTAGTTCCAGGCCAAGGAACTGATGATGGTGGTAAAAAGAGTTGGTCCTATGGTGGTTAGGACTGAGACAAGAACTATGGCCATGAGAAAAATGAAACCGACAGCGCGATAACCGAGCAGTGCAATGAATTTGTAGCAGAGTAACGTCACGGCAGAAATGAATATTAAATTTAGAAAATATGTGAGAAGACCCGTTCGAAAATAAACTTTGGGTAATTTTAGAGATAGCTTGGAAGTGACAGCTTCACTTTCTTGGCGGATAACATGGATATCCACATTAACAGTTTCTTTTAATAACTGCTCCAACACCGAGTTACGCTTTTTTCTAAAAAACGATTTGATATTTGGCTGTCCTACCACTATCTGGGTTACGTTTCGCTCCTCAATAACTTGCTTGAGCGCCTTAACAAAATTGGCATCTTTTGTTGTTACGACTTCAGCGCCAAGTTCTCTTGCGAGAGCAAGATTTTTAGAAAGCATCTCAAGTTGTTTCGCTCCAAGTTCTTCACCTGTGTTGACGTTTAAAGCTATCCAGGGAGCGTTCATCGTGTATGCCATTCTTCTGGCCGATCTAAGTAAATTGGCGGAAAAAGGTCTGTGTCCGACCGCTACGAGAAAACGCTCATTTGTGTTCCATCCAGAAAGTCTTTTGACGGTCATCTGATCTTTAAGCTCTACATCAACGATCTCGGCAATAAAACGCAGAGCCAGCTCGCGAAGAGCAGTGAGATGTTCTTCCTTGAAGAAATTTTCCGCGGCAATATCTGCTCGATCGCCAAGATAAACTTTACCTTCTTTTAGACGTTTCAGGAGTTCCTGCGTGGAAATATCGATGAGCTGGATTTGTTGCGCTCGTTGTAGAAAAGAATCAGGAACAGTTTCACGCACGACAATCCCAGTAATTGTCTGGACAAGATCATTCCTACTCTCGACATGTTGGACATTTAATGTGGTATAGACATTAATTCCTGCGTTCAGGAGTTCTTCAATGTCCTGATATCTTTTTTGGTGACGGCTGCCGGGCATATTTGTATGAGGAAGTTCATCCACGAGCACAAGATCAGGTTGTTCCCGCAGAATCTGATCGAGATCCATTTCCTCAACCATTGTATCCTTGTATTTCATCTTTTTTTTGGGAATAAGAACAAAGCCTTCAAGAAGAGCTGCTGTTTCTTGACGCTGATGGGTTTCAATGAGACCAACAATAACCTTTAGTCCTGCACTGGCCTTTTCTTGGGCGGCCTTGAGCATGGCATATGTTTTTCCCACACCTGCGCACATCCCAAAAAAAACACGAAGCTGCCCAGCATGGGACTGTGTACTTTTTTGAATTCCCCTTAAAAGATCATCTGGGCTTGGTCGGCGTACTTCAGTCAATCATTTCGTCCTTTTAAATTTCCCATGGCATCCAGGGCAAGATTGAGTTTTAATACATTGACTCTTGGTTCACCAAGAAAGTTCCATTGCCGTTTTTCTATCGCGTCAACAATCATCTGACTTAATTGTATCGCTTGATTCTCGCTGAAGTTTCTTTGATTAGCAATTCTTGTAATTTGATCATGGGCGGAACTAGGGGATATATGCGGATCAAGTCCACTGCCCGATGAAAAGAGCATCTCATTAGCAAATCCCTTGAGTTTTCTTTCCATGATGACTTTTTTGAGTTCCCCTGATGTAACACATAAATTGGTTGCGCCTGTTTCTACAGGTGAATAATTGCTCGCTGAAGGCCGGCTGGAAAAATAACCGAGGGCCGTAAAATTTTGTCCGATAAGCTCTGAGCCAATGACGAGATTCCCTTGATACAAAAGACTGCCATTGGCCTTGTCCGAAAAAGCCGCTTTTGATATGGCGGTGATGCTCCAAGGATAAAGAATACCTGTGAGCAAAGTCATAACAAAAAATAGAAGGACACCCGGTAGAAGAGTATTCATACAAGCCTCGCCGCGACTAAAAACATATCAATGAGTTTGATACCAAAAAATGGTGCCACAACACCGCCAAGCCCATAGATTAATAAATTTCGCCAGAGAAGAGCATTGGCGCCGATTGGGCGATATCGAACGCCTTTAAGCGCAAGTGGAATAAGCATAATAATGATCAATGCATTGAAAACGACAGCACTCAAAATAGCACTCTGAGGAGAGTGAAGATTCATGACATTGAGTTTTGCCAAGGGCCCGACATTGGCATTTGCCAGATATAGCGTCGCAAAAAGTGCAGGGATAATAGCAAAATATTTCGCCACATCGTTGGCAATGCTGAATGTGGTGAGGGCACCCCGGGTCATCAGTATCTGCTTTCCCGTTTCGACAATTTCAATAAGTTTTGTAGGATTGCTATCAAGATCAACCATGTTCCCTGCTTCCCTCGCTGCCTGCGTTCCCGTATTCATGGCAACTCCCACATCTGCTTGGGCGAGAGCAGGGGCATCGTTTGTTCCGTCACCTGTCATGGCGATGAGATGGCCTTTGCTTTGCTCTTCACGAATTCTCATTAATTTAAGTTCTGGTGTCGCTTCAGATATAAAATCATCGACACCGGCTTCGGCCGCAATGGCCGCAGCCGTCAAAGGGTTGTCTCCCGTTATCATGACTGTTTTAATTCCCATTTTGCGAAGTTCGGCAAAGCGTTCTTGAATCCCATCTTTCACCACATCCTTGAGATAGATCACTCCTAGAACACGTTCATCCTCAACAACGACGAGGGGCGTGCCTCCCATTTTTGAAATTTGGGCGGCCTGATCTTGAACTTGTTGCGGGATTTTTTCGCCGAGTTCATGGATGTACTGTTGAATCGCTTCGAAAGCACCTTTTCTAATTCTGTGAAGGACGCCATTTAAATCGGTGAAATCAACTCCACTCATTTTTGTTTTGGCGGTAAAGGGAAGTGGTTTTGCCCGTTGACGGAACAAATCAGGGAGGGACATTTCAAATCTATTCTTTATCAATGTGATAATGGAGCGTCCCTCGGGAGTCTCGTCGCTCGAAGAGGCCATCATTGCTACTTGAGCTAGATAATCAATCATCACATCTGGTGCGGTATAAAGTTCACTGGCCATCCGATTCCCCAAAGTGATGGTTCCGGTTTTATCAAGAAGAAGAACATCAATGTCACCGGCGGCTTCAACCGCTCGACCGCTTGTTGCGATAACATTTTTTCGGATCAGTCGGTCCATTCCGCTGATCCCTATGGCGCTCAAAAGACCCCCAATGGTTGTTGGAATGAGACAAATTAAGAGCGCAATCAAAACTGGTACTGTCACAATTTTCGATAGGTCTTCACCTGAGGCCTGACTTGAATAATCTGAGAATCCCTTGAGTGTTACAACGGTTAATAAGAGAATGATGGAGAGACCGGACAGGAGAATGTTTAATGCGATTTCGTTCGGGGTTTTTTGTCTTTTTGCGCCCTCAATAAGATGGATCATCCTATCAATAAAAGTATTTCCTTGTTCGGATGTGATTTGAATAACGATTCTATCACTTAAAACCCTCGTCCCGCCAGTTACCGCACTTCGATCACCACCACTTTCTCTTACAACCGGTGCCGACTCGCCTGTAATGGCCGATTCATCAACGGTGGCTATCCCTTCAACAACTTCTCCATCTCCAGGAATCATGTCTCCGGTCTCACAAACCACGAGATCATTTTTTTTGAGAGAACTTGCATTTATTTTCGTTTCTTTTCCATCTTTAAGAAGTCGTGCCATTGTATTTGTTTTTGCCTTTTTTAGGAAATCCGCCTGGGCCTTCCCACGTCCCTCAGCAATAGCTTCTGAAAAATTGGCAAAAAGAACTGTGAACCATAGCCAAATGGCGATTTGAATATCAAAGATTAAATCCTCTGAACTTTTAAATGCGATAATCGTGGTTATCACCGCACCAAGAAGAGTTATAAAAATCACGGGATTCTTGAACTGTGATCTAGGATCGAGTTTTATAAAACTGTCTCCAATGGCCTTAAAAAATATTTTCCTTTCAAACATAGAGGCCTTCATAAGAACTCCACTAAAAAGTTTTTCCAGTAAGCATGAGCAAATGTTCGACTATTGGTCCCAACGCAAGAGCGGGAAGATGAGTCAAAGCTCCCACAATCAGAATCACGAAAATCAGTATTGTGACAAAAAGATAGGTATCAGTAGCAAATGTTCCAAAACCTGGAGGCATGTATTTTTTTTGAGCAAGACTTCCGGCCACTGACAGCACAGGAAATATGACCGCATATCGCCCCACCAGCATACAAAGGCCCAAGAAGAGATTATAATAGGTTGTATTTGTTCCTAGACCGGCAAAAGCGCTTCCATTATTTTGTGAAGCCGATGAGAAGGCATAGAGAATTTCTGATAATCCGTGAGGTCCTTTATTGAGGACGGCTTGGAATCCGTGAGGCAAGACTGCCGAAAGACTTGCTCCGATGAGAATCATGGCGTTGGGAAGTAAAATGGCCAACATCGCCATTTGAATTTCTTTTTTTTCAATTTTTTTACCAAGATACTCCGGTGTTCGTCCTACCATGAGTCCGCAGATAAAAACAGTGATAAAAACAAAAAGGATCATGCCATAAAGGCCTGATCCAACTCCGCCGAAGACAATCTCACCCAGCATGATGTTTAGCATCGCCAATCCTCCCGAGAGAGGAGAGAGTGAACTGTGAGCTGCGTTTATGGAACCATTGGATGCTCCAGAAGTAAAATTTGACCAAATAATACTGTTCGTGATTCCAAAGCGTGTCTCTTTGCCCTCCATCCATTGTGCTCCCTCAAATTGAGATGAGACGTTATATTCGGCCCAGAGAGCAAATCCAAGTGCGACAACCAGAAGGATAAATTTTGCGGCAAAAAGCACAATGCCTTGGCGGTTTGATTTCACCATTTTTCCAAAAGTAAAAACTAGGCCGGCCGGGATGAGAAGAATGGAGAGCATTTCAAGGAAATTTGAAAAAGGCGTTGGATTTTCGAAAGGATGAGCGCTGTTGGCGCCAAAAAAACCACCACCATTGGTGCCAAGTTGTTTGATGGCGATTTGCGAAGCCGCTGGCCCCGTTGGGATAATTTGTTTTACTCCTTCAAGTGTTGTTGCGATCACATAGGATGAAAAATTTTGGACAACTCCTTGGGAAACAAGGGCCAGGGCCAAAATAATCGACAGTGGAAAAAGAATGTAGAGAATCGACCTCGTTACATCGACCCAAAAATTGCCGATATCAGAAGTCGTTCTTCGAATTAATCCTTTGATCAAGGCCATCAACACGGCCATGCCTGTTGCGGCACTTAAAAAATTCTGAACACAAAGTCCAAGCATTTGTGTCAGATAACTCAGCGTCGCTTCTCCTGAATAGGATTGCCAGTTTGTATTTGTGGCAAAACTAATTGCTGTATTTAAGGACAGGTCCCAAGGAACATTGGGAAGATGCTCTGGATTGAAGGGAAGTGTATGCTGGGTGATTTGCAGCAGGAATACAAAAATGAGTCCAAAGAGATTGAAAACGATGAGTGACTTCGAATATTCTTTCCAATTCATTTCTCTTTTTACATCAATCCGACAAAAAGAGTAGATTATGCGTTCTATCGGGCGAAGAAAAAAAAGAACGTGCTTCTCTCCCTCATAGACTTTTGCCATATAGAATCCCAAGAATGGTGCCAATCCAATCAAGACTCCAAGAATTAAAATAATTTGGAGAAAGTCATATTTATTCATAAGAAGTCCGTTAAAATTTTTCAGGGTTAAATAATGCGTAAAACAAGTAAATCAACACAAAAAGAGAAACAATTCCTGCAAAAATGAAATCCATAAGATGTCCTCGTCGTCTGGGGCGATAATCATGTTATAGGGATTGGCATAAATAAACTGCAAAAAGACCTGCTGAAAAGATAAAAAAAATATAAAGGAAAAAGCTAATACAAAAGGAAAGAAATCAAAGATTCTTGAGTGACAGGGATCACTGGAATGATTGCGCTTTTTCATTTTTCTGGCAAGTAACCCTCGCACTCGGTTCCAATTCTTTGAACTGAGTAAAGAAACGATAAACGAAAAGAAAAGTAAACGAAGTTGCCACATGCCAAAAGGCGTGGCCGGTGAAGATGTGATTATCGGGGTTACACCACACTTTCGTGATGTCGAGCCACCATACTGCCCACGCGATTAGGAATGTTGCCACCATAGCTTTGAAATAAAAGTAATCTGCTTTAACTTGGGACTTGGAAAATAATTTGAGTTCCATCAAAGCGCAGGCGATAAATTGCACCCCGAAGAGCACCACGCCTATGCGTTCAAAGTAATAAATTAATGCCATAGAAATCGACATTAACGATGCAAAGATGATTATCATGGATTGCTTGGGAATAAGTAAAAATCTTCGAAGATTATAGACGATGCCTGTACCGGTAAAAAGAATCATGGAGGAAATATCCAACCATTCGCCGATGAAAGTTCCCGTGGCATGGTACAGACCAGAGAAAACACCTAAAAACTGCGCCACGATTCCGATAGGAAGGAGATGCGGGCGATTTTCTTTGCGCGCCAGATAGATAATATAGAGTCCGATTATCACGAACGCCATATTGGACCAGGTTTCCGCCGGCTTGACGATCCAGGCGCACAACTTGGCCTCACAAAAATCTAAATGTCCAGGTTGGAATCCAGACCAGGGGCATGAAATTGTTTCCATACTAAATTCTCACGAATATTTTTA
Organism: Bdellovibrio sp.; assembly: GCA_016187935.1. Classification (GTDB taxonomy): domain Bacteria; phylum Bdellovibrionota; class Bacteriovoracia; order Bacteriovoracales; family Bacteriovoracaceae; genus GWA2-49-15. The sequence continues at coordinate 237,891 of JACPIU010000010.1, forward strand.
TGTAAGTAACGTCTTTTTATATTATCATAACGTGCATATACGGAGGTAGTTTGTGGCAACAGATAAATTTAAAGCATCGCAAGACGAAGTTAAAAAATTAAAGGCCCGTCCAACTAACGAAGAGCTTTTGGACTTGTATGCTCTTTATAAGCAAGGCATGGAAGGCAACGTAAAAGGTGATCGCCCTGGCATGTTTAATCTGAAAGAACGCGCCAAGTATGACTGTTGGGCCACTAAAAAAGATATGAAGAGTGAAGATGCTCAAACCAAATATGTTCAGCTGGTTGAAACGCTTATAAAAAAATACGGGAAGAGTTAATTTTAGAGACTACCAACCTTCGGCAAAATTTTGGTTTCCAGTGTTCCTTGACCCTGTCCCTGTTTGGTGAAACTAACTTTGTTGATCGTCATGCCTAAGGTTATAAAGAGATCAAATTGGTCAAACTGGATAGAATTGTCATTTAGGCCGACATCACTTTGTCCTTCTTTGTTCACTTTTGCTAGGAGACTAAGTTCTCGATAATCATTGGGAGAACTATCAAGACGACTTAAGTTGCGCAGAAACCTCAACGTAATATTGTAGCGCGATTCCACAATATCAGTGAGTATCTGCACCACGTGTAAAGACATAATCGGGCCTTTCCGAATCAGGTCAACGCCGATATCTTCCTGACTCAGCAGAACGCGACGTTGAGTGGAGAGTTCTTGGTAAGTATAACTTCGCACGGTTCCGGCCTCATCGCGATAATTGATGAATTCAACCGTGCCAACTTTGCCTGGAACCAGGCCGGCGCAGATAATGCCATTGGCATTCATCACTTTGGCGTGGATGAGAACTTTGGCCAGAGGAATCCAGTTGAATTCAGGTTTATCTTCCGGGGCCTGTCCGCAAGGGGCGATGGCGCCAGCATGGACTTGAAAGGATAAAATTGAAAATAAAATCAAGGCAGCTATTTTCATGGGCATTCTCCTCTTGTGGTGAATGCCAAGATTCAAACAAAGAATAATGCATCAGGCAAGTCTACCTTTGGGGAATTGGTAACGGCTTGGAATTACGGTCTCTTATTTCCGGAATTATGCATGTCTGGAGCAGAGTGCCCGGCGGAGGCCTGGGGAGCTGTATAATTGCCGATGATAGTAAATGAGAATGTTGGGCAGAGAGTTTGAAGTTTGGTAACTCCGTTATCAAAAGTCATCTTAGCAGTGGAATTAATATTTCCTGCAATTTGTGCTGCGGCCCCATCCCCATTTTGTTTTTTCTTGAGATCTGCTTTATTTTTCTGGATATCGAGTGCTTTTTCTAAGTTATCATTGGCCTGTCTTCTTATTTCCCCAAGGTGAGTATTAGCGGAATTAAAATGCTTACCTCTAAATGCTGCAAAAAGGCTTGTTTTTATTCTGCCGCTAGAATCGATAAAAGTATCCGCTACCTTTATTGCATATTTTAGCAAGGCCAAGTTCTGATTTACTTGAGCAATCGTGTGAGAGCTGGCCTTATGAGTAACTTGGGTCTGCCCAGTTTGCTCCGCTTTGTTAATCTGACCGATCGTTAAATTCTCTTTTGATAGTACTTCGAAATTTTTAGAAATACTGCCAATAAGGCGCCTGGCCTGGGTCTCTCCCATAACATTTAATGCCAAGAAGGCGGCCTTGACATCCTGTTCTTCAACAGGCGTTTGGACATTTTGTGAAAGAGTTTGAAGGTAGTTTTCCTCAAGGATATTGTACATGACTTGGCAGCATGAAGTTTTGAATTTACCTGGAGGTCCGTTGAATTGTTCTGGGCATGTGCTTTGCGCATTCATTATGGGAGTATCATGAATGCCGTCCACGCGATTATCGCCAGTGACAGTTTGACCTTGTCGAACAATGCTATGATTGCTTGAGATATGCGAGCTTGTCTGTATTCTATTTGAATCGGAGGCGATGCTTGCTTGTCGTGGACTATTGGCGAGTGCCGGGTTAGTGGTATTTGCTAGAGTAAGTGTTGTAGTTGATCTTCTCATTGGAGAAGTTGCCAATGTTCCCGTCCTGGAATTTCTCAGAACTAGAGAGGTGGTTTCTTGAGATCGGGGCGAGAATTTTGAAGATGAAGATGAAGTTGATGAACCTGCGGTGGAGGATGGGGAAGATGTGGGCGTCGAAGGTGAAGAAACGAATTTTGCAGAAACAACTTGATAAGCAGCAGTGGTGTCACTCTTCTTAGTTTTACTGCTATTGGTCTGTGCCTGAGATGCTTGTGTTGTTTTACAAAGGGAAACATAAGCTTGGTATGACTTATTCGATGAGAAATCACTCCGTCTTAATTTCCCCTTTCCCTTAGAGCAAGTGCTTTTAAGCTGGGACTGACTCTTATTCTCACCGACCTTCTCGCTGGTGGATTTTTTGGTGGTTTGTGCCTTAGTGGTACTGGTTCTCGAATATAGGGAATAACTGCTTAGGCAAAACAATATAAGAGTAAAATATTTGAGTATACGCATATTCGTCCTCGCACTAGCGAATATTATTACATAATCAAAAATTTATCGGTATCAAAGAATTTGTTTGTTATAATCTGATCTCGTAACATCGCAAAACTTCGAAGATGGTGGATATGTCTCGAACATTGTCATTGGTTTTTTGCCCTATCCTCTTTGCCCATTTTTTGTTTCAATTTGGGGCCTTCGCCAATGATGAAATAAATTACGGACTTGCACGTTACGTAAAAGGTGAACTTTACCTCCTCGCCAAGGGGGAAAAGACACGCAAAGCGATGCGCCGAATGGATAAATTTTATGATGGAAGTGAGTTATCCACCGGGCCCAAATCTTTTGCCATTCTTAAGCTCCCGGATGGCAGCACTCTTAAACTTGATCCCGATTCAAATTTGAAGGTTGAGGGGCTCATTCAGGCCAAAGGGAAAACATATAAAGGCTCGTCCTATCTCATTCTCACTGTCGGTGGCGTCATGATTGATGTTATCCAGAAATTTTCCGGTCCACCGTCCCTAGAAGTTGAGACTGCCAATCGAGTTGCCTTTGGTGTACGAGGGACGACCTTCTATGTTTTCCATGACCAGGAAAGCAACGACATTTGGAGCACCGTTCACAAAGGTCGAGTAGAGGCCATGGATTACATGCATGACGACAGTGAAATGATTGAAGCAGGGATGTCGTTGGCATTGGTGGAGGGTGAAGTCATAACAAAACCGCATAAGTACAAATGGGCCGATCAGCTTCGCTGGTCCTTTGCCGAAACTGATTTGTCGTTAGAAACCAATCGAGTAATCACAACCGAGGAGCGTTTGAAGGAACTGCAGTCCCTCTATCAGAAGTTGCGCACTCGTAGTAAGAAAACTTTCTTGAAACAGAAAAAGTCCCAGGAGGCCAGTCGAGGAGATGGATATCGCCCCTCCGATGGTGAATATCAATTGAATGAAGCAGGGATGTATTCGACTAACGGTGGTTCGAATGAAACCGCGCTCTCGTCGGGCACAGATCAGGACACTGCCAACCAAACGCCCGATACCGCTCCAGCACCGACTGCGATTCCTGCTGGCACTGCTTCGGTTGTTTCGGCCACGAATATGGCCGCAGCTACATTTGTCGCAAATCCATCCTCTCAAACCGAGCAACAGTCGGATGGGACGCTTCATCCCGTGGAACAGAATCAAACAGCTCAAGACCAGCCTGCTGATGGGCCACCACCGCCCGTACCTCCATCTACCCAGTCTCAATCACAGACGGCCGAGCTGGAATGTTCAAAAATTACCGGTGCTGAATCCAGACCGAATGGTTGTATTAATGATGAAATCAGTGCCGCTACAGTTACTGCCGGAAATACCACTTTTCATTGTTGTGTGGACATTCCAACCAATGGGAATAAGATCGAAGCCCCACCACCTTAAGCTTTCTTTTTATCAAAGTAGCCCAAATCGTAAGCGGGACTTTCTTTAATCTTTAAGCGCCGCTTGTTGTATTCCTGAGTGGTTCTGACCGAAGCATGGCCAACATCACTGGAAACCTTGAGCAGATCAACTCCCGCTTCCAAGGCGGACCCGATATAGCTGGCGCGCGCCGAGTGGGCCGAAATGCGATGAGTGAGCCCGGCAATTTTAGCGAATTTTTGAATAATGTAGTCCACAGATTTGGCGTTCAGCGGTCGGCACAATTCGCCCGGTTGAAGGGGATTTTTGGTAGGTTGGAAGAAGTAATCTTCAGGATGTATGGGGCGTCCGGTATCTTTCATCCAGTCTATGTATTCATCCATGATGCGAGCGCATTCGGGATGAAGGGCCTTGGTCAAATATTTGCCACCCTTTGCCCGCACTTCCACCACCGGGATTCCGTCAAATATTTTATAGTCTTTGCGTTTTAGATAAATCAATTCGGATTTCCGAATGCCGGTAGAAAACAGCAGATAAACGATGGCCTTATGCAGGGGCATGGAAGGGCCCTTCTGCTCAAGGGCGGCGAAGAGTTCTTTGACCTGCTCATCGCTCAGGTCATTGGTAGGATGAAGCACCTCTTGGCGAGGCCGGCGAACACTGTTGACGGGATTAAAATCTTTGATGCCTTTTTCCACTAAAAAATCAAAGAAACTTGAAAGAGCGGAAAATTTTCGATTGATTGTTTTTGGCGCAAACTCGGCCTCTTGCAGCCAGTTTCGGTAGGCCACTAAGTGGGCGCGAGCGGCCTGGTGGAGGCCGTCTAAATCGGGCATATTATCTTTTAGCCAATCAATAAATTGGCGGATATCGCTGCGATAGGAAATTCGGGTGTGGGCCGAGGGAAAATTTTTAAAAAATTCAAACTCAAATTCATAGGCCTTTTGCCATTTACCGAGGGGCTCGGGAACTGAGTTTGAGTCGCTCTGGACAATGTGTATAAGCTTTTTTGGGCCCATACCTCCATTGTGCCATGGACCTAGTACAACGTCTTAAATTTTTCTTTTAAGAGGTTTTTTGCCCGTATGGCGGATTCCCCGGTTACTCGAAAGGCCGGTGTGGGATTTTTGTGATGGAAACCGGCATCGCGGAAAACATTATTGCTATCATCTTGTTCAGCTATAAATAAATCCACCCTCTGGGCACCGATGCCGACAAAAGCACTCCCAGTATCGCGTACTTCAAAAAAACCGAGATGAGTCGTTCCATCAGGAAGTTTGAGTCCTTTGGCGGCCGGAACGTACAGAATTTCACCTGGTTTATGAACCTTTAAATCGGCCGCAATGGTATAAAAGGGGAGGAGGCAATAATCTTTGGTGCCTTCGCCATAAGTACAGCGATCAAGCACGCGGAAACGACCATTTCCCGCCCAATTCACCGTAACAGTTCCCTGGCCTCGATCCTTAAGAACTCCACTGCCTTCCATCATAAGAACTTTCAAAAAGCGAGTGCATACTTGGGCCAAGACTTCATTATTGGGAGTAAGCACTTCACTGACCTCATCACCCTTGTAATCAACTCCGCGATACATCCCTGAACAGGAAGTACGACTTTCAAAGGCCAAATAATAGGTAGTGGGCAAAAGATCGGGGATCTTTCGCAGATCTTCTGTGGTAATCAAACTGTCTTCAGTATGGTCTGTTTGGGCGCAAGCCACTGAAAGCATGGTTAGAAAGATAATCGTTCCAATGAGCATCTTTGACACGGCAAGTCCTCTGTTTTATGTTGAGCGCCATAAAACGCTAGATTAACTGACCCAGCTTGTAAAGTAAGAATCGTGTCGAGGCAGATGCGCTGACTTTATTGGTGTTTCAGAGTGACATCCACAGGCACTTTGCGTTTGATTAAGCGTTCAACCGCACGCAAAAGATGCAGTTCGCTGTTGTCGCAAAAAGAGATCGCGATTCCACCGCGTCCGGCGCGCGCCGTTCTGCCAATCCGATGAACATAGCTTTCCGGATCTTCGGGCAGATCGTAATTGATGACAAATCCAACTCCTGGCACATCAATCCCTCGGGCCGCAATATCGGTAGCAACCAGGACTTTGATTTTGCCTGAACGAAAACTGTGCAGGGCACGTTCGCGGGCGGTTTGAGATTTGTTCCCATGAATGGCCATGGCCACGACTTTTTCCCGCTCCAGGTGTTTGACCACTCGATCAGCTCCATGTTTGGTACGGGTGAAAACCAAGACACTCCCGTCTGAATTCTGGCGCACAATATTTCGTAGAAGCATCAGGCGATTTCCTTTTTCCACCATAGCGACCTTCTGCTCGACTTTTTCCACCGTGGTTGATTGGGGGGTTACTTCAACTCTCACAGGTTTATGCAATATGGTGCTGGCAAGAGAAGCAATGTCTTGAGGCATGGTGGCGGAAAAAAGCAGCGTTTGTCTTCGCGCCGGAAGTTGCTGAATGACTCTTTTGACGTCAGTGATGAACCCCATATCAAGCATGCGATCGGCTTCGTCCAGAATAAAAACTTCCAATTGTTCAAAGCGCACATGCCCTTGTTCCATGAGGTCGAGGAGGCGTCCGGGGGTGGCCACCAGAATATCAACTCCGCGAGACATGGCCATAATTTGCGGGCGTTCGCCCACGCCACCGAACATGACGGTATTGGTGAGTTTGGCATTTTTGCCATAGATATTGATGTTGGCCAGGATCTGGGCGGCCAATTCACGAGTCGGTGTGAGAATCAAAGCGCGCATACGCGCCGGCCTAACCTTAACTCTGTTTTTGATCAAACGATCAATCAGGGGAAGCGCAAAGGCCGCGGTTTTTCCAGTCCCGGTCTGGGCAATACCAAGCAGGTCACGTCCCTCCATTAAATGGGGAATGGCCTGAATCTGAATCGGAGTTGGGATGGTATAACCCTTGGCCTTAATTGATAAAAGAATGCTCTCGCATAAACCTAAATTGTCGAAATTTAACACGTTGTCTCCCTTGTACGAGTCGCACACTCGTTCACTTGCCACGGAATGTCAAGGAAAGTGAAAAAAGATGGTACATGAGCATTACAATTCTTTCTTTGCCGGGAAGACCGAAGTAGCATTTGACCATGCACCAAAATGCTCGGACATCTCTCGACTTGGCCTTGGAATTGAGGCTGACCAATTTTTTACAGAAAAATTTTGGTCTAATAGCTTTTCGTAAGGGACAGCTGAGTATTTTAGAATCCATTCTTCATCGCCGTGACGCTTTGGCGGTCATGCCCACTGGTGGAGGAAAATCGTTATGCTACCAATTGCCGTCGCTTTTTTTGGAAGGCCTGGTTGTGGTGGTTTCACCTCTGATTGCGCTGATGAAAGATCAAGTGCGGGGACTGCAGAATTTGAATATGCGCGCCGGGGCCTTCTACTCAGGACAGACCTTGGAAGAAAAACGTCTCATCTTTGACGAGATGAAAAAAGGCGGACCGTTTGTTCTCTATCTTTCACCCGAGCGGGTGCAAAATCTGGGTTTTCAAGAGTGGATTAAAAAGCAAAATGTGGTTTTATTTGCCATTGATGAGGCCCATTGCGTTTCCCAATGGGGACCGGATTTTCGCGAGGATTATCATAGGTTACAAATACTGCGCGAGCTTTGTCCTGATGTTCCCATTCTGGCCTTGACGGCGACGGCCACTCCTACAGTTTTGAAAGATATGATCACCCAGCTTCGACTGAAAAGGCCGGATCGCCATGTTCACGGATTTTATCGTCCCAACTTATTTTACCAAGTGGAAATTTGCAGCAATGATGAAATGAAGTACAAACTTTTGTGCCAGGCCCTGCGCGATGTTCCCGATGGTCGCGTGCTCATCTATTGCGGCACCCGACAGTTGTGTGAGGATTTGACCAAGACTTTGAAAAAAGAATTTAAAGAGGTGGGATATTATCACGCTGGCCTTGATACAGAAAAACGTCAAACGATCCAAGCGAAATTGGAGACGGGAAAGTTGCGCATTTTGGCCGCCACTAATGCTTTTGGAATGGGAATTGACTATCCCGATGTCAGACTAGTGGTGCATTATCAAATGCCTGCCAATGTCGAATCCTTTTATCAAGAAATGGGCCGTGCCGGGCGTGATGGGAAGCCGGCCCGCTGTCTGTTGTTGTACTCGAAAAAAGATAAAGGTCTTCAATCCTATTTTATCCAGCAGTCGACCGCTAGTGACTTTGTCATTCAGCGCCGCTGGGATTCGCTCAATGCCATGATTCAGTTTTGCGAGGGTGGTGAATGTCGCCATGCTGGAATTTTGACTTACTTCAAGGATAGTGAGCGGATCGAAAATTGCGGCCACTGCGATTCTTGCGCACCCGATTCTCCCATGGTGGTGACGGCAGAGGAGCATACCCCAATCACCAAAGCGCAAACTAAAAAGCGCAAAAAGAAATCCTCCACGTCAGACGGGCAACTGGATTCCCAGAGTGAAGTGCGGCTTCTGCTTCTCAAGGATTGGCGCCGGCAATATGCCCGTGAAAAAGATATTCCTGCCTTTATCGTTTTTAGTGATCGCACTCTGCACGAACTGGCGACAAAAAATCCTACCAACTTGCATGAGCTTTACGACATTTATGGCTTCGGCCCGGCCAAAGTTGAACTTTTTGGGCGTGACGTTTTAAGCGAATTAGGGCATAGACAGTAGCATAGAATTCGAGGTGTTTATATGTCCGAATGTTTTTGTGGAAATACAAAAGAATTTAAAGAATGCTGTGAACCTTATATTACCGGTACAAAACAGCCTTCCACCGCTGAAGCCACTATGCGTGCACGCTACAGTGCTTATTGCAGTTGCAATGTGGATTACATAAAAAAAACCCAACATCCCAAGGGCAGTGAGGATTTTGATGAAAATGCCACTCGTGAATGGGCACAGGATTCTACCTGGCTTGGCCTGCAAATCCTAGAAACTAAAAATGGTGGCCCTCAAGATCAAAACGGTGTGGTTGAATTCAAGGCCAAATACCGGCATAAAAATATCGAGCATACTCACCATGAATGCTCAACCTTTCAAAAAGAAGACGGTGTTTGGTATTTTGTGGATGGCAAGGTTTTCAAAACTCCCCTGGTGCAAGCAACTCCCAAAGTCGGTCGCAATGAACCTTGCACTTGCGGTTCAGGGAAAAAATACAAGAAGTGTTGTGGTCAGTAGTTTTTAGAGAGTCGTCATCTTGGTGTTTAAAATGTTCTTCATGTGCATTTCAAAATTGTCATGAATGCGCTTGCCTTCATAATACATGGTAACTAGTTGAAAGGCGCCATCGTCGATGGTTTGTAACGCCGTCAAATCCGGGGTTACGGTCCAATGACCGGCCAGTTTGTCTTTTTTGAATTCGACATCATTATAGACGAGGTACACGAGTTCTGAACAAATGAGGGTCTCGTACGATTCCACGTCCAAATTGAAATCATATTTCTTGCCCAATTGGCCCAAGGTGCGTAACACGATTTCTCTTCTGTCCTCATCCGTGATCTGTTTGCGTCTGCCAACGGCAATCTCATCAATGTTAAGGAAGTGATGCAGGGTATGTTGCACGACTCCTGCACCTAACGATTCCACGATGACTTTGTGATTGCGTTCAATCTGTTCATGATAAGGCAGTACTGCAGGATGATCCCACAGACCAAGCGCTTCTAATTGCTCTTTTGTTCCAACGTAGATGGCGTTGTGATTCCAAAAACCGGTGATGGAGATAAGTTTCCCTGAGATTTTACTTCTGGTTTTGTCCCACAAAACGTCACCTGGTTGCATAACACTGGCGAGATGCTCATAGGCGACTTTGTCATAATATAACTTGCCTTTGCGCCACTGAATTTGAGCGATGGTGCGGCCGAAGGCATAAGAAATATTAAAGACGATTTTGTCTTTAAGCTTGTAGATGAAATCCCACAGTCCAAATTTTCCGGTAAAAAACTTTTCAAAAATTTTGCCGATATTAGATTTGAGTCTCTTGCCGTATGATAAATCTTTTCTCTCATTGTAAGCATAGCTGGCATTTAAGATTTCTTGGATTTTTTCCATTTCGGGCGTTTTAGTGAAGATACCTTTATACCATCTCACACTTTCCTTGAGCACTTTCAGAGCTTTGCTTTTCAGCATCATGGTTTTGAAGGAATAATATGTCTTGGCGGATTCTTGCAGGCCTTCATTGGTCTCAATGTGATAGGTCAGATTGCTCTCATTGATCAGCCTTCTTAGCTTGGGAAATTTTTGAAAGAACAATGCCTCGCTTAGATAATTGTCATCCAGCCAAAAGAGCGCTGTGGTCACCATAAAGGCCCTTTTAAAGGCCCAAGGGCGAGCACCGTTTTCATAATCGTCCAGGTCATACTTGGTGACCGAATACTTGTATTTCGCAACAATTTTTTGCAGGAAGGTTCTTAAGCTCTTGCGCTCAACCGTGAGTTGGTAAATGGCTTCAGAGTCTTTTTGGGAAAGAGAAGCACCTTTTTTTTCTAATTTCTCTGAGAGCTGTCCATACAGATCAAGTGAATTCTCTCGAAATTCCAGCATACGCGGTATCTGTTGTTCAAATTCCGATAAGGCTTGGGCCAGCTCGGCCTCTTTCTCACTTGAGATATCGATAGGAATTCGTGAACTGCTTTTAGCGTAGGCACTTGATCCTAGGGAAAAGATCAAAATAAGAACTAAGCATAGAAGACGCGCATGTCTACCCAGTTTCATAGTGAACTCCGACACAAATGATTTATCGTATTATGCAATGCACTAGCAGTTTTGCCTATGACACAGACTCAAGCGTGAATTAAATACACATTCAGGCATAGTTAGTTGAAATTACGTAGGATGCACCAGATAGGTGCCAGTGACTTCCGGCCAAAATGGAGGATCTAAGTAAAATCTTCACATCAACCAGCGGAATTTTTGACAGTAATCATGATGCCAAGATATGTGAGGCCTATTTACTCGGGAGAGCTTCATGTTATTTTGGTACAAATCGATGGTTATCCCTAATGACTGATTGAAATTTTTCTCACACTCACCCCGGTGTCCACTACGCCGGCGTCACTGTCAAAAACGAAGCGGATTTCAACATTCCTCCCGGCAAAAGAACTCAAATCAATTTCGTAAGACTGCATGGGAATTTGGCCACTCTTTTTTTCTAAAAGGACGCTTTCCTGGCCTTGGCTGATGGCCAGGACTTTAAAAAAATCGTAATCGAGTTCGGTTTTAATCTCGGCGTCGAAGTTTAAGTGATAGGTACTGTTGGCAGGAAGCCCGACAAAAAGCGCGGCTTCTGCATGGACATTGTTCTGGTATTTATCTTCATTTCCAATTTTAAGCATTCCATTTTCAACCACCCAACCATAGTTCGTTTTTGTATACTCCGTATAAAGGGCCAGTGGCCTTGATTCTCCAAACCCAAAGTCAATGACAAGATCCTGATTCGGAAAAAGGATCAGGTTTTCCGGAACAACTCTATATTGATAAACTTTTCTCCAAACCTTCACACTGTTTTGGTTATATCCGGTGACTTCAACCTTGGAAATCTTGAATTTGTCAGTTGCCATGTTTTTGGGGAAAACAAGTTCACGACCTTCAGGATTATCCGATTCAATATTTTCCCTTCCGAGAATGGTATCTCCCTCTTTGAATTCAACAGAAGCGGTATTTTCCCATTGAGCGAAGACAGAGGGCCGCCGATCCAGCACAATATCTTGGCGCCCGTCTCGTTTAAAAAATACGTAAGAAAGATATTCAGATGACATCTCATTTAACTTTCTGGAGATGGTTTTTAACTGGTCGGCATTGCCATTGTAGAAATCAGAGAGATTGGATATGGCCAGGGAATCCGCTATGACGCCAACGTCTTCAATCAATTTCCCGGCATTGAATCCGATGCGCACAGTTTGACGAAGAGCAAAGCCAATGTTCTGACCATGGGGGAGTTGTTTAAAAGGGCCGGTATTTTCCGCCGGCAGTTCTTTCATCAATTCATTCAGACTATAATTATTGGCACCACCGGCACCAGTGTTTTCATCTTCGCCAAAAATTATCGCAGCTCCGTGATCCTGCATCTGTGCCGAGAACATGTCACAGGAAGAATAGCATGAAGAGTTGTTAAACACCGCCACAGGTTTAAAATAGTACTGGCCAAGTTCGTTCATCTTTTTCTCGGAATTAAGCGGAAGATCTTTGGTAAATTCACTCCCCTGTCTTGCGGCTTCCCTTAAGGCCTCGGTGAAGGTGCCATTTGGACTCACGAGTTCAAAGTAAAATTGATTGGCAGGACTATTCTTTAAGCGAAAATTAAGCGGAACAGGATTGGCGGGATGAAAAAGCTGCACCAGGTTTTCAGCAAGCGAAATTTGCCCACCGCCATTATTACGAATATCAAAAATCAGTCCGTCTGTTTTGGCAAATTTGTTCATGAGCAGCAGTTTCACTTCCTGCACCACTTGGTCCAAATTTAAGGCCTCAGGCACAAAACTTTCGAGGCGAATGTATCCGAAATTTCCATATTCATTGACGATAACGCTATATTTTAAAATTGGTTCGGCCGTATCAATAAGATCTCCGCTTACGTGAGTATTCTTTTTATTGTTAGTTTTTCGGAAAAGTTTGTTGAATTCATTTTGGTAGTCGTCTTCTGCCAGTACATTTTTTTTATTGCCTTCAAGGGCATTTTTCAGGCAAGTGGGATTAACTTTAGTTATCCAGGGCAAAGAGGTGTTATAGATCTTTCCAAGCCGATTCTTGAAAGTGAGCTGGACAGAATCTTCGGTCGGTACCGGAAGTCTTTGATGGCTTATATAAGTGAGCAAATCAACAGCACGCCTTAGAGCAGCTTTTGCGTTCGCCCCGCGCGTTTTGGTCAGCATGGTTTGCATCGCTTTTTCCGCGGTCATTCCCTTGTAGGAGAGGAGAATATCCCCCACCTGGACTTTGAGCGGATCAGGCAAGAGAAGTAATACGTCCTCGTTTGTCACTAAGCCGCTCACTGCCAGAACTTCTTTTCCGTCGCGATCGCGAGTTTGAGCAAAACTCAAAGGAATAAAACTTCTGTAGCAGGAATAAGGGACGGGCATTTTATAATCGGTGTGAAGGTCCCTGAGACTTAAAAAGATCTCGGCGATTCTTTGATGAAAGTCCGAGTCAGAAAGTGTTTCTATCTCTGAAGCCACTTTCAAAAGAGCAGGAGTAGGATCGGCTTCGTTTCCAAAATCCTGGATCTTCAGACTTTTGTGAACAAACATCTGCTCCAGCACCAATTGGACCTGATCAAGGACAAGCTTTTTTTCCTCAAGACTGTATTTGGGGAAAATGATTTCAGCACGCCTGTCACTTAACAATTTGAAAGTGGGAACATCCTCGGCCTTTGTCAGCAGGGCGACGATAGAACAAAACAAAAAAATTGAGACCTTGAGTGGTTGAAAACTCAACATCGTCGTTTCTCCTTGAAGGCGGTCCGTGGTAAAGATTGGAACGGGTCAGTTTGTGCAGGTACCGTCGTCAACTTGTTCAAGGTTATCGAGTTGTTTTTCGAATTCTTTCTGCTTCGACTTCAACTCTGTTTCTTGCTCTTTGAGCAGGTTCCTGCGTTCAGGGTCAACACCATCTTTTTTCATACGGAGGTACTCGGCACGAAGTTCGTTGCGTCGGCGGTGGAATTCTGCAGGATTCGATGGGTCGAACTGAAGTTCATTGTACTCCTTGAGAATTTCCAATACGCGCTTAAGACTACGTCTTTCCAGCTCTCGTTGTTCATCATGATTAGACACCAATTTTTCTTCGTTTTCCTTGATGGATTTCTTGATCTTTTCTCTTTCACGCAGGCGTAAAACGAGCCGATCGACATCGGGAAGGCGGCCGTCCCATTGATCGGTCAAGCGTTGATATTTCTTGTGTGTAGCAATTGCCTTGTCGGTGAACGGTTTGTAGAACTCGCGAGGATCGCCATTGAGAGTCCCATTATTCTCGGTCTCGGCATAAGCACCGATATATCCAGTGAGCCTGTCGAGCATCATCCCAAATACGTCTACCCGTCTCTGAAGAGCGGGAACAACATTTGTAACTAAATCCTCGCTTTTGACAGTGAGCTCGTTGAGTCGATTGCTGACTCCAACCTCATCGAGAGGGAAACCGTCGACATCTTTACCGCTGCAGATTTCATGGCGATATTGCGAGACAAGCTCATTGAACTCCTTCAATCCTGAGTCAAGGTAGTCGTTGGCATAACGGATTTCGGTTTGCTGGGTCCAGCGTTTCAAGGCCTCGATGGTCGATTCCCAAGCTTCCGCTTCGACCGCATTTTGCAGATTCCAACCGCTCGCCCAGCTTCTGGCATTCGAAAGGATACGTGATATGGTGGACTGGTTCGTATGCACTTCCTCGTGATAGCAGGTTTCCGCCAATAAGATCATATTTTGCATCTCGGTGAGGAAATAATTTTTAGGATCAACATCGAATACATTCGTAGTTTTCTTGAAAGCGAAAGACATCCAGCTTGGGATGATAATAGGACCGCCTACTCCTCCGATGGTGGCATCAGTGATCTCATTATCCACTTGAATCAAGTCGCTTCCCAGTAGTCTTTCCAGTTTTACGGCTTTATCGATATCTTGTGCCTCCATGCCTCGTAAAAAACGGATGAGTGTCTCCATCGCCTCTTTTTCAGATGAAGTCAGTGTCCGAGGGGCCGCGGTAACGGCGGTTGCGCCAAGAGCAAACCATATCATGGTCAAAACAAGAATTTTATTCATAAATACTCCTTAGAAATTCCCGACTGTCAGTACCGAACCGGCATTTAGACGTCAAGCTTTTTATTGCCATGCAAAGTTAGTTATGAGTAGAGTTGAACTCATGAGCACCGATTTATTTTCCAAGCAGGCAAACCTTTACTCTCGATATCGTCCTCAATATCCCGAAAAACTTTATAAATTTCTTATGCTCCATTGCATACATAAAGAACTTGCCTGGGACTGCGCCACAGGAAATGGACAAGCAGCGGTTGATTTAGCAAAATTCTTCAGGAAAGTGATTGCTACGGACCTTAGTGAAAAACAGATTAAAAGCGCAGTAAAAGTAAGCAATGTGGATTATAGAGTTTTAAAGGCCGAGGAGTCACTCGACGTCCAGGATCACTCAATTGATCTAATAACTGTGGCACAGGCCCTGCATTGGTTTGATCTTGATAAATTCTATGCAGAAGTAACACGTTTGTTAAGGCCAGCTGGACTTTTTGCAACTTGGGCCTATGCCTTTCATGCGCCAATCCATCCGAAAATAGATTTGATTTTGAATGATTTTTATTTCAATACCTTGGGCCCTTTTTGGAGCAAGAACAACAAGTTGATTTTTGATGATTATAGAAAATTAAATTTTCCCTTTCGTGAAATCCCCACTCCTGAGATAAATCTTGAGGTTGATTGGTCCCTTGAAGATCTCATCGGATATTTTAAAACTTGGTCTTCAACTCAGCTTTTCATTGACAAAAATCAAGTTGATCCAACGATAGAGTTGCATGAAAAGATTTCCGCCCATTGGGGGAAAGATGATGAAAAAAAAGTACTAAGTTGGCATTTGGTATTTAAAGTTGGGAAAGTTTATTAGTGGTGAGGTGTTAGGTAACTTTCGCCCTGAGTGAATTTTTTATAGGACTGCGCATTGTGCGTTGCGCTAATGACGGGCCATTGCTATAGTTAACCTCAATATTAGCTTTTATTTAAATGGAGATTCATCACATGAAGAAAGCTTTCGTTGTAATAATTGTGACCTTACTAAGCGGTAGTGCTTTTGCAATGTCATGTAACGAATCAATAGATATTTTATCAGCCCAGGCCGGCTCTGCCGGAGGACTAAAAATGGCCCTCGTGCATGAGAGTGCTAAATTAGATGTTTTAAAAAAGATAAAGGAAACCTTTGACGAAAATCCAGGGATTGATGTGCTAATGGGGACATATCGGTCTGAAATTGATAAGGAACTAGCATATAGTATAAAAAACGTTCAAGAATTGAGAAATGATGTTGCGGAATCCATTGAATGGACAAATTCAGCAAAATCTTTGGCAAAAAAGCTGTGTAAATTAAAGTCCTGATTAATCATCACCTGGAACTTTCGCACTTTGAGCTAATCATTCTCTCAAACTCTGAAAATGAGCGATTGATGCAATCTTCAATCGCCAGGCCTTGAAAGTAATTTCCAGTGAGATAAATATCTTTGCCTGCCAGTGCCTGATCAATCGCGGTCAAAATTTCTTTGTGCCGCATGTTTAATTTCGGCAGTATCCGCACACGTTCGGCGGAATCTATGATATCGTTTTGCGAAATACCAAGAACCTCAAAAATTTTTGTCATTTTTTGTTTTTTATCCAGTAGTCCCGGTCGGAAATGAAAGGTAAAGCCTCGAAATTTAGGATGAGTCACGACATCTCTGGAAACCACAGAATAAAAATTATTATCGGTGGGAATGAGACCGGCAAAAGGCGCATGCTTGACTTTGGTTTTATTGACAATGACACCAACCGATTCGACAGATGCGGTCTCGATTTTGCCAAGTATCTGCGCAAGTGCGGGATTTAAATCTTTGAGATAGGCCGCCGAATGAGAGACCGGAGTGGCAAAAACGAGAAAGTCAGCGGTGACATTTTCACCATTGCCGAGTCGGAGTTGGAAACCGTGATCAGTTTGTGTAAAAGCTTCAATCGTACATTCTGTTAAAATAGTGAGTTTTTTATCCTGGGCGACCTTATCAGTGATGGCCTGCAGACCACCTTGAAGTGTATAACTGCGAAAAATATCTTTGCGCCGCTCTCTTTTCTTAAAAAGAGAATTTGCCGGAAACGGTCCGGCGTCTTGAGATAACACCGCATTGAATGAAGGGCCCAAAATATTTTTATAATTGTTGCTGCCGAGAATAGTTTGGTAGAACTCTTGAACTGAAAGTTGGTCTTTTTTTACTTGAAAAATTTTAGGAAGAGAAAAAAATATTTCGATCAAGGAAAGGTGTTTGAGGATCTTTTCGATTTTCCCATTATTATAAATTTTAAAAGAGACTTTATTTCTTTTTAAAAGTGAGTGGACCAAGCCGTATTTTTCAATAATGGAAATCAAACCACGATATGAATTGTAACAAGTATGGGCACCAAGTTCGATACTGTAATCTTCAAAGCGGTGGGAGTCAAAACAGCCTCCAATACGATTGGAATGCTCTAGGAGAATGGTGCTATGGCCTGCCTGGATTGATTTGGTGGCGAAGCTTAATCCCGAGATCCCCGCGCCAACGATCACAACTTTTTTGTTTTGCATGAAAACCTCGTCAGAGGCGAGCTTAAAGGGTGTAGGCCATGCCAACGGTTAGACCTGCGCCGATAAACTTGGAACCGTTTTCTCTGCTCATGGATTTAAATCCTTCTAGCAAAAGATTGAAACGCCAACTGGTTTCCGCAATTTGCCATTCGTAGCCAAGACCCGCATTCCACGTACCCCGAAACCCCAACAAAGTCGTGTCAAAATCGGAATCATGCCGATTGCCCTCAATGTAATGGCCCGCCACTCCGCCGCGTAAAAGGACATAGCGCGTATGGGGTGTGCCGAGGGGAATAAGTGCCAGTTCAAAACCAACCGGAAATTCATAATGATTGAGACGTGCTTTTTGGCCATTTTTCATTTTCTGATCCATGCCGGAATATTGCATGCCAAAATAAGATCTGACCCAAGAGAAGATATGGGTACCAAACAAGATTTTTGCACCTAAATTGTTTGATACGGAATGTCTGACATTATCGTGTCCAACTGTATACATGGAGTTTGTCAGTAAACTGAAATTGATATACTTGGCCTTGGCAAAATCAAAGTTGGCTTCATCTTCGGATTGTGGTTCAACTGGTTGTGTATTTTGGACATTTCCCGAAATCGGCGCTTGCTTGCCTGATTCCAGATATTCAATAAAAGTTTTTTTATCGCCACTGCTCCAGGCCCTTTGATTTTTAAGATTCGGCAAATCAGTTGCCAAGCTGACAGCACTGCCGAAAACGCAAAAGGTGCAATAAAACCCTATAAGAAGTTTAACCTTTGTATTTTTCTTAGAAAAATCTCGTTTCATATTGTGAGAATTACTATATTGCAATAGAGTATATTTTGAAAGAATAAATTAATGGTCTTTTGCATGCTAAAATGGAAAATTTGCCTAATATTAGTTGTCAGTTTTTTTTGTTTTGGGATTGAAACCATATTAGCGAAATCAATCCAAGAGGCCAGGCGCGATATCGTTCGCAGTACTCTTGATTATTTAAGCATCCCTTATCTTTGGGGTGGTACCAATCCGCAGACCGGGCTTGATTGTTCCGGCTTTGTGCAGTTGGTTTATCATCGGGCCGGGTTAAAGGTTCCACGCGTCTCCGGCGATCAGTATAGATTAACAGCTTATCTTGGCCCTAAGAGTGTGCACGAAGCGGATTTAATTTTTTTTGCGATGAAAAATCCTGGCAGCCAACGAGTTGATCATGTGGGAATTTATGTCGGGAAAGGTTATTTTGTTCACGCCTCTTTTTCTAATGGGATTCATATCGACAGCGTGCATAACCCTTATTACTACGTGAGAATTGTAGGAATTAGAAAATTTACAGGTTTTTAAGCCGACAGCCCGGACGCAAGGGACATTGTAAAGCATTGGCAATGCCAGGATCATTGCGTGTCAGAAAGTCAAAACGGTAATCAAGTCCTGGATGTTCCCCATCATCATGATTCCCTATCGTGCAGATAAAATGGTAATTGGTGCGAAATGTTTCTGCCCTGGTATTCTTCTTCAGCATTTGCGCTACAGCGCGATTACCCCAATAATCAGCGGCGATTTCATTTAAGTGCGGACCAACTCGTAACTCGCTAAAAATTATTTTGAAAATATTCATGGTGCTTTCTTTTGCCAATTGTTCGTGAGTGGGATGATCTTGCAAGCATTCTTTATAATCTTCATAGAACGCGATATTTTCTTTGAAAAGAAAATGCCCAGTTTCATGAGCGGTTACAAAGGTAAAGGCATCCGCCATTTCTTCTGCGGTTTGTTGGGGTGAGACGATTCTTTTTACCAGCCCTGGACAAATTGAAATAATGCGGCGACCTTCCACATAAAGGGCCGAAGCATTCGGGATGCTGCCTTCCAAACCACAATTTAAAACCCGGATAGCTCTAATAAACACAAGGGCTTGATCGGAGAGACCCAGTTCCATGGCCTCTTCTCCCTCGAAAACAAAGTGAGTTTCCTTGGCAATTTTGGATAAGGCCTGCCTTTGTGTTTGAGTGAGGTTGGTTTCCTCTTGAATCGCCCCTTGAATGTGTTCTTGCAAGCGCGATGAAAATTCTGCCGTACGTATTTTTCCAAGGATTGTCTGATAATCGACTTCACTCATTATTGCATGTGGCGGGGAGTATTCCATTCTCATGTTCCGGACAGGGCGTGGCCTGGGCCATGTAAGTGAAAAGAAATGTAAGAAAGCAAAAAATTTTCATTTTTGAAAGTGGGCCTCAAGTATGCTGACCAGTTGAGCAGCGATACTCACAGGCTTTTGGTTTTGCATATCTACAGTATGGGCCATAATTTTTTGGCCCACTTTCCATGAAAATTGAAAAGTATCTTGCTGTCCTTGTTTGTGATGGTCTAATTCTTTCAAGAGTTTGAGAATTTCTTTTTTGCCTTCGATAGACAAATCGAATTTAGCTTGTCTCTTTTCATCGCCCACAACTTCAGTAAGCACGCAGCTAGATTTCATCGGGCAAGTCAACTCAGTGACGGCAATGCCTAACGCCGGTGAAAGTCGTCTTTGATATTGCAGTTGGAAAGTGTCACTGGTCTTCTGTTCATTTGCCAAACTCATCCACGCAGTGATGAGACAGATAAGAGGCACGATATGTCCGATAATGCTCAAGATGATACCTGACTGTTATAGTCATTGGGGATGTTACCCATGCCTCTATTGTAAAGTCTTTCGGACCACTTTTCATCTATGGAAATTTAGTCGCTCTAATTGGGGTATTTCCCAGTGATATAGTTGATCAAATGCTGAATTTCGACCTGGCTATCATCGGCCACCCATTTGGTTAAGTCACCACTGGAGACTATCCCTAGCAAAATGCCGTTCTCGATCACGGGAAGATGGCGGCAACGTTTCTCGGTGACGATTGCCATGGCATCGTGGACGCTCAATGATGGCTTAACTGCGAAGAAATATCGAGTCATTGCATCAGAAACCAGCATCGTATTCGGATCGAGACCTTCTGCGACAACTCGAAAGAGGAGATCGCGCTCAGTGAAGACACCCACAGGTTTGCCTTCGTTCATGACGATGACGGCACCGACGTTATGAGATTTCATGCTCTTGGTGGCCTCGTGAACAGTGATGTCAGATTGAACGGAGTAAACCATTCCACCTTTTTCTGCTAATACTTCACTCAAAGTGCTATACATAATCTTCCTCCACAGAAAATTTGTGATTCTCATACAGCGTTCTTTGACAAGATTGAATGAGTTAGGAAAAGTGGTCAAATAATCATCTATAGACAAAAGATGGACTGAGGAAATGGAAAGAAATGTCTAAAGGTCTAGCAGGTTATTGAACAGGCCCACCTGCTAGTCGTTAATATTCTTTTTGATGTAGTCGAAAATTTCATTTTTCTTGGCAAGTGTACGGTTTTTCTTACGAAATAAACCACCCTTCTTTTTTACTAAGGAACCATCGCATAGTTTCAACTCAGAATCAGCGGTAGCTAGAATTTCTGTCACTTTATCAATTTTAGTGAAAATCCTATCGGCGGGATATTTTCGATCATATTTCATAAGAAATTTTGTTAGATTTTTTCGTGTGTTTTGCGAGTTTCCTTTGGACTCTGCAATCACTTTGATGAGAAAGTTGGTCTGAACAAGTTTTGTGATTGCTACAGTCTCCAGTGTTGCAAGTGCGGCGGTGCCAACGCAGAGTCCGGCAAAAGCCCCGACACCCATGAAACCGAGGGCCTCCCATCCTACTGTTCCAACAAGCTGGGCCACATAACCACCTGCCATAGCGCCACCAAAACCCAGGCCGAAAGTTCCGGCCGCACCAAGTGGGGGGGTAAGTCCGGTATGCCATATCTGTCGATTAGCTTCATCAATATATTCATCAAGACAAGTATTATCAGGATTAATGGTGCCTTCTCTCACTTGTCGTCTCACGTCACCTACAGTTTCGTTTGCGAGCGAGATGCTTCCGATTGAGGAGACTAAAATTGAGAGGGCCACAAGACTTGCAGAAATAATATTTTTCATAAGAACTCCTGAATAGTTAGTGGGCTTATAACGTATCTCAAAATGGGTAGGCAATATGTAAAAAATGCACACTCTGTGAGAAGAGTGGATTTTTTTGCGTTGACTTTGATCATTTTGTCCTTCGCTTGGCCTTTTGTTAATCTTTTTTAAACTTCCATCCTTCGCGGCTGACCCGATGGAAAAAACAGAAGGCTTAAGCGAGCTGAAATTTAATATCAAAGACGACCTTTTACAATCCATGAAAATTTCGGACAAAGTTGTTGGCCAGCATAAAAACGAGAAATTTTTGCGCTTGGCCAGCGACGTCAGTATTTTTTTTAATACTCCTCTTCTTCCCATGACCTTCTATTATTGGGGTAGAACCAGACAAGAGATTTTGTGATTATAATTTTCTGGTTACTTTCATTCACTCTTTATGCCACGGAAACAACCTTCGTTCCCAACGATTTTTGGATTCACTACAAGGCCGATGTTTCAATCGGAGAGGTTCAGGCTACATTGAATAGACATCGTCTTGTGGCAAAAGATATACAATCCAATCCTTTTCGTGCTCGTGTGCAGAAATCTCTGACTCCTGAATTGGCAGAAAAACTCAGACAAGATATCTACGTCGCCCGGGTTTCTCATGACCAGCAAGCGCTCTTTCCCGATCATTATTATTCTGCTTTTGGTTGGACACCGAAACAAAGAGATCATTGGACCATGGGATGGGTCATCGCTGTCCCCAGCATTCTTGTGGTCTTCGGCTCGGCCGCCTGGGATTGGGGGAAAAATGGCGTGCGTTTTGGATTTGGCAATGAAGGTTGGTTTGATAAAAATTCTTATTCCGGTGGGGCCGACAAACTTGGACATACCACCAGTCTGTACTTTGAAACACGTTTGGCGACGTGGTTGGCCCTGCAGGCAGGTCATGATATCAAAACCTCTCGGCGGATCGGCCTTTATACCGGAGCATTTATCGGAATTGCTCTGGAAGCGGGTGATGGCTTCAGTAAATTCCGTTTTTCCATGGAAGACCTACTCATGGATTACATTGGAGTTTTTTTTGCACATATGCTGGATCGTTATCCCGCCCTGGATGAATTGGTGGGAATCCGATGGGAGTGGTGGCCGAGTCATGAATATCGCGATCCCAGAAATCCCTCCAAGTTGGATGTCACCAGTGATTACAGCGGTCAAAAGGTTTACTTAACTTTAAAGGCGGCAGGCATGCCGGTTTTGCGAGAAAATATTTGGGCCCGTTACCTGACTTTAGACTTTGGTTTTTATACCCGGGGATATGCGCCCGATTTCACCCCCGATGACAAGACTGATAATATCAGGCGACGCTATTTTTCCGCTGGGATCGGCATAAATCTTGGAACTCTTATTTTTGATTCAGCGCCTGATTCAAGCGCTGTTCGTACGGTAGGTTCGATTACAAAATATTGGATTCCCCCCAATGCTACCCATGCTGTCAAACGGGAAGAACTGTGACTCAGCATAAGGCTTGACGCATAGGCCCATCTCGGCGTATATACGCTTTATGTCCACCACCAACATAAAACCCGAACTTCTGGCACCCGCTGGTAGCTTTGAAGCTGCTTATTACGCTTTCTTGGCCGGTGCGGATGCCGTTTATCTTGGATTATCGGATTTCTCGGCCCGCAAGGCCGCGCGCAATTTCTCTTTAGAAGAGCTGCGAGTTTTGCGCCGTTTTGCCACGGATAATGGAAAACGCATTCTCGTTACCGCCAACACCGTGATCAAAGAAACTGAACGTGAGGATCTGGCAGAAATGCTGTTTGATCTAGAAAGTATTGGCGTTGATGGTGTGATCATTCAAGATCTCGGTCTCTTGGAAATGATCAGGCGTCATTTTCCACGAATCCCAATCCATGCCTCCACCCAGATGGCGGTTCAAGACACTCTTGGTTTGCAACATCTGGCAGGCCTTGGAGTCAAACGCGTGGTTCTTCCGAGAGAGTTGACGCTAAATGAGATCACACGTTTAAGAAAAGAAAATCCTAATATTGAACTCGAGGTCTTTATTCATGGGGCCCTCTGCTATAGCGTTTCAGGGATGTGTTTGATCTCGGGGACACAACTTGGTCGCTCCGCCAATCGTGGTGAATGTGCTCAACTTTGCCGGAGCACCTACCAGCGGGCCGGCAGTACGGGGCATTATTTTTCCTGCAATGATCTGGCACTGACGGATGAGGTCTTGAAGCTTGCTTCCTTGGGAATTAACTCTCTCAAGATTGAGGGGCGCATGAAGCCTCCTGAATACGTGCAAGCGGTCGTTACGCTCTATCGACGTATTCTTGATCAAGGTACACCTCTCCCGGCGAAGGAAATGGAGCAACTGGAGAAAAATATTTCGCTGACCTTTTCCCGGGGAACGACGAAAGCTTTTTTTAACCATTCATCAGGTATGAATCTTTTGAGTAATGAATACGCTTCTCATCGTGGAATTCCTTTGGGTAAGGTACGCGAGTCCTGGCGTGATGGGTTTTCGCTTACTCTTGAACATGCCGTTGCTGCCCATGATGGACTGATGTTTTTTCGTAAAACGGAACCGCCAGAACCCGTGCGTTTTGCCTTAAAAAATTTAGTTGTGGTGGCCGGAGGTAATCGGATTCCAGGTTTTTATGCCCGGGCCGGTCAGATGATTGAGGTTGATTGTCCCACACCTCCACCGGTGGGAACCGATTTGTTTTTAATTTCTTCCCGTGACCTCGATTTAAAAGCGGTGAAGTCCACTAGTTTTCCCTCTCATGTGATGGAATTGGCGATGGAAGCCAAACTGGTTGCTGGTGAGCTTTCTTTGACGACTGTTATCGCGGGACGGACTTTCTCAAAGGCCTATCCAGTCCAAGTGGAAATTGCCCGAGTTCCGCGAGACTTCTGTGCTATTCTCTCCGATCTCTTTTCGCAATCGGGCGAACATCCTTTTCAAATTAATGCAGTGTCTTTAACAACTGAGAATAATCAGGCCCGCGATACCATCTTTATTCCGCCTTCCAAGTTGAAAAGTATCAAGAATGATTTCTACAGTGAACTTGGCAAACAATTTTTGGCCCAAAGACAAGCGGTTTCCCTCAATGCCTTAGAATTGCCAAAAGTTGAAGCGGTCTACCCCTGGCCACAGAATCTTTCCATGCCAATTGCTCGCCAAACTCTTTCACCCCGCGGTCCTCTTCCCTTCGTTCCTTGCATCCCGGATGAATTGGATTCTTTGGCACGGCTGGGGGATTTCTATGTTGTCCCTCTAAGACCGGTGGTCATTGATGATGAAAAGTATTATCGTTCTCTCGAAAAATTAATCCAAGCTCACCCAGGCAAACAGTTTCTGATCGGACTGAACAATCTTGGACAGGTCGCATTCAGTGGTGATTTGGCCAAACGTCATCCCAATACCTTTTTCTTTTTGGATTTCTTTTGCTACATCGCCAATACGGCAGCGGCTTTTTTTTATTTTTCTACTGTTCCGCCTTTGCTGTTTGCTTTTTCATGGATCGAAGGAGATGTACCAGCGCTCAAGCAGCTGATGGGGCGAGTTTTCACAGTCGGGGATGGTTTTAAACCGCCGCTCTTCGTTTCACGTGTTTGTATCCATCGCCATACCTTGGGGGAATGTCCGACAAATTGCTCACGCCATTTATGTCTGCCTATGACGTCGGGACGTCGAAAAGGGCAAGCCGTGATTGAAGACTGCATGACTTATTTTTTTCTTTCGGAGTGACCTAATATATGTTTGCAAGCTTGCCCGCCTCATTTTGTGTTTTGCTGGCAAAAAAAGATTTTGTCGATGAATTGAGTCGTGAGCTTGCACTGATAGGTATCCCTGTCCTGCAGAAATCAGATCTTCTTTTCTTTGTTTCTCAAAACGATTTCAACTCGGCCAGACGGCGGCCCATTTGGGTTCAGGATTTTTGGCCTGATTGTCGTATCTTGGAATTTCCTTCCATCGCCAAGGCGCAACAGAAACTGCAGACCATGGCCAAGCGCTGGGCCCATGCTTCACTTCATTGCCATCGGCGAGGGGAGCTTATTTGTGAAGGACTGCCCAGGATTAAAAAAAAGCGACTTGAACCATTCCTCCCAAGACCTGATCAGTCCTTTGGTGTTTTTGGCCTTATAGATGAGAAATCCCTTTTTTATTGCTTAACACCTCATTCATTTATTCCCTTTGGATATCATGAATTCGTCGAAGATAAAAAGACACCGCCTTCGCGCGCCTATCTAAAATTATGGGAGGTCTTCAGTATCCATCGACCTCATTTGGCCCGTGAACTGGCCGGAAAAACGGTGTTCGATTTAGGCGCTTGCCCAGGTGGTTGGAGCTATGTTTTAAGCAGGATTGGCGCTGAAGTGTTTGCTTTCGACAAGGCCCCATTGGATGAAAGAGTTACCCAATTATCCAATGTCCATTATCGCCAGGAGAGTGCCTTTGGGCTTGTCCCTTCAAGTGTGCCTAAACCCTTTGCCATTTTTTCAGATATCATTTGCTATCCCACGCGACTCTTTGATTTGGTGGAAAAATGGCGTGCCGTCGGGGTGGAACATTTTGTCTGTACCATTAAATTTCAAAAAGAAACTGATTATGAAACAGTGGAAAAATTTCTCGCCATTCCAGGTTCAGAGATCATTCAGCTTTATCACAATAAGCATGAAGCCACTTGGATATTAGATTAAAGTCTCGATAGATTCATCATCTTCGTTATCGAGATCAAAATCTTGGATATGAAAAGAACTCATTTCATCCAGGTCGTCATCTAACATCTCTTCTGCCAAAAAAAAGGATTCAATGTAGGATTCATCGACTTTAGGTGCATTCAAATATTTGAACGTCATGACGACAATGAGGCAACCAGCGGCCAAAGACGGGACAAGTAACTTCCAATTGTGAAGACCTTGTTTGGGAAACAACTTTTGTCGCAAATTAATTTTAATCGAATGAGGTGGCTCAAAATATAATTTGCTTTTGATTTTATTCTTCATTTTTCTCTCTCCATAGTTGCGCAAATTTCTGCTTGGCCCGCTTGAGAAGGCCTTTCACTCCATCTTGAGATTTACTCATTACCTCGGCCATTTCGAGATAGCTCAAGTCTTCCAACCATAACAGCAATATTTCTCTTTCAGAGGTGCGTAGGAGTTCTAGCGTTTCCCAAATTTGTCGCTGTTCTATCTTTTGCAGCAATTGCATAAACATTTCATCTGTTGTGCCCTCATTCTCGACCAAGTTGGTGGACGAACTTTCTAGTTCAAGACGCTCGTCTTTTTCTTTGCGATACCAATCATGGCATTGATTGCGAACGATGCACCAAAACCAAGGCCTGAAAATTTTGCCTTCCTCAAAGGTTGCTGCCTTGGTCATCAATTTTAAAAAGCATTCTTGTGTGATCTCTGCCGCCACTTCGGGGCGATGAGAATAAGATAAGGCAAAGTTGTAAACGGCTTTTTGATAACGGGTAAAGAGTTCGAAATAGGCCTTTGAGCTTTGCCCTTTAACTTTCTCGATTAAATCTTCATCACTGTCGTGAAATATTTTGCGCAAAATCGACATAATATTTAATATACGGATATTGTTGGAAAAAGTGTCATGACACTTTTTTGCTCCCCACCCGTATATAAAATAACAGGAGGACAACATGCTAAAATTATTAACAATCTTTTCCATTTTATGGGCATTTAGCGCTATTTCCAAGGAAGTTTCCCGCGAATTTCCACAAGATGCGCAAAATAAATTCAAGGAACTGGGAAGCAAAAATCTGGAAATTCGTCTCCAGATGCTTGAAGAAATTCATAGCAAAAAGATTGCCTTTGAAAATGAGATATATGATTTGGGCAAAGGCCAGATCATGCAGGCCAAGGCCCTGACTGATGGCCTAAGCATGGGCAATAAAGAGAAAAATAAAAGCATTCGAGAAGACCTAAAACAAAAGCAAAAGGCCTTTAAGGAAAGTATGAAGCAACGCCGTCAGAACCATCGTGAAGAAGTAAAACAAATTCGACAAAAGTACATGGCCCAACTCAAGGCCAATCGAGAAGCGATACGCGAACAGTTTAAGAGCAGGCGTAAATCCAAACGAGATAAAGACTCAGAAAAGATCTAACGACCCTATTTAGCAGCACCATCGATCAGACCAAGGATGGTCTTTGTATCGATCTTCTTTGACCACGCTTCGGCCATTTCCAGTGGTCCATCGATTTCTACCGCAATATTGAATACCGCTAGCTTTTTTGTAATTCCTCCCTCTGGCCCTTTGAGTTCAACTTTAGAAAGTTTTTTAGTATCTTTGAGCGTCACTGGATCAAAATAGAGCGATACTTTGCCTTTGCTTTCCTCCGACTGATTTTTTTTCTTTAAGGCGATGACCCCAGGTCTTTCCAAAACCACCCCATCCGGATCGATTGCTTCATAGGGATTGGAATTAAAACGGATTTGCACAGTCATGGGTTCCTTGGGGCCCGCCATGGCTCCGGCCATATTTTGACCGGCACTTTGCTGCATTTCCATACCAAGTTTACTTATGGTTTCAAAATCATTCTTGGCCATGGCTTCAGCATATTTTTTTTGAAAATCGGCTTCCATTTTTTTCTGGTTGGCCTCACTGTCTTGCTTGGCTTTACTACCAAATTCCTGTCTAAGACCTGAACCTATTTGATACATCTTCCCTTCACTCGAATTGCCAGAGGTCGGTAAATCAAAATCCTCGCGGGTGCGGGAATAGCCTTCAGGGGGGGCACCAAGAGCAGTTTGTGCCGCCACTAATTTCTTTTTGATGGTGGCAACTTCATCCCGGGTCAAATCGTTGTTGTCTTCGGATTGCACCATGGAAGAGAAGGCCACCAAGAATGCGCCAATTAACAATGGAAAAAATTTCAGCATATGATTACCTCGCATTAGAAAATCTTGAATTCTAAAATTGTACAACAAGATGAAATAAAGATAATAATTTAATTATCTGACGAAAATGATCTTGTTAAAAGTCGCATGAGTGATTGGACTCATGCTTAGAAAGTCTTTTTATTTCCCAAAAAAACGCGCCAGCTCGGTGGTGCCTTCGATCACCATTGGCGTCGCACAACTATAGGCAAAACGAATGGCATCGTGGCAATGAATGCCAAAACTATCACCGGGTGCACTGCCGATACCTTTTTCTGCTAGGGCGTTCGAAACTTCATCAGCGTTTTTCACTCCCAGACGCTGATAAAGTTTTGGATCAACTTTGCACCAAAGATAAAAGGCACCATCGGGAGCAAAAGGGTGAAGTCCGGGAATACCAGTCAGAGCATTGAGCATTAATTTGCGGCGCTCTCGATATTCTTTTTTCATGCCTTCAAGATGATCGATCGGAGTTCGAAGGGCAGCTATAGCGGCCCATTGAGCGATACTATTCACGCCATTGATGGTACAACGGAGAAGTTTGGAAATTCGCTCGCGAACTGAGTCATCCAGCGTAACCAGATACCCGACGCGCAAACCGCTCATGGCGTAGGATTTCGAAAACGAGTAAATACTAATAATTTTTCGCTGCAAGGCTTCGCCTTCAGCTCCTTGGTATTTTTCTTGTGCCAACGCGGCAATGGAAGAATGCTTAACATCGTAGACCACATCCTCGTAAGCTTCATCGGTGACGATGAAAAGATTATGTTGTTTCGCCAACTCCATAATTTCCAGCAAGGTTTCACGGCTTGCCACAGACCCAGTAGGGTTATGAGGGGAATTGACAAAAATGGCTTTGGTCTTCGCGCTAATTTTCGCAGCTATTTTTTTGGGATCGTAACGATATCCATCTTCATGCGAGAGAATAACTTGTACGGGAGTGGCATCGGCCAAGCGAATATTCTCCACTGCTTCTGTCCACATGGGATCAGGAACGATGACTTCATCACCAGGAGAGAGAAGACATTGCCAGACCAGGTAAAGCGCGTGCATGGCACCATTTGTAACATAGATATAATCGGAGCTTGGGAGTTTTATTTTATTTTTCGTCTCCAGTTTAAGCTGAAGTTCTTTTTTTAATTCAGGGATCCCATCATTGGGAATATAGTGGGTCTTTCCCGTTTCCGCCGCCTGCCGGATGGCATTGATAACCTGATCAGATACGCTGAAGCTAGGATCACCGGATTCAAAGCGGTAAACTTTTTTTCCAGTGGCTTGGGTTTTTAAGAGTCTCTCGCGGATTTGAACAATTTTACCAAAGGAAATACGGTCGAGTTTGTTGGCCATGTGTGTGTCCCCCTGGGTTTGGAGTGCAGTTGCCGCCATAATATCTGAAAGTTCGACATGCGACTACAAGATTGAAGATAAAAAATAATGTTAGACAGTAAAAAATTTTTCCTCTTTTCAAATTAAACTTTGTCGTAAAGAATTAAAGGATTCCCCTTCACATTTGAGGATCATTTATGAAAATTAGTAAATCTTTTTTTAGCATCTGCATTTTAATGACCGCTTTAACCTCTCCATGCTTCGCGGCCGCGCCCAAATCTCTTGCGGAGCGCGTAGTAACGATGAATACCAATGTTAGCTTTGATGAAGAATATAATAAGGCCTTAGATGAGATGCAGCAGCTACCCGAAGCTGATAAGGCCAAATTATCCAAAGAGTTGGGGGGGATTTTAGTAAAGGATAAATCTTCTGAGCGCCGTGCCAATGCCGCCTCGGCACTGGGTGATCTATGCAGTGTGGTTAAATCCAATGCCGAACTATTAAGCAAATCATTTCAGGATAAGGTGGCTTCCGTCCGACAAGCTACTGTTTCAGGTCTCAAACGATGTGGTGCGACTCAACCTCAAGTTGCAGCAACTTTAAAAAAGATGCTGCAAGATAAGGATGAGTCGGTTAAAACCATGGCCAAGTTTGCTCTTGAAGAATTGGGCATCAAGTAAGGGCCCTAAGTCTAATTGCAGGGACCGACGTATTCAGTAATAATATTTTCAATATTTTGCTTGCCTGTGAATGCTCCAAGTGCGCTACGATCTGTGGCCCCTTCGAGAGTAACAAGCGTTGATCGTCTAGCTATGAGGTAGTGGTAGAGAACTTGGTGATTTCCATACACTGTTCTGTATTCCACGCGACAAATGCGTCGGCCATAGGGATCAATGGTGCAAACTTGCACTGGACGTTGATAAGTACAACTCTCGTAACGTGACTGGGTTGGGGTTCTTTCTTCTTCGGTGGTCACTTGACCAGAGAGATCAAAAGGTTGTTCAATTTGCGTACTTTCGTAATGGAAGCTGCCATTACGTGAGGGAACTGAATCTCGAGGAACTTCCATTTTGATTTTATGCTTTTCACCAGCTTGATCTTTGAATTTCAAAGTCATGGAAGAGCTTCTGGTGTTCAAGTCGGCATTATAATCTCCTGCTGGTACCGTCACAGACTTATTTCCCTTGGTATAGGAAAAAGGGGTTTCAACATGAAACAATCCTTCGACACTCGCGAAGGAACTGACAAATAAAAAGGGCAGGGCCACGAGCAAACATTTCAAAAATTGCATAACAAACTCCTTTGCAAAAATGCAGGTTAAAACAGTTTGTGAATTAGCGCGATTATATGTTGCTAGAGAGGGCACTTCCAAGGGAATGCAATCAAAATGGTTTGAAATCCACGAATAGTAAGATTTTTTTAGGATGACCGAGTAGGTATATCTGGTTTGTCGATGATTTGTTTACTCGGGAAAACGCTCTTTTCTCTTTTCAAGTCTAGATGGCGATTTTGATTGCCTCGAAGGCCTTTCGATAATTTCCTTTTTTGTAAATTCCTGCCAATGCATTCAAGGCAAGTTTTCGGGCATCAACGGAAAACGAGGCTTCGATCACATGGCCGATATATTCTTCCGCCACGATAAGCATGGCCGGCAAGATGGGGATACTTAGCTCATTCACTCTGCCTGGAAAGCCCTTATTATCAGGGCGTTCGTGATGACACTCAATCATGACCAATACATCGGGACTGAAATCACGGCAGCCATCTTTCGTTAGCAGTTCCACTGTCCCCTTTGGATGATTGTAGACCTCTGCGGGTAAATTTTTGGGGCCTTCACGACATTGCGCGATGCTGACAAAATCTTCAGGGGAAAGGAGGATGTCACGCAAGAGCAGGGCCTGCATGACGTGTTCTTTGACCGTGTCTGATTTCCACTCCAGTGTATCAAGCATGGAGACTGCAACTGATCCAACAAATAATGATCGAATGTATTCACTACAACAGTTTCCTTTATATTTGTTGAAAAATTCCTTGGTCAGCATGTGCTTGGAAATAAACTCGCCCGATTTTTTTGCCAATTCCATGGCCAGATCAACCGAAATTTTTGATACCCCTCCCCTGATCAAAGAAGCTTTTAGCACATTAAAGGAATTTTGTAGTATTTCCAGCTTTTCTTCAGGCGAAGTGTCATGTTTAAAAAATTTGGTGGTAAGCTCTTTGTTTACCATTTGCAAAAATTTTAAATAATCATCCTTCAAAGCAAAGATCTCTTTCACCCCTTTTTCCATATAATGGGACAGTAACTCCTTCAGATCGTCGTTGGCGTTACTGATGCGAACCAGCTTGTCATCGGAAAGGCGCAGAAACAGATCAAATGGAACTTCTCCACCAAACTTTTGAATAGTCTCAATCGGTACGCGACTATACTCTGGTTTTTCTGGCATTCTGTTATGGTTAACTACTTTTCTCTTTGAGGCAATGGGTCCTTAAAAATCATATAGTTATCTTTTTACTGTTTTTCAGAAAGATTGCAGAAAAGAATTTTTGCCAGACATTATTGCCAAGTTGGGGAGGATGAAAACAGAGCGATAAAAAGAGTTTATAAGTCACAAAAATGTGCTAATGTCCCGCGTCTTTTGTTTCCTTGTTTAAGGAGTGCAGTATGAAAAAAATGATCCTTTTTATCATCACTCTTATGTTTCAACCCGCTTTTGCTTGGGGACCTACCGGCCATCGCGTGGTGGGAGAACTGGCCCAGAATTATTTAACTCTCAAGGCCCAAGTCGCTGTAGGGCGAATATTGAAAGGGCAATCACTCGCGCGCGTTGCCAATTGGCCTGATGAAATCAAATCTGATTCCACTTATGCCTATACTTATAGCTGGCATTACACCGAATGGGCCGATGGACAGGATCAATTCGATCCAAACAAAGTGACTGGCATTCTTGTGGCGGCAATTGAAGAAAATATCAAGCTTTTAAAAAATTCAGAAACAAATGCGGAAACCAAGGTTTTTGCTTTAAAATTTTTAATTCATTTGATTGGTGATATTCACCAGCCGCTGCATGTAGGTAATGGCCTCGATCGTG
Organism: Bdellovibrio sp.; assembly: GCA_016187935.1. Lineage (GTDB taxonomy): Bacteria > Bdellovibrionota > Bacteriovoracia > Bacteriovoracales > Bacteriovoracaceae > GWA2-49-15. The sequence goes on from JACPIU010000010.1 coordinate 270,343, forward strand.
GCGGCAATGATTGTAAAGTGACTTATCATAATGTCGCCACCAACCTGCATGCTTTATGGGATGAAAGTATGATTGACTTTACCCATTTAAGTTTTACCGAATGGGTTTCTTTTTTAAACGTATTAACCGCCGAAGAGATCGCCAGCATGCAAAAAGGAACGGTGCTTGACTGGGCCCAGGAATCAAAGCTGCTGCGCGCACAAATTTATCCTGCAGAAGTTACCGCAGATCCAGCGTCTAATTTGCCTCAAGTCCCGGGCCTGAAAAATTATTGTAATAAAGCGCAAGATCTCCCTGCCACTTCAATCCCAAAGCTTGGTTATAATTACAGCTATCAGTTTAAACCAATGCTGGAAAAACGCCTGACAGAGGCCGGTTTGCGTTTGGCCATGACTCTCAATGCGATTTTTGAGTAACATTTCTGTGACTTTAACTGCTCTCAATCTCTTGCCGTGTGATTGAACACAGTTAATCCTGCGCGAAATAATTTCTACCCAAAATTTGCCAAATATTTTGTTCAATTCCAAGATAAATATGTTCTATAATGAATTATTATGAAAAATACTATAAAAGAAACAACCATTGAGAAGAATCTCAGCGAATCTTCGATTCGCTTGAATACCGGACGTGTTTTTTACGCCATAAGAAAGTTTCATGGTTATGGTCAGTCTGAATTGGCCAAAGAGTTTAATCTTTCACAGTCAAACATCTCCAAAATTGAAAACGGCATTTTAGCGCCTGATTTATTTTTTTGGATGGAATTCACTCGCGCTTTTAAAGTCCAAGATCCCAACTGCTTTTACTACGGCAGTGCCGAGATTGAGGACATTCCTAGGCTAGGTAAAGTGGAGATGTCTTTTTATAAGCGAAGTGGACTTAAAATTCCCAAGCACTATTTCAGTATTCCTCTTATGACTTCGCGGAAAATTCGCCCTCTGATTGAGGTCTTCGAAAAAACACTGACGAAAGAATGGAATAAATTTCTTAGTGACAGCAAAATTCCAGGTGCCATTTTCGATATCTTAAATTTTCCTATTCCGACCCTTTTGGTGAAGGATGTGGCCGATTTTTTTCAGAAACATGCCGTGAAATTAGATTTTGCTGCTGATCTGAATTTAATGACTCAAGCGAATCATGGTCTCATCTTTGATGATTACGCTCATGCCTCGACACCAGTTCACATGTTGAAATATTTCATTCAAAAACAACGGGAATACGGCATTGGCCTGGAGTATTCAATTGCAGAAGAAAAAGGCAATGAATTAACGGTCCATGTTCATGTTTCACCACAGTTAATAAATTTTCTTTCCAAACAAAATCAAGATATGACCACAAATAAGCTTTTCAATTTCTCAGCACAATACCCCTTATACTTGATGAGAACGAGAGTGCCACAGGTCAACCCGAAGGTCGTGATCCTTCCGCAAAAGTAAAAGACAAGTTTATTTATTTCTGGGTGCGATTCTTAAAAAGAACATTTTTAGGTATTTTCAATTTGGAAACAGGTTGGAGCGGGACCGTTGCAAAAGGGAGTTGTTTTTGGGGTCTTGTTTTGGAAAGGTCTTGGTTCCGCTCCAATCTGTTTTCTTGTAGGGTTAAATCCATTCTAACTTCCGTTTGGGCGCCAAAATAGGGAAGAAAAATGGCTGAAGCTAGACTTTAACTGGTCGTAATTGCGAAGATTTTGGGCCTTCCACACTAGGCTACGTGTCGCATGGTCTCGGCGATGACTGTTCGGGCGGCCTTTCGAGAAACTAACCATGAAACGCCCAGGGTAATAAGGCATAAGACAATCATACTGGAAAACCAGGTTGAAAAGTCCAAAGAGATTCGCACTGGTAAGGCGGCAGAGAGGATTCCCGCTTTAAAGGTAAGGCCGGCATGTGAGATGATAAGGCCTAAGAGAACCGTCAGAATTAAACCAGCGATACAAGAAAATACGCCGATAAAAAAACCTTCCGAAGAAAACATTAAAATAATATCGCTTCTGCGAAAGCCGATACTTCGTAATGTTCCAATTTCACGAATGCGTTCATTGATACTCTTCATCATGGTATTGGCGACTGACATGGCGGCAATGACGGCCACGACACTAAGAAAGAGATTGCGGAAGGTGGAAAGAATCTCCATTCCACCACGTGCAGTGGCGGCAACGGAATGATCCAGCCATCGAACGGCATCAAAATGCTTGTTTTGTTTTTTCGCTTCCGCTTGAAACTCGCGGATGAAAGGAAAAATATCGGAATGATTTTTCAATAAAATAGACACACGAGAAACGCGATCACTATCCACCAGTCTTTGGGCCGTCTCTAGGGGCATGACCACGATCCGATTATTATATTCTCGCAGTTGAATATCCACCATCCCTCCCACCATGAGATTGACGGCATTCACCTGAATATGCTCGGTCGTAACCGAAAGCTGTAAATTGGGATTCTGACACGAGAAGGGGCGTTCTTCTGCTATCAACGAACCATCCGAATTATAATTGACATTGAAATCATCAGGCAGCTCACAATCCAAATGTCGTGCCAGACCACTCCCAAGAAGAATCACAGGTTTTTCAAACATATAGAGCGGTTTACCGGCAACCGCATCCCATTTCCAGCGCTCGCCACGAAACTTGAGCCCTTCTTGCACGTCATATCCAAGGGCGGCAAAGACAGTGCTGATGCGGCCATTAGACGCCAGACCCATAAATGAAAGGAAACGCATCGAAGCCGATACGCGCTTATTTTTTTCTACGAAAGATTTAATAAAGTCTTGTTCCTGCACTGACAAAGTATCGGTCCATGGGTCCTCACTGGTCGATTTACTGGCACCTTGTTTTTCGATCACCACATGCCCGAGCATCCCACGATTAATATAGCGATCCACCATTTCCTTATTCATATCATTGATAAAGCCATCAAAGAGTGAAACAGCGGAAAAACCGGCCGCGATGGCCAGCATTGTAGCAAGGCTGTGACGCCAATTCAGGAGCACATTTCGGAAGGCCAAGAGAAGCATCACGCGAATGCGAGGGCGATCAGTCATTGTATCACCTACCGAATTAAATTGTTCACATTAAAGATACTGGTGGGATGTGAGGCCTCAGTGGGGTTTTTATAACGAATCGTTGTTTCGTTGTTGGCATTATTGGCGTCACGTATAATCATTTCACTGACAAAGGGGTAGGCCACGCCGGCAATCTTTATGATGTTACCGTATTTAAAGGTTGCCGTCTTAAAGACATCGCCAGAGACGGTTAAATACTCGGCCTTGACTCCCAGCTTTTGCGATTTCGAAATCCAATATCGAATTTTGTCGTAAGTCACATTTTTGGCCTTGGCCACCAGTTCAAGCTTGAATGTTTTATTCCCATCGACGACCTCTTCACCCAAAATTGTGCCATCGTAGTCACGAAAATATTGAGTCGAGGCGATGTCTCCATTCGCGGCCTGGCCCATCAGCTTTTGACGAGCTGAAATGCTGACTGGTTTTTTCAGTCCCGGTTTATAGAACCAAAGAATACGATCATTAAAAATAATAACCTCGCCTTTTTGCCTTGGTGGTGAAGTCACTTCGGCCAAAGCATCGTTCCCCCGGCACTTGATTTGATATACCGCCTGACTGGTCATTTCATTTTCTTTTGTCTCGATATCAGCGGTCCAATTAATACCTTCAAGAGAGACCGCCGCCCCTCGTCCTCGATCACTGGATTTCAGTAAATCCTCGGCCGATATCGTGGGCGAAGCCGCATTGGCGGCTGAATACAGTAGTCCTAGCATGAGTAAAATTTTAGAAATCATCTTCTGATCCCTCCTAACAAATCGGCCACGCGCATTCGCAGAGTTCTTCGAACCGCGAAATATGTGGTGAGTAAAGTTAAAAGTAAAATAATTGCACCGGATTTAAATAAGAATGGCGTGCTGGCGACTAAGCGCAATTGCAGTCCATCGGGAACACCGGGCGGATAATAGATTATTTTCGCGGCGTTAATTGAGTAGATGGAAATATATCCAAGCACGGCCCCAACGATCAGCGAGACGATAGCAAGCCAACATGATTCATTGACGAACAGGCGAGAGACTTGGGAGCGACGGAATCCCACCGAGCGATACATTCCGATTTCCTGCAAGCGCTCAACCACAGTCATCGTGGTGGAGTTGAGCACTGAAAAACTAATAATGCTGGCGAGGACTATTCCAATGAAGGTGACCAGAGAATTGAGAAATTGCATTGTGCCGGTGTAATAGGGGGACAAGCGCTCTTCATCCCAAGCGAGCACTTCAACATCAATGCCGCTGTCCTTAAGTTTTGAAGTTAAGCGTTTTGCCACTTTTTTAACTTGGCCAGGATCTTTGAGCCAAATCGAATATCGTCCAACGCTTTCTGTATCGAACAACTGTTGCAGTCTTTTATAACCGATATAGATGGCGGAGAAATCGCTTTCCCGAAAACCGGTATTGAAATGGGCCACCACTTCGGCATCAATGGCGTTCAAAGCGCCTTGCCATGTTCCAGAGATGAGTTGCACATTGGCATCTCCGCCTTCATCATAGACAAGTTTCTTCCCCAAGCGTAAGGCCAGTCCCCCACTCAGGGCCAAAGCACCGATGTCTTCGCTATAATTCCAAAGCCCTTTTCCCTTGGAAAAATAACCGTCTTTGTTGATCCATCGTAAAACTTCCGGGTTGCTCTGCAGGCGCTGATCGATGGATGGTTCATAACCTTGGGCAAAAAAAGGAATGGAAATCCGTCCATTGCCGATCAATCCCGCCCCTGATAGCTGTCGTTCAGAAAAGTCCACTTGAGTTTCATTTTTTAGCGCTTGCTCAATAGCAATTTGGGCCGAATTGCTAATGCTAAATTTTCGCGGTTGGTACTGAAATTTCTCAAATCCATCACGAGCGAACATGGCCATATGTCCGGTATGCATGACATAAACGGTATAGACGCGCAGATAATTTGAAACGCGATGGACATAGCCGCCCAAAAGAAGGATACCAGCAAAGCCCAGGGCAATAGCAGACCCTGTGGCGATATTTCGCCGCGTATTTCTACCAAGATTTCGAAGGGCCAAAAACCAGAGTTGCCTCATGTTTGCACAGCTCCGTCTTTAATATGCACGACGCGGCTGACTCGACTTACCAGTTTTTCATCGTGAGTGGAAAATAAAAAAGTTACATTTTTATTTTTATTGAGCGAAAGCATCAGCTCAATGATTTTGCCGGAATTCTCCGAGTCAAGATTGGCGGTAGGTTCATCGGCAAGCACCAACAAGGGATGACCTGCCAAGGCCCTGGCGATCGCCACGCGCTGTCTTTGGCCTCCGGAGAGTTGATCCGGTCTGTTCTTGCTAAATGGCTCAAGTCCTACCTCAAGAATGGCCTCTTTAACTCGGCGTGCTCGCTCTTGTTCGCTTACCTCATGATTGATCAAGAGAGGTAACTCGACATTTTCATAAACTGAAAGGACCGGCACCAAATTGAAAGATTGAAAAATATAACCAATCTTTTGATTGCGAAGATCACTTTGCTGATTATCACTCATTTTGGAGATATCGACTCCGTCAATCAACACCACTCCCGAATCAGGCACATCGATACAGCCAATGATATTGAGTAAGGTACTTTTCCCCGAGCCAGAAGCCCCTACTACCGCAGTGAATTCGCCTCCATGAATTTCCAGATTAACGGATTTGAGAGCGCTGATACTGGTTTGCCCAAGCTGATAATTTTTATTAACAGCTTCTAATTTTACAATGCTTTTTTTCTGCATCAGAACATCCTTATCGTGCTGGTTTCCTACTAAACATATTTACCAAGAATGGCGATATCCCAAAGTGAACGCCGTCGATACATTACCTCTAAGTTCAGAATCTTCCTTCCCCATGGTGAATCCTAATGTTGCAAAAAGAGTCCCTGCTTCCCCTATGGCATTTTCTGAGCTTAGAAGTGAAGACATCGAATTGTCATGAATCGAAGCCAGTAAACGCCCATAGAGAGTCCAATCCTTAAATTTAAAAGCATCGGGAATTCTTAGGGAAGTAAATATGTAATCTTGGCCGGGAAAACTCAAACCATTTCTTTCGACGCGCGATGCATTCTGCTGCAATAGCATCAATTGCATGATGTTTTTTGAAGTAAGCGCAGTCCAGGCCCAAAAAACTTCCGCCTCTCCATAGCCTGCTTCCTGAAAAATCCATTCCAGACGGACATCGTTGCCATTTTCAAATACATAGCGCAGTCCGGTAACTGAATATTGATAGATATGTTGACTGCTTTTTTGGGATTGGGACATAGCAATCGTATTGTTGGCATCCTTGGTAGGGTACCATACGGCAGATCCCTTCTCCTGACTGGCATCAAGATAGAGTGAAAGACCCTCATAAAGTTCCAGATTGATATATTCTCCAACCCAAGAATCTTCCTGATACCTATGGCCTAAGACGAGACCGACATAATCGGCCCCTCCGTTCCACGCATATTCACTCTTGAGAACCACTTTCTGGGTGAATTTTTCTTCTGCAATAAATTCTGGATCGCCATTCTCCGATATTTCCACCAAGAGCACCTCGCTCAATTCTTGCAGGGGAGTGTAGTTTATTCGCAGCAGATGATGGCCGCGTGTTTCGTAAAGAACATCTTTCACTTGAATAGTCTCATGAAAGATTTGATTGCTGGGACTAGCGGCTTCGGCCGGCCCCCATTGGAAGTTTTGTAGTCCATAGGTCAATGTCAGCCCTTCCATGGCCGCATACGAGAGATAGGCTTCACTCCATTTTATTTTTCCAGAGGTTTCGGAGTCGGTTTGATTGTCGCTCCAGGTGGTATGCGAGAAAGTTCCAATCAGCCGTGGGCGCGTTCGGAGCACGAAGGGATCATGAATCAATTTTACATCCGGTCTGATCTCGGAGGTTCCCAGCCATTGCGGCAATTGCAATGTGCTATTGTCGGGATTGAGCGGTGATTCCACCAGGTCGCGGTAACTGACGGCATTCCACCACGAGAGCGAGGATTGCATTGCCCCCTCTGAGGCCAGAGACAATTGTAAAGGCATCCAAAGTGCAATGAGAGCGACCAGTTTTTGCATGATCACCGCGTTAATATAAATTTGATAGTATCTTGGTGGAGGTGAAAGAGGTTTGCAATACAAAAAAAAACCGCAGGTGTTTGCCTGCGGGTTTGAGTAAAAAAAGTAAATTTAAATTAACCGCGAACGGTGCAAAGGATAACTTTCTTTTTGGTTTTTTTGCTTTTCATAATTTCCTCACTTCTTTAGGTTTAGAATAGCTAAACACTTTCTTTTTAGGCCCCAGTCTGGTGTTTGTCAAACGGATTGTAATAAATCACGGCTTCTGCTGCTTGGCGGACCGGGGGGCCTTGGACATAATTCTTTCAATTGCTTGAGAGGGATCATAATCCGAGTGATATTTTAGAAAAGATTTCATTGAAGGTTTAAAGTCTAAAACATCGGTCCATTCGCAATAGTCTTCCCAAGAAAAGCTGTTTCTATCATATAACTTATTAAAAATAGGTGAGCCCATATAGGGTAGGAGGTAGAAAACCTCAACTCCATCGATAGGCCCTTCTTCGATAAGTTTGAGGGTGGCCTCATGATCTTTCTTACTTTCGCCTGGGACCCCAACAATAAAGTATCCAAAAGACTTGATGGCATGTTTGCGACATAGCTGGAGAGTCTTTTTGATATCTGGCACTGAAATGCCCTTTTGGATACGATCCAGGATGGTCTGGCTGCCTGATTCGATGCCAAAGAAGAGTTGTTCAAGTCCCGATTTTTTTAGCAAAGGATAGAGGTCTGGTTCAAGGGAATTGACGCGGGCATGGGCCTCCCAACGGATTTTGAGTTTTTTTTGCAGTATTTTTTCACAAAATTCGATTAAGCGAGATTTGGAATGTACGAATAAATCATCAATGAAAAAAAAGTGATTGGTTTTATATTTTTTCATGCAAAATTCAATTTCGGCAATGACGCTGTCGGCACTTCGCAGGCGAATTTTGTTACCCATACCGGATTTGTCACAGAAAAGGCAGACATGCGGGCAGCCGCGGGAAGTTACAATTCTGATGAGACGCTCACCGGTGATTTTTTTCTGCAATTTCAAATAAAAATTCTGGTCGATTAAATCGCGATCAGGAAAAGGCAGATTATCCAAATTTTCCATCAAAGCATCTTGCTGTTTTGACAAGGTTATTTTGCCCTTTTTCAAATAGGCCAAGTTGGGAACATTTTCCGGCGAGAAATTTCCTGCCTGCATTTGGGTCAGGAGCTGGTTGAATGGAATTTCCCCTTCGTTGAGGACGATATAGTCTGCGCATCCATGAGAGAAAATATATTCGAGGGGAAAACTTGCCGGACCTCTGCCTCCGGCGACAATTATTTTTTGCGGATATTTTTTCTTGAGAAAGTGAGTTAACTCAAAGAACTCACGAATATCGTAGTGGTAGGTACTTATTCCGATAACCGGGGAGGTGATGCTATTGATAAGCGTTTTATATTTTTTATCCGAGAGGATCTGGCCGTTGATCAGTTTTACGCTATGACCGTGTTGCTTTACGAAAGAAGAGATATAAGGAATACCGAATGAGAAGATGGCGACAGTGAGGTCTTCTACCTTGGGGATAATAAAAGTTACTTCCATAATGAATTACGCTACTATTGCTGGTGCTCTTATTCAATATTTATAAAAAAACCCTTATGATGAAATGATGAGATCCAAAAAAATATCCATTGTCGGCCTGATCACCCCCTTTTATTTAGGAATGTTAAAGAAAATGCGAACGGCCGGAAAAATTGTCAAAATGACCGGCAGTGGGAAGGAATATTTTGCCACTAACCTTTGGCTGGCCACGATTTTAAATCAGATGGGATATGAAGTTGAGCAATTGTGTGAAATCAACGGTGAAGTTAGGCCCGAGCATATAACCGGCGATACCGTGATGATCAACGTCTACACCGCCACCGCCAATAAATGTTATCACTTGGCGACACAACTGAAAGATCGAAAAATTATTATGGGAGGCCCTCACATCGCCCATTATTATGAGGAGGCAAGTTGTCATGCCGATCATGTCATTGTCGGGGAACTTGAAAATGTAATAGACGGTGTCTTGAAAGGAACAGACCAGCGCAAAATTATTTTTGGTGAACAAGTCAAGAATCTTGATTCGTTGCCATTCATGAACTACGGCCTTTTGGATTTTAAACCAGATTTTGTCCGGCCATTTTTTTCCCGCGGTTGTAACCATCATTGTAGCTTTTGTGACATTCCCACGATCTGGGGAGATGGGTGGAGAACTTCTTCAGTGGACAGAATGGTGGCAGAGTTCAGCTCGATGGCCAAATTCTTCGGAGGCGAGGTTCCGAGGGTGGATTTCATGGAGCCCAATTGGATTGCAAGTGCTAAGCGCATCAGAGAGTTTTTGCAAAGAATTCGTGCTGAAGGGATAAAAATTAAACATATGGGGGCCGACTGCACTCTCAATTTTGTTAATGACGATGAATTAGTACGGGAAATGCAACACCATAAGATCACGTTAGGAATAGGTTTTGAAACCGTCAATCCGGTCACACGTTCGAAAAAAGAAAATCAACTTGGCAAAACCAAAGAAACAGAAATTTATTTCGATGCCATTAAGAAATTACAGGATCAAGGAGTTTGGGTGCATGGATTTTTCAGCTATGGATATGAAGAGGACACTCCTGATTCATTAAAAATCATCGAAGATTTTGTGCATAAATCCAAGATGAATTCTTTTGCTCTCAGCATTCTCACGCCATTCGGCGTTTCCCCGCTGGGGAAGAAGATGAGGGCCGAGCAACGTATTTTAACCGAGGACTGGGATTATTACGATTATTTACACTTTGTCTATCGCCCGGCCTCTATGACGGCCTATGAGGCCCAAAAATCCTTCAATGATTTTATGATTAAATACTATACCCCGCTCAAAGGTGCCGGGAAAATGATTCAAGGAAGGGTGAGAGAAGGATTTAAACACCTCATCATGAGTTCTTTTTTCAATAAATTGCAAAAGCATACGCAACCATATTTGGAATTCCTTCAAAATGGAAAATAGGAAAAAACAGCTCAAAACGATGATGTCTTTGGGGGCGCCCAATGAGGTTGAGAAGATTGACGGCCTCTATTTCGCCTCGACAAAATCCGGGTGCGGAGGATTTTCATGCGACAAAGATTTGGCAATTATCCAGGCCATTGGGGAAGATATAGAACGGCATGCTTTAAGAAAATATATTTTGAAGCAACTGCCGTTTGGAAGTTACCAACAACTTTGCGGAAAGCTGAGATTGTTAAATCCGTCCGAGCTTTTGCTTTTTTCTGAGGCCCAATATAAGTTGCCTGATTTCGCTTTTGTGCCATTTTCATCCAAGTCTGAAACTCATTGGGTTGAGACCAGGGAAATTCTCAGTGGCCAGAAAATCTATATCCCTGCCCCCTTCATTTTTCTTTCTTACCAAAAAAAGGAATGCCGTAAGCCATTTATTATCCCCACTTCATCGGGGACAGCATGCCATCAGAGTTTTGAACAGGCGGCGCTCTCGGCCATTTATGAATTAGTTGAAAGAGATGCCATTTTGGGGATGTGGTATAAAAAATATTCTCCGCCTAAAATCGGCCAGTCATTGAGCATGAAAAAGACAATTAAAAAGATTTTTCCCGACAAGGATGAAGTGATTTCTTTCTATGATTTAAAATCCGATCTGGGTATTCCCGTGGTTCTGGCCAAATGTCAGGGAAGGGGATTTAGTTCATTTGGTTCTTCCTGCAATTTCGACTATCAAAGAGCGATGGAGAAGGCCCTCCTCGAATGTTTTCAGACCAGCTATGCCATAAAGAATCTGCGTGAGGATAATCACATTGAACAGAAAGCGGAAAATGAAATAAATGATTTTATCGACCATCTTTTATATTATGCCCGTGAAGAAAACCAGAAATATTTGAATTTTCTTGATGAAGGAAAGGCCATCATCTCTGAACGCAGAAAAAAAATGCCACTGCCTTTGGAAAAAATCACAAAGAAATTTCTCCACAATGGCCTGGGACCTCTCTATCTGGCGGATATCACACCGCTAAAAATCAAAGCATCCGGTCTCTCGGTTGTGAGGGCCTTTTGTCCGGCATTGCTTCAACTTAATGTCGGTCCAGCGAATAGATATCTTGCCAACCCTAGGGCCTTTGCTTGGAAACAGTTTTGCCGCGAAGGAAAGATGAAAAACTTAAACCCTAAACCCCATCCATTTGCTTAATAAGATTATTTTGCAGCCACTTATGCAAGAGTTCAAAAGAGTTTTCCCGCGTGGCATCGTTGAGAGCATCATGATAAGTGTCTTTTAGTTCGCAGTATTCTTTGAAGGGAGACTGAATTTTGGCAAAAATTTCTATGTTCACCTGTTTGTCGGTAACCATGTCGATTTCCGATTGAAAAAATAACATGGGTTGTTTGAGACAGATTGTCATAGTGTTCATATTGGAAATGCATTTTTGCATTTCATCAAGGTAGCGAAGAGAAATTTTATGCACATTGAATGAATCGTGAATAATTTCTTCCACGGTATGGCCTTCTCTCCAAAAAGCGCCTCTTTTTCCACCGATGGAAACGCGAAGCTCTGGCGCCAATAGTTTGAGAATATTAAAGAGTGATAGCATGAGCAAATTGGGTTTTCCCCATATAGGAGCGGCCAGAGGAGAGAAGATGACGAGCGCGGAGAGTGGTGTTGTTGGGAAGCGTTCAAGAAAATTGAAGGCCATGGCCCCACCAAGGCAGGGGCCTATCAGGATTATTCTTCGATCTCGATTCTCTTCGTGCAGTTTTTGAAGCAGAAAATTTATGTCTTGGTAATAATACTCGAAAGAGTCGATATGTCCGCGCTTCCCCGATGATCTTCCGAAGCCGCGAAAATCAAGCGCTTGTGTTTGATAACCAAACTTCGCCATATAATTTCCAAAATTAGCGAAGACAACATTGGTGACTCCAACGCCTGGGAGACAAAAGAAGATCACTTCGTTAGATACACTTTTCAAAGGCCCCCAACGTCTTTGAAATATTTTCAAACCGGGTGCGATCACTGTTTCTGTCGAAGTCAATTTAACATTAGGGTCCGTTAAACTCATAAGGTCATAACCAAACGTTTTTTTAATTCGTTGAAGTTTTGTTTACTCCAAAATCCCTCAGCTTCCTGGTTGCCAATCAAAACTTCGACTTCGATTTGGGAAATATTGGGATATTTCTTTAAAATTCTTGCTTGGAATTCCTTGAGCAAGGTCGAAGCTATTTTTCGTTGCTTGAATTCGGGGTGAACGCTGATGAAGGAAATCATAAAACAGGCCGGTTTTAGAAAAAAGTCGGGGTCCATAAAATAGTATCCGCCGATAAATCCTGTGATTTGGTTGTTATGGCAACTAACTAAGGCCATGCTATTGGCGTTTTTAAGCCAAGACTGCATGAAGGATTTGAATTTTTCATCGAAGTCATGAGTAAAAAGGGGCAAGGAACGACTGTACTTGCGATTGGTAGCGTAGATTTCCTTGCACAAAAAAACAATTTCATCCAAGTCTAAATCAGTTGGTTCACGCATCATGATTAGTTTTTCCTGCTTTAAATTGTGATAATGTTCCAGACATCGCATCCTTCTAATTTTGCCGCTGGTGGTTTTGGAAATTGTGTTGCGCGGAACCAGCATTATATCTCCCGGTGTGATGTCAAAATGGGTAATAATATTGGCTTCGACTTCACTGATGAGTGTTTGGGACTTTTCTGAATCTTGAGCATTATGGAGTGGCGATTCGATAAGAACGATCAACTCTTCCGTGCCTGATTGTTGATTACTGTCTGAAAGGGCCACGCATCGCCCCTCTTGGACTCCTTCCACCATGGTAATGCTTTTTTCAATATCAAAAGGGTGAAAGTTGCGGCCCCGGTTAATGATTAGTTCCTTAATTCGGCCAGTGATGTAAAGTTCATTTTCCCAAAAAAAACCAAGATCACCTGTTCTGAGCCATTGATTATCGAAGAGATCAAAGTTGGTCTTGTGATTGTTCCAATAACCCGAAGTGTTTGACGGCCCTTTCACCATAATTTCGCCGCATTTTCCGGGAGCAAGAATGTTCCTGTTTTCATCTCTGATTTGAATTTCAACCCCGGGGGCCGGTGCTCCCACGCTGACAATTTTTTGTGTGGATGATTCGTCATTACATGGCCCGATCACTCCATCCACAACAAATTGTTCTTGGTTAAAAGAAAGAACTTTGAAAGGCACCAAATAATTTTTCAGACTGACCAGAAGGGTACATTCCGCCAAACCATAGGCGGGAGTGATGGCCTCATTTCTCAGACCGTATTTGGCAAAATGTTTTGTGAATGCCATAGCGGTTTGGTAATCACATCGTTCAGCCCCGCATACCAGGGCCTTAACATGGCGCAGGTCCAGGTTTTCAATAGGCGCTGTTTGTCTTTCCACTATTTTCATAATCAAACTGAAAGCGAAATTGGGGCCCGCGCTGAAAGTGATTTTTTTATCCGAGAGATTTTGCGGCCATCGCAAAGGTCGGGCGACAAAGGATTCGGTGGGCATGAGATAAGTGTTCAACTTGCGGGCAATTGGTGCCAAGAGTCCGCCGATTAAACCCATGTCATGATTAAGAGGAAGCCATGACAAACTCGAATCACCGTCTTGGGCGTGCAGTCCTTCGGAGATCATGCCCAGGTTTGCTAGCAGATTTTGGTGTGTGATTATAACACCTTTCGGATTGCCGGTGGAACCGGAAGTATATTGGAGAAGGGCGATACTATCCCGTAAATCCAGACCTTCGGTGGGAGATTCTTGTTTATTATTTTCAATTAAGTGTGTATAGGCAAAAGATTGAAGGTCGGAATCGTGCTTAAAACTACCCGAATGAATTATGCAGACAGGAGAGCAGTCGTTGATAATATGTCGGGTCTGCTCAATGAAGACGTCTTCTTTGGCCAGACCGGCACGGACATGAATGGGAACGGTAATGGCGCCCGCTTTACATGTTCCAAGGAAGGTAACAAGAAAGGGGAGTGGGTCATTGAGCATGATAATGACTCGGTCCTGGCGCTTAATACCACTTGCCACCAAGCTATTGGCCAGTTGACTTGACAGCTGATCAACTTGGGAAAAGCTATAAGAGGTACTTCTGTTGATTAAATCGTAAACTATGAAAGAAGGGTTCAACTTTGAAATCCCGATGATTTCCCCAACGCCTTTGTAGTTATAGTTCATGGCCTGTCTTTAATTTTTATTTCAAGAAGATCGAGAAGATTTTTTACCGTCTGCAGCTTGATGCTTTCATCCTTGGAGATTTCGACTCCAAATTCCTCATAGATGGCCATAATAAGTTCAACCGTCTTAAGCGAATCAAATTTCAAATCCTTGATGAAATGTTTGTTTTGGGAAACTTTCTCAGGACTTAGATCAGAAATATTGGAAATTAAGGTTTGCAGACGTGCAGATATCTGCTGGTTGGCCATATTTGTCATAGAGATATCTCCATTATGTAATATAATAGAGTTTCATCTTGAGTGCAATATTGGATTGGGAGCGAGTTGATCATGCAAGTGAAGCTTGAAGTGGACATCTTACTGGTCCACGGCAATGTCAAAATTCATAATCCCATTGAGCGATTTATGGGTATTTTTGAAAATCAAGGCATGTCCATTCACTATGGCATGGGTGCCATTTCGGCCTACGTTAAGGCGCGCGGTTTTTCCTGCAAGGTTATTGATGCAAATTTTGATGGACTTAGCATCGTCGAAACGGTGGATTTAATCTCGCGCTACAGGCCTAAATTATTGGGCCTTTCCTTGAATCTCTATAACTTAGTAGGCACACTCGAAATTATAAAAATTTTGAAACAGAAGAATATCTACCATGGACACATAACGGCGGGTGGGCAGTTCGCCACGAGTTTTGCCGAAGAGCTTCTTCAAGAATTTGAACAATTTGATTCTGTCGTGATGGGAGAAGGTGAAGGAGCTACCACAGATTTGCTTCAGACCATCACAGACAGTACAGATTGGAGAAAGGTTGCAGGCATAAAATATCGTGATCAAGATAATAAAATTGTCACAACTCCTTCTCGAAGAGGCGAATCTGACCTTGATCGCCTTCCGCTGATCGAAAGATATGATGTCGAATCGGGAAAAATGTTACCTTTTCAGCAAATAGAGCTGGGGCGTGGATGTTACGGGAGTTGTACCTTTTGTGTGCTGGACACATATCACAAGATTTCCAATGCCCCCAAAACTCGTCGCCGTAGTCTAACCTCGATTTTTAATGAAGTTGAATCTCTCTACGCCAAAGGATGTAGGATTTTCCTTTTTCGTTGTGATAATTTTTTTCAGTCAACAAATAGTGATGAAGAAGATCAATACTTACGTCAATTTTGCCATGAAATTACCAGGCGAAAGCTTAAGATAGACTTTTCCATTTCTTGCCGCCCGGATGATTTGAATAAAAGCAGAATCGAACTATTGGAATCTGTCGGGCTTTGTCATCTTTTTATCGGCATAGAAAGCATCAATAATGATGAAATAAAATTATTTGGTAAGGGAACCTCTCCCTCAGGCGTCCATGAAGTGATTGCCCTGCTGGAAAAGACCAATATCTATTTTGAGTGCGGATACATTTTTTTTAATCCCTGGTCGACACTTGAGAATCTGAAAAAATCGGCCGAATTCCTGTTGGAGATTGGGGTTGAACATTTCCCCTACGGTACCTATCAGATGAAGATTCATCGTGATACGGCAATTGAAAAATTGCTTCAGAGAGAGGGGCTTGCTCTCAAAGGACCCATTATCCAGGAAGATGAAATAGAGAGGGCCTATCTGAACTACGAGTTCAAATACCCCGATGCAGGATTTATCAGAGACAGCAGCTATCAATTGTGGAAGAAATTATGTTCTTATGTCCTGGATAATTATCTTAAATCACGAAAGGACTCGCCATCGCTGGTGATGCAGGTTAACAGCACAATAAGTAAAAGTGTGCTGTCCTATATTCGTGATTCCATTAATGCCTGGGTAAAAGGCAAGTTTTCACATGAAGAGGATTTTTTGTTGGAGATTAATAAATATTACAAGAGATGTGTGAGAGAATTGAATAAATTACGGTGACAATGTGAAAAAAATATTTCCCATTCTTGCAGTGGCGGTTTTTATCGGTTTGATTTTGGGAATCAAGACGGCCTTGGTTAGTTTTATCCTAGAGAAAAAAGGCATCAGCACCTTCCTGATTGGGCTGCAGTCATCATTGGGATATTTGGCGATTACTGTGGCATCTTGGCCGGTGGAGGTGTTGATTCGCCAGCGCGGTCTGAAATTTGTTTCGATGATATCTATGAGTATCGTCGCCCTTTCGGTTTTGGGATATACCCTTCCCTTCAATTATATCTTATGGACCATCCTTTCCATTACTTTGGGAATAGGATTATCCGGGATTTTTATTGCCAATGAGTCGTTCATTCTTTTGTATAGCGCTCAGGAGTCTAGCGCCAAGAGTTTTGCTTTTTATTCCATTGCCATCTACGCAGGATTGATACCCGGCAGTCTGATCGCCATCCATTTATTTTCAATTGCGGACTGGCTCCCTTTCCTGGTGTGCGGTGTTGTTTGTCTATGCATGCCTGGATTGCTTCTCACGGTTAAAAATGAAACTTTCAATGAGCGTAAGGAAAGCTTTTTTAACAAGCGACTTCTTGTGGCGCTTATTTTGCCCTTAAGCGGTGCTTTTACCTTCGGATTTCTGCAAGGAGGTTTGACCAGTTTGCTGCCCGTGTATATTTTAAAAAGTAATTTCGGTGATGAAATTGTCGGCCAGGCCTTGGCCATCTTCCTGACTGGTTCCATCCTTTTGAATCTGCCTATCGCCATTATCGCCGATAAGACAAATCGTGCAAAATTCATCGCGGCGATCTATTTTCTATCTGCCATTCTTTTGGGCCTGAGTTATTTTTCCCGCGCTAATCTAATGCTCTTAGGGATCAATGCACTGGTTATTGGTGGAACCACCAGTGGCTTTTATACGATTTCACTCTCGCTTCTTAAGGAGCGCACAACTTCCGATATTTTTCCCACAGCGAATTCGTTATTTTCTATTTTTTTCGGGGTGGGAACCATTACCGGCCCGTTAGTCATGAGTTCTTGCATGAGATTGTTGTCTCTTGAATATATTTTCTTAATCCCAATGCTTATCTGCCTTCTGGCCTTTTTCATTGCTGTTTTCACTCCTGGCAGACGCTATGGATAGTATGTACTTTTTATACGGCAGCTTAACAGAATCAGACGGAGAGGATATCGACATCCCGAAGGATTCAACCGTGATAATTAAAAATATTTTAGCTTTCTTTTTGCTTACCTGCTTATTGCCGGCGGCGTTGTTTGGCGGCGATTATTTTTCAGAAATTACCAATCAAAGAGTATTGATCAGATTATCTCAAGACATTTATTACAACCAGGCGCTGCCTTTTAATACCTATGAAGGCCCTGGCGCCTTCGATTCCTATCTGGTGATGAATGTTCGTTATGAACCTGTGAAACAAGTCTTTGGCCAAATTACCCCCGCCGTGGTCTCTCGTTTGATCTCCCGTGGAGAAGCGCATATTACAGTCATCACTCCCCCAGAGTTCACCCAGACTTTAAAGAGCAAACTTACTATGGCCGAAATTAATCAAATTGCCCGGGACATGGAGATTCAAAAATCGCGTTTTAATGTCTTGGCCGTGGGAAGTGGTAAAATCATTTCTGGCGGATTGCCGCTTGAGACATTTTTTTTGATAGTTCAGTCTGAGGATCTTTTGCAGATTCGTCGGCGGATTCAGAAAGCATTCGTGGCCAAGGGTGGTGATCAGAAGGCCTTTGATCCCGAAAGCTTCTATCCGCACATTACGGTGGGATTTACCAAAAGGGATCTGCATGAGAGTGACGGTGTGATTAAAGATATTGAGCACTCTCTCGATCCGCGCTTTTCCTTGTTTCAATAAATTTTATATGCATGAAAATTTTTCTGTAAAATAAACTTTACACTAAGGAGTGTATAGTTTATTTTACATTCATGGGAAAAACAAAACTAACGTTAGAAATTGATAATTCTATCGGTGATCTGCGCGCAAAACACCAGATTACCCAACAACAACTTGCGGATGAAATCGGTGTCACTAGAGTGACCGTGAATACCATTGAAAATGGCAATTACAATCCATCACTCGAACTGGCATTCAAAATCGCCATTTTCTTTAAGACCGATATTGAATCCGTTTTTAAGGTGAGAAACAAGGGGAGAAAGTCATGAGTAAATTTGATCGAATTGTGGTTAAGTATATTGTTTATGCCATTCCGTTTCTTGTGATTCTCTTTGCCTGGGGAATTATGGCCTATCCTGAAGACGCAGGGGAGAACTTATCTCCGATATGGCGGCATCTATGGGATGTGTTAGGATGGATTTTTATTATTTGGACCATCGGTAGTCTTTATCTCAGCATTAAAATGCTCTTCTCAAAAACTTTAAGGGACGGACTGTTAAAAAAACTTGCACGCATTCAAGATCGCGATGAGCGGGAAGAAATCATTTCCGGAAATGCCGCCAAGTTTTCATTTTTATCCACTCTTGCTCTTTTGTGTTTATTTTTATTTTTAAGTCTTTGTACCATGAGGTTGGAGCGAAGGCCTGAGAATGATCCACGACCTTCAAAAAATGTAATTTCATTGGGCATGCAATTCAAGCTGATTGATTCAGATTCTTATAAAAAAGAAGGCCGAAATAATGATGGGAAAGTTGTCGTTGATTACTCTGAGTTCCCTCTGACCAAGGCAGCGCTCATTCTCATGTTAATTGCCTGGCAAGTCGGCAGCTATCATTATCGCGCTCGCAGGGAAATGTTGGGATAGTTGTGCTCTTTAGGAAATTGAATTCTAGGTAAAATCAGGATAAATCTAAACTATCTTATTTAAATCATAGGGAGCATATTTTTTTAAGATTAATTATTGACTTTCCAAAATTTGCTTGCAAGCATTTCGACTTCAAAAAATTTGTTTGTAAGGAAGGTTTGAGATGGTTCTAAAAATTTTACCGTGGGGGTTTTTTGTATTTTTTCTCTCTGTTGCATACGCAAGAGGGGATGTGGAACAACTGGAAAAAGACCTTCTCAATTTTGTCGCCCCCAAAGTTGCTGATATCAACAATGTCCCAAGCTCGGAAACGGGACTCATCGTCTATGATACTGGACATAATGAATTCAAAGGTAAAAAAGCAAGCGGAGCGTTTGTTACCTTAGGCAATCCCCCGGGAACCATTCTCGCCTTCGCGGGAACGACTGCTCCAGAAGGGTATGCACTTTGTGATGGAAGTACGGTTTCTCGAACACAGTACTCACAATTATTTTCAGTGATAGGCACTGCCTTTGGTATCGGCAATGGTTCAACCACCTTCAATCTTCCAGATTTAAGAGGACGCTTTCAGCGTGGTGTGGCCGGAAGTTCAGGGCGAGACCCAGATGTTGGTTCAAGAAGTGCCTATAACGGTGGAAATTCTGGAAACAATGTTGGTTCTCTTCAGGCAGATGAATTGGAAAATCACATTCACGCTGTGAATGCATGGACGTCTGTTGCTGGAGCAAGTGGCAATAACGCCATGGGATACTCGCCTCCAACGCCTACAACGACAAGAAATACTCTGCCAAGTGGAGGACTGGAAACTCGCCCACTTAATATTTACCTAAACTACATCATCAAACTATAAGGAATTTTATGAATTATCTTATTATGCTATTTTGGTCTTTTGTGGCCGTTTCTGCTATTGCCGCCGAACCATGTGCCATTACTTCCGTTGAAGTTTTACTAGACGGCACTGTGACCACACGTCAGATTTTTCATGTGGGAGAGACTGTCACGATTAAAATAAATGCAGAAGACCCTGCCAATTTACCCATGACGTATGTGTACAGGCGCTTTAGAAGAAATATATTAGACGTGACACTGCAAAATTGGGATGCCAATTTTGAATTGGCCTATACTTTTACAGCAGGAGATTTAGGACGAGGATTTCTGATCATCGTTGGCGTTAAAAATAATGATGGTATTGATATGGACCCACTCTATGGCGATGCTATACAGATGGTCGAGCTTTCAGTTATCGAATAAACAAACCACGAGAAGTATCATGAATAGATTATGGCAATATTTTGTCTTAGGTGCCCTTAGTGTTTTTGTACAGTTTGATAGCGGCGCAGGCAATGGATACAGCACTTGTGTCAATAAAACCGACTACGATCCCAATATCACTTGCAGTGCTTACACCTTCATCGCCAACTCTCAAGCGGACTTGGATGCCTATTCGATAGATTTTGGACTTCAAAATGGAAAATATCGCAAACTAAAAATTAATTTTGATGTAAACGCAAGCGATTTTGAAGTTCACTCGCCCTGTCAGCTTAACGTAGACTCGGGAAAATTCATAACCGCCGAGACGATGTGTATAGATGGAAGAGAGGGCGTTGATATTGGTATTAACGTGACCATGAATGGCAACTCAATCGCGCTGCTTTCACAAAACGGGGAAGTCGTCATCAGTTCAGGCGGGAATGTCACGAGTCACAATTTAACACTCATCGCTGCCAAAGCTGCGGCTATTGGTGAGCATGTGACGGCCACGATCACGGGCGATATCATGCTTGAATCCACCGGCACCTTTGACCTAAGTGACGCTCAAGTTCGCCTTGGCGCCAATATTACTGCCAAGAATTTAAGCTTGAAGGCGATCAAAACCGTCAAAATCGAGAGTAATGCCATCCTTGATATTGAAGAAAACATCGAGATGCAGTCGACCGGCGACTTTGCCACATCCGATGCCAAAATTTTACTAGGCGCCCAGCTTTCCGCTCGAACACTTAAGATGACGGCCGCCAAGGCGGTCTATTTAGGTGATAATGTTATCGCCAATATTACCCATCAAACTTACCTTGAATCAACAACGGGAAGTACGGGGTCAGAGGCCTCGATTAGAGCTGGGTCTCAAATCATCACCGATAACCTAGCGATTATTTCAGGCAGGTTGGTGAAACTCTATGGCAATTCAGCTTCAACCGTCGCCAATCACTTCCATATGAACGGGCCAATTTGCACCATTGATGCAGATGCCAGCTACAACGCGCCTTCTCAATCCGGAAACTGCTTTAGCAATCCCAACGATCTGCCTTCTGTGCCAACGAATTCCAATTTTACCACCGGTAAAAATATTCCACTTAATTTCATCCTCCCGAGCGCCAGTGACCAGGATGGCGATATTCTCTATTATCGCGTGGTCACAGCTCCTCAGCACGGAACGCTCAGCAACTGTTTAAGCGATACCCCTGACTTAACTTGTACCTATACTCCTGATACAGATTTTTCCGGCACCGACAGCTTCACCTATATCGCCAACGACGGCATCTTTGATGCTCCCACCGTCAGTACGGTTTTCATTCAAATTAATTTACCACCCATAATGCCAGCAGACCAAACTATTAACGGGATGGAAGATACACCTTCCTCTTTTTCGCTCTTGCCGGCCATCGACCCCGATGGCGACCCCATGACTTATACGCTTGTGAGTGTTCCAGTGGGCGGAACCATCACAAATTGTTTAAACGGCACCAGCGATCTTGATTGTGATTTTACTCCCAATGCTAATTTCAATGGCCCTATTACCTTCACTTATAAAGCAAATGATGGCAGCAATAATTCTGAGACAGTAGCGACAGTCACTCTGATCATCGCTCCCGTCAACGATCTTCCAGTTATGCCAGAGAATCAAAATTTTTACGGGACAGAAGATGGGGCGCTTTCTTTTTCGCTTCTTCCCGCAACTGACATTGATGGCGATCCACTGACCTACACGCTTGAGAGTGCTCCCGTGGGTGGGACAATTCAAAACTGCTTAGATGGCACCAGTGACCTCGCTTGTGATTTTACGCCCAATCCGAACGTAAATGGCGTTGTGATTTTCACTTACAAGACCCATGATGGCAGCGGCGATTCAGAAACCGTAACGACCGTGACGATTCATCTGGCCGCGATAAATGATCCGCCCACCATGCCGGCCAATCAGAACTTTAGTGGTACGGAAGATGTTACTCAGACAATTACCTTGGTATCGGCGAGTGATATAGATGGTGACTCACTTACTTATACTCTGGCCAGTTCGCCAACTGGTGGGATAATTACGAACTGTTTAAATGGAAGCGATGATCTGGCTTGTGATTTCATTCCGAATCAGGATTTCAATGGGACCGCGACTTTTACCTATGTGGCAAATGACGGTGCCACCAATTCTACAACGGCCACCACCGTCACAATCAATCTTGCGCCCGTGAATGATCGGCCGGTCATGCTCGCCAACCAAAGTGTTCAAGCGGTGGAAGACATTCCTCTGGTGATTTTACTTCAAGGGGCCTTTGATGTTGATGGCGACCTCTTGAACTATGCACTTTTAAGTTACCCGTCAACAGGCAGACTTGAAGACTGTGCACGTGGAAACCAGATTACGATTTGTACCTATTACCCCGAGGCCAATTTTTCCGGCACGGTAAATTTCACTTACAAGGCCAATGACGGAGAATTTGATACCGAGACTTTTTCTACCGTCACGATTGAAGTTTTGGCGGCCAATGACAGTCCGACACTTCCCCTCGCCCAACAAGTGGTGGTGCTTAAAAATACCACCGGCCAGTTTAGTGTGGGACAAGGATTGGATACAGATTCTCCCGGAGTGACTTATGAACTTGTCGATCTTCCTGCTCGTGGGACTTTGGCCAATTGCTTAAACAATGATAATGACCTGTCTTGTGAATATACCCCCGTCCAAGATGATACAGGATCGGTAACATTTTCTTATCGTGCCTTTGATGGACAAAGTTATTCTGCACCATCAACTGTTACGATTGTGATCAATACTCCGCCTGTTGCCAATATTTTGGCATCGGTAATCTCAGGGGAAGCGCCGCTTACTGTTGATTTTTCCGCAGATGCCTCCATAGATGTCAATGATCGCGTCGCGGGCGTAGAATGGGATTTCGGGAATGGAGACCAGGCCTACTCATCTAATGTCGGTTATACTTTTATCACACCAGGGCAATATACGGTTTCATTGCTCGTCACTGATGGCCTTGGTGCTATACACACAGCAAATGTCACAATCAATGTGATCGCCCCCGATCTCGCTCCCACGGCCAATTTCATGGCATCAGTAAGTACCGGGCCTGCTCCTCTTTTGGTTAATTTTAATGCCACGACGTCAACTGATGACCATGGCATCACACTTTATGAATGGGATTTCGCAGGCCTTGGCACTGCTCAAGGTGCCACGACAAGTTTTACTTTTGTAAGTAATGGCCAGTACAAAGTTAAGCTTACCGTCACTGATACAAGCGGCAAAACTGCCATGACTGAGCAAACCATCTTTGTGGAAGATTCCTCCTGTGACGGCGCCATGGTAGCGACTCATGCCAATGGCGGTGGAAAGGTGGCCCTTTCGGCCTTGGTCCATGCAACCGTCTATTTAGGCCCTGAGGCGGAAGTTTGCGATACCGCGCAAGTTCGCGATGAAGTCCGTATCGAAGGATATGTGAGCATCAGAAATAATGCCCAGGTCTTTGAGTATGCCCAAATTTTAGGTCCCACAAAAGATTCAGGTCAGCAGGTTGAAATTTACGGCAATTCACAAATCCTTGGACTTTCTGTTGTAAAAGAAAACTCCAAAATTTTTGGTGAGGCGACGGTGAACGGTGAATCCCTCATCTATGGCAACGCTCAAATCTATGAAAACGCTGAAGTTGTTCATGGTGAAATTTACGAAAATGCTCAAGTCTATGGACATGCCAGTCTTCTAGGCACCGGCGATATCACAGTCGAAGACGAGATCGTGATCGACGATCCCCAAGACCCTGGAACTATCGGAGGCGGACTTGGAGTACCAGTCAAATCTTCAAGGGACAAGGCCAATCGCGGACGTGTGAATGTTTATGGCAATGCTCGGATCTATGATCACGCCATCATTGATGAAAATGCCCACGTCCTTGGAAACGCAAAAGTTTACGGACAGGCCCAAGTCAAACGCTCAATTGTGACCGATTCAGCAGAGGTTTTTGACTACGCTCAGGTCAATGCCAGTGAACGCGAACTCATCAGCTATATCGGCGGCACAGCGCAAGTATTTGGTTACGCCCAGATAATTGGTTCATCGGTTTTTGACAATGGAGTCGTGCGTGATTCGGCCGTGGTGCAAGACGATAGCATGGGCCGCTCGCTCGTCTTTGGAAATGGCGTTGTGAAAGATTTTGCCAGCGTGACTCGATCGCAAGTTTTTGAAGATGCGCAAATCTCTGAACAAGCAAAAATTATGAATAGCGCCAAGATTCATGGTACCGCCCAAGTTAATTATGATGTCGATGGACTGGACATTAGTTCCAAATAAGTAGGTCTTTATGAAAAATTATTTCAAAGCTCTCTTTCTTTTTACCCTTGTTGTAGGCGAAGCCTATGCCTTCAGTGTCTCGCCAACATCTTTTGATTTTGGCTCGGTTATCGTAGGCGAGAAAGACAATCGCGGACTCTTTACCGTGACCAATACCTCGGGCACGGTGGCCAATGGTTGTGGTGCGGTTACTTTAAGTGGAGCAGATGCCGATCAATTTGAAATCCTCTTTGATAGCTGCTCAACCTTTAGTCTTGCTGTCAATCAAACTTGCCAAATTGCTCTTGGTGCCAAACCCACCACTCAAGGAGCAAAGAGTGCAGAACTCAATTGGAATTGCATAAGTGGACAGAGTCTTAATATTTCCAATATTCGCTATAGTGGCGCGCTTACGGCCGAAATTGAAGACGGAGATTTTGCGGGCAACCATGGCATCTGGACGATGCAAAATGCTGGAAAAATTTCTTTTACAGGAAATAAAGCGACTCTAACGGAGGACCTGGTCGATACTTCCCTTGAGCAAGAAATGCTCTCCATTCAAGGTAGTCCGGGCGTCTATCTTGTGCGTTTTTCCGCCCAGAACACTTCAGCTCAGGCCTCTGAGGCCAATATCTTGGGTGATTATGTTTTTATCGAACCTTATTTTAATGGTGTAAAAGAAGTTGCAGTCTATACCGACGCTACAGGAGCAAATCTTGATCTTCGACTTTACTTTGAAGGCCCAAAAGGTAACGGGAGTGCCGGACTTGTAATTGACGATATTACTATTTTAAAACTGGAAGAAGTTGGACTCTCAGTTATTGATGGAGACTTTGAAGGCAATCATAGCGTCTGGCAATCACCCGACTTTTCCATGGCCAATTTCATCGATGGCCAAGTATTGCTCCAATCGAATGCGACTAAACGTGGTGAAATTTCTCAAATTGTTCAATCCATCCTTGATCTTGCTAGGCCAAGCTATATTTTGGCATCCGTGCAAGCAACCAATACGGCCGAGAGTTCTGGCACGGCCCAGATTCTTGATCGCTATATCGACATAGCACCTCTTTTCGCAGGTACAAAAAAACAAGCCATTCTCTTTGATGGTGATCCGACTCATGCCGAAGTCACTTTGACCGGGCCACTAGCGGCCGATATGCTTGGCAGTGTTGCCTACGATAACTTAGTTTTGCGCGAGTTAAAAAATCCGCCACTCAAACTTCCTAAGATCGTAAGTATCTCAACTGGCGGCGGAGGCCATATCTGCGCCCTCTTCGACAATGCAACCGCACGCTGCTGGGGAAATAATAACGTAGGCCAACTTGGAATCGGCAATACTCAAAATGTGGGTGATAACGATTACCCACGCTATTCCCCTTCCCTTGCTTCTGATCTGGGAATCAAAAAAATCACCACGGGTGTTAACCATACCTGTGCGATCTTCAGTGATAACTCTGCCAAATGCTGGGGATCGAATGGTTCAGGGCAGCTCGGAACCGCTGGTAATTTATCCGATCGATTTGGCGATGATGAAATCTTAACCCAAATTCCTCAACTGAATTTTGGTGAAGGGGTGAAAGACATCGTTGCCGGAAATTTTATTACCTGTGCAATTCTTACATCTAATCAAGTAAAATGTTGGGGAGACTCAAGCTATGGACGCCTTGGACTCGGATATATTCCGACAACAATTGTCGATACAAGGCACTGTTCGGGGTGGAGGAGATGTTGGACTGAGCGTTCGACGATATCACTTTTAAATTCTAGGCCAGTCGACGTTCAAGCATTGCAGATCACCTCAGGTAATGAAGTTCCAACTCAACTTTCGGTTGGAAACTCTCATACCTGTGCACTTTTTGATAATGGCAAAGTACGCTGCTGGGGAGGAAACTATTACGGTCAGCTCGGTCTCGGGAACAACATCAGCATTGGTGATAATGAACACCCTAATACCACTCCATTTATTGACTTTGGAACGACGAGCTCTGTCACCAAAATCGTAAGTGGTTCTGATCATAATTGCGTCCTTTTTAGTGACGGCAAAATAAAATGTTGGGGAAGTAATCGACTAGGACAATTAGGGATGCCCACATTTTACACAATCGGCATCACTCAAACTCCAGCAGGTACTGCGTTTGTCTATGTGAACGGAACAGTTGTGGATATTTCTGCTGGGGGTAATAACACATGTGTCGTTCTATCAAATGGAA
This sequence comes from Bdellovibrio sp., assembly GCA_016187935.1. Taxonomy (GTDB): domain Bacteria; phylum Bdellovibrionota; class Bacteriovoracia; order Bacteriovoracales; family Bacteriovoracaceae; genus GWA2-49-15. Next base: position 297,021 of record JACPIU010000010.1, read on the forward strand.
ATACTCGTTGTTTTGGTCAAGGAGGCCAAAATGGAGATGGAACAAATACCACAATTGGCGATAACGAATCGCCAGGAAGTATGCCTCCCCTTAATTTAGGTGGACAAGTTCGGACTATTTTTACTCACTCTGGTTATTCATGTGCGCTTCTATCTTCAGGTTATTTAACCTGCTTTGGAACGAACAATTCAGGTCAACTTGGAATTGGAAACACCGCCACTGTTGGAAATACATCGCCTGCTTTACGCGGGGGAGTTTCACAAGTATCTGGCCTTACTCCTGTTTCTGCGTTTACCGCATCTACAATAAGTGGAGCATCACCGCTCTTAGTGGATTTTGATGCCTCACTGTCTCGACCTTCAATCACTTTAGGTCGTATTGTGAGTTACGAATGGAGTTTTGGAGATAATACGACTGCGACTGAAAAATTAGTCTCCCATATATTTACTAATGTTGGATCTTACACTGTCAAACTTAAAGTCATCGACGATCAAGGACAAAGCCAGACTTCATTTCAAGAGGTCAGTGTAATTCATGTCGCCTCGCTGGTGGCTTTTCCTTCTTCCCTCGGAATGTACATTGGAGTTACTTCCAATGCCACAACTAGGCTATATGATACGAATGGAACTATTCAATACGGGCAAATCACATGGAGTACAAACAATCCTGAGATTGCTACAGTTTCAAATTCTGGCATCATTACCGCTGTAGCGCCTGGTCGTGCCCTTATTACGGCAAAATATCTCAATATTCTTGAGTCGTATCCCATTGTAGTTGATGTGTTTCAATCTAATTCCGCAGTACAACTCTTTACCTACCCAGACCGATTTTCCACTCAGCCGAAACTAACGTTATATGGGCTGACAACCAATGTGAATAAATCCACAATAACCTCACCATGGTCAACTGCTGCGACATCGGTTTTGCCCGAACATTATTTTTCTATTAACCTAGGGCTTCATCCTGGGATGAACAACATCACTTTTAAGAAATTTGATGGCCAAGGCCAACTTCTTGGAACGTTTACGCAGCAAATGCGATATTTTGATGGAATTGGAATGGGATTAGCACTTAAACCAGATCAATATGCCACCATCAAACTGAATGAAGGTGTTGTATTTCCCAATGGCAATTTTACTTTGAGTTTCTGGCTTCGCCCCCTTGGGAAATACAAAGATGAAGTGCTTCTGGAATGGCCATCTGATTCTGGTTTTGGCCTTAGGATTTTATACTCAAACACCGACTTAGGGCTTAGGTTTACTTTTGAAACTAGCATCGGCAGCATCACCAGTTCGCTTGGTTCTATAACTGGAGAACGTGGAAGTGATACGACTGTTGATCTTGGAAAACGCGATTGGGTGCATCTTGCTATTTCCTATGATGCTAACTTAAAAAAAATTATTGTTTATCAAAATGGACGTGCCCGTTCTTCCATTACACATACAGGTGATCTTATCTATCCTTCAGATACCAAGAGCGCCAAGATTTATGGCGAAGTATCAGCATTGATTGACGAGCTACAGATCTACAACATTGTAAGAACCGATGTTTCTATTGCTAACTCTCTTTTTACACCTGTGAATACAAGCGATCCTAATTTGTGGATGGCGCTTTCCTTTTTAAAAGACACTCAAATTCAAAGCGATGATCTTGGAAATGTTGCCACTATAATCTTAGGTGCTGATGAACGAGAAGAGGTGAGCGATGGAAAATATCGAACTGCTGCGCACGTAATCGACACAAAATCAATCACTGCGTCACAAAGCACCGTTGTGGGAAACAACCAGGTTCAGTTTAGTTTTCCGGCAGACTATTTCAAAGAAAATTTTGATCTTCGGTTGGTTGCCTATGATGACTATTCTTTAAATACCCGGATGGTAGGAGAAGAAAATGGTCTAGCATTTCAGTACCACCCCCATGCGGCACTAAAAAATGGCAAGCCATATACGGCAAGCATTTTTCCAAATCTTTCTACTCATGATGATTTAACAAATTATCATCTCTTTAAGTTTTATGATGAACCCACAGTAAAGGTGCATGAGCTTTTATCACCTTCAATGGCAAATTTTGATGCGAAAAAGTTTGAGGCAGAGCTTTCCTATGCTGGATATTTCTATCTAACCAAATTGAACAATAACGTAGTTGAACTGAACTATCAAGACAATGAACTTAATTTAGTTCCATACCACAGATCGGATATGAGAAATTATTATATTAAGACCGCCATTGTAACTACAAATCCTCCGTATACGCAGCAAATTCCCTACACCATGAATTTTGGAGGAATTTATCATATCAGTTGTGATGGGGTGACACAGTCACTTCCATCTCAAAATGTTATTACCCTCATATTGGCGAAGACTGGTTGGAATTTTTGCTATGTTAGGTACCAATCTTTCGATCCTGGATATGTGGCCACTGATGTTCTTAGTTTCAACGTTATTAAGGAATAAAATATGCGCATCCAAAGTTTATGTGGTTTTTCATTATTTTTCTGTCTTTTTATGAGTTGCCAGAAGAATACTAGCTTCCAAAATGAGAAGCTTTCTTCAGGTGCTCTTATGACATCCAATGGTCAAGAGACATCAACATCACTTTTGAGTGATGAGATGAAAACAAAATTCCACGCTCTATTTAAACAAAATATGGACAGCGACATACATCTTGCGACACGCGTGGCGCAAATGTCAGAACTGGCGAAGATTGAGGCAAAAAAAGGAACACTCACGCAGGGGCGAATTGAATCTTGGAAGGCCGAGATTGAGGAAGGAGTTCGTCGTGCTAAAAATAGAAATCTTGCCAATGTTTTAAGCAAAACCAAATTCGGACTCAAAGAACTAGAGACGGCATTGGTTCAAAAAACTAATTTTGATGAAGCTCTTGCTAAAGTGGATGGTGTTGTCGTCGATCGCAGCTTAAATAAAATTTTTCTAGCACCTCTTTCGAAACATATTCCCAAAAAAGTTCCAGAATCATTTCTTGGACGTTTAAATGGCAAGATCAAACTAGAGAAACTCCAATCGACAGCAAATACACAAACATGTACGAGCATCCCCACAGTTGACCCCGATCCGTCGGGTGATTCTCTCACCGCAAGTGATCTTTTTACCGAACGCACTTCGAATGTTTTATCTATCGCCAATCAACTTGGGACGGCTGAAAAAATATTTTGGTACGTAAAAGAGGAAGTCAAATGGCAGGCCAACTTTGGTGCTACTCAAACATCCGAACAACTGCTCTATTCAAAGCAAGGAACATCACTCGATAAGTCTGCATTGCTTGTTGCGCTTTTCCGTGCCAAAAATATTTCCGCCCAAATTATGTTGGGCGAAATTCTCATGCGTAAAGAGGATTTAAAAGGCCTTTATGGCGTTGAAGGTGATCTTGACCTATTCTGGGCACATTGGGGACGTGTCGGTTGGTATTTTAAAAATGCGCAAGGAAACTTAGATTCTTCCTTAATGTTGCAACGATTAAATAATGAAGTCTTATGGATTGTCCCTCATGCCTGGGTTCGTGCCTATATTGATAATCAATGGATCACATTAGACCCCACAGGCCCCTTTGTGAAAGTTCTGCCCACCCTCCCAAGTCAACAACGCGCACCTATTCAATTTAATTTTACAAATTGGCTTACTGCACCTGATGAGCAAGGCCGTTATGTAAAGCCTGGCAATATCTTTGACCGTATTTTTAAAGATTTGCGCATGCAAATTGGCGATGACCGTGACATTGCCGAATTCGGAGTGCAATTGCAAGAAAATCAAACTCCGCGCGATTCTGATGACCTGATTACTGGGACCATCGGAATCGATGAACCATGTGTAAAAATGCAAAGTGATATTGTCCCAAACAATTATAGTCACAACATTTTGTTAAAAATTAAAAATTTATCTGATGGTCTCATTTTTCAATATAATGTACCTACTGCGCAAGTGGCCGATAAACCATTGTATTTGGCCCATTCGAAAGGCCTCTATGGTGAAACCGGAACAAATACCGGCAGTCTTCTGCTTTATATCGGAACTGATGTCTTTCGGACTTATCCCATTTCATCAAACCAGAATTTGAAAGTCTATGCAGCTCATGAATACCCTCCTGCAATTTACAAGGGAAACATTTATCCGAAAGAAGAAAAACCAGGAAGTGTAGATAATATTCTTGCAGGAGGTGTGCAAGTATTCGTAGCTGGCAATGGCCCTACGACTGTTGAGAGATTTACGAGGAAGGTGGAAAGATTGAAAACCTTGCAAAGTGGCACTTACGCCAATCAGGTGTTAATGGCACATTATCTCGACCTGGCTGGAACTTTTTTTCTACTCAAGGAAACTCAAAAGCGCAAAGATCATTCTGTCCTTTTTGGCTACGATCCTACCTACAATGATTTGTTAAGGCTCTATACCTCTATTGGAAAAATCTTAGATCGACAGGACCGCTTTTTAAGTAAATCAGTTATTGATGTCAATATTGACGCTACGATAAATAGCGGTGCATTTCAAAGAACTGGAAATAAATTGACCTATCTGGATTATCCTCTCAATAACGACATTAGAAATCTTGATTTGATAGTCGGTTCAGCGTCAGAACATCAGATTTGGGATGAGGTTTTTGGCATTCCTGGCGGTTCGGCGGTTTTTGTCTTACAAGAGACAGCAAAACGTGGACTACCTTTTCTCGTTGATAAGCAGCTTGGTATTAACCCAACTGACCCCGATGACACGCAAATCTTTGGACTGCTTGGCCCTGATATGCGTCACATCGAGAACTTTATCAAAGAAAATAACTGGAGCAAAGAAAAGGGAATTCTCTATGCACCCAAAAATCAACTAACGATTGATAATGGATGGAAGGGCGTTGGCTATTTTGTCTTCCCAAGCACACCATTTGGTGGTGGAATTGCTGCTTTTGCAACAGTTATTCCCGGCATAAATTCAAAAGGGGGTAGTACATTAGGTGCCAATGTGGACCTCTGGGAATATTTATTTGGCGACAACTTTAATTCTTTTGGTGAAAGTTCCTGTAACCCCGTCAATTTCAGCTCGGGCGAAATGTACCACGACTTTGTAGATTTTAATTTAAAAGGGAGAACCAGCAACACCAGTCTTACTTTCAAGCGCCGCTATTTTACCAATCTTGTAAACTCAAGTGGCGATTTTGGTTCTGGATGGTCGCACTCTTATGATGCGCGATTAATTAGCCCAACAGGAGATTTTGTCAACACAGGCACAAATCTTGGCACCTTGAACCCTGCTTCTACCGGCGATATAGTTTTTATCAATGAAGATGGGGGTGAAGTTCTCTACAAAAGAAAAACGGGCAATACTTTTGAAGGTCCTAAATCGGACTTTAATACTCTTGTTGAATTTACTGACCATTATGAAATTCACATGAAGGGCGGAGCCGTTTGGGAATTTGCAAGATTAGGTGCGAATCCTCCTGGCAAGCTACAACGAATTATTGATCCACATGGTGAACAAATCACACTAAAATACAATAATGGCAGACTTCGCCAGGTGTTATCTCCTCTTGCAGGGTCGCTTCTTTTTAATCGAGATGTCCAAGGCAGAATTATTGAAGTCATCAATGAACGCGATAATTTATCCATGAGCTATGGATACAATCCCCAAGGAAGACTTGAAACTTCAACCACGAATTTTGATAATAAATCATGGAGTTACACTTACGAATCTCGCCCCGGAACTAAGGCCGATGGATTATTAACCTCGATGACCGACCCGCTTATGCGGACAATTTCGTTTGTGTATTTCGACAACGGAAAAGTTTTTCAAGAAATTGGTCTTGGGGGCGCCAAACAACAATATTTTTACTCTCATTACCTAATCGATCGCGCCACCCGAGTTGTTGGGCCGAATGGTGAAGAAACCGAATATCGGCTGGATGATAAATTTAATATTGTCGAGACAGTCTATCACGATCGCGCTCGACGTTTAACCAACTTCGATGAAAAGCGGCTTCTCACTAGTGAGGTGGATGAACTCGGATACAAAGCCGAACACACCTATGATCTGCGCGGAAATCGCACAGGAACCAAAAGGGCCGAAGATTCAACTTTTAGTCAGATTGTCTATGACCAGATGTTTGATGTGCCGACTTCAATTACTCCCAGAGAAGGACTGCCAACCACGTTTATAGTTAATCCAATAAACGGAGATATCACAAGGCAAGCACGCGGGACTTTATATTTGGATTTTACCAGAGATGCGTTCGGCAATCTTTTGCAGACGACTAATAACCGTGCGAGTTACACCAACCTTACCAATAATGACGGCCAGCTCACCCAAGTTTTTGATGCGCGAAATCCCGAGACCCGCGAGTACGACGAGAGAAACCGCTTAAAAAAACGGACGTTTGCAAGCGGCAGAATTATTGAAATGACTTTTGATGACTATGATCGAGTTTTAA
>JACPIU010000011.1 GCA_016187935.1 Bdellovibrio sp.
TTTCTTAAATATTGGGGCTTGACCACTGTGTTGAGCTTGGGACACTGGCATTTTAGATAGTGTCAGAGCTTCATCCTTAGTCATCCCAACTGCCTTCAAACGCTCATCAAGTGATCTTCCGGTGCTAAGTGGACTTTTAATACCACCTTTTTTATCAAGAAGTTTCATCTTGCTCTTATCTGGAGCATTTTCCTTTTGTAGAAGTTCTTTGATTGATGGTTCCATGAGAGTGTTTGAACCAACTCGACTCATTCCTCGTGCTGCATTTTTCATTCCTCCTGCAAGCATTGGATAAAGAGTCATGGCCTTCATCCCCGAACTCACGACCATTGACCCCATCTTGGCACCAAATGAATGAATGCCTTCGCCTTTTACCATCGCGTAGGTAATCATGGGGCTTATGAGTAAAAGCAGCGTCACACCAAAGAGCCAGATGATTGTATCCATCTTGGCCAAGACGAATTCCCCTGAAATGGCAGACTCATCAATGCTGTTTCCAACAAGGGCGAGAATGGTCACAATCACAAAAGGCATGGCCATGCACCAAAGACTGGCCTGCACTGTTCCCTTGAGTGAATCCTTGGTCCACCCCAGGAAATAAAGAATCGCCGTGATGCCTGAAAAAACATAGGTCAGGTGATAGACACTTGAGTAGATGAGTTTGAGTAACCAGATGAAGGCCTTGCTGAAAACGAAAAAGATAGTGGCGATAAGGTCGTTTAAGTTTGGGATGGCAATAGATTGAATGAAATTCCAATCTCTCTTCTCGGTCGTCTTCATTTTGGCCGTGGTCCACTTCTTAACGAAGAGATTTCTGGGACTGACCTTTTGTAACGTAATACTTGCGGTTTCAAGGGCAAGTTTTACGCCGGTGGTGTGCATCTCGTAGAATGCGCCCATAAACATGGTGATAATAAAAAGTTTAACTACGACCGCGCCGAAATTCATCTGGCCGAAATATTCCAGGATCAGGCCAATAGTGAAAACTGGAGCGACAAAATATCCCGCGATCTGCATCATTTCTTTATAGAGAATAAAAACACTTTTCTCCTCGATTAGGAGCATTTCTTGCAAAATGTTTACATTCATTTTGATGCCCCCCTTGCACTTCCTGGCATCCCGCGTTTTAGATTGTAGGATTGTTCCTTTTCAATTTGCTCTAAGCGTTTTTCTTCCATGTCTTCTGCAAGGAGGCGATTCGTCGTTGATACCTTCTCCAAAATTTCAAGTTGGGTTTTGTGCATATCCACGTTCGATTCATAGAGAAGTGCCGTATTCTGCGCCGTGAGCTGAGTCGCGCGCCCGGTTGTTCTGGCATTGATGGATTTTTCCACCTGGCCTTGGGCCATACGCTCTTTTTTTTGATTTACCTTTTTTTCTGATTTGACCTGTATTTTAGTTTTCTTTTCATCGCCCTTGATCTTGGCGTAGTCGCGCAAAAGTTCCTTCATGTCAGCAATTGAGTATTTAAGTTCCCGAATGGCTGAGTTAAGTTCGCCCAGGTCGTTAATTTCCTTTTTAGAAGCGAGGGACTCGGCCAGATATAAAATACGTTCGGCCCTAAAATACTCATCCTGAAATAGCTCGTTATAGTGCTGCATTTTTTCAGTGTATTTTTCCGCGTTCGATACAAGTTTCTCAAGCTCATTTAATTGGCTCGCCGTAGTCGTAACCAGTTCAACCAAAAGTGCCGTATCAGAGCTAATGATTTGTCCATGTACGTTCAAGCTCAAAACAAAACTAAAAATGAAAAAGATTTTATGCATTTTCATGTGTCCCCCAATGTGGATTTTTTATTTTGGTGTAATTGGTAATTGCGTCTTTGAACGGGAGAAAGCGCCCTTTCTCTTTCATGTAAAGGTCAAAATGATTGGTGTCGTTTTTATCTGAAGTAAATAACTCGTACTCCAAGTGAGTAGGATAATAACGCAAAGGTTTTTTATGAGTGTCGCTAAGAAATAAAAATTCACTGTAGGCCCCCTTTTTAGATAAAACGGAATCCAGTAAAGATTTTCCTGTGGCATCCAGGAACTCCGACTCCGACAGCGCCTGCTTGAACATAAGTTTGAAGTAGGTGTTTTGAATAATGACTCGCCCTAGTTGAGTTTCCGAAAAGTCATCCATGTTTTGAGAAATTGCCATGGCACTGGCGTTTTCTTTTCTAAAGGTTCTAAAGCATTCGGCAATGTAGTCAGCATTCTTGGATAGCAAATGCCAGCACTCATCAAAGACGAATATTTTTCGGCCACAGAGGTGTTTAAAATATTCAATCAAATAAATGATGAGTGGTGCCTTCATGGCGTCTGGGTAATTGCCAAAGTCGCAGTAGGTAAAACCGTTAAGTGGCATGACTTCATCTGTAAAATACTGCTCGATCTCACTAAAGTAATAGCTAATGCCGGAAAATTCTTTTTCAAGTGCTCCTATGAAACTGGCAAAATCTGGACAGGCGTCTTGCTCCAAAATATTTGTAATAACTTCAAAGAGACGCCCTTCTTCCTTTTTTGGAAGGCGTTCATCCATGGCAGACAAAACAAATTCCTTTAAATAGCGTGGATTTTTAAATTGAAGTGGATTGAATTTTTCAGAAAAAACTAGGCCTTCACCATAAAGGGCGTTCTTCCGAAAAGAATTACCAAGGTCAAGACAAAGTGCCCTGGTCCCGCGCTCAAGCTCGAATTTCAAAATTTTATTGGCCATCATCGACTTTCCTTGGCCAGACTGCCCTGTGATCAGGCAATTGAAATTTAAGGCGTCCTTGTGAAAGAGGTCTAAATAAACTGAATTGCCCGAGCGACTGCTTAGTTCAAGGCCATCCTCAAAGATAAAATCTCGATGTAGTGGAATAAGGTAAGAGAGATAATCCGAAGGCAAGTCCAATTTTCGTTTGAAGCTTGGGGGAACGCCTGGGACCAGAGTTTGATAAAAATAGCTTAAGGCCCGTTCTTCCTTGAACAGTGAGCCATTTTTACCTTTGAATTCGGCCAAGAGGTGGTCCGTTTCTCTATCCAAGGCCTCTTTCGTGCTGGCGCGAACAAGAAAAAAGCACTCAACCAAAAAGAGTGCCTTATTATCAGTCGTGACCTCGTTTAATAGGTCTTCCGACTGATAATAGGCATTCTCAGAATCTAAATCCCGCATTCCCTTGAAAAGCGCCGAGAAGTGAAGCTTGCGCTTGAAGTTGATTTTGTTTTTGGCCGCAACTTTTGGAATCTTTTTAAAGCATAAGACAAAATCCGGGTATGAATTGGCCTCAAAGCGTCTAATCGACTCTGGAAAGTCTTCAACTGAGAGAATCCGTAGATATTCATTCCCGAGAGTCAGGTAATTATCATAAAATTGTACCCGCGCCTCTTGTTGCTTTAAAAAAGTGGCCACAGGTTCACTTTTGGGAATGATCTTTCCATGCGTGAGAGAAATATCACCAAAAGAGTTTAAGCAAAGCTTGCCGCCTAACCAATAGAACTTAAGTACATCCCCTGTTTTGATCAAATCATTTTCAAGATCAGAAAAGACTCGATCTACGGCACTTGCATCCAATCCTTCAAAATCAGGGCCTAAAATTTGAAAGAAAGTGCTGACCTCCCCATTTAGTGAGGTCAGTTTATTTTCCTCAACGTGAAATAGTGGAATCATTTTTCACCTCCCATGCATCACTTAGAAAGATGTCTTTTTTCATAGGCAGCATCCATCCAATAAGATCAAAGTTCTTACGGACGAATTTAAAAGTAAGGATCGCCAGAGCGCTTAAGCTGATACTTGCAAACGGGCGAAAATTAAAAAGCATGGAGAAGTACAGCATCGCCATCAAAACGCATAAATCTGGAAATCCAAGGCCATAAAATTCTGGCAGTGATTTCAAAAATTTTGGATATTTTCTCATTAGGCCAATCCTTTGATAAAGCTCAAGATAGATGGACTCAGCATCAGAATAAAAACGCCAAGAAGTGCCTGGGTCATTTTTTGGCCGGCATCTTGCCTGCCAATCATGAAGTAGACTGCTGAAAGCACCAGACCAAAGAGCGCCAGCCCAAAACCGATTCGAGTTGTTTCCTGTGCGAGCTTATCTGCCGAGGCCTTAAGACTCACGGCCCATGAGCTTGGGGCGAGCAAAAATAGAAAGAGCAAGAGTATTTTTTTCATCTTTGTTCCTAGTTGAAGTAATTGTTAATGACTGAGGTAACGGCGATTTCCATGCCCTGGAAGTACGTCTTGTTCTCGCCGAGCTTGACCGCATTCCAGTTCACCCCGCCTCGCCATCCTCCGAATTCTGCCGATTCTACCGAGAGAGGAAAACCAGATCGCGCAGAAAAATCAACGACCATCGGGATGCAATATCCGCGATCACGCCCGGTAAAACTATTCAGTTTGACGCCATGAAAAGTCGTGTTGGTAAACGCCATGATTTTTAAGGCGAGATTGGTCTCTTCTCCCGGCGTGACTTCTTTGATCTTTTCAATGTCAGGTATTCTCAAGTGTAGATTGCCATTCATGTTTTGAATTTCAATTTTCTTATCCTTCATAAGCTGCTCAAGCGAATATTCGTCATGATCGACAATCAAATACATCCTTTTAAATTCTGCCGTTTCCGTTGTGAGCGTAAACTTTGGTTCAATTGGTTTAAAAAGATTAATACTTATCTCACAGACAAAATCGCGCGAAATACAATTTTGTCCGCATGAGCCACCTCGACTTATCCAAGCGTCCTGAAAGTTTCCAAGCTCCTCTCCAATTCTTTTCACTGGTTTTAATTGAAACTCAATCAGACTATTTTGAGAGGAAACACCGAGTGGGAAAATTGTGAAGCTCTCACTGGTTGAAAGGTTGGCCTCAAAAGAATAGATTTTTTCAAGACTCACGCTGGCGAGTTCTTTTCCCGTGGCATAGGTAAGAACAATGACATCAATTGGTGTAAATTTATGATCAAGGTAAGTGGTCTTTAAGCGTTTCGTGAAAACAAACCATTTACCCGCTTTATCAAGGTCTGCGACTTCTTTTAGGTGAGTAAATTCAGAAAGATTGTTTCTCCACTCGCCGATCTGACTTAAGCGATCATCCTCGATTTTGACGTTTTTATCATACAGGATCGACAAAATTTGAGAGAATGTCGCTGGACGAGCATGAACACCATCAATCCCAACGTAAGACACAGAGGTGCCAAGAGGCGTCGTCACTATCACGGGCAGGCACTTCTCTTTTACCGATGCTAAAAGAGTTCTATAGGTGGATTCGAGTTCTGGAATCTCATAGTCGGCGACTTCCGAGATAATGAACTCGCCTTTTTTAAAATAATTGTCCTCAATTAAAAGCGAGGGAACATTGTCTAACTCAACCTCGAAAGTTTCAACTACGCCTGCTTCAAAATGGCGTGAGACTACCTTGGCGGCGATAATCTCAAAATTCTGTGTCTCGTAATTGTAATAATAGAAGTTAAGTTTGAGATTTTTGATCGATCGAAAATATCCATTCCCCTTAAGTTTAACCGTGTTTTCAAGCGTGATTTTGAGATTAGTGATTTCAAAGTCAGCCGAGTCAAAATATTTCTTATATTTTAAGACTTGTTCCGAATAAAAAGCAGGATCAACGTCTGGATACTTTACCCAAGATAGGTCGTGATCTTCGATTTCTCCAGAGGAATGTGACGAAAAACGGCCTACCGATGCCGCTGATCTTAGCGCATTGCCTCGAACAAAAAGTTCACCCACTCGATACTTGAAGGAGGGGTTATTTCGTCCAACTCTTGTATCAATTTCGATTTTTGTGATTTCCCCTGTGGAAATTGATCTTGCATCAGCGGTAATCTTATAGTTTTGCAGAAAGTTGATCGAGAGTTCGGGAATATCGGCCACTAGAGGATGGCGGCCCAAAGATAATTCGGCGGCATTTTTAACAAAGTCACCATCGTTGTCCGCGTTTGGATCAAGGCCAGTCTCAAGAACTTCATGCCGTCCATCACCATGGCCCTGCTCAACGCCTTGGGAATTTTCATCAGTGTTTGATTTCAAAGAACAAGAACAGAACAAGAAAACTAACAAAATAAGTAAAAACTTCACAGAAACCCCCTATAGTTTTATGACATTAACAACTGCGTTTATTGGAAACGTGAAAATGATTTCGAGTCTTGCCACTGTAAAAAGATGGCCCTTGTGGATGGCCATGAAAATTCCCTCATAGATTTTCCCATCTCGGGTCTTGATGATTTCGTGGCCGATTTCAAGTTCACTCTCTAGCTTTGCCTGGCCCTGAATTTTGCAACTATGCTTGTTGTTCATAGGGCCTTACCTCAAAGTTTTGAAGGCCAAAGCTGTAGGGCCTTGACCTTGTTCTGTTCGATTCTTTCTTGAACCTTCGGGCATACTGATAGGCGCAGGAATTTTTTAAAATATGCAAACTTCATGGTGTGCCTCCTGAGATGACTCGAAGTTGGCGATCAATTTTCTTTGAATATTCGCGAAACTCAACTCGGGCCCAAGGTGGGATCATCTCTTCGCTTTCGTATCTGTCATGCACGAAGAGACAGTTCACACAATGAGAGTAGGTGATTAAATGCTCATACCCACGGTCCCCGCAATGCGGGCAAGTATCAAATAAAATTCCACGTTCCATGTTCGTCCTCCGGTTTTTTTAATTTGGTCCCCTCACCTATATAGGATCAAGAATCGTGCCAACTTTTGTTTTGGAGAATTGAGTGAAGAATTACGAATGGTTTGCGTTGCGTATAATTTTATTGCGAAAAATTTGCTCAAAAATTTGCGGAAATTGTGATGAACCATCGTCACAATTTTACCCAAATTTCCTATGAAAATGGGTGATTCCTTTTTAGATTCGCGGAGTTTCAGAATGTGACGAGAATGTCGTCACGGCGAGAGTGAAAAAATTGCAAAAATGGGGGAAATCTTTTTTGATTCGAGGGGTTGGTTGTGTGACGAAATGTTGTCGCGGATTACTAGCAAAATCAGTTTCACCACTGCTCTTTCACATTCCCGTAATCTCTTCGGCCTCAGACCTCACCGTCGGGTTGGCAATACAGCGAATGAGTTTGCTCTTTCACATTCCCGTAATCTCTTCGGCCTCAGACAACTGCTTAATATTCTTAGTTCTAATCTCAATCTACTCTTTCACATTCCCGTAATCTCTTCGGCCTCAGACCAATACAGCGTGAACCCAAAGCATCGGCAACACTACTCTTTCACATTCCCGTAATCTCTTCGGCCTCAGACTAACTGGCCATGCCCTTGGGCATCTGTTGCAGTCTCTTTCACATTCCCGTAATCTCTTCGGCCTCAGACAAAAAGAATTACTCACCAAGAAACTTTATAAATTAAACTCTTTCACATTCCCGTAATCTCTTCGGCCTCAGACAGATACCTAGAAAATGAAAAAGCAGTTTTCCCACCTCTTTCACATTCCCGTAATCTCTTCGGCCTCAGACTTCCGTTATGACTTACCAATAGTCTTTCGCCTGTTACTCAATCTCTTCGGCCTCAGACAAACACCCGGCGAAAATAGATTCACAATCGGAGAACTCTTTCACATTCCCGTAATCTCTTCGGCCTCAGACGCAGTGTATGAATGTAAGTGCATGTGCGGGAAAGTCTTCTCTTTCACATTCCCGTAATCTCTTCGGCCTCAGACTGAATTAGAAAAAGAAACATCAGCTCTAGAAGGCAACTCTTTCACATTCCCGTAATCTCTTCGGCCTCAGACGAACTGCTTTTCAAGGGGCACAAATAAGATTTTACTCTTTCACATTCCCGTAATCTCTTCGGCCTCAGACAAGATCAACGCAGTCTTCAAGACGCCGAACTAGCATACTCTTTCACATTCCCGTAATCTCTTCGGCCTCAGACTGTCCTGATAAATCATCTTTGACTCTTTCACATTCCCGTAATCTCTTCGGCCTCAGACGTGAGATTCTAAATTAAACCTAGACTTAAGCACTTCTCTTTCACATTCCCGTAATCTCTTCGGCCTCAGACTGTTGACCGGCAGCAACAGCGCCCAATCATGGGAACTCTTTCACATTCCCGTAATCTCTTCGGCCTCAGACTGTGATCTTCATCCACCTCGGCCAACCCTGCGTACTCTTTCACATTCCCGTAATCTCTTCGGCCTCAGACCCTTGCTTCTTTAGTAAAAATCCCTGCATAGTTTAGACCTGTAAAATGGCATTCAGGCTGTTCCACATATAAACAGTGAGTTACAGATTTAATACCAATCTAAATTTCAATAAGTTATAAGGATAATGTCTTCACGCTTCCTGGCGTTTCAAAAAACATAAATCTTTTCCGCACTCAAATATGCTCCAATTCTCAATATCTTAGCATCCTCCTCATTCGGGATCGGATATATAAAAAGTTTATCGTCTGCTCCTAGCTGGATGGCTGAAATCTCCTGTTTCATTGTCTGATAAACAGTCATTGGCATCTCTGCCTCGAAGACTGAAAACTGACAACGGGTTGCATACGCCTCTAGTACACCCACGAGAGTACGACGTATTTTATCATCGGAAACATCAAAGCAAATCAATAATCTCATGCTACCTTTTTTTCATTTTCTGTGATTAGTATTCCTTCATCAGGGGAATCAATAATCAAGTTATAAATACTGCGAGCGAAGTCAAGCATTTGCTCTCGATGCTGATCATTAAAGAATTCAGAGCGAAAAAGTTTATAAAAATGGGTTCGCTTTTCTTTATTATCAAATGAACACTCACTTTCAATGGTTTTAAAATCAGATGATTTAATTCCTATTTCTGCTATCGCAAAAAGAACATATTGATCCGCCAGTGTAGAGCGAAACGGTTCCATAAGGTCACAAATTAATGATTCCCTTCCGTAGTAATCACGATGGAGAAAACCAAAGGCCGAATCAAATCCAAAGGTTCGTGCAACAATTCCGGCCTCAACAAACAATAGATTGTACGCCATTGAGAGCAGCGAATTTATAGGATCAGGTGATGGGTGAAATTTGCGACCTTCAAATTTCAACTTTAGATTTTCAATAATGGGAGCAAGGTTTTGAAAATATATTTTAGAATAGTGTCCCTCAATGCCAAGTAACTCTTCGTATCCTATGCAAGACGCGATTTTTTGCAAAATTTCTTGGATATCTGGATATGCATAGCAAGAATGCATTGCCTCGATTTTGCAGGCCACAATTTCTTTTGAAATCCTCATTGTTTTTTCTAACGAGTTTGCGGCAAAGATTTGCGCTCTTCTAACAAAAATATTCTTATTCTTCGGCCCTTCAAAGCGTCCTTGGTATTTCCCTGCCCAATCAGAAAAAACGACCTCAACACCATTTTGGTTTAAGTCAATGATTGCTTGAGATGAAAATGAACAGTGAGCATTGACCACGACAGCATCTAAGTCAAAATAATGAAAGAAAAACTTACTGGGGGACTCCTTTGTTTTTATATAAAGTTTATTATTTTCACATCCAATGAAATTTCCATAGCCGTCAATGTAAATAATCCTTCCAAGTTGTTTCATCAGTCAGCTCCACAAGTTTTTTCAAACATGCATCCGCTGCATCTTGAATCAAAAACTTGGTCAAATTTTGATAACGCGAAATCTTTGCACTTATCCTTAATTTCATTATAGAGTGTCTCAATCTTATTTTTCGCATTATTATCCCAAGCGACAGTCCTGGTCCTTCGGCTCTTTTGGTAATAAATAAGACATGCCTCGATCTTGGGTTCTGGAAATGTTTCTTCAAAACAATATGCCTCTAGCTGGCACTGTAGATCATGCTGCTCGTTGCTTCTAAGACGCCCCCTTTTCTCTTCGATGATACGAACTGTGTCTCCGCAATAAATTACGCGATCAATCTTGCCTGTCGCTTGAATTTTTTCGGATTTAACATAGATACTGCGTTTTTCGGGCAGGCCTTCTCTGTTGTATGAAACTTTTTTATCATCTAAACGCTGATGAGTTGACCGACCATCGACGATGAAATAGTTTTCATCTTCGTGCGGTTTAAATTCAATGAGACGATATGCGAATGACCTCTGGCAGTAAACGTACTCACTTAGAAGGCTTATTCCGAAGTAGTTTTTTTCCATTATGCGGCCCAACTTTTCTCTTTAGTAAATTTTTGCCAATATTCCTTCTTGTTGGGCATTTCTTTTTGCATGTCTTTGATGACCCAATGCTTATAGGCAAGCCATTTTATTAAAATGTTTTCTGATGCCTGCAAATCTGCATTGTCCCTATGTCCACATCCCGTACAAAAAAATTGCTCACCATTTCTACTTTTACGATCAATAAGACCGCACTTTCTACAAATTTGTGATGTGTAAGCAGGATGGATTTCGAAGATATGAAACGGAAGTTCGTAGAAATTTCTGTTATCTCGAATTGTTTTTATCATCTTATACATTTGGGTTAGCTCAACATAGGCGTTCGTGCCCTGGCGCTTTAGTTTGCTATCAATAAATTCAAAAACAAGAGAACAATAACGTTTATCTTTCCTTGCAGGAATGGAGTATTTAAGTGCCAAAGCTACAAGGTCAGCCATTGCATTATCAACAAATGATTTTACAGTGCCTGAAATTTTTTGATCAATTCTTCTAATCTTGATTGGGTTAGGGGCTTCGGAACGGGCCTGTGCTTGGTCTTTTTTTAATTCATCAATTTTACTTTTAAAACCTGCCCCGAGAGGAATTCGCTCTAATAATTTCATATCATCTAGGTCGTAGACAGCAGCGCACAAGAGGGTGTTTTCTCCTCTATCTAAACCAATGAGATACCTCGTTTGTTTAACAAGATAATCTGCTCTGCCTTCTTGTGTTTTTATTTTTTCTGGATACTGAAGTAGCTTGTTCGCAAACCGACGCTTCACCATAGCAAATGAACCCCTAATCTCTGGGCAAGCATTGACTTTATATCTAATAAAGAAATTTGGAGTCCCTAGTTTCGTAGTCATTAGATCATTGCGATCCAAGACTTTTTTTGTAATTCCTATTGAGTGATTAAAAAAAAATTTGCGCCCAATTCTTTTTGAGAAGTGAACAGGCAGATTGATTATTGGCGCACGTAAATCTCTTGTTGCTTGTACTACTTCTCCATCATCTTTAAACTCATAGTATTGAATGGAATTTTCAGTCATTTTATTATCATCGTTTCCACTCTGGATCACCAGATTGAACTTATAGTTTCCCAGTCCATCAGCAGCAATTTGTGGAAAAATATCCGCTTGATCAAAATTTTTGAATTGAAAACTAAACTGCTTATATGGTCTAGTTTTTAAAAGTGACATTTGCAGATCACCACAAATCTTTTTGATTTCTCCATCAAGCTGAAAAATCCGATAATCATCTTTGTAGTTTCTAGAATTTAATTCCAGCCTTAAATGCTTTTGCATGTGAGAAGCAAGTTGCCTCATTCGTGTTGCATTTAGATTGCTGAAACTCACGATATTTTGTATCTTCGCAGCTAAATATTTAGATTCTTTTTCGAGAGAAGATTCAAGAGCATCTAGCGTATTCTCAAAAATAATGGGTCTAAGTATTCTCTTCTTATGAGAGATGATCTGATTGGAATTTTCTTCATTTTTTAATTCCAAAAACTGCTCTTTTAACATTTCTAAGGTAATGGCCTTGGGATCTTGTCGTAATATTTTCTCTGTTGCTCTTGTTTCATCGAATTTCTTTTTCCTAAGCTCGTTTAGGAGGTGCTGATATTGTAGAATTGCATCTTGAAGGACATTATCTTTCGATTTGTCTCGGTAATATGTCGAAGGACGAAATGTTGGCGGAGAAGGGTATTTTTTGATCTCTTTTAATGTCTTTATGGGACCCGATCTAAAATCTTTCCATTTTTTCTCTAGTTCATCTCGATCTAGTTTGTTTGGTAATTCTTTTTGTGCCAAGAACTTTCTAAAGTCTTTGACCCTTTTAAAATTCTGTCCCGTCTCTTTAGAAAGCTCCTTAAGTGCATGATCTGTACACCCACCGAGGTAACCACCAAGATATACATTTAGTTGGCGTATAAAAATATTGTGCTCTTTTACTCCCTCATATCCTTTAAGTTGCTTGATTTTTCCTACTGAATCTATTTCAAAATTTTTTAATTTCGGAAGTCTAGCAAGAGCTTTCTCGATTAGTAGTCGTTTTGCTTTCTTCTCGTCCCATTTTTTCAGTTCTGCTTTGATTACTGAATTAAATATTTCCAAACTAACAGTTCCATCTTCATCTGTGTCAGATACCCAAGTATCGAAAATATTCTTTTTTTGATCTCCTCCAGCCATTTTCATCAGGGCCAGGTAGCTGCTAATTTTTGGTTCTAAGTCGTAGGCAATCCACCATGGAGCTTTACTTTGATTAATGTGCGCATATTGACCTTTCGATTTAGCGATCACACTTTTAGCAATCTGGTGAATATAGGCTTTCAATCTGTATTGTTGTGTACTTTTTTCTGTACCAACTCCTGTGTTTTTTAAAAATTTTCCAAACGTCACAGCGTCTAGCTCATTCCATAGACCAACGGATCGACTAAGTTCATTCCAAGTGAGGAAGCGAATATCATTCAAGTCCTCAAAAAATTTACAAATTGCATTATGCTCTTGATCAGTTACTCCTTCTTTTTCTTTCTCTGCCGATTGCTTTTCGACGAGAAAAGAAAAAGATTTTGCATCCCCATGGGCCTCGTCATTACTTTCCCCCGCTATCGGATTCCTTCTCGTATCGTTATATAGTAATTTGTCTCCTGTTGCCTCCATCATGTAGGAGAGCAGGCTTCGATCTTTTTTAACTGACATGGCTTCTCCTTATTATTAAAGAGGGGGCATTAACCGCCCCCTCAAATAATTGGAATGTGTGGAAGTTTTTATCCCTTTTTGAGGGGGTATACCGAGGAACTTCCTAAAGAGAAATGCGGAATACCGCTTTTAGAACAAACCTGGCATCCACTATTCGTCGATTTCCAGTTGAACTTTAGTCCATTCGTAATTACTTTTTGCCCGAGTTTTTTAAGGATTTCTCTAACGATGAAATCAACTATTATGCCATGCGGGGTGTTTGTTCTACCTACGGTGTGTGTTTCAGTCGGATTAATTGAAGATGCCGCATACAATTGCCCCATGAGATCGAAGTAGTACGATCTCCATGAGGTAACTTTTCAATTGAAGATAAGAATTGGTTCATTCGATGACGAGATTTCGTCACGCTGAAACCGTGCAATTTAGAACCCTTCGGGCCATTACCAAAAAAAGCGACGGAACTTCGTCATTTTCTGAAAACCCGACCTAACGCGGTGATATTAAAAAAGAATTTCCTGGCAAAGGCTTTCAAAACGTCCAAATCATGACGTGTTTTCGTCACAATTTGAATTATCAAAACTGCCATGATACGTAGCGCAAGCAATAATTTCTGAGGGATAGATAATTTTTCATATTTGGCACACCGATTGCTTAAGGCCTGGTCAAACTTAACAGGGGAATTATTTATGAGTAACAATGCACGGCAGAGAATCTTGGTTGTAGATGATCACGAATCGGTCTTGGAGGCCTTCAGACAAAATTTACAAGATGAAGATTATTGTGTGGATTATTTCATTTCAGGACTTAAGGCCTATCGGCATTTTTCCATGAGTCCATCTGAGTACGTCATGGCCTTTGTTGACTACAACCTCCTGCCTTCCGATGAGGAGTTCGCCGACGGGAGTACGCTGATCCGCAGGTTGAAAAAACTCAATGAAGATTTGATCGTGATCCTCATCTCCGGCGACACTTCAGAAGAGGCGTATCAAAAATGGCTTGATGCCGATGTGGACAAGGTACTCTATAAACCCGTCAGTAAGCAAAAAATTATTGCAAGCATCAGAGCGGCATTCGCCAAGTATGATAATGGAAGTGGCCCGCAAAAAATTTCTTCGGGCGACACGGATTATGCCAAACAAATCGGTATGGTCGGTGCCTCTGACGATTTTCAAAATACAGCAAGAAATACCCTAAAATACGCGGAAGTCGATTCTGACGTTTTGATTTTAGGCGAGACTGGTACAGGCAAAGAGCTTATCGCTAAGGCCATTCATAAGAATTCCAAGAGGGCCAAGCATGGAAAATTTGTGGCCATCAATTGCGCATCTTTTAAGGGGGATGCCCATTTAATGGAATCAGAACTTTTTGGCCATGAGAAGGGGGCGTTCACGGGGGCCGTAGCAACGAAGATCGGAGTTTTTGAAGTGGCACATGGTGGCACAGTTTTCCTCGATGAAATTCATCATTTAGGCCATGACGGCCAGGCGAAACTTTTACGTGCCTTGCAAGAGCGAAAAATTAAGCGGGTTGGTGCTACCAAAGAATTTGCGGTTGATTTTCGTTTAATTTGCGCCGGAAAGCCCAAGCTAAAAGAAATGTGCAAAGGTGCCGACGCCGAATTTCTGCCGGACTTATTTTACCGAATCTCTAATGTGGATATAGTGATCACTCCACTTCGAGAAAGGCCTGAGGATATTGTGCCGCTCTTAATGCACTTTAAGAATAAGGTTGAAGAAGAGTTAAGTGTGAAAAAAGAATTTTCCAAATCGGCGATGCTCGCCTTGAAAACCTACAATTGGCCTGGCAATATCCGCGAACTTGAGAATATGATTCATGGGCTGTATGTGACAGTGGAGGATAAGATAATTAAGCGAATTCACCTCTCCGATGATGTCTTGCAGGCCAAATCAATGAATGAGGCCATTGCGGAGTTAAACCTTGAGGCCCTGGAAACATTGCAGAACATGCAGATCAAGAAGGTGATTCTCGCCTCGCTTAAGAAAAATGAGCATAATATAAAACAGGTCGCAGTCGAGTTAAAGGTAAAAAGAACCACTTTGAATTCAAGAATGAAGTCGCTGGGAATTTTCGATTCTGGCCCTGCTGAACGGGATGGGATGCTGAAGGCAATAATTGATAATTTTAGAAGCTTTAGAATGTAAAGGATGGAACAGATGAAAAAACAAATTTTGACTCTCTCGATTATCTCGTCGGTTCTCAATCTTAATGCTGCTTTGGCAGGTGAGCAGGGGATACAAAAGCAGAGTGGTGCCATCAAGGTGCAGGCAGATTTTTCTTGGGGAGCTGGTGACGGGGAAAGGTTATGGTTTCCTGAACTGGAAAACTATGAACTTCAAGATCGCATTATTCATGTGGTGAAAGCGTTGATTGATGCAAGTCAACTCCATGCTGATGGCATGGTTTTGGAGAAGGCCTTGAACAGACTTAAAATGCAGGTTTTGGTGTTGGATAGTCTGTACCCGGAGCATGCCGCGAGTGTGAAGCGGAAAATTGTGGATGAGTTATTGCGGGCGGGTGTCATCGTAAAAGATGATAACTCGTTTACGCTAAGCGATTCGATTGTGCACGAGCTAGAGGAGCGCGGAATTGTCACTGATATTTATGCCAAGAGAGGTGGAATTTGTATAGAAGTTTAAAAACGACATTCCTCGCTATGAGTTTTTCCATTTCGTGCGTAAGTAATTTCGGACCAAAGGATAATCATACTATGAAACTTAGAGTGGCATTTCCTTATGATAAATCGGTTAATCAGTACGAACCGACTCGGATTCATTTTTCTCCAGAATATATTTTTCTTGAGAATGTCTTTAGTCCGTTGATTGAACTATCTACGGCCAATGGACAGCCAGTTGGAGGAGTGGCAGAAAAGTTTCAGTGGGATGAAAAGACAAATGAGTTTTATCTATACATCCGAAGAAACCTGATGACGATTGATGGCCATCAGATTACCGCTTACGATGCAGAGTTTTCGCTTAAGCGCCTGCTGGTTTTGTCGAGTAATACCCATGGCAATTTTAAAGATATAATTTGCCCAGACGTTGAAATTAAGTCTATTGAATCGGCGTGTCCAGGTATTGAGGTCAAAAACGATTTTACCCTCGTCCTTAGGCCAGGTAAGAAGATGCCATTC
This sequence comes from Bdellovibrio sp., assembly GCA_016187935.1. Taxonomy (GTDB): domain Bacteria; phylum Bdellovibrionota; class Bacteriovoracia; order Bacteriovoracales; family Bacteriovoracaceae; genus GWA2-49-15. The sequence goes on from JACPIU010000011.1 coordinate 15,914, forward strand.
TTGACCCATCTCTTGACCGCCATTGACTTTGCCGTGATTCCAAAAAAATCGGTAGACCCGAAAACGCTGGCGATTTTGGATTATAAAAATACCTCAGGGCCATATTATGTGGATTCATCAGATGACAAGGGGAGGATCAATCTACGTGCCAATCCCGGACATTATCATTATACACAGAACCTACCACAAGAGATTGAACTGATCCCAAGTAGAGTAAACAAAGAAAAATCTTCTATAGATTTATATAAGGAAGGAAAAGTCGATCATCTCATGACTATTGAAGGTATTGGACCAGAAAAAACTCTGCAAATTGCTCAGGAGTTGAGTGATGCCTCATTACACACGACCATGGATATAAAAATGATGGCAATCTTCTTCACAGAACGTGGGCTAAAGGAATTGTCGGCTGAAGAACGCCTTGCCTATGGTAAAGCGATCAAAGGAATTGTTGGCACTTATTTTCTTTCCCAACCTGGGTATCAAAATCGGACTCAATTTCTTGCACCTTTTGGTGATGGGCAATTGTCGAAATCGCAACAAGAGGAACTTAATGAAATAATAAAAAAAATCAACCAGCCGAAGAAAAGCATACAATTTGAGCTGTCCCTCTTTAGATATGTCCCCATTGAAGTCTTAAAAGAGCAATTGGAAATGTTATTACCGGGGATTCATGTATATCAGGAAAATAAAATCCCCGCGTTTGCAGGATACAAGTCCCTTAAAGAAATTCCTCATGCATTTGTCGCCAATGTGGATATCTCCTTTAATGAAGATATTTCTCTCATCACTTATGCAATCAATGCCGGACTCTTTGGGATGAATAAAGCCGAGCAAAAACATTGGATTAAGGATTATATGTCCATCATGGATAAGGAAAAGCGTCTGGAGAAATTGCAACTGTTGCATTTTGAGTCACTAAAAAATGGTGTCGTGTATCCCCTGGTATCGTCGCCGTATATCGCGATTCTGCGTAAACCATGGGTGAGTCATCTCCCCCAAATTTTTGCCAATAACCCACTATGGACAATATCAAAAAATTAAAATATTGGATTTCTGTCAACGCAGAAACGCTTAAGCTTCAAGTGGAGCGCATGCGCTGGGTGGATGACTGGTTTCCGGGGTATTTTGACTTTGCTGTGAGTGCCCAGGTTGATGGCCAGATATTCACGGGGCGTGGGATTGCTGGGGATGAGGATACGGCCTTCTTAAAAGCGTTGTCAGAAATGGTGGAGCGTGTGTACTGCTTCTATCATAAAATTGGAAGCAACGGTGTGGCGGCCCACCCTGATAGAGACCAAGCAATCTTGAACGCCAAGAAGGAATTGATTGAGCGGGATGCTGTCCTTTGCCACACGTTGACCAATACACCCTTTTTTCATTTTTTAGCACATGACCTGAAAGAATATCATTTTATAATGGATCATCTTTCTACAAAAGGCGTATCACTAAAATTGGCGCAGGCACACTCATCCGTACCAGACCTCTCGGTTGTTATCTGTACAACTTCAGGCGAGGGAATCCCGGGCCAGCTTTTTGGGTTTGGTTGTGACCATGATCTACAACGTGCCTCTTTGAAGGCCATTTTTGAATGTATGCTAAATTCTGTCGCCATCCTTGAAGGCCATGACAAGCTTCCACCGTTGCGGATGACAGAATTTTTAGAAATGAAAGTGCATGGTCCAGACGAGCATAAGCGGGTCCATTTTACCGAGAAATTGTTTTGCTTTAACACTGGGAGCACTTGTTTGCTCCCGCGACCCGGCTTAACAATTGATGATATTTCCACCCATGAGCTATTAAGTCCGATGACACTTTTTGACTCAATTCCTTTGACCGTCATGAAAGCACAGTCCGGTGCGCTTCAAAAGATGTTCTATGGGCCTCCAAAAATAGAGAACGTGAACATAAACCGGCTCACCAACTTCGCTGGCCGAACTTTAACAATTTCAGACTTGGTGAGTATCACTCACCCAATAGGATAGTTATGGCAAATGATAAAAAACTAACCAAACATTTTATCTCGCTTTCCATTGTCGTTGGGGGGCTGCTTCTGTTAATCACGGCCGTTTCCGTGCTGTCTTATGTATACGCCACCAAGCGCGAGAGTGCGTTTCATGTGTCCAAGGTTGTCGAGGGGATGCTCAAGGCCCACCAATATCGTGAGGCGATCTATGCGCTTTCAAACGCGAAACTCGGCAGCTTTGATGCCATCGGGTATTATGACTTCGAGGGCAACCCCGTATTTGTCCTTCCACCGAGCGTAGGACCTGATTACTTTAAAGAAAACGGTAAGGGGTTGAATCGGCTCTTTACCACGACCATCCCTGTTGATATTGACTTTGATGAGGCAGGCCAGAATCGTGCTGGTAAAATTTTTTATGCGTACAATAACACCAATGCAGTCTCGTCGATTTTTCTTGTCTGGGTCATTGGACTCTTATGTTTTCTTCCCGTTTTTTATAAGTACAAAACTTTAATAAAAAGTGGCATTGAACGCGATATTCTGGATGAAAAGAATCGAGGAATCAAAGAGACCGTGAGACAGGTCTGGCACGATTTAAACCAGCCCATGCAATTTCTCTATGCATTGGCGGAAAGTGGAAAAGACATAGGAGACTTTGAGCGCGACAAGATTAAAAGTTCTTGTGATGATATGCGCTCCATCTTGGATGATTTGAAAGAGAAAAAAAACAAGCTTGGTGAGGGGAAAACCGCGACGATTTGCCTCGCCGCCGCGATTAAGGAAATTGTTGAGAAAGAAAATCTGAAGCTTTCAAAAATGAAGATGACAGTTAAATTATCCATCACGAAGGATGGTCTTTCGGCGTTCTCTGATATTAACGAAAGTGATTTGAAAAGGATTCTTGGAAACATCATCGACAATGCCGCACATGCCAGTACCGAAGGGGACACCATCCAGGTCACGCTTGAGCATTTAAGCGAAATGAATATCGTCAGAGTAACGGATCAAGGCCATGGGATTAAACTGGAGCAGTTATCCCAGATTGGAAAACGTGGAGTGTCGTTTAGAACAGGCGGCAACGGTCTTGGACTCAGCTATGCGATCAGCAAAGTCGAAAGCTGGGGTGGTAGGCTTGAGATTGAGTCTGTTTATCAACAGGGCACCACTGTAACGGTCAAAATTCCAAGCGTGGCCATTCCCGAGTGGTTTACCGCCGGGATGGCCCTTGATGGTGCTAAGGAATTTATTTTGACAGATGACCGAGCAGATATGCATCTGTTGGTTCAGGATGCGTTGAAAGAAAATCACGGCCATCTTGAAAAGTATTTTCACCAGACATCCGAGGAGTTTGAGACGTGGTTCTTAAAAAACAAAAATGCGCTGCACTCCCCAGTTTTTGTTTTTGATTATGATCTTGGCCAGGACGAAAAAACAGGGATAGATTTGATCGAGGAGTTTGGACTTCAGGCGAATTCAATTCTGATGACCAACTTTCATGATGATGCGTTTGTGCAAGCGAAGGTGATGAAGGCCGGAGTGAGGATGTTTCCAAAGGCCTTGGTGGAGTTTGTTGGAGGGTGATATGGTATACGACGGTAAAATGGTATGCTATAGCAGGCTCGGCAAAATGTGCCATTTTGAATATTATGCATTTGCAAAATCATTGATGTCTTAAGATAAAAGAAATGATGATGAAATGTAGTTACTATACTTTGTTTGGCTTATTAATAATTTCTAACATTGCTTTGGGCGCATCAGCACGTAAGTCATATGAGCAACGTCGGCCCCAGATGATGTTGTTTTCAGATATGGATGGCAAACGGACTGTGTCCTATCATTTTGAAAAGCATTGGGACGATCAGTCCATTCTCATGGAGGATGGAACGAGAGTGGGGCGAGAGGCTTCCTCGATAACAGGAACTCCAGGAATCTCATGGTCTTTTTCACAAAATTTTCATCTGGGATTGCAGGCTCAGTGGTATATCTTTGACGTTGCATTGCTTCCGAATGCTCAGTATGACTTTATAAGAACTGCCACGGCAAAACTCTCGTTTGGAGTAATGTACAAGGGAAGCTGGCTTGTTGTTCGCCCAGGCGCTGGAGCCCAACTAGTATATTATCAGTTGCTATCAAAATCTAGCGGAGGTCCAAATTTGGAAGCAGTTTTGGGGGCAAGTACTCGCTATATTGATCATCGATACTTGGAGGTAAAAACTCAAGGTGAAGCTGTTCCGCAGAGGACATATTTAGATTACATTAGAACCTCCAATATCTTCGCTGGTTTTAACATTGCGTGGAGTCCTTTAATTTTGCGTTTCGTGGGTGGATGGGAATGGTCTTCTGGAATTGAGAGCGTCCCTACTGGTTATCAACGTGCCAATGGTCCTTTTGCATGGGGCGAAATTGGTGTGCGGTTCTAATCTGATAGCTCTTATTTCGTAATTAAAACACCATCGCGCTTAAGTTTTACAAAACCGCATATATCAGGTCCAGACTCCTTATCTGTAAACGCAGGTGCTTCCAATGTCGGATAACCTGACTTCACAAATTTCACATTACGTCCGGAGTACCAAGTTCTTGTTTTGACAGAGGCAAATGAATATTTTCCATTATTGTCAGTCACCGATAAAACGGTCTCGCCCATCATAATTTTAACATCACTGAGTGGTTCTTCTTTTTCATTCATGACAATTCCACTGAACTCAAAATCTTTCTCGCATTTTTCACTCAAGCCGCATTTCGCTGCCAAAGTAGAAACAGAAAGAAATAGAATCGGCAACCAAGAAAGTTTCATGAATTTAATCATAGACACCTACTCCTTAATAGCGGCATTGAGGCACTGGATGGTTAAGGTCATGATAATCACAAACTGGTACGCCAAAATATTCGGTTGATCTTCTATCTGCATCTTGTTCAAACCCACTGGTATCACCTTTGTTTTTTGACCCAGTCTTCATGTACTTCCATCCACCCCAATCTTTATATTGTAAAGTGTGTCCATATTCATGCATTAGTACTTCCGGATCATCGGAATAGTCCGATCCTATGAAAGCCATAAACCCTAGCGAAAAGGCTGGAACTCCCAACATTTCGGGCAGTACGCTATTCTTAATGTAAGGTGTACCTTCGTAAAAATGCAATTCTGCCAAATTCCCTGTCCCGACTAAATTGATTGCCTGACCGTAAGCTGAAAGATTGAGCGCCGCAGCTCCAATACTAAGGCCCATTGCAGGATCGAAAACTGCAATTACAACCGCGGCAATCAAGATTTCAGGCAAAGCAGCTGTCACGACTACTGCAATTGCAACTGATGCAATGGTACTCCAAAAACTTTTACCAGATGGGTCGGTTCTTGTAATCGGATTATTTCCGGTATAAATATATTTATTACCCACAGTGATAGGAGCGCTCAATTTTCCGGGTGCTGGGTCAGCTTGCTGGAAGCGCCCTGTGACGGGATCATAAAATCTCGCCCGATAATAATAGAGCCCGCTTTCAATGTCAGATTCCCTATTGGTGTATGTAAGATAGGGTGTAAGCACCGGAAAGCTTGTCTCTTGATTATTATGATCACGAATTGAAAGCAATTTCCCAAAAGCTGAATATGTGTATCTTTGAATGATGTCTCCATCTGAATCTGTAATTTCTGTAATGGACCCAAGGCCATCTTTTAAAAAATAGAAAGTTCCAGAAATAATTGCAAGGCCTGCTTGGGTTCCTGCACTTGTGACATCCACTGCAAGGGTGTCGTCAGTTCTGAGTCCTGAGTGGGTATAGGTAGAAAGAATTTGATTGGTCGCATCCATCTCATGCAAAATTTCATTGTCGTGATAGACGTACCGACGAGTGAGATTGTTGGTTGCATTTTGATGATCAACAATCACTTTTTCCACCCGCTGGGCCAAGGCATTATAAAAATAGTCCGCGGATTTAATGAGGACATTATTTTCGTAGTGTTCAAAGCGGATTAGTTGATTTTCAGAATTATAAATAAAATTTTCGACTTCCTGGCCAAGCGTCTTTGACTGTTTGGATGTTAGATTGCCGTTTAAATCATAATAGTAATAATAACGATAATCTTCAGTTAAGCGCTGCTTGGTTAAATCAAATAGGTAATTTCCTAACTGGTCATCAGTTCTATTTCCGATTCCATCATAATTGAAGATTTCAGAGGCAAAATCCCCTGTGACTTCTGGGTTAGAAGAACTGAGCAGCTGATTATTGGAATCGTATCCAAAAACAAAATTCCCAGCGGGTGTCCTCATCTTTGTCCGATTTCCAATCGAGTCACGTTCATAGAGAATATCTTTTATAACAGTGCTGCCTTTTTTATGCACAATGCTGGTTAAAAAATTGGTGTTGTCAAAATCAAAAAAGCTTTTGCCGTTTGGACGGGTGAGTTCTCGCAATCTATTTGCAAGATCAAACGCGAAGGTAAAAATTTCACCTTTGTGATTAGTCAACGAGGTTTGGCGATCAAGCAAATCGTACCCGTATGAAAAACTTCCAACCGCGGTTTCCATTCCCACCCTGTTGCCTGACTGATCAAAAGAATAACTGAGTTCATAATCAGGATAATCAGATTTGGTACCAAGACCACGGCTTCGCGCTGTTGCAACCTGATAACCTTTTTCGGTTGGTTCGTATTCAAAATCGATTTGACTTATATTATTTTTTGCCATACTCAAATTGCCTTGGGAATCAAAGTCAAATTCGTAGACATTGTCTGGTAGAATCTTTTTTACAAGGCGGTCCATGGTGTCATATTGATATGATTTTAAATTGCCGTTGGGGGCTAGCTCAGTCTCCAAATTTCCATTTTTATCGTAGGTCATGAGCGTTTCATGACCCAACTGATCAACTTTTTTAAACATCTGATTTAAAGAGTTGTAGTAAAAATTCACTTCTTTACCGAGGGGGTCTTTAATATTAATCAGCTCCCCAGTTTCCTGATATTTGTATTCTGTCCTTTCATTTTTTGCAGAAACCACAGCAGTTAAACGGTTCCATGAATCATGCTCCCTTCTTATCATTTGCCCTTTGGCATTCGTTATTTTCGTGATATTTCCCGCACTATCACGTTCAAATGAAGTTTCTGAAAGGTCCGGGGCAACTTGAATTTTTAGGTTGCCATCTGGAAAATAATCAAAAGAAATTTTTCGATTTAAAGGATTAGTCTGTTCCTTTAAAAGGCCTAAGGCATAATAACTAAAACTATAGCTCTGCCCAGCACTATTCGTTGCACTCATGAGAAGTCCCGTTAATACATCATAAGTCCGGGTTGTCGTGAGACCGCTTGCATTGGTTTCACTGATTATTTGTCCATAACTATTGTAGGTAGAAGACACCGAAGCATTTGTGGCAGAGTCATGCCGAGATAAGAGGTCGCGCGTATCAGGATCATAAACAAAAGTGACTTCAGATAAGTCAGGGCGGATAATTTTTATTGGATCACCATAGGCGTTTCGTTCAATTTTGGTAGTCTTGCCCTCGCCATCTACGATGGTGTCGATGAATCCGTTGGTATCTTTTACAAATTTGGTTTCGATATTTTTCGCATCTTTGATACCATCATAGGCTTGGTCATCGTTGGTTCCATAGGTTTTTAATTGTCCACTCGCGCCCCCTATATAATTATTTCCCACTGTCGCTGAGGCCGAATCTTGAATTGTCACCTCGGAATCATCCGCTCTTTTTACCTTGCTTAAACGATGCCACTGATTGTATTCATATTGGGTGGCATTGCCTCTTTGATCAGTTTCAGAGAGCATCAGTCCATTTTCATCATAAATAAAATTTTTCTTGTTCCCATCTGGAAATTCAACTTCGGTTAGCAAGGCACCAGTGTAAGTGAATCTTGTCTCTCTTCCTGTTGGGTCTGTAATTGTTTCGAGTTTATCTCCACTGTAGCTATAGGTTATTGTTTTTCCCACAGCGTCCGTTTGGGAAGTTATTCGCCCACTTGAATCGTAGCCAATTAAAATTTCGTTTCCGACTCGATCTTGTGCTTTGTTCTGCCTTCCTTCGTTATCAAAGAAAATCTTGGTGCCATTTCTATATGTTCTAATAAATGTTCCATCACTATTTCTAAGCAATGTTGATTTATCCACGGAAACCGGCGAATAAGCAAGTGATCCCGTAGCTGTGCTTTGAAAAATCACTCGCCTTACTCTCTTTTGAGTCGGGTCTGTGATGAGCAAATTGTTATCAGAGTCAAGCCCGACATCAACTGGACTACACAAACTCGCTTGCAATGCGGGTTTGGAATCCCCAATTTCGCCACTGTCAACGCATGTGCCATTTCCGGCAACTGTTTCAGCTATTTTATTTTGGAGATCAATTCTGACTATTCTATGGTTTCCCGTGTCAGCGACATACAGATATCCCCGGTCATTATCTATTGTCATTCCAAATGGTTCTTGTAAGTACACATCTTCCGCTCTCGTGATATCGGCGTAGATTCCACCAGAAGATAGTGGTTTTCCTGCAATAGTTGAAATGACCCCATTTGTATCAACTTTTCTGATATAACCATTTTCAGTTGAAATATATAAGCTGCCTAGCGAATCGTGCACAACACCTCTCGGGTGAAATATGCTGGCAGATAGTGCAGGACCACCATTACCGTTATCATATGTTTGAGCATTACCAGCAATTGTATTAATTGTATTGGTTTCAAGATTAATCTGTCTGACTACATTATTTCCGGTATCGGCAATGACAATTAAGTTTCCAGGCCCGTATGTCATTCCCATTGGTTTACTTAATTTAGAATCTACGAGTGGACCATCAACATAACCCAAGGCTGGAACTTGCCCCCAGGCGGTTGTGGGCAACGGACATTGAATATTTCCGCTATACGTGGTTACTTGAACTTGTGCCAATGGATTGCAAACTCCGGTTAAACCATACATCAGATTTGTAAAATCAGCACTCCAGCAAAATGTGTCAATAAAAACTAGGCCTAGTTGCTGTGGCAATATTGAAGCAATATTGCCGGCCAAAGTTGATATTTGCCCGCTTGCATCTTTGAAAATTAAATTGGCAAAATCTGTTCCAACAATTGAGTTATCCGGAAATCTTAAAAGCTTTTTAGGTTCCCGCATAAAATCAAAAGTGCCTTCGCGATATGTGCAACGCGTTCTGGTAGGAAAATAGAGAGTTTGTTTAGATACTCCTGCTCTCCTTCCTACAAAGTTCGGAAGATTGCTCCTTGTGGTACTTTGTGGTGATTCATCCGAAAGATCGACTTCTTTAATATTGCGTTGATTATCAGCATAGGTGATTTTTGGCCAATTGCTTAAGTCTGTTGCCCTGATTCCCAAATCATCTGAGTGCAAAGTGTCTATGGTATTTTCAACAGTATATGTAGAAATACTTCCATCCGCTTCTTCAAGCATAATCCTGCCAGCTTGTGGATTTGTGATTTTCTGAACTCCGGCGATTTTCCAGCCACGGCCAACTTCAGAATTTATTTTGTTTTGAACGTAGAGTGGCCCTTGCAAATCCTGTGGAAACACCATTTCAGTAATACCATATCCCAGTTGATACTTTTTCTCGCTGATTAATGTTGTACTGCCGCCAGCAAACGCATAGCCCTCATTGGCCGTTGCTGTAACTTTTCGTGTGCTGATCACCATGCGTTTTAATTGAACTTTATAATTGGTTGAGTATGGATAAATACCACTACCCAAATTACTTAAATCCATCGCATAGGAAATCACCGCCCGATAGGGGATACCGGTAAAGCGTATAGGCCCACTTACAATCCCGGCCGTCACAAAGTTTGCTTCGATATAATCAGGTTGTATCCATGAGAAATCACTTCCTGTGTAGCTTGCCGTGTATTCACGTCTTTTGATCGTGCCTTCAACATCTCGATACACTTCGTTTCTCGGAATATCAAAAAGGTTGGATACAACTATCGTGGGTTTTGCCCAATTGCTTTTATACATGAGACTGGCAGCGATATTTTGGCCTCGTGATTTATAGGAGGGGAGTTCAATAGAGGAAATGAGCGCACCATTAAAGGTATCCGCACCCGGCCTATCTTGTGCACCTATCTGCTTGATAGTAGGACCCAGTGGTACGCAAAACACCTCCGAAAAGTGCGTTATCCCCATTCCTGGCTTTGTCACGACCTCATTACCATTTTCACTAACCTGGGCAATTCCATCCACCTCCCATTCGCCGGTTACACTATTTTTGGAAAGGATCACCAAGTCCATTCCAGATGGGAATTCATTTTCGTTAGGAAGTACGAGGTCTACGGGTTTGGAGAATTTGACTCCCGATGGCTCAAGAGCAATCACGGTCTCAGGGACAGCAAATTCTGGTGGCGGGATCGTAGTTCTATCGCTTGAAACGATAGTCATATTTATATCGCCAGATTGAGTGCCATCAGGAAATGTTGTGACTCCTGCTGGAATTGAAAGCTCAACGCCGGGTGCATGTGGGCTCACAACTGAAGCTGATGAATTTTCAGCAATATGTGTTTCTGTTCCATCAAAAAGCAGAGGCGCAAGATAAATTATCCTCTGGATGACATTGCTCTGAGTTCTGCCAATTGACACAGATAATGCTACGGTTGAAAATTTTCGATTTGGTCCAACGACCTCAGGTGGGATTGTCGTTCCATCAATCAGGAGCTTTTGGTCCCCGGTCATTGGATCAGATATTCTAAACGTACCCGTGGCATCGGTTATGGTGCTTTGGCCAGACTGCTCAATTCTTACAGTAACACCCGGAAGTGGATTATCATCGATATCTTTAACAACTCCGGCAAGAGTGGTATCGATATTAAATGTAACGGTGACCGCATCAGTTCTTCCTAAAAGAGTATCGGTCGCCGTAATCGTGGCAGAGGTGAACACATCCATCTGAGCGGAGAAGCTTCCATCGGCCAGTGATCGAACCGTTTTAGAATTAAAAAGACCTGCGGAAATATGAACATCAATATTAGGCCTTGCCGCACCTGCCGCGCCAATAATCATGAGATAGTTGTCTTGGGGTTCCACAGCAATTAGGTCTTGATTTAAAACTCTAAGCACAACATCAACAGACCTTTCAGTTGTAGTGGTATTTCCGGCCAGATCGGTGGCACCGACAGTGTACGAAAAAGCACTTTCGGCCGTCGCACTTATAGCTAGTGAGAAGGACTTTTTATCCAGAGAAAGTGATGCAAGTTGGTTATTCACTAATACTTGAGACAGGATTTCATTGGAGAAACCAGACACGGTGAAGGCCAGAGTGTTAAGAACTGCTCCGCTTGCTGGGATTAAATTTAAAATTTGCGGAGGAATGGTATCAAGTTCGACAATCACAGTCTGGGGTGCCGCTGTATTTCCGGCGGCATCTATACTTTCCGCACGTATGAAGTTAAGCCCCTCAAATAATGGGCCGGACAAGTCAAAGAAACTATCGGGACTTTGAAACCGCAATTGATCTTGATGGAAAATTGTCGTCATCTTTGGTGAATGATCAAAAACACTAACGTGCAAGTCCAAATTGGGATTATTGGTAATCAGATTATTATTTAAAGAAAGCAAGATAGTGGGCGTAGTTCGGTCCAGACGAATGAGACGAGATAAATCCACAGGAGAGGCCAAATTGGAGGCGAGATCACGCGCCTCGAACAAAAGGGTATATTCTCCCTCGGGCAGAGAATTCAAGTCGCCAAAAACCCGAAAACTGCGTCCACTATCTTCGCTTACCTTGTTTAAATTATTCAAAGTCGTTGTCGTTTGAGTGCCATCAATCAGACTTGCCTTCAATGTGAGATTAATCGAATCAGGGTTGATTTTCCCAAAACTATCTTTTGCAGTGGCATCGATGGGCGGGAAATTCTGAGCATAGCGAATCGCAGGATCAGGCAAAATGGGCTCAAGCCATTCAGGCGCGACATCATCATTGGCAACAAAGAGTTCTTGGTCAAGACGTCCCCACAGCGTGGTTTTAATCGTGCCATCATCCTTTTCTTCATACTTGATAAATTTCAAACTCAAACTTGGAAAATTATCGGGTGATAGGGCCTGTGTTGAAAAGTTGTGCGACACGGTTGAGTTAAAGGGAAAGAGAGCAGGAGAACTTTCAAAGAGGACATTATTATCCAAGATTACTTGATAATAGAATTTTTTCCCATCATCAAGCAGCTCATCGTCATCCTCTGAATCTTGATCGGCAAAGGCCGGCATCTTCACATCTTTAAAAGACATATCATAAATTGATGCTGTGACTGCTGCGCGGTCGCCTTCAATTAATGATCCAGCGCGAGCATCAAGAGAGAGTCTGTATCCATCAAAAATAGTGGAGCTAATAAAAGGAGCGGCGATGTTGTTGCCGACCTGGACGGGCATTTCTAAGCGACCAAGCACCTCGGGTCTGGCGTCCAGCGCGCTTTGAACTTTAAGTCTCACACTACTAAGCTTGGCAATAAACTCGCTAAATTTGGCGACGACTTCCTGGTTTTCCCCACGTCTCATCATCTTGTCTTTGTGTTGTTCATAATGAAAAATTCTGCGATCAAGGCGCGCCTTAAAATGCAAGAGGTGAGTGACATTGCTGTGATGACGCCCCTTTGATTCAATCAAGAAAGTGAGCGTATTGACGTCGCTTGCGCTAATTTGTGACGTTGCAAAACTATAATGAAACTCGCGGCCACCTGCTATTTTAGCAATGTCTATTGCCACTTCACTAAAGGGATCAGGCCAATAGGCGTGAGTCTCAAATTCATTATCTTTCACTTTTCGGCATTTTGGATTTTTATTGATATTTCCGACTACATGCCAGACACAAAACTTTCCTTCAAGAACCGCGGTCTCCCCAGCAACTTTAGGCGTGGGCAAATTTGGTTCAATATGAAATCCCTTTCTAGGGCCTTCAATATGTGTACCGCCATTAGGCAAAGCTTCACCAAAGGGTATGGCCAGAGCGAGAAGAAGGGGGAGAATTGGTTTTCGCATGTTATTCCCCCTCTTGCATGGACGAGAGCGCTGCCAGCTCATCCTCGGTTAAGCTGAGTTCACCCGACACGGCAGACAACTCCTCAGAGGGAACTGGTTGTGCCGCTTGGGAAGTGTCCGTGGAAATCGCTTGATTGACTTCAACAATATTGCTTTGGACTTGTGCTTGAACTTGAGTGGTAGTTTGAATCGCCGACGATGAAACCTTAGCGCCTTGACTGGCAGAACCGCCATCAGTGGTGCCTCCACCACCGCCTCCGCCATTACAAGCGGAAAAGAGAAGTACTAAAGCGAGATATAAAAACGTCTGGCGACATTTAGTGTGGAGATTCATCTCTTAAACTCCTCTTTTCGTCTTAAAGGCAAATACGCAAATGTAACTAACAGTTAGAAGGCTTTGTTTTTTGCATTTGGCAATTATCTGATCATTTCGGTCTATTTTTTGGAAATATTATATCCTCATACGAATAACAAGAATTATAAGGGCTTAGCGGAACGGGATTTTAAAGAATTAACATGACGTCGATTTGATCGGACTGTTGCAGCTTTTCATCGAAATAGTCCTTTGAATTTGGTGAGTTGAGAGGCGGCCCTGAAGTGAATGCATATACGAGCATGGCAATTTATTTTGGCAGATGAATTTTTCCAACTGGCCAAGAATGCTCCTTGCTTCGAGTGATTGCGCGACGTATTCAAGAAATAAAGAAATAGTCATAGAAACCTTACCCTTGTGTCTTGATGCTGAATTTGGGATATGGTTCACGTTTGGACAATCTGGAGATGAAAATGGACTTGGAACAATTTATCGTACAAGCAAAAGCTAATGGATGGGTGGGCGCACTCAAGGGCGGCAAGAAGATCGCTGCTTCTCGCAGGGTTCATTTGATATTACTTATGATGATGGTGACCTCCATTACCACGACTCCTTTGTGGGTTTCTCAGATTTTTGCGGCCAAGAGCATGTCACCCATAAAAACGAACCCATCTGGAGCATGGTTTACTATGGGTATCTTTTGCAACCAGCAAAGTTCACAGGAGATGAGGCCGTCACTATTTTAAAAAATGCACTTTCCAAAATGTATGATGAACATAGATTCTTAGGCGGTTTTTACTATGCTGAAGGACCGTATGAATATCGCGATATGAACTTTGGTGATCATAAGCGATTTAATGGCGTAGAAAAAATCTTTAAAAGCGGTGAGATGGTTTACGAGCTGATCTACTGCGGTGGAATGGTGAGAAAGTAAATTTACCTGTTGGTGGCGAAAATCTCACTTCCTATTACTTGCTTTGCTCTTTACCTTGAGTACCCGCCCGAGAGCATCGACAAAATCCCTGTCAAAATTTCCAACTTGGTCTGCTTGCAGTTGAGCAAAGACCTGATGATGATCCTCACTTTGCCCTTTGATCACAGAAGAATTCCATGAAGTCGGCTGGTAATGATGACAATAATAATCTGCAATGGCGATTAACTTCGCAACAGGATGAATTTTACTTCTGGCAATGCCCTCGGGATAGCCAGCACCATTGCACAACTCATGGTGATAAAGAGTTGCCTGCAAGCAGGCCTCAGGAACAATTTTTAACCGCCTCAGCATCGCAGCACCATTTTTTGGATGCATCCGAAGCAGTTGTTGTTCCTTTTCATTTAAAAATTCCAAATTCTGCTCAAGAATTTCTTTCGGAATTCTTGCTAAACCAATATCGTGAAAAATCCCGGCCTCAAAAATAAGCGCGAATGTTTTCGGAGAGGTCCATTTCAGCTCTAGGGCAATCGCCTTCATGATCACGGTCACGGCAAGCGAATGCCCATAGAGCTTTGAATTGTTTTGCAATAATTTATTTAAGTGCAAAAAGAATGATTGGTTAGAGAGCAAAAGGTTCAGGTGCTTGGCCAGGCCGGTGGAAATTGTTGTGTAAATCTCAGGAGTAATCATCCTCTCAAAATTATATTGCAGAAGAATCTGCGCCGTGTGACGGATAAATTCGGCCTTTTCTTCATTGGGCAGCCTGGACTCGATAATCGTTTTTTGTAACTGCGTACTCGCAAAAGCATATTTGCAAAAATCTTCTCGCGCCATATAAACGTACTGAACCTTTTTGCTACGTAAGCGTTCCAACTGGCCTGTATCAATTGCTTGGCCTTTCTCGACGATTTTTATAAACTTTTCTTTGGATAGGCGCAGATAGAGAGAAAAACGATTGATTTTCGTACACAACAATTCATCCAGCAGAATCTCAAAGTAGTCCTGCTCAGAAAAATCCACTGGGATTTGTACTTGTTTTTCCGAAATGCTTTCCAGCAGCATTTCAAATTCTTTATTTTCCATTTTTCATTTATCAAATAAAAATGCATTTATTCGTTTGAGATTATGCCTTATAATTCTCAAAGATTGCAAAGGAAAATTATTTAACGTAACGAATCCGAAAGCATTACATGGAGTAAATTTCATGGACTCAAATTATTGGGACAGTATTTATCAAAAGAAAAGTGAAAAAGAAGTCAGTTGGTTTCAGGAGGTGCCAAGAAAATCTTTAGAACTCATCGAAAGTTTCAATCTCGCTTTGGATGCCAACATAATTGATATCGGAGGCGGTGACTCAAGACTGGTTGACTGTCTCTTAGAGCGTGGCCTTAATCATCTCTCTGTTTTAGATATTTCAGCGATCTCGTTAAAAAAATTAAAAGAAAGACTCGGGGCAGATGCCAGCAGAATCACCTATATCGAGTCAGATATTGTGGCGTTTAGGCCATCGAAGTCTTATCAACTGTGGCATGACAGGGCCACTTTTCACTTTCTCACCGATCTTGAGCAAATTGAAAAGTATTTATCCATCGCCCATGATGCCCTTGCCATAGGCGGCCACCTCATCGTCAGCACCTTTTCTAAAACCGGCCCAGAAAAGTGCAGCGGTTTAAGTACTGCCCAATACTCGGAAGATGACTTAAAAAAGCTCTTTGGAAGATTTTTTAAGAATATAAAATGTTTTGAGGATACCCACCAAACACCTTGGGGAGCGACACAGAATTTTGTCTACTGTGGCTTTAAGAAAGTCTAAAACCATCCTTGTCTGAAATTCACGCCAAGAAACATAAAGCCGATAGCTATAAGTGTGACCAGATAAATATGCAAGGCCAGGGGATGCAAATTTTCTTTGGTCAACTTAGGGATGATTCCGAGACGCGCATGCAGTGCAAGAGTAATGGTAAGTAAAAGGCCTGCCAATTTCAATGTCACGGTACGCTGTGGCCCTGAGGTAAGGCCAATGAGGTCTTTACCCAGCATTAGATAGGCGAGGGATAGGCCTGTAATCACCTGGACTATCAAGGCGGGAATTCCGATTTTTTCAAAAACCGCTTCAAAATCTTGAACGATACCAGGATCGTTTGCCTTGAGGGCCTTAGGCAAAATACCAATGGCAAGGATGAGGTGCCCTCCGACCCAAATCGATGCGCCAATCAGATGCAAAAAAATTAAGATACCATACATCACTTCGCACCCTGTCACGCGTCCATTTAGTTATACGATAATTTTGGACGTTTTTTTAGCAGATACTTCTATCAAAAAGAATTCCATGACACTTGTGAAGATCAAAACACAAGTGTCATGGAATCCTAACACTAGGAAAGAGAAGGCAAATCGAAAGAATCCGATTTGCTATTTGAAGTTTATAATTCAGCATGTTTGATATGTCAAACATATATTTAGCCTTGCAAACATCATCATGTCTGGAGTGTTTATGCTAACCAACAATTGCAACTCTCACCGCAGCTCACTCCTTCCCTGGGCCGATTGGGGCCGGTGACATCATTGAAAGTCAAATACCAATTGCTAACTTGTCTCCGCCTGCGCGAGTGCACAATCTTATTGTCACTTTCTGAATATATCTGAAGACAAATTCTTGCCTAAGTCCGTGATATCAAGAATTCCTCACCTTTCCAGTAGAATGTATAAAACGATTAATTTGCCGGAGCCAAAATGTTGGTCACTTGGAGCAAACTGCGAATGAGAAAAAAGGGGGGGAAATTAAAATCCTACTTATGTCAGTATCCACAATTGATGAAGTTGAAAAAATAAAACAGGCCCTGCATGAGTACAATCTTGGCAATATTACCGTCGTTTATGACAAGGAGTCTGCAAAAAATATACTTGAAAAAAATGATGAAGGTCGTGACGGTGGATACATGATTATTGGCGATCAGATCACTTCAACTTGGTTGCCAGGAGAGGAGTGTCACAGAATATTTTGGGATGAAAAAGGTGAAAATATTATCGCAATTTTAAAGGGGTAGGCCATGGATGAAGGCAACGTCGTAGAACAATTTAAATATTTGCTCGCAGAACAAAAAGAGTTTTGCCTGATATCCTTTATCGGGCCAATGGATAATCATGCGGCCATGGCCCTTGATGAGTGTTATAAAAAAATCAAAGAATCAAATTGCAAATATTTCATCTTTAATTTTCGGGATGTCGCTTTAATTCACAATACGTCACATCGCCACTTGGTTCAAATGCAACATACTATCAGAAAGGAAAAAAAATCTTTTCTGCGACTCTGTGGTATCCATCCAAAATGGAAATCTGATCTTATGGCCGACGGCTCCATCAGAGCGGATGAGATGGTAGATAATATTAGGATTGCGCTTAATGAACTAAGCAGGTTCCTCAAATGAATTTTCTTATGGCAATTTTTTTACGATTTTAATCTTGCGGAAGTACAAAGCCGCTTAACCTGCGACTGCCGTCTCGTCACCCACGGGTTGTTTGGTAGATCGTGTAAGATGGTTTTCGATAGTCATTTCAAAATCTACCATCATCGCTTGTTTGATTTCGATAGGACCAATTTGTAATATTTCGCAAACTCTGCCGAGCATTTTGAGTGGAATGTTGCATAGACCACGCTCTACGTTGCTGATGAACTGGCCATTTTTATAGCCCAATAAATGAGATAACTCAGATTGGGAATATTTTTTGGGATGTGTTTGGCGCTTGGTCCGAATCAGTCTAGCGATATTTTTAAAACTTCGATTTCCCATAAATTCCTAGTGGAGGTAAGGTTGAAACAATAGTGGTATTATGCCAGTGAAAATAATTTAGCACCATCTTCAGATCAAAATTTCTTCACTTGTGTGTAATTTTGTGCGAATAATATATAGATTACCGAACTGAGCAAATTCATCAAATAAATTTTCAATTTCATAGGAAAAAAGATATTTTTAGGTGCCTATGAATTCGGAAATTTCTATTCCTTCTTGTCTGTTATTCTTCCCACGGTCTGTCGATAAAGTGCAAACAGATAGATTCCACCAAGGGCGCGAGCTACGTCGACGCAAGCGAAGGCGACAGAGGCAACCGTTTTAAGAGTGCCGTTTTTTTCAAGGGGAGCAATCACAGGGTGAAGGCCTCGATTGGCCGAGAGGGGAAATGTCTTAGGTGTCATGTGGCGACGAGATTCGGTTGAGTTAATGGACATATATCCCCCCAAAAGACACACAGTAAAAATTATTTATCCGCATTCATAACAAATAGAGGGAACAAGCGTCAATAAATACTATCTAGGCATACTCGCCTTGGGAAAAAGAAGCCCATATAGCTGCTTTTATTGAATGAAAAGGCGTTCACAGACTCTTAAAACGAATTGTTTCAGTGCAAACTCTGCTTACCCCATCCCAAGGTGGTTATTGTCTTCGCAGGAAAGCAACCATGTTCTGATCTCGAAAGTCTCGGCTCCCTCTGAAACAAAGGGGTCGTGACCAACGATGTTTTGTGCTTCTTCGAGTGAAGCCGCTTTGATGATCACCATTCCACCAGAATAATCCGTAAATGGCCCACAGAGTACAAGTTGTTCTTTACGTTCGAGTTCCCGTAAATATTCGACGTGCCGTCGAATTAATGATTCAGAAAATGGCGTGTCTGTGCGAGTAAGCAAGATGACGTAACGAGTGAAATTATCTGCAACCGTTGATTCTGACATTTTTATTGTCCTCCCATCGCTGTCAGCAAGACAGCGGAAACATCTTTGGCCTCATCATCTCCTGGGCGCATATATTCGATCCGCTCCGGGATAATACGCAGAAAAGCAAGATTAGGATCATCCGCCCCCTTCCAGTGGCAATTCAAATTATACGCGACGGCATCGGTGATCTCTTTTCTTTCAATCTGGTCAGCAACTGGCTGAGCACTACCAACGATTCGTAGATATCCCAAAAATGCTTCATTCTTAAACATGATCAACGCTGAGACTTTGGGATGCGCTGCCATTTCGTGGGCCTTGCGGGTCTGTGCCGTGGTGGCGACATAAAAATGCCAGTTCAACTCCATAAGGGTCATGGGACGAATCTCGGGAGTAAATCCATTTGTCCGATCAACGGTTGCCAGATAGGCCGTTGCTTTATGAGGTGTGGGGAAAAAGCTACGTATTTCTGTTTCAAGTTCAGATTTCATATGCTCTGAAGTCTATAGCTTTCTAAATAGCGCCGGCCTGGAAAAAATTGCGGTATTGCGTAGGTGACATTCCTGTGTGCCTCTTAAACGCCTTATTGAAGGCCGACAGGTCAGTGAAACCAACATCCGCCGCAATGTCGATAACTGATCGCGCGCGTGCTTGAAGTTTTTGTTTTGCAATATCAACCCTAAGACTGTTTAAGTATCGGACAGGAGTCATGCCCGTCTTTTCTTTGAACGCACGCACGAAATGAAACTTGCTGAGTCCTGCCAGGGTTGCAATCTGTTGTAAATCCAAATCTTGTGAAGCGACAAGATCGCGAAGGAGCGCCTGAGCACGAGCGACGGGGCCAGGATAAAATCCTCTTTGTTCCAAGGTTCGCAATTTACCACTTGCCCCATGCTTAAGACGGGTGGTGAGTTCAATCACCAGTTCGGTCAGTGCGCAATCAATGGCAATGGGAGATGTACCAGGAGTGGTTGCGGCGAGAAAAAGGGAATCGAGAGTATTTCGTAAGTTTGGGTTGGGGCGAATAAGTACGTCATCAAAGACAAGTTCGTCGGTATTTATGGATACGTCGGCCAGAAGTGCGTTAATGAAATCTGGGTGGATAATGACCGATCGAAGATCGCGTAGATCGGGATTAAATGAGCACTCTTCGATATGACGTTCGCGGGCGTTGAACACCATGAGTGTATCACTAGCAACTGGCCACTTTTGGCCACGAAAGCGCCGCTGGTGCCGCGTGTTTCCCGTGACAAAACAAAGCTCAAGGCCCGAATGCTCGGCTTCAGTGTGCTCAAAAAATCCAGCGGTATTGACCTGAAGAGTGGTACACAGGCCGAAATGATCCCGCCGATTTGTTGCGCAGAATGGTGTTTGTATCTTGTTCACAGTATTCATTTATCACATTTATTTTCTTTTTGTCACACTGCCAGGTGAATTGTGGCAAGGCCGCATTATACTTACACTTTCACGCAAGTTTACTCTTCGGTGTTTAACATGAACGAGCGCAAGGCATTTGTGGGGCCATCCTTTGGTGGAATTTGTGTGTTCTCCTTCCCGTGCTGATCTAGTCGATGGGCAAAGCGGCAAGCGATATCTTCTTTTAACATCTCTGACGGTCGAAAGGTTACGACTCTTCGTGCAGAAATTTCCATGGGCATCCCCGTTTGAGGATCGCGCCCGAGACGTTGTCCTTTGTTGAGAAGAGAAAATCTGCCAAATCCTGAAATTTTTATTTTCTCGCCCTGGGATAAGGTATCTTTTAGCAGCTTGAAAACTAAATCAACGAGATCAGTGGCCTTCACTCTTGAAATACCTGCTTCCTTATAAATTCGCTCAATGATATGGGCCTTAATTAAGCTCATGGCCGCCTCGAAATTAATATTTGGATCGAGAAATAAGATGCTTGTCGGTATTCTCGAAAAAATATTTATAGGCCTCATGAAGGCCTATAGGGCCTCCAGGTCATAGGCCCAATAATATGTGCCGCCGTCAAATGTGACGATGGTACCAGCTTCACATTCTTGATCTTCCCATTCGCCTTTTGCGATATTCCAAGAAACGGGGTCTATTTCTTGGCAAACTGTGCATACATCAAGGTTCATCCAGGCCACTTGGACAGTTTCTGGATACGATTCTCTGACTGATTGTTCAAAGGCTTCCGCGAGATCAACTGGCGTGAGGCATTCTTTTAAGATTTCTTCAATAATCCAATCTAGGCCCCAGCCACAAGAGCAACCTGGGAGCAAAAAACCGAGATCATCTGAGCCGCACGATAAGCATCGGCCGTCTTTAGCTTCTTTGTGGCAACCCATACAGTAGGGAATCGAACGTTTGAGAGCAAGTTGTGAAAGTTTGTCGTAAAAATCGTTTTGCATAAGCACCTCCTTTAAAAAATAATTTTTGAGTGATGTGAATCAGAGGAAGCGCCGACGAGCGCATTTCCAGATAAAATCTCGGAGGGTCCTCTGGATACCGACGATTTTTCTTGAAATGAAAGTGAGCAAAGTGAATGCTAGAAATTCGCAGCAAAAAATTATGGCAAGTTAAAGGAAAGCTGGAGATTAAACTTGCTGAAGGAAACTCTCAAAGGCCGCTAGAAACAATGGGCACAAGGGTCTCAAATGGGTGCTTGTCTGGTGTTGATGCAGAGTGATTCCCACTGCACTTAGAAAAGAGTCCTAGATTATCGCTCGGTGAAAAAATGCAAGCTGATAGAAACCTATTTTGGAATAGAGTTAGTTCTCAATTCTGCTCAGCGGTAATTTTTTTTATCCTAGCCAATTCTTGGTTGAATTTTGTTAACAGGTCAGGATTTGCTACGTTAGCTGGGTAAATGTGAGCTAGTGGATATCGTAGGTATACGAGCTTCAGCATTTCATTAAAAAATGATTGGTTCACCGATTTTATTTCAGAAAAGTCAAAAACAATTTCCCTTATATCGGTAACATTTTCACAAGAACTCAATTCGGAATTAATAAAAGAAGACGCGATAGTTCGACCGGAAAGCCGTGGCTGTTTTAATTTCGACAGTATAATCATAATGTTCATAGCCTAATTTTTAGAGTTACAAGGGCGCCACATAAATCCCAAGTACCATCAAAAGCATTTTGCCTCTGATTTCTGATATTTACAACCCCCCTGGCACTTCTTACCTCAAGACTACTACCCGACATTTTAACGTAGTCACGGACTTCGAATAAGCCAATGCCTCTGTAGGGATCAGAAGTTGATGTTACCCCACGCTCAAAAGCATTTAATATCAGCTCTGCATCTACAGTGCTGACTACTTTGCCTCCCCTTGCAAAGGCACCTCTAAAACCTATGCCAATATCAGCAAATGACACAGTTAATTCATCGGAAATGACATGGCCACAAGCGAAACCCCATCCCGCATTTTCTAAAGTGCCAGAATGATAAAAAATATTGTCAGCGGTTTCTGTAAAGGGTGTATGAAGTGCATCAATTAGTCCCGCTGTGGCCCTGCCTGAATTGAGCATTATTTTTTCAAGGTTTTCAATTAAGAAGCCATTGTTGTCGCTTGTAATCTTAGTCAGGGGAACATACCAGTCACTATTATTTTTTTTGTAAGGCAGGCTGTAATTTTTAATTCTATCAAACAAACCCATATTGCCAGCGTACATTTGATGCAACTTTTCTTTTGGATATTTGACATAGATATTCCTATGGCCAATGTTTAAGGCTGAAAACTCTAGAATACATGCCAAGTAGGCAAGATCATCAGGGAACAAGATGTCAACTGTGCTTAAGTCTAAAACAATGTCTTCATGAGGGTGTGATTCGATAATGTATCTGGCCTGATATCTTTGATTATAATTTCCGAGATCAATATTCTTTGGTGTCAGACGATGGCCTTGGATTTATTTTATTAAAATTAAGCTAATTTTCCTTACTTCGGAAAAATCGCATACCTAAATAAGCATACCGCATTTTGTTCACATCAGATAAAATTCCTGTCATAAATATGACTTCACTTACTGTGATAATTTCACAAATTTGGTACACGCGTGCTTGATCCGAGCGCAGGTGTCACCAATTTTAAAATGTGGTCTGGTTTTGGTCTGGTCACCCCCTGAAACATAATGAAAAATGATGAAAGAAGATGAAAAGAAAAAAGCATAACCTTATGAATTTGTTCCTAACATGTTGTTAATAAAAGATTATTCGTCCACCATGGTGTCCCCCTTTGGGACCACCAGTAATTTAAAATCTTGAAGGAAGTCACAATAATTTTGGCATAGAACCATGTAAAAAATAGTAAAGCGGGAGAGCAATAATTGGCGTCAGCACCTGTAATTAGTGCCAAGAGAAGTGTTGGATGTTACTCGAGTTATCCCATTCCCAGATGATTGTTTTCTTCACAAGAAAGTTGCCAGGTTCTGATTTCACAGGTTTCTGCCCCTTCAATGATGAAAGGATCGCGCTTAGCGATTTCGTGCGCTTCTTCGAGTGAAGAGGCCTTAATGATGATCATTCCACCGGAGTAGTTTGTGAACGGGCCACACATGACAAGTTGTTGCCGACGTGCAAGCTCACGCAGGTGTTCGACATGTCGACGTATCAACGATTCAGAAAATGGTATATCAGTTCGAGAAAGCAAGATAACGTAACGAGTGAAATTATCTTTAGAAGATGATTCTGGCATTTTCATGGGTTCCCTCCTCTGATCGGAAGCAAGTCAGCGGTAACATCTTTTGCATCATCTTCTCCCGGGCGCATATATTCAATTCGTTGTGGGATAATGCGAATGAAAGAGAGATTTGAGTCCTTGGCTCCCTTCCAGCGACACTCCAATACTTTTCGAAATGCTGCGACATCAGCTATACGCTCTCTTTCCATAACGTCGTAGACTTGTTCTATGGTGCCAGCTATTCGTAGATAACCTGAAAAAGTATCATTTTTGAACATAACTAGGGCGGATATATTTTCATGTCGGGCCAATTCTGTCGCTTTTCGCGACTGGGTGGTGGTTGCGAAATAAAAAAACCAATCCAGTTCAATCAGAGTAATGGGCCGAATCTCAGGCATAAATCCGTTCATAGAATCAACCGTCGCCAGATATGCCGTTGCCCTATGTGGTGTGGAAAAAAAATTGCGAATTTCTGATTCAAGTTCAGATTTCATATATCCATATCTTATAGCTTATTCGATATGTCGGCCTGGAAAAAATTGCGGTATTGAGTTGGTGACATGCCTGAATGTCGTTTGAATGCCTTGTTAAAGGTGGATAGATCATTAAAACCGACATCCTCAGCAATATCTATTATCGATTGTTTGCGCGCTTGGAGCTTTTGTTTTGCGATATCAACTCTGAGATTGTTGAGGTAACGGATAGGAGTCATGCCTTTTTTCTGTTGAAATGCACGTACAAAATGAAACTTGCTAAGTCCTGCACGTGTGGCAATTTGTTGTAAGTCTAGATCTTGGGAATTGACTTCATCACGAAGAATTGTCAATGCTCTGGCAACCGCGCCGGGATAATGGCCTCTTCCTTCAAGGGAACGCAATTTGGCACTTGCTTGATGCCTGAGGCGGGTTGTGATTTCAATTACCAATCTGGTTAACGCACAATCAATGGCAACATGTGACGTTCCTGGAGTCATTGCTGCCTCAAAAAGAGTGTTGAGTTCCGCTTGGATATGAGAAGAACAAGAAATGAGTACTTCATCAAAAACAAGTTCGTCGGTATTCATCTTAATGTCACAAAGGAGTGTGTCGATAAAGTGAGGATGAATAATGACTGAACGCAAGTCATGCAAATCTGGGTTAAGAGAGCATTCTTCGATATGTCTCTCACGAGCATTAAATACCATGAGTGTATCAGTAGCGAGTAACCATTTTTTACCTCGGAAACCTCGTTGATGTCGTGTTTTTCCATTGGTAAAGCAGAGTTCAATGCCTGAATGCTCGGCTTCAGTGTGCTCGAAGAAGCCAGAAGTATTAATCTGAAGAGTAGTGCAAAGGCCGAAATGGTCCTGTCTATTCGTACAACAATATGGTGTTTTAATTTCGTTCACAATTTTTCAGGCCTATGTTCATTTGGACCGTGTACATCATCTTCATGACGATACACGGATTGAAAAAGCATGACATGCTGATCTGGCCCTTCAACTCCTATTGCACAGGTAGTGAGTTTTTTGTTAGTGGGAACTACTACTTGTTCCAAATAATAAATCTTTTTGAAAATATCGGGATAAGCTCTGAGGTGTTGAATAAAGAGATCTGTCAGCATTTTTTGCTCAGCTCCAGTAATGCCCGATGGGCCTTGTGTATAAGAGATAAACACGCATCGAGATATCATTTCGGACAGGATATCCATATCAAATTTTAAATTAAGCACGTGAGTGCGTTTGGTAAACTCTGAAACTGGCTCGTAAATGTATTCAACATTATAAAGATCAAAACTTCCAAGCTGACGATACCCTTGATGACTTAGGAAATAGAGTCCACGATGCCAGCCAAAATCATTGGTCTGGAGTCTTGCAGCTTCTTTCACTACCGACCTAAGCGCAGCATTAGGAATTGTACTAAACTCCTCATGAATAACTCTTGCCAAAGGAACAGGTGAATTTGGAATCTCACCACCGACGATAATATAAGTTCCAAGTGTATTCACAAAGATTTCATCATCGCGGTAATTGGACTTGAAAATATGATGGGGAATTTCCTGTGCAATAACTCGCGCCAGAGTGCGGGCATCATACTCAAGAACCTGTCGTGAAAAATAGATGGGAGCACCCGAGGTAAACTCAGTCATAGCACCATTGGAAACCAATTTAGTGTAGTCGCCCGGGTATCGTCCAAGTCCAACGGAAAAAAGCTGCGGGATATAAAAGAAGTTATTTTTTTGATGTAAAAGATTCAGCTCACTCTTGAAGGCAGTCTTAAATTCATCAATGAAAACGGTTTCCTTAATTCTGACTTCCAAAAGATCCAAAGCATCTTGCAGCAAACTCTGGTTAGGAAAAGGGTAAGTTTGAACGATGACTGGATCGCCACCACCGCTGCTCCAGTCACCCGCGACGACGGCAAAGACCCATATAATCAAGACAAAAAGTGTAATAATACGTGTTGTTTTCATGACTTAGCACTCCTAACATCCAAAATCTACTTGGGCAAGTGAGTATGAAAAGATACCTATGCCATTTTTATGTCCGAGAAGGAGTAAAGTAAATTTATTATTTATTAAAAATAATGGTAATGTTTGCTAATAATTAACTAGGAAACAGCTATGTACAATATCTTTATGGAATCTGAATATCGTAAAATTATAAAAACGATAGTGGAAACGAAAAAACAAGTTGATAAAAAATTTAATTATCAAAAGATGGCCGAATCCATGGGTATTCAAAAGGCCTATCTTTCTCAAGTTCTTCAAGGCACCAGAGATTTTTCCCAGGACCAACTTTATCGTGCGGCACAATTCCTAAGACTAACTGAACCTGAATATGAGTACATGAAATTACTGCTCGAATACTCCCGAAGTGCCCTGGCCGAGCGCAAGCAAAAGTTGCAAAAAGAAATTTCTGAAATTCAAAGTCAGAATTTAAAAACCGAAAAGAGTGTTGATTTAAAAAAGATTGAGGTAATAGCTGAAAAAGGTGCAACATATTATCTGGATCCGCTCAATCAGATAGTGCACATGGCGCTGGACATCCCACGTTTTCGCAAAAATATTTCTGATTTGGCCAAGGCGCTTGAGTTGAGCGATGTAAGGGTGAAAAAAACTTTAAGCACGTTACAAGAAATAGGTATTATCGAAATTAAGAATAATGAAATAAAAGTTCTTACTCATAATATTCATCTTCCCAAGGACTCACCTATTTTTTGGCCATGGAAGACGGCCCTTTCAGCTATGAGCAATTATCGCATTCGCAATTTGGAGGAGAATTCAACTTATAATTTTTCAGTGGTTTTCGCTGCCGACGAGGAAACAAAAACTAAACTTCAGGCGATGTTTTTAAATTTTTTAAAAGATGCTCGACCATTGGTTGAAAAAGCAAAATCGAAAGAGGTTTTTCAAATGAATTTTGATCTTTTTTCTTGGACAGCACATTAAAAAGGCCTCGATTTCTCGAGGCCTTCTCCTACCTTTCATTTGATTTCCAATCATGGAAGGGGTTTTATTTTGTAGCAGGTAGTATCTCCGTCGGTAAATTGCCAGTAACTCATTCCCAATTGACGACAGTGTTGAAGATTATCGGGATGGCAAAACAAGCAGGCGGAATCACGGCAACACAATCCTCTGATTTGCCGGCCACCCATAATTTGCTGGAGTAACTGTTCAAAGGACAATCCCGGAAGAATGGGAGTGCGTTCTTCAGGATAGCTGATAGCTCCGGCAGCATTAGTACCAATCACTTGATCTCCATTGCTCAAGGCCCGAACATTTTGGCGCACTACCGATTTGTGTGCCTTCACTTCCAAATTAGCTGGTCGCTTGATTATTTTTACTTTCAAATCGTAATTAGTTTTTTTGTCACTAAATTTAATCTCTGGATTCTCGATTTTGACATTGCTTCCAGTGAGCGAAAGACCTTCGAATCCCAAACCGGCATCGCTCACATTCACGCCAAATGACTTACCAGATTCACTAATTGTGACTTTGGGACTAGAAGAATCTTTTTTAATAGTAAAGTTCTTTTGGCCAATGACCCCGGCATCGCCATAGGCAAGCAATTTTGCTTTATATTCGCCATGCGTTCCGATATTGGGCAGATCAATGCGCACTAAACCCCTTTGCGGCAGAAAATTAACTGGAATTTTCTTGCCGTCAACATCCATTTCAATTTTTCGTAAATCTCGTGGATAGGCCCCATTCAAATTTGCCAGTACCACAACATTATCATTTGCGATTGGTTCCGTTCCTTCGAAATATTGTGGAAGTTTAATTTCAACTTGCGGATTGGGATTTCTAAGTTCACTTTGACCGTGCTCTTTTACGAATGAACCCCATTCGTTATTCAAATTATCACCGACTTTTGTCAGTTCGATTTTTTCTTTTTTGAGAGTGGTTTCAAAATCAGAGCAATTGCCCCCAAGCCTGAGACAGCTTTCCTGATCTCGGAGTGCTTTTAAAAAATCACGATATTTTGCAACTTGTTTCCCGAGTAATCCTCCGATCATGCCAAGAGCAATCGATCCTGCAGGAATAAGATACTTTTTCATATCTCCCAAACGATGTTGCAACGAGCGCTCGGCAGCTTGTGCATTGGCAGTGGCCTCCACAACTTCCGTTTTTGCCTCCGTACATTCTTCAGGTGTTTTACAATCCGCAAGTCTGCTGTCGGCGAGCATGCGCTCTGCCTCACGTTGCAAATTCAAATTTTGCAAGTCGATGATATCCGCTAGAATTGCTGTGCCTTCCTCACCCTCAAAACCCGAAGGGTAGTAATTTTCTGTTTCCTGGCCGTTTACGGCAAATCGATAATGAGCAATCGGTCCTCCCATGGCCTTAGTGGAAATCTTGCTCTTCAAGCATGCTCCTTTGGCAATTTTAAGGCCTTCTACTCGTACGCTTTTGGCGTCAGCGCTGATTTTTACCAAGGCCGTCTCAATATCGTCTTGACCTAGCTGAAAAGTCGCATCCAAGAGTGGAAGCGTTGCCTGCGCGTAAAGGCCTTGAGCTTCATCCTGTCCTTTGTTGCAAAACTCGTAAGACCGCTCTGCTGAAATTAGCTCCAAAGGATGACATGTCAAAATTGTTGAAAAAATAAGAAAATTAGCAATAGACTTTCTGAATGTATTTACATTTTTCATAAAAAAACCCCTTTTAAAAATTTTGTTATAAAAAGAAATATCGGCTTTGGATCCTTAAGCGTTTACTTCTTTAGTGACCAATTTAAGGGAGGTTGTAAAAAAGGTAAATTTAATTTAAATTATTTGTTATATAAAAGTTTGCAATTTGCAAACATATTTCTTATAGCTTTGCAGCGAAAATGATGTAGGCGTTAAGAAAAAAAACTGCAATTAATGTCAGACTCAAAATACTCACGGTGTTGAGTAACCTTTTTTGCGGTGGTTGAATCAAGGCAACGAGGACCACTCCTGTCATCATAATAGCAGAAAAAGTGGTAGCAAGATGTGAAGGAGAAACTACTTGAAGCAAATATCCTTTTTCATAAAAAATATCATCGACAGTGAGAATCACGACATTAAAAAGACTGCTCCCCAGTACATTACTTAGGGCGAGTTCAATGGCACGTAATCTGATCGCGCTGACCGCAACAACGAGTTCAGGGATTGATGTCGCAGCGGCCATGAAGATTGTTCCTACGAAGGCCGCATTCCAATCCATGGCGATAATTATTTTTTCGCCGGCGAATGGGAGGAACGTCCCAGCACCAAGGACAAATATAGCAGCAACACTGAATAGGGCGTAAGCTCTTTTTAAAGATATTCTTGCACCTTTACTATCCACAGTTCCACCGACAATGGCCCTCTGTTTGCTTTCGAATGCATAAAGCATTTTCATTGCCAAAACATAAAAAAGCGGGATGACCGCTGCAAATCCACCGACATGTCCAAGAGCAAATTTGGGAAAGATAGGACCTGTCACGATGCCAAATCCAACGAAACTCAGAAGTAACATACCCAATGCGGCCGAAAGAATATTTCCCATTGTCGCTTTGGTGTAAACACTGGTTTCTCGATGCATAAGGTCTAGCACAAAGACAAGGGTCAAATTGAAGACACAACTTCCCAATATATCGCCAACAGCAAGATTTGGGTCGTCAGCAAATCGTACGGCGCTAATACCAGACATAAGCTCTGGAAGAGAGGTGATCGTGGAAAGCAAAATAAGACCAATCCAATTTCTTCCTAGCCCCGTTCGATCAGCGATGATGTCGGCATAATAACACAGATGATGGCCGGCAAAACCAATGATGCTAGCTAATCCCAGGAATTGCAACCACACAAAAACAACTTGCATCGGCGACCTTTTTACTAGTGATAAATTAAGTTACGACGTATCAGCCATTTTTCGAGTTCCACCGCCAAGAATATAATAGGAGATATACCTAGGCAGATAAGAAGTTCATTTATCGTGAGTGGTTCAGTTTTGAAAATTGAATTCAAGGAAGGGATATAAAGTGTTGCCATTTGAAGAGCGAATGTAATGAGTACTGATCCCAAAAGAGGAAGGTTCGAAAACAAACCTTGCTTGAACAAGGATTCAGTCTCAGAACGAACTGCCAGGACATGAAACATCTGGCAAATCGTAAGAACGGTGAACACCATGCTTTGCCAATGAGCGGAATCTGTATGGTAGGCCCATGCTTGAACGGAAAGACTCATCGTGGCCATCAATAGGCCCGCCCAGACTGCATGTTGCCATAGTCCGTGAGCAAAGATGCTTTCATTGGGAGGACGAGGTGGTCGCTTCATAATACCGAATTCCTCGGGCTCAGCCGCTAAGGCAAGCCCAGGCAATCCGTCGGTCACGAGATTGATCCACAAAATATGAATTGGAAGAAAGGGCATAGGCAGTCCCAGAAAAGGTGCCAAAAACAGTGTCAGGATTTCAGCGGTGTTTCCCGCAAGAACGAATTTTACGAACTTTCTGATATTATCGAAAATTCGGCGACCTTCTCGCACAGCGCTTACGATTGTGGCAAAGTTATCGTCGAGCAAGACCATATGTGCGGCCTCTCTGGCGACATCAGTGCCTTGCTTTCCCATCGCAATCCCGATATTTGCACGCTTCAATGCAGGAGCATCATTCACTCCATCACCCGTCATAGCTACAAACTCACCTTTGTCTTGCAGTGCCTTCACTATCTTGATCTTTTGTTCGGGAGAAACGCGAGCGTAAACACGAATATCCAGGACGCGATTTTTAAATTCTTCCAGAGTTAATTTGGCCAGCTCTTCACCCGTAAGAACGGGGCCATGACGCCCTTGATTGGGAGTGGAATTGGTAACAATCCCAAGCTCTCGTGCAATCGCTAGGGCCGTATCGTGATGATCACCTGTAATCATCACAACGTGCATCGAAGCGCTTTGGCAAAGCTCAATCGCTTGCTTGACCTCAGGGCGAGGTGGATCAATCATTCCGACAAAACCAATCAAAGTTAAATCACACTCAAGTTCTTCTGATTTAATTTCAGAAGGAAGAGTCTTGAGAGTTTTGTGGGCGATTGCGAGAACTCGCAGGCCTTCTTTTGCCATAGCTTCGGCCTTCGTAAGGGCCCCTTGGGAGTCAATCGACATGATCTCCTCATTTCTCCATTCATGTGTGCATTGTGAAAGGACCCGTTCAGGTGCTCCTTTTGTGAACATCAGAATTTCTGAATTTCCATTCTCATGAAGCGTACTCATCATTCCACGCTCGGATGAAAATGGAATTTCACTTGCTCTGGGAATCTGTTTTTCAATTTCAATCTTTGCGAATCCGGCCCTTTGTGCAGCATCAAAAAGCGCGGTTTCAGTTGGGTCGCCTTGAAGACTTCCATCTTCGCCGAGGGAGGCATCATTGTTCAATGCCATTGCTTTAAAAAGTAGCGTTGTTGCTTTCTGATTGGTCATTGTGCTTGATATCGGACTACGAACAAGATTTCCATTGACTTGGTAAGCTGTCACTTGCATTCGATTTTGGGTAAGGGTACCGGTTTTATCAGAACAGATAAAAGTCACCGAACCAAGCGTCTCGACGGCCGGAAGACGTCGAATAAGTGCCTTTTGCTTAACCATGCGCTTTGCCCCTAGTGCAAGTGAGACCGTGACAACCGCAGGTAAGGCCTCGGGAATTGCCGCCACCGCCAAACTTAAAGCTGTCATGAACATAAGCAGAGGCTTTTCTCCCCTGAGAATCCCGACAATAAAGATAACAGAACAAAGAGCAATGACAGCGATCGCCAGGCGTTGTCCGAAACGCATTAATCGCTTTTGAAGTGGGGTTTTTGAGTCAACTTCGGATTGTAAAAGTGTCGCTATTCTACCAAGCTCTGTGTTCATTCCCGTGGCAATCACAATCCCAATGCCACGTCCATAGCTAATAAGAGTGCCTTTATATGCCATATTATGCCGATCACCAATTGGGATTGAAGGCCCTGCTTTTACATCGGTGTTTTTTTCTGTCGGTTGAGATTCTCCAGTGAGGGCAGCCTCCTCAATACGCAGTTGTACAGTTTCAACTAACCGTAGATCAGCAGGGACGAGGTTTCCAGCTTCAAGAAAGGCAACATCGCCGGGAACAAGTTCTTGGGCAGGAATGTTTGTGATTTTTCCAGAGCGTACAACTTTTGCGATAGGAGTCGCCAGGTCCTTGAGTGCCAGCATGGCACGCTCAGCGCGATATTCTTGAATAAAACCGAGAATAGCATTGAGAGCTACGATTATGGCAATCGCGAGCGTATCTTCCACTTCACCAAAGGCACCCGCAATCAATGCGGCCCCAATTAGAATCAAAACCATGAAATCGGTGAATTGTTCAATAAGCATTCGAAAGATGCTGCGGCGTTTGCCTTCCACGAGGGAATTGGTGCCAAATTTGTGTAACCTCTCATTTACTTCATTTACAGTTAATCCATGAGCAGTATTTGTTTTCAGCTCGTCAATTACAGATTCTTTCGAAAGAGTGTGCCAATCCGTGACTTTTGAGTTTGCATTTTCAGAATGAGCTTGCTGGTTATTTTGAGACATGCAATACCCAAACGGGGCAAGGGGCGCTCCTTACCAACCATCGGGCGGTACTACCGATAAAATTTGAAGCGACCGGGCCTTTCTTGGAAGCGATTGCGATCATATCGACTTTAAGGGCGCTGGCAGCTTCATTGGCGCTATCAGCAATATTTCGATTTTTGCTACTGAAGTGCGAGGTGCAAGGTACACCATGAGTTCGGGACATCTTTTGCCATGCCAAGGCCTTACTTTTCATGTTAAGAAAATTCTTCTGCAGAAATTCAGCTCTTGCTAGCTGCCACTTCCCTCCCTTGGGTAGCAGAACGTTTGATTCAATGTCCTCATTCGCCTCTTTATGCTGATGAAATAAAACTATTTTAGCTTTAAACTGCTTGGCAAAAGCGATAACTGATTTGAATGCAATTTGTGATTCAGGACCAAAATCAGTGGGAAACAAAATCGAACGAATCTTTTGTGTAATATTTGCTGTCGGGTTGATCGTAATAATGGGAATCTTTGAACTCAAAAGAAGTGTTTCAGCAAAACTTCCCAGAAAAAAACGCGCGACTCCTTTTTTTGCATGAGTACTGACAACAATTGCTTGAGCATGAGTCGAATAAGCATAAGCCAGCAGGGCCTTGACGTCATTTCTTATGAAGCCGGCACCAGGTTGCACAATAATTTTTTCAGGCATCATTGAACGAAATCCTGCCTTTTTAATGATTCCATGAAACATTTCTTCTGTTCTCGGCAAATAATCAATAATTGTCTTTCGATCACCCGGGCCAGGGATACCTGCCATGCTTAGGACAAAAACAGGCCATACCTCGGCCTTTAAAGCTCCCGTAAATCGCTCTAAGAACGATGCCACATTAATTTGAAGTTCTTCCTCGCCGAGCACATCAATCGCCCAGATGATCCTTTTCAGTTGACCGGAGTGCTTCATAATTTTCCCTCTTCGTTCTCGCAATTCGGGTTAATGTGACCGCATCCTATTGTTGTCTGTATCTTTAAATTTAGAAATAGTTCTTCTCATCTTTCGTGAAGATATCTATCAAATGAGCTAGATCACTACAGATTGTAGCTTTACATCATTACTCATATCTTTTTTTTAACTTAACGTTAAATTCTTTAACAAGAGGATGCATGGCGCTTGAAGATTCGATATCATTCCTTCCGCAATTGCCAAGCTTTGTCAAAGCCTCAGATGATTTGTTTGATAATGAAAAAGGAATACGTGATATCTTCAGTGCTGAGCGCTTTATTGAGTTGGCAGGCCAGCTAGCGGTAGAATCAAATACAGTAAGCACTGAAAAAACTGAAATTGATCTTCTTAGTGAAGTAACAGATGCTTCGAATGATATTCTTAAATCTTATCTCTATCTTACAAAACTTAAAGATCGTCATGGATTACCTCCTGCCTCAGAATGGTTTTTAGATAATTTTTTTATTGTTGAAGATCAATTTAGAAGTATCAAGCGAGATTTACCTAAAGATTACTATCTTGAATTGCCTAAGAACATTTTGGGTAAATATACCGGATATCCTCGCGTCTATGCCATAGCTCATTCAATCGTTGGTCATAGCGATTCACAACTATCACTTGAAACAATAGCAAAATTTATCATTACCTTTCAAAGCTACACTCCACTCAATATTGGAGAGCTGTGGGCCATATTCATCACATTCAGAATTGCATTAATCAATCGATTGCAACCGCTCGTAAATAGAATTATTCACTCTCTGCAGAAACGCGAAGATGCGGATCATTTTGCGGATGAGCTTTTAGAATATGCCATTGATCCCCAAACATTGCCTCAGGATTTGGTGCAAATGTTGGCCAATTATTTGAAGACATCGGGCAAATTAAGTTGCGCATTTATCGTGCAGCTTATTCAGCGTTTGCGTGATCAGGATCAAAGTCTGTTTGCTGTCCTTGATTGGTTGGAAAAAACACTGAATTCATGCAACTCTTGCACGACAGATGTGATTAAGTTTGAACACTTTCGGCAAGCCGCTGATCAAGTCACGATTGGTAATATTATAACCAGTATGCGGTTTCTTTCATCTATTGATTGGCACACCTTTTTAGAAGAAGTGAATTTAGTAGATCCGATTTTGAACAATGATCCTATTGGGGCTTATGTAAAAATGAATCAACAAACTCGGGATTCATATCGAAAAGCAATCGAACGGGTTGCGAAGAGAAGCAAAGGAAGCGAAATAGAAATTGCAAAAATGGTGGTTGAATTTGCAACGAGAGAAGGCGCGCAAGCGACAAGTGAAATCAGGAAAAAACATATTGGCTATTATCTCTTGGATGAGGGTGTATTCCAGTTAGAAAAATATTTCCATTATCGTCCTCGGTTTCGAGAGAGGGTAAGCCGATTTATTGATAGACATCCGCTTTTTATCTATTTTGGACTTTTTACAACACTCATAATAGTTTTTTTAGGAATTATTACAAAATATTTCTTCGTATATGATCAAAGCATCCTTTTTGGCATAGGACTGTTGTTCATTATTCTCAATCCTGTCAGTGAATTCTCTTTAGGCATTTTAAATTACAGCATTAGCCTTCTTCGTCAGCCGCGCCATCTTCCTCGTATGGAAACCAAATTCGGTATTTCGGCAGATGATAAAACAATGGTTGTTATCCCTTGCCTTTTAAGCAATGAAGCAGTGATCAAGGAACTTACAAGTAATCTTGAAATTCATTATTTAGCTAATCAGGATCAATATATTTATTTTTCACTTCTGGCCGATTTGCAAGATGCTGATTCAGCAACGACTCCAGAAGATATGGCGCTGTTAAATGTGGCGAGTCGGGAAATTGAACGCCTTAATCTGCGCTATTCGACTGGTGAGTTTCGGCGCTTTTATTTTTTTCATCGATCACGTCTCTTTAATTCTTCTGAGGAAAAGTGGATGGGTTGGGAGAGAAAACGAGGAAAAATTTTTGAGTTTAATCGTCTTCTAAGAGGTGACAAAAGCACAAGTTTTCTTGCTCATACTGTCGCTGATGAGTTTCTTTCACAAATCAAGTATGTCATTACGCTAGATGCAGATACTCAACTTCCTTTGCACAGTGCTCGGCGTTTAATTGGAGCCATCACCCATCCATTGAATGCTCCGGTCTTTAATCCGACAGAAAGGCGGATAGAATTTGGTTATGGAATTATCCAACCAAGAATTACTATATCTGCCATAGCTGCAACAAGAACGCGATTTGCTCATATTTTCTCAGGCAATACAGGATTAGACCCATATACAACTGGCGTATCAGATGTTTATCAAGATTTATTTAAGGAAGGAACTTATATCGGAAAAGGACTTTATGCAGTAGACGCATTTCAGGAAGCTGTCGGAGATAAAGTCCCAGAAAATACCGTTTTGAGCCATGACCTCTTTGAAGGCTGTTTTGCCCGTGTGGGCCTTGAAACAAGTATTGAACTTATTGATGATTATCCCGCAGATTTTGAAACGTTTGCAAATCGCCTGCATCGTTGGACGAGGGGAGATTGGCAAATCGCACGATGGCTATTTCAAAGAGTTCCAGATCGTTCTAGAAAATTAGTCCGCAATTACTTACCTTTTATTTCTCGCTGGAAAATTTTTGATAATTTACGACGAAGCCTTCTGACTCCAGCATTCTTGAGTTGCTTTTTGCTGAGTTGGACTTTCTTGCCCGGTTCAGCTCTCGCTTGGACGGCCGTCTTTCTTGCTATTTTATGTTTTCCTATTTATATGCCTTTTATTGAAGATGTCAGTAAGCACCATGAAAGTCCTTTATGGGAACATCTAGAAAATTGTATTCGTTCATCGAAGATTCGCCTTGAACAGAATTTTCTCCTGCTTGTTTTCATGCCTTCGCTCGCAGCAAGTCAACTCGATGCTATTTTGAGAACTCTTTATCGCATGCTCATTTCTAAGAAAAAATTATTACAATGGGTCACTTTCTCACAGGTACAAAGGCAATCTGCAAAAGGCGTGCGAGCAAGAAATCTTTTGCTTGAGGGACCAGTATTCTCACTTGCGACTGCAGGACTACTGGTGTGGGTGAATCCCTCCGCGATTCCAGTTGCGCTCCCATTTCTGGTCATTTGGCTTTCGGTCCCACTAATTTCGAGCTGGACAAAGCAGGCACTGACAAAAAAAGTTAAACCATTAAAAAGTATGGAAATAGAGAGTTACCGTCGATATGCGCGTATAACATGGCATTTCTTTGAAACTTTTCTCGACGCCAAAGATCACTGGCTTGCTCCAGATAATTATCAAGAAGATCCTAAGCCAGTCATTGCCCATAAGACTTCCCCGACAAATATTGGTCTTCAACTGTTAGCGACACAATCGGCTTATGATCTCGGTTATATTGGATTGACTGAATTGGTAGAGCAATTGGATAGAATATTTACGGTACTGGGCAAACTTGAGACCATGAATGGTCATTTTTATAACTGGTACGACACTTTAACACTTCGTCCGTTACATCCCTTATATATCTCATCTGTTGATAGTGGAAATTTGGCAGGACATTTACTCTGTTTGAAGCAGGCCTGCCTGGAATTAGCGCAGGGCCCTTTTTTTAATCTAAATGCAAGGCA
Organism: Bdellovibrio sp.; assembly: GCA_016187935.1. Lineage (GTDB taxonomy): Bacteria > Bdellovibrionota > Bacteriovoracia > Bacteriovoracales > Bacteriovoracaceae > GWA2-49-15. The sequence goes on from JACPIU010000011.1 coordinate 53,038, forward strand.
AGGGCTCCAAGACGGCTTGCGAATTTTGATAGAAAACATCAAACGATTACAGAAAATACCAGACTTGCCTCGGAGCGGTTCGATGAAAAGGCTGCTTCATGCGTTGATAGATATTTTAAATCGAGTTGAGAAGGAAAGCTGGCAGGTCCTTCTAAGTGAACTCGGGCAAACCACTAATCTTCTCAATGACCTTATTGTCGAAGGGACAGAAGAAATATCTCCTAATATTCAGCGTTGGATGAATAGTGTAATTCACCAAATTCAATCTTATCAAAAAGATGAAAATGCCGATGTTCATGCATTGCGCGCCAAAATTGAAAATATTGCTTCATTGTGTGAAGTTTTAGCCGCACGGATGGATTTTCGATTTCTCTATGATGACACCAGAAAAATTCTGTCTATAGGTTTCAATGTTCGAGAAAGAAGAATAGACAATTCTTATTATGATCTTCTCGCATCAGAGTCAAGACTTACCAGCTTTTTTTCAATTCTGAAGGGAGATATTCCTGTAGAACATTGGTTCAGACTTGGTCGCCAATTAACAAAGGTCACAGGTCGCAAGGCCTTAGTATCGTGGAGCGCCACCATGTTCGAATACCTCATGCCACTTTTGGTTATGCGCACCTATAAAGACACGTTGTTAGATATTACATATGAAGCCATCATTCATCGACAAATTGAGTATGCAAAACAAAGACAAGTTCCATGGGGGGTTTCTGAAGCTGGTTATAATGCCAGAGATTTGCATTTTAATTATCAGTATGGTGCCTTCGGAATTCCAGGCCTTGGTTTAAAGCGCGGTTTAAGAGATGATCTGGTGATTTCACCATACTCCACCATGCTCGCTTCGATGATTTTGCCATCAGAGGCCTTAGCGAATCTAACCATGATGGAGAAGCTTGAAGTTTTAGGAAAGTATGGTTTTTACGAGTCAATTGATTACACTCTTGAACGCGTCCCCCAGAAGCAGAAGTTTGCCGTTCTTCGATCCTATATGGCACACCATCAAGGCATGTCATTGGTGGCACTAAATAATCTATTGAATGGATTAACAATGCAGAGAAGATTCCATGCAGATCCACGCGTACAGGCAAATGAACTTCTACTGCAGGAAAGAATTCCAACTGAAATTCACATTATAAAGCCACGTGCTGAAGAAACACATTGGGAAGCTCTACCCCAACCAAGTGAGATTTATCATACGCGAGTCTATACTGACGTGCCATTGCCTTCACCCAGAACACAAATCATTTCCAATGGAACGTATTCTGTCATGGTGACATCAGCAGGCTCGGGCTTTTCGAAATGTGAGGATGTCATGATCACCCGATGGAGAGAGGATCCAACGCAAGATCATTGGGGACAATTTTTCTATATTCAAAATTTCACGGATAGCGGGATTTGGTCATCTGGAATTCACCCTATGTTAAGCAAAGCGGATAAATATCAAGCAACCTTTGCGGAAGATAAAATTGAGATTGCTCGCAAGGACAGGCATATCTCGACTCAAACAGAAATAATTGTTTCTTCCGAAGACAATGTGGAGTTACGGCGAATCTCGCTCTCAAATGAATCTGATATTGCGATGGAAATTGAAGTCACAAGCTTTATGGAGATTGTCCTTGCGAGGGCCAATGATGATAATGCGCACCAAACATTTAGTAATCTTTTTATTCAGACAGAGTTTTGCCCTGAAGTGAAAGCGCTTTTAGCTCATCGTCGAAAGAGGTCACAATCCGATCGTGATATCTGGGGGTTTCATATTTTGACTTCTGAGGGCGAGGGAATTGGCCCGATCCAGTATGAAACTGATCGCTCCCGTTTTATCGGCCGAGGTCGAAGTGCAGCTATGCCAATCGTGTTAAGTAATGAAATTCCACTTTCAAATACGACAGGTCCCGTTCTTGATCCAATCTTTTCTTTGCGCCAAAGAGTTCGCATTCCTCCGCATGATATAGCAAAGCTTACGTTTATCACTGGTGTTTCCCGCTCTCGGGAAGAGGTGAGAAGGCTTTCAGAGCAATATCACACCAAAAATATTTTTCAACGAGAAACTCATCTCGGCTGGATTAAATCCCAAGTTGGACTGCATCATCTCAATATCAGTATGAAAAAGGCCCACATATATCAACTTTTGGGAAATAGAATTATCTATTTATCACCTGACATGAGAGTTACTTCACAAAATTTGATAGTCAGCAATAAAAAACAATCGGCTTTATGGCCTTATGGGATTAGTGGAGATCACCCCATTATCTTAACTCAAATTAATGAGCAAAAAGATATGGTGATGATCAGAGACCTCTTGCATGCTCACGAATATCTAAGACTCAAAGGAGTAAAGATTGATTTGGTCATTATAAATGCGCATGCTACAAGCTACTTGCAGTCTCTCCATGATGAATTGACAAGGCAAATCCTTATTAGTGGCAATCATGCATTGATCGATAAGCCTGGAGGGATTTTTATAAGAAGGGCCGATCTTATCCCTGAAGAAGACCGCAGTCTTCTCAAGTGTGTGGCCCGTGCCATTATCTATCCATCTAAAGGGAGCCTTGAAGCACAGTTGCACCGGAGAATTCTTGAGATGGAACCTCCCGCTCGATTTGTAGCAACTTCTCAAAGGCGAGATTATCCGCGTATTCCCATTCATGTTCCAGAACTTGTTTTTTTTAACACCATTGGTGGTTTCACTCCCGATGGGCGTGAATATGTTATTTCACTCAAGGAAGACCAATGGACACCGGCACCGTGGGTTAATATTATTGGCAATCGAAATGATTTTGGATTTATGATCACTGAAAATGGACAAGGTCACATCTGGTCCATTAACAGTCGTGAGAATAAGATTTCACCATGGTCAAATGACCCGGTTTCGGATTCGGCCTCCGAGGCTATTTATGTTCGCGATGAAGAAAGTGGAACTTTTTGGACCCCAACTCCATTGCCGATTCGAGGCCCGGAACATTACCTGATTAGACATGGTCAAGGATATAGTCAATTCGAGCATAATACTCAAGGAATCGCGCACATCATGACTGTTTTTGCACCAGTTGATGAGAGTGTAAAGATTATTCGTCTCAGGTTGAAAAATCTGAGCAAAGCAATCCGCAAGCTTTCCGTTACTAGTTATGTTGAATGGGTGCTAGGAGTTTCTCATGCTCAATCGGCGCCGATGGTATTTACCGAGTGGGACAATGAATCTCAAGGGATTCTGGCACAAAATTCATACAATAATGAATTCGCCAATCGGATTTCCTTTATGTCCACAAGTGAAAGTGAAAAAACCTATACTTGCGATCGCAAAGAATTTATTGGAAGAAATGGTTCTCTTGCTAAACCTGCCGGACTTGGTCGTATTGGTTTAGGCCAAAAGAGTGGAGGTCGGCTAGATCCCTGCGCAGCTATTCAAAGTTATTTTGAGCTTGCACCAAATAAAGAGCGTGAAATAATAATATTAATTGGACAGTCAGAATCGAAGGATGAAGCGCGAAAATTAATTTCAAAATACAAAAATCACAAGGATGTACACGAATCCTTTGTGGGAATGCAAAACTTTTGGAATCAGACACTTGAGGCAATTGAAATAAAAACTCCAGATCCATCAATGGATCTCTTAGTGAACCGCTGGCTTATTTATCAAACACTTTCGTGTCGAGTTTGGGCAAGATCTGCCTTTTATCAAGTGGGTGGTGCCTTTGGTTTTCGTGATCAATTACAGGATGTAATGGCCTTAGTCTATTCACATCCTCAGATTATTCGCTCACATATTCTTTTAACTGCTTCACGCCAGTTTCCAGAGGGCGATGTTCAGCATTGGTGGCACCCACCAACAGGACGCGGTGTTCGTACTCGATGTTCAGATGATTTGTTATGGCTCCCTTATGTTCTTAGCTTTTATCTTAAAGTCACGGGAGATGAATCCATTTTATTTGAAATCGTTTCATACATCGATGCGCCCCAACTTATGCCGGAGCAGCATGATATTTATCTGGAGCCAAAACCATCAAGCGAAAAAAGTAATCTATTCGCTCATTGCCTGCGTGCTATCGATCGCAGTCTTACGTTGGGAGAACATGGTTTGCCTCTTATAGGTTCTGGAGACTGGAACGATGCTATGAATCTTGTTGGCGATAAAGGCAAAGGCGAGAGTGTGTGGATGGCATGGTTTCTCGCTGCAACACTAAAGGCCTTTATTCCACTCTGTGAAAAACTTAATGAGCATTACCATACAGCAAGATATCAAGAATATTTGCAAAAACTTAAAGAATCAATCGAAGCAAATGCATGGGATGGTGAGTGGTATCTGCGGGCCTTTTTTGATAATGGAGAAAAATTAGGTTCACAGAGCTGTGAGGAATGTAAAATTGATTCCATCTCGCAAACATGGGCGATCTTATCTGGCATGGGAGATAAAACACGCGCGCATACTGCTCTTCAATCAGTGAGCAAACATCTGATTAATAAGCAAGACCGTATCATTAAACTGATCGCACCTCCGTTTGATCAGGGCACTACCGATCCAGGTTATATAAAGGGCTATCTACCTGGCATTCGTGAAAATGGTGGTCAATATACTCATGCGGCGATTTGGACCATTATGGCCTATGCCGCCTTAAAAAACGCAGAGACAGCGACAGAACTTTATTCTCTAATCAATCCGATTAATCATACGTCGAGCTATACAGACCAACAAAAATATAAGATCGAGCCTTATGTCATCGCAGCAGATATCTATGGCGTTCCTCCCCATGTCGGTCGGGGCGGGTGGAGTTGGTACACGGGGTCAGCCAGTTGGATGTATCGTGCAGCAATTGAATCAATTCTTGGTTTTGATCTCAAGCAAGACAAACTTACAATCAATCCTTGCATTCCGAAAGAATGGAACGAATACAAAATTACTTATCGTAGAGGAAAAACGCAATTCAATATTTTAGTTCTTAATAACCAGGAAAGCGCAGTGATCGAATTTGATGGCAAGTTGCTTGAGAAACAAGATATAAACATCACTGATGATGGAAAAATACATCATATACTAGTCAGACTCGGTCCGAGTTCGGAGAATTGAATGATTTTATCTCTAATGAGATAATGTAGAGTATTCCTTGCTGTGGAGTAGGAGTCCTATGCCTTTGGAAAATCTTTTTAATTGTTCACTGCCTTTTCTTGTCATGCTTAAAATTTTCTTTCGTGAATCTTTAGGATCTTCGCCAACAAAAATAGCTTCTTTCTTTTGCAAGCGTTTCATGCTTTGAGTGAGTGTGCTCGGATGCATACCAATGGCCTTGGCAAGTTCTTGAGGAGAACAACCAGGCATATCCCTTAGAGTCACGAGGAAGTAATATTGAACCAAACTTAGTCCAAGTTTTATCTCCGCAACTTTGTTCAGATTGTGAAATGACAGACTTTCACGCACAAGTTGTGCGATCTCAGAATCCATTTATCCTCCATTCTAGACATTCTATTTATTGTTAACCTTGATTAATCTACGTAATAAATTATTGATCTCATTTTGTCGTTTCAAAAAAAACTGTGCTTGCGAATCCTTCTTCAATCCGATCCGTGCTGTAATAATTCGATTATCTGGCAAAGAAAAAACATCCTCGTCGGTATCGTCGTCACCTATATAGAATGCGCATTTCAAATTGAGTTTCATCATTGCCTCAAGCAAAGCGACTCCTTTGTGTGGTCCGCCCGCAGGAATAAGATTCATCACACATTTTCCCAAAATCACTCTTGGTGATGGCCTTAGTTTCTCGATTCGTGAGAAGAATTCAATGCGTGCACGCTTCTTATTTCTAGATTTTCGATAATGTAATGCCAGGGAATATTTTTTGTCTTCGATGAATGAGCCGGCATCATTTTCCAGTGGCTCCCACATATTTTTGAGGTGGCTTAACCACTTCTGGCAAATGATCTGAGATTTCGCGATAGTTTCTTTTTTGACTCCTAATCCCTCCAGACCATGATTTCCAATAAGATGCTTACGCCCTAATTTAATATGTGTACTAAGGTCCGCTACAGACCGCCCCGAAATAACGAGGACGGGTGCGCAAGAAGCCAGCTCATGCAAGAGTTTCTCTGTTTCTTGCGAGACGCGCGCTAATTCTGGTCTTGAGACGATTGGTGCGAGGGTTCCATCAAAATCAAAAGCATAGAGAGTACGGGTAAAAGATAGAGACTCGACAACTTGCTTACCGGTATCGGAGAACAAATACTTCACAGGTCTGGCCCCTCTTGGAGAGAAGATTCACTAATTCGAATACGTTCCATGAGTCGATTCCTCTGTCGCATTCGTGCCGCGTCCATAAGCATTTTTCCGGCCCAACGGTATACATTAAATTCTTGGATAAGCCCGCGCATACTTCGCATCCGATCCCTCTGCTCGTTGATTGGCATTAAGAGTGCTACCTGCAGTGCAGTTGCACACTGATCAATATTATAAGGATTAACGACAAGAGCTTCAAGCAATTCTCGTGATGCACCAGTGAACTGACTTAGAATCAAAACACCTCGCTCATCATCACGGGCGGCGACAAATTCTTTCGCTACAAGATTCATACCATCATGAAGGCTGGTTACCATGCAAAAGTCTGCGGCACGGTAATATCTAAATACTTGATCAGGTGTATGATGCTCAATTTTCAGGCAGATTGGTTGATATCTCTCGTTACCAAATCGCTGATTGATTTGAGTTGCAAGAGCGCGGACTTGGGCATCAAAGTGTTGGTACTGTTCTATACTCGACCTACTCGGAGCTGCGATCTGAATGAATGTGAATTTTCCAATCAATTCTGGCCGCAGCTCTAAAAGACGTTCTACTGCCATAAAGCGTTCAATGATACCTTTGGTGTAATCTAGACGATCTACACCGATGCCAAGTAAGCGTTCCTTATCCATGTTATTAATAATACGAATTTCTTCGCGACATTCAGCGATTGATTTTTGATTCTTTAACCAAATAGGTGGCCACTCTATTGAGATTGGGTAACTTCTTATTGCCGATAATTTGCGACCATATGAGATTGTAGATGTTTCACGATTTATTCTAGCTTCGACAAAGCGGTCAACAGTATCAATAAAGTTGTTGCAATGGAACTTGGTATGAAATCCGATGATGCTGCTTCCAAGAAGTCCTGAGATAATTTCTTCACGCCAAGGGCAAATACCAAATGCTTCGGGATTAGGCCATGGAATATGCCAGAAGGAAATAATTGTGGCATTGGGTAGTTTTTCTCTGATGAGTTTTGGCAGGAGGGCAAAATGGAAATCTTGAACTAAAATCACTGGATCATCTGTTTTCGCTTCTTCAATGACAGCTTTTGCGAATTTCTCGTTCACTTCAACATATTGTTTCCAGTCCGAAGTTCTGAATGTTGGCCTGGTATGCGCGATATGACACAATGGCCACAATCCCTCATTAGAGAATCCATAATAATATCCAGCTTCCTGCTCTTTAGAGAGCCAGACTCGGCGAATCTGATAGCAAGGATGTTCGGGAGGAACACGAACATGGTCCTTCTTATCAACAACATCTCGATCCGCCGAGCCACTCCCGTGAGCAATCCAAGTTCCAGAACATGCGCGCATGATCGGTTCCAGGGCCGTCACTAGTCCGCTTGCCGGAACTTGAACTTCGACTTGATCACCACGTCGAACATGGATATAGGGCTCTCGGTTAGAAACAATAAGAACTTCATCTCCTGCCAAATCTTCATGAAGAATTTTTTTAAGTGCCTTGGGAGTCCAGGTTAATTGTGTTTCATCTTTCACTCGCCTTTCTTGTTCGAGATCACGCACTAAGGTCCTTAAATCCTTCGCAAGTGGGAGGAGTTCGCGAGATTTGATTTGCGAAAGGGGTAATAACCCTTCTCCCCTTACCAATGTCCTTATTCCGGTTACTAGGCCTCTTAGGCTAATCTGAGCGATAATTACCGTAATCAGAGAAATTATGGCAGCCAGACCGGCGAACAGATAGAAGACGTACTTTTTTGTATCACTGCTTCGGCGCTCAATAAAGCTCATATCATGTACGAGTATTAGACGTCCGAGATGTTGGCCTTCAGATTCAATCGGATGAACAGCGACATGTAAGAGACCCTGGCGCTCTTTTACTAAATCCCCTTTTCCGTCTTCTTTGAGTTCTTGATTTTGGCATGCGAGAGTTGATGGAAAAGTTTGTGTTTTGAAACGAAGAGCGCTCTGATTATCACAAAAACCCAATGCAAAAAGGCGCTCATCTTGAGTAACGCGATTAAATAAAGTAGAAACCTTACTCGTGGATTTTGATTGTATGAGTTCAACCAAGGGACCATGCATAGTATTAGTGATCAAATGCGAACGCATATCGATATCGCGCACAAACCATTTTAAAGTCAATAAATCGACTAAGGGCACCAGTCCATAAGCGATAAGTCCGAGAACGATAATGAGAGGAAAGATAAATCGCAGTGCAAATTTCATAACGGAAGTTTAAACATATTTTACTTTGATAGCAAATTAAAGTATGCTTTTGTAATGTACCCATATGGTTTAGTCGGTAATTGCCAAATTTCTGCCCTGATTTCAAAAAAAGGATCGATTGATTGGCTTTGTTTACCACGACCTGATAGCGATCCTGTTTTTGGAAGATTGTTAGATGTTGATGGTGGTCATTTCTCGATCAGCTTAGCTACCCATGATGTCGATGTCACAACTCAATATTATTTGGCCAATACCAATATTCTTATAACTGAAATTCGAGGATCGAATAATGAGCGCTTTCGTATAACTGACTTTTGCCCGAGGTTTGAGCAGTATGGTCGTATGTTTCGACCAATGTCGCTTTTTCGCATTGTCGAACCGATTTCAGGTTCTCCCTTTATCCGAGTCTCATGCAAGCCAATTACCGGATGGAAAAAGGACGAAGCAAAGTTTATACGTGGCAATAGTCATGTGCGCTTCGAATTTCGCGAAGACAACTTGCGCCTCACAACCAATATGCCGCTCACATATTTATGTGAGGAAAGTCCCTTCGCCTTAAAAGAGAAACTCTATTTTGGTCTCACATGGAGTTCTGCAATCGAGGAAGATCTCATACAGGTTTGTGAACGTTTTTTTCAACACACTCAAGACTATTGGAAAACTTGGGTTAAACACTGTTCTATCCCAAGTTTGTTTCAAGCTGAGACCATCCGTTCAGCACTGGCGTTGAAGCTTCATTGTTACGAGGATACTGGTGCAATTCTCGCTGCACTTACAACAAGTCTGCCTGAAGAACCTGGCGTCGAGCGAAACTGGGATTATCGCTACTGTTGGTTGAGAGATGCACATTTTTTGCTTTCGGCCTTTCATAACCTTGGTCATTTTGAGGAGATGGAAGGATTTCTTAAATTCTTTCTTGGAATCGCCCAGAAATTTGAAATTTCTAAGGATAGACTGGCCCCTGTTTATACCTTGAGCCAAGGGCTTCCTTTGCCGGAAATAAGACACTCGATCTGGCGTGGTTACAATGGATATGGTCCAGTTCAAACCAATAACCAGGCCGCAGAACATGTCCAAAACGATGTATATGGTGAAATGGTTCTTACTCTTGCTCCGATTTACTTTGATGAACGCTTTGTTCATCTTCGTACTAAGGATCATGAAAATCTTCTTGCAAACCTGGCAAGAAACTGTGCGTGCTCCATCTCTCAACCAGATGCGGGATTATGGGAAGTGCGTAGTGGTTGGCAAGAGCATAGCTTCACTAATTTAATGAACTGGGCGGGGCTTGAGCGGACTTTGCGCATTCAAAATAATGGTCATCTTAAGCTCTCGCAATTCAATGCTAAGGACGCACAAGATCAGGCCTTTGCCGCTGTTGAAAAGGCCGCACGAGAGGGCTCAATTCGAAATGGACCGAATGATACAAGTTTTGATTCGGCCCTTTCACTTGCAACAATATTGCGATTTCCACGAGAGAAACTATGCTTGGCAACAGTGAGAGATATTCAGAAACATTTGGCACTGGGTACATCTAGACCGCAATCTTCATTTTTTTATCGATATATTAGAAATGACGACTTTGGAAAACCATCTTCGGCATTTGTAATTTGTTCTTTTTGGCTGGCACAAGCACTGGCCCGGTTGGGTTACAAGAAAGAGGCAAGCGACATTCTTGAAGATGCTATCCAGGCAAGTAATCATTTAGGGCTCTTCTCTGAACATTACCGGCCTCATAGTAGAACTCAATTGGGAAATTTTCCCCAAGCCTATTCTCATGTAGGATTGATTAACGCTGCGTTTGCGGTCAGTCCACCTTGGAGCGAAATACTCTGATGTTAAGATAAAAATAATCAGATTATCAAAGATTGAAATCGGAACAGGCATTTGTTAAAATTCCTCTAAAGGTGTTCAATAGCTCTCGCAATTGAAGGTTCCTGTGTGGTCGGGCCGCCATGCAATTACGTAGTATGTAATTGGAGGCGTGCATGTCGAATGACAAATCTAAAAATTCTTTCCTAGGCATTTTTTTTAGACTTTATTGGATGATTATCTGGGCCTTTCCTTCAATGATTATCATTTCATTTGTTGTTGATAAGAAAATTGGAGTTACGGCCTACTTTCTATGGCCGATTATTTTTTTGAGTATGATAGGTACTAAATACATCGATATTAAGTTTTATGAAGGTACAACTGCGGATGGTAAACCGGCCACCATGCATGATTTTAAGAACTATTGTCTCTTTGCCTCGCCTCTAATTCCAGGGGCCAGCTTGGTTACATATCTTCTTTTGGCCAACGGTTAAAACTCCTTGTCATGGAATGAAGGCCCGAAATGGAGCAACTACTTCAGCTTATTCAAAGTAATATCCATTACGCTCACTGGATCATTTTTGGATCTTTACTGTCTGCTGGGTTTAACATTCCGGTTTCGGAAGATGCCATGCTTTTTGTTTCTGCCTGGTTGGCCAGTGAAAATCCTCAATATTTTTGGCATCTGTGGTGGGCGGTTTTTTTGGGCGCCTATCTCTCAGATTTGATTTGCTATTGGTTAGGGCGAATTCTCGGCACGAAACTTTGGAATATTAAATTTTTTGCAAAGATGGTTGACCCAAAGAAGGTTTCAAGGATTTCAAATTTTTACCAGAAATACGGAGTTATTACTCTCATTTTGGGCCGTTTTATACCGTTTGGTGTTCGAAATGGATTATTTTTAACTGCAGGTCTAGGCAAAATGAATTTTATGCGCTTTGCCTTCTCTGATCTCATTGCTTGTTCCATTTCGTGCATTACGTTTTTTACTTTGTATTATCAATTTGGAAAAATTGTAATGGGTTATGTAATGAGAGGTAATTATATTATCTTCGCAATAGCAGTTGTGATGGTTTCTATTATTGTCTGGCGTAAGAGAATTGCAGCAAAAAAAAATTCGTCTATAGCTATGAACCCGCCAAGTGGTTAATTGGTGTCTCTGGCAATTCCAAAGATTTCCTGCAGGGATTCAATATTACTTAATCGTGCCAGTCCCCAAATCTTATCTCCCGCTACAATTGTCGTTCGGCCGCGTGGAATAAGATAGTGCTCCTTTCTTTCAATGCTAGTGAGAAGCACTCCAGGCGGAAGCTGAAGATCAACGATACGTTGATTCTCAGCGGGTGCGCCGCTTTTAACCTCTATCTCGATTGAAACGAAACCGGCAGGTAGCATGTCGGGAGGTAATTCATTTACAAATTCATGTCTGAAAGGGACAGTGACACCGAGCCATTTTGCTATGAAAGATATCGTGATTCCTTGGGTAATAACTGAAATCAGAACGACAAAAAAGACTAGATTAAAAATAAATTCTGCCTTTGGGAAATCAAGACTCCAAGGTAGAGTTGCAAGAATAATCGGAGCCGCACCTCGCAGTCCTACCCAGGAAATGAAAACGCGTTCCTTTCTTTCGAGATTTGCGCCTGGGGACGCCATTACAACACTCAAAGGACGCGCGACAAGCATCAAAAAGAGTGAGAGGAGGAGACCCTCCTTCCAAACCGCGATGAGATGTGACGGGTACGAGAGCAGACCCAAGGTCAAGAAGATAAGAATTTGTGCCATCCATGCTATGCCGTCCAGAAATCTCGTAACACTGCCCTTATGGAGCATTTCGGAGTTGCCCAGAACCAGCCCTGCTATGTATACGGCCAAGAATCCGCTGCCTCCCAGACCAGAGGTCGCGGCAAAAATGACGAGTACCAATCCGAAGAGTAGAACTCCGTACAATCCCTCGTACTCTATACCGAAGTGATTGATGAGCCAGCGACTAGCTTTTCCTCCCATCCATCCCATGATGAGTCCGAGTCCCCACTGTAAGATGAAAATCTTGCCAAGTCCCATCAGGCCAGAGGCATGAGACGATGCAAAGGTCAGGACGGTAATGGTCATGAAGATTGCCATGGGATCATTGCTGCCGGCCTCGAACTCTAATATCTGTTTAATTCTTTCCTTTAATGACAAGCTTTTTGCTCGCAGTACACTGAAAACCGCGGCAGCATCAGTAGAAGAGACGATCGAACCCAGGAGGAGCGCTTCAACCCATGATAGTTTTAGGGCGAAGTATGCAAACGTTCCTGTTAGGATTCCAGTAGCGAAGGTGCCGAACAGAGAAAGTGAAATTCCAATGGATAGAATAGGGCGAATACCCTTCAAAGACATACGCATTCCGCCATCGAAAATGATGAGAGCAAGACAAACGCTCCCTATGGCGAAAGAAAGACGGTGATCATCGAAATCAATTCCACCTAATCCTTCAGTTCCTGCGAGCATTCCAAGCCCAAGAAAAATGAGGAGTGAGGGAATGCCAAACTTTGAAGAAACCCTGCTGACAAGCACTGAAAGTGTCAGAAGAATGGCCCCTCCCAATAGTATGATCTCCAATGCGTGTCCTTGAAACTCAAAGGCGGTCATACTATGCTGGCCCATTGTTCTTCTTCAGGTGCAATCAGCCTGGACTCCATAGACTGATGCTATGTGGATAATCAGTGAATATCAATGACATCGACATCACATCGCTCGTGATGAAAGGATTATGCTCAATTTTTGGCCATGACGGCCAAAAAAGTCAGCGCAGCTGCCCGAAGGGCGGAGGGCAGGGGCCCGACGACAATGATAAATATGCTATAATTTTCATGAATGAAATCAATTTTTTCGAATTAAGTGAGCATAACTTATGGTTGACAAAAATGACGCCAGGCTAGTCTACTCCAGTGATCCCAAGCTCAATCAGAAATGTTCAAAATGCAAAGAGCTATTGAGTGAATGCACATGCCGAAAAGATGTCGAGGTAAAAGAATACAAATTTGTGGCCGTGCTTCGCATGGAAAAATCGGGTCGGGGTGGTAAGACGGTAACTGTAATCGACCAGCTCCCCAAGAATGAGACTTTCTTGCGTGAACTCACGACAAAGTTGAAAAAAAAGTGCGGCTCAGGTGGGACTTATTTGTTGGATAAAAAAGAGGGAGTGATCGAAATTCAAGGAGACAAACGCGATCTCATTCGTGAACTCCTGACAAAAGAAAAGATCAGAAGCAAGGGCTGATACGACTACTGAAGCGGTGTTTTGAGCTGTTCCTCGTGCATCTGTTGATAGAATATTGCCAATTCAGTCTTATTCAATTTGGCCGCTATGCGCGACATGACCAGAAAAATTCTCGGCCACTGAATTATTACTTCGCTATCGCGATGGATACGCACAACTTGTGTGAGCAAATTCCAAGCTTCTTCGTATTCTTGGCGAGATTCGAGAAGCTCCGCGAGCACTAAAGTGGAAAAAAAGGCGACTTCGGGATTTTCAAGTTCACCGGAAGAATAACGGGAAATTATTGCATCTGCTTCCTGTGACAAATCTTTAACGGATGTATTCTCAGGCAATTGCTGAGTCTTCCAGACGCGATAAAATAACATATACTGACGCTTCTCAAGACCCACGTCTTCACGTTTGCACCATGTATCTAAAAGTGCTGTGCCCTCATCGCGTTTCTCATAGGCATAAAGTAGCATGGCTTCGCTCAACGCTATGTCGGCCTGCATTTCCATAACGCCCATATTCTGAGCAAAATTTTTAAAGTAATCTAGTCGCACTTTTGCCGAAGTAAGCTCTCCCATGACCACAAGGATGGTGGTTTCTTTCATTCCAGCTAATGTGTATTTTGAAGGATGCCATTTTTTGAAATAAAGATTCTGGGCGGAACGATAATATTGGAGAGCATCGGACGGTCGGCCTTGTAATCGAAAACGATCACCAACCGCAAGATATTCATCGGCGCGCTTTTCAAGTTCACTGATCGTGAAGCTTTTTTTCTGGGAACTACTGCAACTAAAAAAAACCATACTAGCAAATATCAATACGACATTGATGAAAGAATTACTGAACCATTTCAACACCATGGAGTTTCCTTTCTTGTGGAATCCCTCCCTTGAGGAGCGGATTATTGTTGATTCCGTCTAAAGTGCGGGATGCTTTCTCGATAGTTTTATTGGAGTTAATAATGAGAGGCGCTAAATCTTTACGATTAGTATGAACCACTTCGATAGTTTCTTTGACATAGGTGGCAGTTTCAACAATAGAATTCATGGTTTTATTCACCTTTTCAATGGCACTGACGATTTGCTGATGGCCTTCTCCTTTTCCCTCGGGACCATATGACTTTATTGTGGCCTCAAGCGAGGTCATCGCCTTGGCAGCGGAATCAATAATACTATTTATTTTTTCACTGGTTTTTTGCTCAATAAAAACCTTCAAAATTTGATTGGATTTATCCAAAATACCTTCAATCCCGGCTGACTCATACTTCAGTTTATCATCTTTAATATATTGTTGGGCCTCGGCCGATTTTAGATCGGGAATTAAAGTTCCCTTTTGCACCAGACCCAAAGTTTCTTGGGTTCCATCGGGCGTAATGAGTTGAAACTCAGTAATTTCACCTGAGAGAGGATTGGTATTTATCGAAACAACTGAATAATTTATAATTTTTTCATAAAAATCTTCAAAAATATAAAAATTGACATGAATTTTATTTTCATGAGTGAGTTGAAACGAAGCTACTCTTCCGATAGCAAAACCTTTGAAATAAATTGGCGGCAAAGATTTTAGACCATAAGCATTTTGCACTAAAGTATAAAAATACACTCGACCGCGAAAGACATTGTTATTGTATGCAACAACGGAACCCAAAAAGATAAAAATCCCAACTGCAATGAGGATGAAAATGGTAACAATCTCGCGATTGTGACGGAGTTTGAATGGAATCATACCTCCAGCCTCCCTTCCTTTAAAGTGATTTGTGTGAATGGGAAATCCCAGCCAAGGCTTGGACGACGAGATAGAAAAATGAAGGCCATGCCCTGGGAATGAATTTCTTGCAATCTATAATGAACGAAATGTAAATCATCTTCAGCAAAACATTCGAAAGCATCATCCCAAATTAAAACCTTTGGATTGGCAATGAGTGCACGAATAAGAGCGACGCGGCAGCTCTGTCCCCGTGAAAGGGCCACAGGTCTCAAATTTTCTGTCTTAATCAGTCTCCAAGCATCTAATAACTCGCTAATGTATTCAGCCTTATCTTTTCCGTTCATAGGAACCTGGTAATGATCCAAGGCCAAGGCCAGATTTTGCGCGATACTCAGATTGGAAATTAGTGCCGGAGTATCAAAAACCACACCCATATTTCTTCCGCCGGATTCCTGCCAATCTATACTACCTGAATCCGGAGCTTCAAGATTACATAGTAAATTAGTTAACAATGTTTTACCTTGCCCCTCTGCCCCTTTGATCCAAGTGAGGCCTTTAGATGCAAATGAGTAATCTATGTGCCGAAAAATTTCTTGTTCATAAACATTTTTTCGAACAGCATTGAGGGTTACGAGCATTGTGGAGTTCACACACCCTCCAAGCTGAAGCTAATCAAGGCGATGATCCCATGAAGAAAGAGCAGTGCCAGGACACATTGGGTGACGGCCTTAATGGCACGCTGTGGAACCTCGGTTAGGGCACGTCCGACCCTCAAACCGTGAAAGCTGCATAATGTCCCAATAAGTAGACCGCTAAAGACGGCTTTGACCAACGGGATGTATAAATCGGCAGCATTCAAAGCGTTGGTAAAGCGCAGAAAAAAATCAGTGAAAGGAATCTTGGCCAGCCAAAAAAAGGTAACATAAGCACCGATTAATCCCATCAAAGTAAAATAGGCACCAAGGATCAAGAGGGAAAAAACCATTCCCATCACGCGCGGAACAACTAGATAGCTCATGCTGGAAATTCCCATTGTTTCAAGGGCATCAATTTCGCGATTCACCCGCATGCTACCCAGCTCTGTGGTGATGGCGGTTCCAGAACGTAACAGAATAATGAGGCCGGTAATTAACGGCCCTACATCTCGAATCACTGCCATGATGATGAGGTTGTAAATCAGTTGATTTTGCCCTAAATCACTCAAAAAAGTTCGACCTGTATAGGCCACTAATCCACCCAACAAAAAGGAACTCACAAGAATGGGAGTGAGCGCTTCAAAACCTGTAAAGAGTACCTGGTTGATAAGAACCAACAGCGAGACGTGGCGATTCTTATGCCACTTGAAAAGCTCTCGTAAGAGGGCGTCCAAATAATCGAGTATGTGATTGGTCGTTTTCATTCGTGATCAGCATATAGTAATACAGAATTTTTTTGGAAACTATGAAGTTCTGCTATAATATAGTAATATTCTCAAGGAGTTTTTCATGATCAAGATGATCGCAATCCTTTTTTTGATATGTGCCTGCAAAGTGAATATCCTGAAGAATGAGGAACAGGTGCAAGTTTCAGATCAAATGAGGGAAATCACCACCCTTTCCGGGACAGAACAAGTTTTGGCCAAGAATTTATGTGAGGCCCTGGATCAAAAGAGATCATTATTTCGCACATTACACGATAGTAAGACTCTTGATTTCCAACTAGAGCAATATGACTGTGGTACAAAGATTGTTGATACACCCTTGGCCATCACTTTGCGCGCTCCCGCTGGGCAAGCGATGGCCTATGAAGCGCCCGCGGGAAATCAACTCTATTTTAGTGACGTCCTTACCAACAAAGATGGTGTTACTCATTTTGTATGTGACAAGGTTGCCACTGGAAAAACTCTTCAGAACACCATTACGATTAGTGATGTCGAGAAGATTCAGATTCGCCTTGGAGGCCAGCCGAGTTCAGGTATTATTTTAGAGATCTGGGACTATATAGCTAATGCTAGCGGTGAATATATTTTGAAAGATGTTCAATCAATTAAATTTCATGTCAAACCCTCGACTCAAAGCGATTTTACCGGACTAGAAATGGACCGAAGTGTCTCAAAAAAGTGCCCGAAGGACGGTAAACTTACTAACACTTCACGCCAGAAATCCCTAGAATCCTTGCCGTAGGAGCTTCCTGGTCTCCGCCCTGCGGGCAGCTGCGCTGACTTTTTTGGCCGTCATGCGAAAAAATGTCGTCGGGCTCCTGCCCCCAGCCCTTCGGGCAGCTGCGCTGACTTTTTTGGCCGTCATGCTTCGGGCAGCTGCGCTGACTTTTTTGGCCGTCATGGCCAAAAAATGTGTACACTTTACGCGGCCTGTGTAAAAGTTAAAAAGCATCGCACACATAGACAACGTCGCATAGCAAAAGGAAGCGCCTGTGAAGTTGAAGCGTCTTATTGTACAAGGATTTAAATCCTTTAAAGATCGGACTGTTATCCATTTCGATGATGGGATAACGGGGATTGTTGGCCCGAACGGGTGCGGCAAATCTAACATCGTTGATGCTCTTTTCTGGATTATGGGAGAGCAATCGGCCAAACATTTGCGCGGCCAATCGATGAAAGATGTGATTTTTGCCGGGTCATCTAAGTATGCGCCTGCTAATTGGGCCGAAGCAAGCTTGGTTATTGAAAATCTGGAAGGTAAACACATCCACATAGGCAATACCGTTTCTAATCCCCAAGAAATCCAACTCACCCGAAAACTTTACCGAAATGGTGAGTCTGAATATCGCATCAATGATGTTATCTGCCGCTTGAAAGATGTTCAGGAAGTTTTCATGGACACTGGTGCCGGAGCAAAATCATATTCAATTATTGCTCAAGGTGAAATTAATCGTATTGTGCAAAGTAAGCCTGAAGATCGACGAGTGATGATCGAAGAGGTCGCAGGTATTACCAAGTTTAAAGTGCGCAAGCGCGAGTCTCTACGCAAAATTGAGCAAACTCAAAGTAATTTGGCCCGTCTGCAAGATTTGAAATTAGAAATTGAAAAACAACTTAAGGTGCTTGAGAAGCAAGCCGAGAAGGCCGAGCGGGCACGGCAAATGAAGGATAGGGTAACCAAATATGAACTTATCACCGAGTCACATAAAGAATTTGATCTTTTAAAAGATATTCGTGATCACCATACCTTTTTAAATGAAAAAACCATCAATGTGCAAAATTGGAAAGTGCGCAAAGATGCACTTGAAATAAGTTTAGAAGAAGAGCGTCTTGAGCGTGAGGTGCAAACTCAGAAGTTAGATGAACTTCAAGGGCAATACAATCAAATTTCACGACAGCTTGCCGCCCAAGAAGAGCGTCTTAATAATCTCTGCCAAGCTCAAAGTGATAAGGAAAAATTGCTAGATGAGAAACGGCAGGAATCTGAAGAATTGGCGCAAGAACTGTCCCAGCGCAAAGTGCGCTTGGCTGAGTTATTGTCAACCAAGGATGAACTTTTAGCACGTGGGCAGGAACAAACAGATTTTTCTGACCTAGAAGAACGTCTCAACTTTTTAAAGCAAGAGAAAGACAGTCGGGAAGATACTTTAAAAGAAGCTCAGCAGGCGCATGAGAAAATTCGACTTGAGTATCAGGGTATCAGACAAGAGAAATCAAATGTGGGCCCAAAGTTGGCGGAATATGCCGCTGCACTCCAGGACATGGCGCTTGAAATTGAGGCATTGGAAAAACAATTTAGCGGCGTCTCTGGAGAATTGGCCAATAAGCGAGAAGAATTGCGAAAACTTGAATCGGCAGTGCAAACTGCTGAAGAAGACTTGAAAAATTTGCAGGTGGAATTGTCCAAGAACAAAATTGACTTGGTGACACTGGAAACTGAGCTGCAAAGTAAAACCAAACTTAGCATGCAGGTGGAGAGTAAATTATCTTCACTTGAAGAACTTAACAGCTCCTTTGAAGGTCTGAAAGAAGGTACCGCGCAGGTCTTAAGGGAGCATGAGAGTTCAGGTATGCAACTATTTGGACGTCTCATTAAGTGTCCCACAGAAATGACTTCCGCAGTTCAACGCGCTTTGGCCGATATTTTAGAGTGTTTGACATTAGATGAATCACAAGATGGTTCTTGGCATAATAAACTTGATAATGCCTTTTTAGAAAAGGGTATCGATTATCTCGTCCCCGGTAACTCGCTTGTACAAACGACTATGGAAACATGTGAGCGTCTTAAAACCAAAGGTTTTTCCGAGGTGTTGGCGTTGACTGATCTGGTTGAAATTTTCGAAGGGAAGCAAGACCTCAAGGTCTTTTTAGAGGGCCACTATCTGGTCAAATGTGATGATCAGACACTATGGCAGCAAGTTCCTACTGAAATCAACTTCCGTTCGATTACATCGTTGGATGGTAGGATTCATATAAAAAATCTAGGTCAAGGTAAGCTGGTTTCATACGCTACCCAGGGTGACGAGAGTTTTGGCTTAGTTGCGCGCAATAATAAAATAGACGAATTGAAAGGTCAGCGACTTCAATTGCTGGCAGAAAAAAGCGAATTGGAAGAAAAGGCGGTCAGCGAGCGTGCCAAATTAGTCGAGTTAGAAAGAAAGGTGGAAGAAACACGCAATTTCTTGCGTGATGGGCGTGAAAAATTTGTTGCCTTAAAGTCTTATATCGATACTAAATCGGAAGTGCATACTTCTGGTAATTCGCGTTTACAAATTTTGATTAATAGAAAACAGGAAGTTTCCAAAAATCGTTTAGAACTTATTATTCGTGAGGAAGAACTTAGTAAAAAAGAAGAAATTCTGTCCAAAGAACAAGAGGAAAAGCTTTTATGCCTTGAGGATCAGAAAGACGCTTTGGATTTACTTAAGAGTCGCTACGAAGATGATCGCGGCGAATTCTTGCGTTTAAGCGCTGAAGCCAAAACGTATAATGATCGTGTGAAATCCTTAGAGTCCCAAATTTTGGATACGAACGCTCAATTAGAGCGTCTTGAACAAAGAGGACTTAACAATCAAAGCGCTATTGCCCGTTATGATGAGGAAGTTCTTGCTCTTGAACAGGATTTGGCCACTCTGGAAAAAAACAATTTAGAAACTTCTCAAGTCTTGGTGGACAGGGAAGAAATGCTGTCTCTCATGCGCGACCGGCTCTCCGAACTCCTGACAGGAATGCAGGAGCGTGAAAATGAAGTAAAAGATTTAGGCCAGAAGATCAATAAATCGGAAAAGGATATGGTTGAGCATGAAGTTAGAATTGCTCAATCCATTGCTGAAGAAGCACAAGTAGCTCGTAATGTATTCGAAAAATACAGAGTGGATCTTCGTCAGTCCATTTCCACTGCACTGGAGTACAGCACTGCGGAATTGTCTCAATTACAAGACCTCGCCGCCATGTTCATGATGGAAGGCCCACAAGGACCGGAAAAAATTGGAGCCGAGGCCTATGAATTCGTTCGTCGATACGGACAGGATTTAAAAGAATGTCATACCAAATTGCGTGAGGCAAAGAACGAATTAAATCGCCTCGGTGAGATCAACTGGCAAGCGATTGAAGATTACGATCGCCAGAAATTGCGATTTGATTTCTTGGCCAAACAGGAAGATGAACTCAAGGCTTCACTTGAGGATCTGAAGATCGCCATTGAGAAAATTGATACAAAATCCCGCGAGCGCTTCAAGGTGGCTTTTGAAGAAGTCAGCACTCGTTTTGAAAAAGTATTTCCCATCATTTTTGATGGGGGGATGGCCAAGCTCTCTCTGGTAGGCAACCCTGATGACCCCGAAGCTGGCGTCGACATTATTGCCCAACCTCCGGGAAAGAAAATGCAAAATATCAATCTCATGTCGGGGGGTGAAAAAGCTCTCACGGCAGTGGCCTTAATCTTTTCCATTTTCTTGGTTAAGCCTTCTCCCTTCTGTTTGTTGGATGAAGTCGATGCGCCTTTGGACGATGCCAATGTCGGTCGATTTATAGAGCTATTGCGTGAAATGAGTAAAGAGAGCCAATTCATTCTCATTACCCATAATAAGAAAACGATGGAGTTGAATGATACACTCTATGGCGTTACGATGCAGGAGCCTGGGATCTCAAAAGCAATTTCCGTTCAACTTCATTAACTGTGTCTATCACGAGAGTCTTATGAAATTTATTTGTCTTTTCCTTTCATTCATATGTTGGACGGTGTATGCGGCAGATTTTATGCCCAAGGCCTTCAAAGCAGAATTTGATCAGTCGTTCATGAGTGTCATCAAGAAAAAAACAGTGGTTAATCATGGCGTTCTCTTTTATCAATATCCAGGCAATATTCGTTTAGAAATCACCGATCCCGATGAGGGATTAATTTATGTGAGTAATCCGCAAAAGAGCTGGTATTATCGCCCGCCCTTTATTCCAGGTGAACCGGGAGAATTAAGCGTTTCTCCTAAGGGAAACACCTTGGTGGCGAAATTTTTTGATGGACTAAAAAATGGTCTCAAAGCGAATCCTCTCTATGATGTTCGCGATCTGGGAGACAAAAAATACGAAATAATTTTTAAAAAGAATGCTGCAAAAGATGCGGGGGTCAAAAAGGCGACTCTTGCATTGCGCACCGGGGCCGAGACACTGGCATTTGCCAAAGTGGACAAGATTTCGTTGGTGTTTACTGACAACAAAAAAGTTGATTTAGTATTTAAATCTTTGACGGCGCTCGAAAAACACCCCGACGAAGTTTTTACTTTCGTTGTGCCGGAAAATACCAACATTACCCATCAATAGAAAATGGCCTTAAGATCGTCTGGTGATAGCGGTTCCGGCGATAAAAGGCGTCGGTAATTAAAATAATTTCGAAAAATCTTTTTCACGTAAGCATTAGTTTCGCGGTAAGGCACCATTTCAATCAGCAGTAATGTGGCATCAATGCGATGTTTTCCAAAGCAGTTTATGGGGTCGCTGCAAAAAGGAGTAAAATATTTTTTTTGCCAACGTTGTGCTGCGATTGGGCCGGCATTATAGGCCATTATGGTTTCAGGAAAGCGACCATCAAATTCCTCTAAATATTGTCGAAAAAGAGTTGGTCCCAGAACTAGATTGATATCAGGTCCGTATAAGTCCTCGGGACCAGTTAATTTTATGTTGGCACGCTTAGCTGCAAGTTCAGCACTTGGCATGATAACTTGCATCAGACCATAGGCATCAGCAGGGCTTTTGGCAAATTCATTAAATCCCGATTCTTGTTTTGCAATCGCCAAGAGTAATTCCACTTCGATTTCACTAACGCTAGAACCTTTTTTGAAAATTTCATAGAAGGGAGTGGGCAGGAGAATGCTGGGGTACTTGTTAATAAATTGCTCATAGGTAGAGGTGTTCATTTTGTTTAAGTGATAGAAAACTTCGTGGTGTTGTCGGGCCCGAGCGAGTAAGAGCAGAGGTTGTTCGGAATTATTTTTTTTAGAAGGAATTGCGGAGTCAATATAACGATCGGCCAAGCTATAGAGATTAAAATGCAGAAGCCATTCAAATTTTTCATCTAAAATGACATTGTCGAGATTCAAGGCGGTCAAGGGAGGGAGGGAATGGCCCAACTCAATGGCCGACATAATACCGTAAAACCCCAAGGAATCCACAGTGAAGAGCTTTTGAAAATCGTCACTTGCATCTAGTCCTTGCACTTTTTTGATTTTTGCCAACCAGAATTGAAATTTATATCGCTCGATTGTCGTTATGTTCAATTTTAAGGCCTGCTCAAAATATTGAGGAGCTACGTTCCATTGTTCGTGTTGGATATGATAAAATCCCATGAGATGCAAAATATCTGCGCGCGTTTGATCGCCGATGTCGTTGGCGCTTGTAACTTTATTAAAATAATCGCTGGCCTTATCTAATTTATTTTCTCCCAAATAGATTTTTCCCAAAAGAAGGTCGATTTCCTTTTTATATCTACCAAGAAATTTCTCTTGTGTTTTCTTAAGAATGGCGAGAATTTCAATCGCCCTATTATCCTTCTCATCAGTCCATTCGGCGCGCGCCAATTCAAAACCAACTTCGTGGATAAAATCTGAGATTGTATCTAATTTTTCTGAGGGAGTTTTTTTAATTTCTCTTAGCAGAAAGCGAAGGAGTGCATCTAATTTGAGCTTATAATTATCGCGATCCTGTTCGGATTTAAAAGTTTTTGCATATATTTTCCAGGCCTCCACAAGATAATCGAGATCATTTTGTTTTTTAAAAATAATGCGTTCTAAGTAACGTCGGGCCGAAGCATATTCTCGCTCTTTAATAAAATTCTTTGCCACTTCCAAATAGTTTTCTTCAGTGATGTTGTTCAGTGCCGCAGGTGTTATGCTTTCTAATTTTTTTTGAATTCGAGTAACGGCAAGTTCAATTCCTGCTTTTTGGGCAGATTCTAACGCTTCACCTAAGTATCGTATTTTCTCGGCCTTTACTATCGAAAGTGCGCTCAGTCCTTCGAGTGAAGTGATGTGAATGAGAGGCCGTTCGGTTTTAACGACAGGGGAGCGGGAGAGAGTTTCAAAATATGGTTTTTTAAGATAACGACTTGGTGAAAATTTTGCCAAGGCCTGATCTATTTCCGGCCCACTTTGCAAACAATACAAGTGATAAATGAAGGCCAATTCCTTTAGAGGAAATTCCTCTTGTTCGGACAAATGTTGCCAATGAATGCAGGCATCTTTCATATTTCCATTTTTGGAAAGTTCATCCGCTAGTTTGAAAGTCTTAGACCAGGTCTCTTCAATTGGATGATCGGGCCTTTTCTCCGAGGGAGGAAGGTGCTTTAAACCGCCACAGGCAGCAAAGAAGGCCAAAATACATAAGTAGAGTGATTTTTCTAACATATTGAAATTTAAAGTATTCTCAGTATTATCCTAAGATGTTTTTGGAAATTTTAAAAGGTGTAATTGCACAAGAAGATCATTCCTGATAACTAACACCATTTTATGCAAAATACTTTTCAAAATCTAAAATCAGTCTATTTTACTTCATTAGGATGTTCCAAAAATTTAGTCGATGGTCAGGTAATGCTTGGTTATCTGGGGCTTGATGGCTTTCGTGCCACTCCTCGTGTTGAAGAAGCGGAGGTCATTGTCGTTAATACCTGTTCATTTATAGAGGCCTCTAAAAAGGAGTCAATTGATACCATTTTAGAATTGGCCGACTACAAAGATCCCAAACATGGCAAATGTCAGGCGCTTGTGGTGGCGGGCTGTATGGCACAACGTTATTCTGAGGCCTTGGAAAAAGACTTACCTGAGGTCGATTTGATTATTGGTACCGGTGAATACAACAAGATCGCCAAGCTCTTGCGTGCTTTGGAAAAGGGCCATCTCGAAGGCAAGAGTTTTGTGGATATTCCAAAATTTATTCACACAGAGTTCGATCCGCGCATTAATACTTCTCCCAAATATATGGCATGGCTTAAGGTTTCTGAGGGCTGTAATCGCAACTGCACTTTCTGTATCATTCCGACAATCCGAGGACGTCTGCGCTCACGCACAGTGGAATCTCTTTTGGCGGAAGCACGTGCCTTAGCGCAAGCGGGTGTAAAAGAGCTTAATCTGATCTCGCAAGATTTATCCAGTTATGAAGACCTCTATCAGTTGCTTGATGGTCTGGAAAAGGTCAATGGAATCGAATGGGTACGCTTGTTCTACTACTATCCTGATGATTTAACTGATCAGGTGATTAAGAAGATGGCAGCGTCAAAAAAAGTTTGTAAATATCTTGATATGCCTGTGCAACATTTTTCCGATAGTGTTTTAAAACGAATGAACCGCCAGATCACCGGCGAGAAAATCTTTGAACGGGTAGAAAAATTGCGGGCGCTCATCCCTGAAATAGTCATCCGCACGTCGATCATAGTGGGGTTTCCCGGTGAGAGCGAAGAGGATTTTGAGCACCTCCTGGCGGGGGTAAAAAAGGCGCGTTTCAATCATCTCGGTATTTTCCGCTATAGCGATGAAGAGGGTACTCCTGCTTTCAAATTAGGGCCAAAAGTTTCCCAGGAAGTTATTGACCAGCGTTTTGATCGTCTCTTTGAAGTGCAAAAGGAAATTGCCCGTGAATACAATCGACAGAACTTGAAAAAAATCATTCAAGTTCTGGTTGAAGGCCCTCATGAAGAAACAGAACTTTTATGGCAAGGCCGTCATACCGGCCAGGCCCCCGACATTGACGGAGTCGTCATCATCAACGATCTCGGCACAGAAGGTAAACCCATTCATCCTGGCGACTTGATTTCAGTCGAGATCACTGATGTGCTTGATTATGATTTGGTTGGTCAGGTCGTATAATTAGAGGCCAAGCCCTGGGAAACTTTCAAGACCGCCCGGAGTGGTCCCCATATAGGGTGGAGTAGGTGATGTAATACTTCCACCACAGCTATTCGTTTCATATACCCCCGCCGAAGCCGAACCAGAGTCATCCCAATCGTATCTGTTGTTGTAGTTATTTCCAAAATCATCGTCTAAAGTGACGTCCATATAGGTTGGAACGTTGGCATTGCCTGCCAAGTCAGGGCTTACCCGGTCTAGCCGCGAAGTCCAGGTGAAGTTTCTATTCCAATCTCGAACCACAAGCCTTATTCTCGCAATGGTGTCATAAGAGGCATTGAGACAGTCGAGGTCATAATAGGGCTGCCTTCGTCTGTAGGGATTGCTAGAATCAACTCGTACCCCCAGCACGGTTGCCGCACATCCTCCCGCGGTAATACCTGAAAAATCATCTATGTCTCCAGTTGTGTGCCTCATAACAATGACA
The DNA here is from genome assembly GCA_016187935.1 of Bdellovibrio sp. Taxonomy (GTDB): domain Bacteria; phylum Bdellovibrionota; class Bacteriovoracia; order Bacteriovoracales; family Bacteriovoracaceae; genus GWA2-49-15. The sequence goes on from JACPIU010000011.1 coordinate 79,008, forward strand.
TCATCGAGGGTCCCATCATAATCATAATCGTTTACATTATTATGAAAAGATTGAATAACCCCTGCAACCGAACCTGCATTTGCGGTAATTGTTTCACCTGGGGCACAACCGGCAATATCGTCTACAATTACCTGATAATAGGCCCCTTCAGCATACTCTTGCCAAGCATTATGGTTAAAATCAAACTCGCCACTTTGGCATTGATTGAGATTATTATAATTGGCGAGATATTTGTTAGTATAAAAACCCTTTGAAAGTGGTGAGCCGAGCGTCCATTCCTTGGAACTCACACCCAATCCAGAACCTATACCTGATCCACTGGCAGTCAGTTGCGCATTCACTCCAACATCCAATTCGGCAGATGTGAAAAGATCTTTTGCCGGCCCTGAGATACAAAGGGCCAGAGATCCACCGCAATTTGTTGCAGCCGCGTTGGTAATAGTTCTTTCTCCAGCAGTCTCGCAATCGCCATTGGAGCCAGTATCGGTGTAAGTGACTGTATAGGTTGCGGCAACTCCAGTGTCGCAATTGGGTAGAGATGTGCTGGAAGCTGAAGTATAATCTCCCTCACATTTTGTAAGTGAGCTAAACTCTGCTGCCACCGTGTCACAATCGGTGTCTGCGTCTGTGATTGGGTGCATGCATGTACCCCCACCACCGCCGCCATCTAAACAGCTGCTGGGAATAGTGACTGTGTACTTTCGTCTAGTAATTGCTTCCCCTGAAACGACTGGCTGAAAGCGGTTAAATTGATAGGGTCGGAATGAAATGAAATTACACATCCCAGCACCAATGGTCGTGCCAAGCTTAAGTCCACTGGAATAAAGATCAAGTTCACCCGCCTCTAGATTGCACACAATATTCTTTGAATCCAGATAGCCTGAAGTGTTCAGCTGTGTAGTCGTAATTCGACACGGGGAACTTTGTCTTCCCTGACCTGCCTTATGAAGTTTAAAGCTGAAAGCATTCTCTGTAAGATTGTTTAGGCTGATCTGGTCGTGAACTTGAATCATAAAATCATATGTATCACTACCAACGGCATTAATCGCTTGGATTCTGTAGGTTGCTTCTGCTGACGGACTGTTGGGGGTTCCAGAGATAACTCCAGTTAAACTATTCAAGCTCAAACCAGGTGGCAAGGTGTCGGCCAGACTTCCAGTGGTAACAAGCGTATAAACAATATTTTCACCCTGAAGTGTCGAGGGGGTTAAGGCAACTTGCTCACCTGCATAAAGGTTGATCTTTCTTCGCTCAGAATAACTGGAAACAGTGTCTATGTTAAGTGAGTCATGTGGATTGTGATTATCAAACCCGTCGCTGGACTCAACAATGCCATTTTCCATGGTGGCATTAAAAACGGTACTAGAAGCAACGCCATCAACAACACCAAAAGCAGAAGCAAATCTCCTTGCCTCGTGAATTGTTCCATTACTGGTTGAAGTATTGAGACTAACGGCGGTTCCTCCAACGGTGGAAGAAAGTTGGTATGATACACCTGCTACAGCACCAACAACATAATAAACCTTATTGGTAAAAATACCGCTAATGTCACCTATGCTAGTAAACATCATAGGTGTTCCATTGGCGAATGCATGGCCTGCATGATTAACAATATCTCCTGCATCGGTTGTGCTCACGGAAGCAGGCGCCGCGGCCGAAAAAAATCCCGTCGGTGAAAAGCTTACGTCTTGTCCAGCAGCTAATCCCGCTGTCGTTGTAGTTGCGGTTACTGCGATAGATTCCGAATCGATCGCAACTAGATTCACCGCAACTCCCGATCCATCAAGGCTTGGATAAATATTTCCAGCACCAGTGGAGAAACTACCGCTACCACTGCCAGGAGTTATCCGAACGTAAATGCTTTCAAGATTACTTTGACCGGCGGACATCTGTCCATCCTGCTCTGTATTGCACGCCGTTGTGTCGTTATCGTAGTAGGAATTTCGATTTTGCAGACAATCATTAATGGCAAATGAACTACTAAGCATATTCACGATCAGGGTATTATCCTCAACACGCAGAACGTTAGCGATACCGGTATCAGTAGTTCCCCCTGTGGCCCTTGCGACAACCATATCACCAGGCGACCATTTCATCTCATCATAACCGGCATTGAGGGTTAGTTGTTTTGTATAACCAGAGGCCCCTGTTTCCTTGTAGACCACGACACCTCTTGTATAGTTAGCTCCGACCGCAGTTGAAGCGCCACTGCCTACTGAAAAGCCTGCTGCACTAGACACTTGAAAGACCGCATCGACATAATCAATGTCTGAAATAAGTGTTCGTTGAGCAAGGTAGGGTACATTATTATCAATTCCCTCGCCCTCAGCAAACTGACCTGATGTAATCCGAACATACAGCTTATCAGTGGAAAATTTTCTTAATATTTTCCCAACACCGGAACCGCTGCCGCTGCTTGAAATTCTATCACCAACAGTGAAATAAGAATTACTATCAACGGTGAACAGTGCTTTGTTTGAGTAGCTTAGGTATTGGGGAGCATTACTTACGTTGAATCTGACTTTAATTGTTTTTACTTGATCGATACTATTCCTCACTGTGACGGTATATTCCGTCGTCTCTAAGGCATCTTTCGGACTCCCGGCAAAACTAAAATTTCCTGCCAATGCTCCACTTCCACTGCCAAAATTAAGTGGATAGGTGCCTGTTGGAGCATCTGGTGAAACAGTCCAAGATAAGCCATTCCATTCGGTGTCTCCTCTTATTATAATATCTGGGAAAAAGGAGACCTGAATGTTTGATGGCCCGGCCAATGTTTGGATAGCATGCGTAACATTGCTAATGGTGGCCTCTTTGGTAATATATGTTGAGGAGTCGTCGATATCTGCCCCCGAGACTATCCCAATTCCGGACCCGGTACTTGTCATGCTAACGTAGAGTTCCTTATTCACAGTATCGACAAAATTGATGCTTCCATAGGCCCCGGAACCTGTCGAGGAAGAAACTTGATCACCCGCCGTAAAGGCAGAAACACTATCGAGTGTGAGGATGTAATAGCACGAACTTGCACACTCATTGTAGTACAGTGTCACTGTCTCTAAATCTGTTGCAACCTTGATCGTCACCGTCGTCGATCGGGTGATCCCTGACTGGATATGATATGCCTTGATTAGAAAACCCGACTCGGCCGCATATGCTGATGGTGTTCCGGAAATCGTTCCCGTATCGGCATCAAGTGACAGACCGACTGTGCTCAGTGATTTTACAGTTGAAGTATTCACCGAATCATATGACGAAAAAACATATGTGTTTGTTCCAGTTGGTGCTCCAACGAAAGTTACGGTTTTAGAAACAACCTCACCGGTTTTAAAGCCGTAACTGCTGGCATCATAGCTAAAGGACGTTGGCCCACTGCCTGACGTAGGTGCAGGAACAGAGATAGGTGTCCCGTCAGGACCAAGCACACTGCTACCTGTGGCAGGTGCCACGGCAGTCGGCTCTTCCCATTTGGTCAAACTGTCGGGAACACAGCCAGCCCCAAGAGCGAGGAAAGATAGAATGAGGACCAACTTTGCTAAAGTTTTACAAATCTTCATAAGTCAATTATCGGTACACTTCGTTTGGAGGTTGAGGAAATATAGGAAAAATCTTTAATCCTAGAGAGTTAAGGAATGTTTAGGAATATTTAGGTTTAAAAAAGCGCCAAGTTAGCTTGGCACTACTGTTTTAAATTACACAGTTATGCATCTTGGGTGAGCTTATCGGTCAATTATTTGGCACCTTTAGGGAAATTCTAAGTGCGAGTATACTTAATTTTATAAGTATTGAAAATTTCGGGAGGCCAAAATGAGAACGATGTTTTTTGTGGTGAGTATTTTATCGGCCGTAATTTTGTCGGAGCATGTAGAAGCTGCACCAGAATGGCCGGAAAAAGTAAAACCATATATCGAAAAAGTTCGTCCCTATATGCTGAAGTATTTGGGTGATGAGACAACTGGAATGCTCCTGGGGCCCCCACCGGCGGTCAAAATGACAATGCCGCCAATTCCAAAACTGGTCGATGATGCAAAATCGACTGAAGTCTATTCACGCAAAGAGGATTTAGCGCAATTCAAAATAAAGCAAGAGGACTACCAGAAATATAATTTGGCCTTTATTGATGAAGTGATCATAGAGACACGCGGGATGAAGGCCAATGATAACGATCTCGCAAAATGGATGAATACCATGGAGCAAGGAGCTTCAAGGGAAGGCATTTATCGTGCTTTGGTTCTTGATGCCACCTATGCGGGACTGGAAAATTATGAAGCATGGGTCACTGAAAGATCGAGTGCATTTGCAATAAGTTTTTTGGAGAAATTTATCAATCAAACGCTCAAAAAAGAGGCCATTGCTAAACTCAATTTTTATACACTAAAAAGAATCGTGACTGAGAAGGCCCTGGAGGTTATCGATGCATACTATAATAATCCACAAGATCTCCATCGCTGGTATGCTGTTTTATCCAGCGACTTTGCTGAGCAATATCCCACGATTTGGAATAATGAACTGAGAAAGGATGTCTCCTCGGAACGACATTTGAAATGGGCCAGTTCGGTGCCTTCTCAATTTTTAAAATCAGAAGTGATCATTAAGATTCACAAAATTTTTAATCACTTAAATAGAGGTTAATCCCAGAAAACTTCAGGGTCTTGTGTGAGTGCCAGAACCAGGCGTTCAACACCCAGGGCGATTCCCGCCGCTTGGGGCATGCCCTTCTCTAAATTGGCAAGAAAGCGTTCAGGCATCGGAAGCGTCTGACCGTAGAGATATTGTTTTTGTTCCATCGCGACTTCGAAGCGGCGACGCTGTTCTTGCGCATTCGTGAGTTCGTTGTAGGCATTGCAAATTTCAATTCCGTTGAGATAAATTTCAAAGCGCTCTGAGACTCTCGGGTCTTGGGGCTTGATTGTGGAAAGGGCAGCTAAAGGTGCTGGGAATTCATAAAGGAGAATGGCCCCCATGTTTTTTAATCGAGGTTCGATTTCATTTAAGAACAGAAGGAAAAAATAATCTTCCCAACCCAATTTGTTCCAGTCGTTTATATTGTGAATAAGATGGGGAAATTTGTTTTTAATAACTTCCTGTATTGTAGCAATTTCCAGATACTGCAAAATATCTATCCCGGTAAATTGTTGGAAAATAGATTGCACGGTTAAGCGGCGTATTTTGAGTGTTGGTACAGAAAGCGCTTGGGCGACAGCGTTGATAAGACCTTGACAGTCTTCCATAATTTGCTCATAGCGGGCGTGAGCACGATACCATTCCAACATAGTAAACTGAAAACGATGGGTAGAGGAATCCGGTTCATCGCGAAAAGTGTGAGTGAGTGTAAAAATTTTTTCAAATTGCAGGGTCAATAATTCCTTCATGCAAAATTCTGGCGAAGTGTGCAAGTAATATGGTGTCGGCATATTGTTCTGGCCGCTGAGCAGTCGGAATGGATGAATGTGCGGTTCCATTCCCGGGCAGGGAACTGCCGGAGGCGTCATAACATCGAGCAGCCCCTGGGATGAGAAAAAATTACGAATAGTCTGCAAAACCAAAAAATGGCGGCGAAGTGTTTTTTTTAATTGTTCAGGTTGTTGCATCTTCATTCTGGGCGTGTCATACAATAACAATTTTGAATCGAAAAGGAATCTCGTTATGGATATTAATATTGGATTAATTCTATTGGCAATGTTGGCCTTGATTGGCTTGGGGCTGATTATCTGGAAATTAACCAGTAAGAAAGCTCCTCCACTGCCACCGGTTGCGGAGGAAAAACCGGTAGTAGCACCTCCCACTGTAGTGCCGCCCAAAAAAAGTTGGCGTGAGCGTCTGAGTCAAGGTCTGGCCCTTTCGCGCCAAGGAGTTTGGGGAAAAATCGAAAATATATTTGGCCGCGGGGAAATGACTGATGAAGCTATGGAGGAGCTTGAGGCCCTCCTCTATGGGGCCGATCTAGGAACCCAACTGGTTGGTGAAATGTTAAAAGAGCTGCGTCAACAAATGAGTGTTAGAAAGAATACTTTGGATAATTTTAAGGCCTATTTTTATGAAACATTAAAATCCCGCATGGCCCCAATTCAAAATCAGGTTTCAGAAGAGTTATTTGATGTCGGCAAAAAAGGGCCACAAACGGTGACCATTATGGTTGTGGGTGTTAATGGCGTCGGCAAAACTACGACGATTGGTAAATTGGCGACCAGATTATCTCGTCAGGGTGCAAAAGTGGTAGTAGGGGCCTGCGATACTTTTCGGGCCGCCGCTGTCGATCAATTAGAAATTTGGTGCCAGCGTGCCGGTGCGCAAATGGTACGGGCCAAAGAGGGTGCTTCTCCCAGTGGAGTTGGGTATGAGGCCTTAAAAACGGCTTTGTCGATTAAGGCCGATTACTGCATTCTCGATACTGCCGGCCGTTTGCATACCAAAGGGAATTTGATGGATGAATTAAAAAAGAGCAAGGAGGTTCTGGCCAAATTGGAACCTACAGCTCCACAACATATTTTACTGGTGCTTGATGCCATTACTGGTCAAAATGCGTTAAAACAGGCCCAGGAATTTCACAAAACTTTGGGACTAACAGGATTAATTTTTACCAAATGCGATGGAAGCTCCAAGGCCGGTTCAGCCGTGGGGATTGTGCAAGAACTTAAGCTGCCCATTACCTACATTGGAGTTGGCGAAGATGTAGAAGATCTTGATCGTTTTGTAGTAGATGACTATCTTAGTTTATTGCTTAATTATGTTCACTAAATTGACGACAGCGTCCTTTTCGTTTACGCTCTAAGTTGAGAATAATTTATGACCATTCAAAGCGAAAAAGAATTTGATGTGTTGGGATATAGACTACGTTATCGCCCTGATATTGATAGTTCAAATGAAGCCACCAATAATTCCTCAGCAACAATAAATGCCGAGGAGGTGGTTGAGTATTTTAATCAAAGGGCCAACGGCTTAAGATCTCGCTATCCACACTTGGACCCAGGTCAAGTGGCAACCTTATTGGCCCTCGACATAACCAAAGAAAAATTGGTTTTAGAGAGGGAATTCAAAACTAGTCTGCACAATCTTGAAGAGCGCACTAGACAGGCGCTGGAAAAGATCGAGAAAGCAGATCCTGTAGGCCAATAATTCGCATCGCTTTAATGGAAATGGACAACGAAGGAAACTTACTTGGTCGCGGACAAGAAAGAGTTGCGAGCAAAAATGCGTGCGTTTTTGCAATCGCTCGATCCTGATACAAAGCGATCATGGGATGAGGCCGTAGGGAAGAACTTGGCACAATTATTGAGAGATAGGAAAGGTTCCTTAGGCGTGTATTCACCACTTAAGGACGAGGTAGATTGGACACTGGATGATTGGTATAGGGATAGAACCTTACTATTTCCCTTGATTGAATCCAAAACTGAGATGTCTTTTCATCCAGCTTCATTGCAACAATTGGTGACAAAAGTTGCATTTGGTTTTGAGTTAAAAGTGCCTCCCAAAAGTCACTCGCGGGTTTCTCAGGTGCCCAAAATGGTAATGCTACCCGGACTGGCCTTTAGTAAAACAGGTGCAAGGCTTGGGCGTGGTCGGGGATATTTTGATCGTTACTTAGCACTTCACCGCCCTTTGGCGATTGGTGTGGCCTATGAAGGCCAATTGAACGAAGCCTTGCCTGCCGATCCATGCGATTGGTCAATGAACTTCGTAGTGACCGAGAAGGCCATCTACGATTGTAGTCGAAAAGTATAAGGAGAAAGCCATGACGATAGTAATTTTGGCGGCAATTTTAAGTTTGGTTTTTGGTGGCGCTGTTGGTTATTTTCTACGTCATCAGGCCGCGATGCGGGATTTGAAATTGCAACAAATGAAGGGCGACGAGATCGTTGAACGCGCTAAAAAAGATGCCAATGATATTAAATATCGCGCGAGGAAAGAGGCGAAAGAATTGGCCAAGGAAGACCGTGATGAATTTGATAGATACCTCAAAAGTAAGCAAGAGGAAGCAAAAAATCAGGAACGTGAGTTGGCAAAACGTGAGACCACTTTAGAACGAAAGCAAGAGGATCTTGAAAAAGAACAGGCCCGCATTGTTCAGAAAGAAGATGATCTTGATGCACACAAGAAAAAGGTTTTGGTAGAAATTGAAAAATATAAAAAGCGACAGGACGAAATCTCCCAAGAATTGGCGCGTGTTGGAGGGATGACAAGAGAAGAGGCAAAGGCCCTGCTTATGAAAGAAATGGAAGAAGCGGCCAAAGTTGATTTTGCCAAAGAATTGCGCCGAATTGAAGAGGAAGCAAGGGAAGATTCTGAAAAGGCTTCCAAAAGAATTATTGGCATTGCTATCCAACGTTTTGCCGGTGAATATGTGGCAGAGAAGGCCATTACCGCCGTCGAATTGCCGAGTGATGATATCAAAGGGCGTTTGATTGGTCGTGAAGGTCGAAATATTCGCGCTTTCGAACAGATTTGCGGGGTTGATCTCATTATTGACGATACTCCCGAAGTTGTGGTCATTTCTTCTTTCAACGTTGTTCGCCGGGAAATTGCTCGTCAAACCTTGCATAAGCTTATTGCCGATGGACGTATTCATCCGGCCAAGATTGAAGAGTTCTTTGATAAATCAAAAACCGAACTTGATAGACATCTTCGCGACTTGGGAGAGAAGGCCCAAATGGAAATTGGAGTCCATGGAATTCATCCGGAAGTTTTGAAATTAATTGGTGCACTCAACTTCCGAACATCTTACACTCAAAATCAATATCAGCACGCCATAGAGTGCGCTTTCATTTGCGGCGCCATGGCCGCGGAAATGGGTCTTAACGTGAAACAGGCACGGCGTGCAGGACTTTTGCATGATGTCGGTAAAGTTCTTGATGCCTCTGCGGAAGGATCTCATGCCATGGTGGGTGCCGATTTTCTCAAAAAATTTGGTGAATCGGTTGACGTGGTTCATGCCATACGGGCGCACCATGATGAGGAAAAGCCACAATCCATTCTGGCCCATCTCGTGGCGGCCGCCGATGCTCTTTCGGGTGCTCGTCCTGGCGCTCGCAAATCCATGATGGAATCTTATGTTTCTCGTCTCACGGATATTGAGCAAATTGTAAATACCTTTGATGGTGTTTCAAAATCATATGCTATTTCCGGTGGGAGAGAGATTCGTGTCTTCGTGAATAACGAATCCGTCAATGATGAGCAGACTGTGATTCTCTCTCGGGAAATTGCCAAGAAAATCGAAAATGAAATGTCCTATCCTGGAACGATTAGAGTGACAGTTTTGCGTGAAACAAAGGCCGTGGGAGTCGCAAGATAGTTGCAAATAGGACGAAAAGAGGAGGCAAGCAATGACACAAAGGTTTGCTCTCGTAACCGGAACCTCTCGCGGGTTAGGCGAGGCACAGGCGCAATATTTAATTGAACAGGGTTATGTCGTTTTTGGTGTCTCACGATCTGGTTCTACTCTTTCACATGAAAACTACATCGACATCGAAGCTGATTTACGTGAAGAAGGTGCAGTAGAGTCCATGTATGAAACTATTCGTCAGATGACTGAAGAATTGCATCTGGTAGTTTTAAATGCGGGTATTCTCACTCTCGATAGCATTTTTGAAACCTCGACGTTAGATTTTAGAAACAATCTCGATACCAATGTCCTGGCACCATTTCATATTCTCAAACATCTGGCCGACTTTATTGTAGAAAATGAGACTCATATCATTACCATTTCCAGCCTGGCGGGCAAGAAGGCCTTTCCCAATATGGCAGCTTACAGTGCCTCAAAATTTGCTCTCGAAGGGTTGGTCCAAACATGTCGTGAAGAATGGAATGATCTTGGTATCCGTTTTTCAACGCTTTACCCTGGCGCTATTGATACGGGATTATGGCATGATATTGAGCTGGGTGATGATCAACACTACATGATGAGTATCGACGATTTTCTTTTCGTATTTGATACACTTATCAAGTCTCCACCAAATGTCCAATTTCATTCATTAGTGTTTGGTCATAGGGATGGAGTGATTCTGTGATCTTCGTGGTGTTACTTTTTGTTTTGCTTTTAAATTTGTTTGATATCAGTTTTCTGTCATTGTCTTTTTTCATCACATTTTATGTTTGGAATTTAGTTTTTCAGCTTCCAAAAGTGCGTGAGCGCGCAATGACATATCGTTATCGTTTTTCATTTTTGAGGCAAATGTTTCGTATCGACGATGTAATAGCAACTCGAAGCCCTCAAATACATCCTATTCTTCGGAGGCAAATGCCCGCGATTACTTTGATGGTGATGGCCTATTTCATTACCTTTGAAATAGGTGTATTTTTTGGGATTCTGGGTGGCCTGTTAGTCGAAGGTCTCTGCAAGCTCTTTCGAGACCAAAATAACTTTTTCAAGCACTTCAAAAAATTCGGCAAGTGATCGGCTTCTTAGCAATTTGTTTTTCCAAAAGACATGATCAGGAAAATCTTCCATGGTGTATTGGCTTACTGATTTCATTCTTTTTAAAATGCTCTCTCCGGTGTACCCCGCTTCGTGAAAATGCTCACTGAGTGTTCCATAATACGTCAGAAGTTCGGTCCTGCGCTCTTGCAGGTCTGGTGAATGGGAATTTGTGAGACGGGGTAGCCAAGGGGTTTTCAAGGCACCACGACCGATCATGACGGAGTGGCATCCAGTCTCACGCAGGCAATCATGGACATCTTTGATAGTCCAAATATCGCCATTGCCAATGACGGGAATCCTGACTTGTTGTACTGCCCGCGTAATAAAATTCCAGTCTGCTCGACCTGAATAGAACTGATTGCGAGTGCGGGCATGGAGGGTTATGGCGTCAACTCCTTCTCCCTCAATTAAAGTTAAAGTTTCATCAAAGAGCGAATCATCACACATTCCAATTCTCATTTTCACTGTGAAGAGACCTGACCAACAGCTACGTATTGTCGACAAAACGGTTTTTAGGTCCAACAAATCGCTCAGGAGATAGGAACCACCGCCATGATTGATGACTGTTCTGGAAGGACAACCAAGATTGAGATCAATATGGGTAATACCAAGTTCTGCTAAAGTTTCCAGCATCGAAGGGGTTTTGGCCTTTGCCGTGGTCATAATTTGAAAGGTTGTCTTTCTCAAAAGCTCTGGGTCCTGATAGATACTGTGTCCTAGATGTTCTATGTATTTGTTGCGCGGATATTTGCCGGAGGTTGGCAGTCGCAGGAAGTCCGTACTCAAGCGCGCCCATTGGGGATATAACTTCATGATCACTGTGCGATATAAGCTATCGGTTATGCCCTCAAGTGGGGCAAAGAGCAGGGAGTTTGGGGCAAAAGGAAGTGAATCAACATAAGTCATAACTGTGTATATAAGACTTAGTTTATTAAGCTTTGGCCGGCAAGATCATGTCGAATGTGGGCACATTTTGGCTTTAAGAGGGATTAATATATAATATAAGTTATTGAAATTACTTAGTGTTGGACTTGAAAAAGAATTGCTTTTAGGATAATTTCTACATGTGTTTCTTGAAATCCTACAAAAATTATTTGGCTTCTTTCAGGATCATATAGTTTACTAGATTTATTTTAGAGGCCTTCATAAGGAGATCATGGTTCAGCCGTTAGAAATTATTGAGCTTCTGGTTTGTTTTTTATTTTCTGCTTTTTTTTCTGGGGCCGAAGCCGTTCTGCTCTCCATCGGTATCGATCGTGCCCGCTTGATTATTGAACAAGGGGGCCGCTTTGGCCGTGCTGTTGAGTTCATGACAGAACATGCCACGGAACTTCTGACGACAATTTTAGTTGGCAATAATATTGCTAATGTTTTCGCAGCATCTTTAACCACATCAATTTCAACCCGCATTTTTGGTAATGAAATGGTTGGCGTAACCGCTGGTGCAACAACCTTGGCCATTTTGATCTTTGGTGAAATTACGCCAAAGACTTTTGCGCGAGTTCATGCGGAAAGATTGGCCTATCCCGTTTTGCTGATCTTGCGGGTGATTTACGCCATTTTATATCCTGTAATTAAACTCATGGTTTGGGTTATCCACACTATGTTAGGCGAAAATGCTCAACTGCGTGGGCATATTGTGACGAAAGTTGATGTCGAATATATGCTTACTCGCGCGGAAAAAGAAAAGACCATCGACTCAAAACAAATTGAACTTTTGACATCCATTATGGATTTCCCGGCAATTCGTGTGAAAGACATTATGGTTCCACGCAGTAAAGTCAAATTCATTACAAATAAAATGAATTATGAAGAAATTCTCAACTACATCCAAATTGACCACTATTCGCGTTATCCCGTTTGTGCCGGAGATCTGGAACACACCATTGGTCTCTTGCATGTGAAAGATTTATCTCTGGTGACTCAGGAACAGCGAAAAGATTTTAAAATTGAAAAACATCTCAGGGCCTCTTTTTTTGTTTATGAACACATGAAAATCAATGCTGTTTTTGATCTCATGAATAAAAGAAAGATTCACTTGGCATTGGTTAAAGACGAAACCGGTATTATCGTTGGTGTAATTTCTATGGAAGATATCGTTGAGCAGATTGTTGGCGATATTAGTGATGAACATGATGAGGAGATCCATCCAATACCAAGCATGCAGCCTGTGGCCGAAGGAATATTGGTTCCCGGAACTCTGTCTTTGCGTGATCTCTATACTGATTATGAAATAAAACTGCCTTTGAATGATACTTATTCCACCTTGGCAGGTTTCATTCTTGATATGTTGGGGAATAATTTCCCTAAAGAGGGGCAGCTTATTGTATGGGACGGCCTATCCTTTGAATTAGTCAAAGTGGAAAATCAAGAAATTAAGGACGTAAGAATAAAATCAGTCGATGATTCAAAACATATCTTTTCCAAACGTGAAGCGGTTGAGGCCCAGCAGGAATCAGACATCGTAAGATCGGATGATATTGGTGGTATTGGGCTACAGGACAAGTGAAATTATCAAAATCAACATTACCATGCCGGCCACTGACAGTGGGCATCGTTTATATTGCCACTGGCGTATTTGTTCATCAGGCGGTTGTGAGTGGTAACATCATCAACACCAGCTGCCGTAACAGTATAGGTCTCGATGGGTGAATCTGCTGGCATGCCTGGAAAAATGACATCAATACGTCGATCGGTGTTTGAGACCAAATTAAACAGGGATGTTTCAAACACAGCATTCGTGCTGGGAACCCTTGCCCATGAGATTTGAGGTCTTGAGGTATTGAGCAAACGCCATAGACCATTTGGCATTTGAATAGCAACCACTTGATGTCCATTCATTTTTTGGTTGTAATCACTCCAACGGGCCCCCTGTTGGGGACATGCGTGGATATAAACGTCATTGGGCTGAGGATCGACGTTATTGGCTTCATATTTCACCGTGGTGACATAGCGAATAGAGGTATTAAGAGGAAATTTTTGCGCCAAATCCATAAAGACTCGGGCGGCACCAGTGCATCCCGCAATATTGAGTGTTTTGTAAGAATACAGATCTTGAGCATTGAACAGGTGGTAATAATCTCGTTTAAGCTGGGTCACGACGTTCTGTTGGGTGAGACAGGAGCAAGCTTTGGTGGGGCCACAATTTTTTAAACGATCGATGCAATAGGCGTCGAGCCACGCCGCACGTTTAAAAAGAACATTCCAATAAAGAATATTTTCAAGACCGCTCCGGAAGAAGGGATTTGCGATAACATTTTGCATGTTTGCATGGGTTGCAGTGGTTGGGCCATTGATGAAATAGGCATTATTATTGATATACATGCGATCAAGGTTGGCCTGGATTTTACTCAGCAGCATAACGGTAGCTTCGGATAGACTGGTGCTCGCGAGTATTTTATTTGTCCTTAGAAGTGTGGCATTCAGGTAGATTGCTGTAATGACGACAACAAGCATACTTCCCAGCAAAGGATAGCGAAATCGTTTAAAAAAAAATTTCATAAATTTGCCCCTTAATCATTAAAGCTTATCGCAATCTATGGAATTTTTTTGATTTATATCGGCTCTATTAATAGAAATCAAGATGTTATAAGCTTATGAAGATAGTTAGGAGATCATGTGCGCCGACCACATTTTTTGCTATTTGGGATGGTGATCATTTTAGTTGTCTTAGACCAGATGATTAAGATTTACCTGCATACTCAAAGTTTCTCTTATGATGTGGGGGCCGTGAGCTTTCATTTCGTTCCCAATTACGGCATTTCATTAGGGCATTTCTCAAATGCCAATCCTTTGATTCGTGTAGTGCTGGCATCCACTTTATTTGGTTTGATTACCATGCTTTATTTTGGATTAGTCTATTATCTCTGGACAGGAGCGGAACTTTTATTTTTAAGATTGGGACTTAGTTTATTTTTTTCGGGCATAGCGGGTAATGCGATTGACCGTATTCGCTTTGGATATGTCATCGATTTTATCGAAGTCAAATGGTCATTTCTCCGAGGGGCGGTGTTTAACTTTGCCGACCTGGTGCAATTATGTGGCTTAGTATTAACTATTTTTTCGTTTTTCTATCTTAATCAGAAAATCTGGTACCTCAATAATTTGCGAACAGTGAAAATTATTAATGCCAATTTTCAATACTCTTTTGCTGCCAAGTTGACGGCCATAGGGTCCTGTTCACTTTTACTGGTGGGGATCTTCGCTCACTCGCTCTTGGTGGCATTGCTTCCCATGTCGGAATTCCGAGAGGAGTCTATCGAGATTTTTGATTATGGCATGTTGATTATCTTGTTGGTCCAATCGGCCATTTTGTTCTTATTCGGTATTGTTTTTAGCCATCGTATTTCAGGCCCGATCTATGCTCTTGCGAAATTCGTAAAAGACCTCTTAAACGGGCAGACGCGTGAGTTTAAACTACGCTCGAATGACTATCATCCAGAAATTGAAAATATTGCTAAGGACATTCAAAAACTTGCAAAGTGACATCACCTAAGACTTTGGCCCGGCAGGCGAGTCTGATGGGGTTTAAAGGTCGTTTCTTGCAGGTCCCTAAAATAGATTTAATTGTATCGCTTTCAATTACCCCAGGTGGTTTTAGATTTTCCATTCCAGAAATAATTTCGACTTTACAAGAACCGCATGAACCAGCGAGGCACCCATGAGGGAGTTCGTGACCATGCTGAATAAATCCATCATAAATGGTCTGACCTTTATCAATAGTACATTGGATAGGGTCTTCGGCCGGGTCTTTTTTACTCGAAACGAGTGACACAGTGGGCATATTGTTTTCACTCTCTAAAAGTTAAGCTCGCGCCTAAATTTTAACAATATTTTTTGAATTTGTCTGGGCCCCTGAAGTCTTGGAAATTTAGGAGGAAATCATGCCGACCTTAGAGAAAATGTATTCCATGGGACACGAAGAAGTTGTGTTTTATGCTGATCCGTCCTGTAACCTTAAGGCCATTGTTGCAATTCACAACACTATCCTAGGCCCTGCTTTAGGTGGAACCCGGATGTGGCCGTACAAGACTGAAGATGAGGCCCTGGAAGATGTTCTCCGTCTCTCGAAGGGTATGACCTATAAGGCTTCCGTTTCCGGCCTGAACTTAGGTGGTGGTAAGGCGGTGATCATTGGTGACCCGGAAAAAGATAAAAGTGAAGCTCTGTTTCGAAGTTTTGGCCGCCTGGTGGAGAGTTTGAATGGTCGATACATTACTGCTGAAGATGTCAACATCAAGGTCGAAGACATCGAACATATTTTCACCGAAACCAATAACGTTTGCGGTGTCGCCATTCCCCATGGGGGTTCTGGCAATCCTGCGCCATATACGGCACTTGGTGTGTTCAAAGGAATCGAAGCTTCCTGCTTAAAAATCTTTGGTGATCGTTCTTTAAAAGGCAAAGTTGTGGCCCTTCAGGGTGCTGGTTTTGTCGGTCGTCACCTTGGCGAATTGATCGCTCAGGCGGGTGCCAAGGTTTTCGTTTCTGATATCAACGAAAAAAATATTAAATTGTTTTTGGAGATGATTCCTTCTGCAGAAGTGGTTGGAGTTGATGCCATTTATGGAGTTAAGTGCGATATCTATGCTCCTTGTGCGCTAGGGGCCACGATTAATGATAAAACTGTAGAGCAGTTAAAATGTAAAATTGTGGCGGGCGCCGCCAATAACCAACTCGCCGAACCGAGGCATGGGGATATTTTACGCAGTCGTGGAATTCTCTATGCACCCGATTATCTCATCAATGCTGGCGGTCTCATGAATGTTAGTATTGAATTTGAAGGCTGGTCGGACAGCAAAGCTCGACGTATGGTTGATACGATTTACGATACAACCCTGGAAATATTTAGAATAGCTGATAAGAACAATATCACCACGTATAAGGCCGCCGATATGTGGGCCGAGAACAGAATTGAATCTATTCGTCGAATTGGTTCTCGTTATATGGGTGTGTCTCAACATCGTTTTCCAGGAAGAAAGCGACGTAACTTAAACAGTTGAGGAGCGTGCTGTAATTTGTTCAAAGACTGATTTAGTTGGTTTTATATTTTACCACCCCCTTCGGCGGAAAAAATCTGTAATGCTTGAGAGCGGTTCATTTTGTTTTATAATTCTTCTATGAAAAGAATGCTTATATTTGTCACTTTATTCATTATTATAATTATGGCCCCTTTCCAGGCCTTCGCCTTGATTCGAATGGAAGATGCCGTTGTGCCTGAGCTGGCCATCAGTGGTCGGGCCATGGCCATGGGTAATGCCTATATTTGTAAGGTCGATGATGCCACTAGTATTCTGTATAATCCTGCAGGACTTGGCACAGTTCGCAATACCCATTTGCACATGAGCAATTTTTATTTGGAGGCCAACAAAGGCTGGCTCAACGTTGGTACCGGCGGAAAGGCTTCTGAGGCCTTCAGTAATTTTGGCAAGTCTCTCGACATTGAAGGTATTCGAACGTTGCTGAAAGAGAATCCAGGGAAAATGGTCAATAGTCGTTTTTCTGTCATGCCCAATTTCACCACAAGGCATTTTTCTCTTGGATACCTTTATTCCAACCAAGTTCGCACCACCTACGGTAGAGAGGCCGGCGCCTTGTTTGAATATGCTGAACGACTTGATCATGGTCCTTACGCGGGAATGAATCTTCCTTTTTGGGGTGGAGTTTTCAAGATAGGCGCGACTGGAATTTTTCTTACTAGAAAGGAAATAATCGGAGAGCAAGATATCAATCAGGAAGTGATTCTGAGTTCTGATAGATATAATCAAGGCTCTGCATTCTTGCTAACAACCGGCATGAAGTTAACGATTCCGATGCAAATGCTGCCGACTGTTGCAGTCGTCATGCATAATACAATGGATAAAAATTTTGCCGCAAAAGAGGGATCGCCTGGGAATCCCACCAAAGCTGAACGATCGATCAGTGCAGGATTTTCACTTACTCCCCAGATAGGACAAACAACCAGAATGCATTTGGAGTTTAACTTTAAAGATTTGGCTCATCGCTATCCTGGGGTTTCGGGCCAGCGGCGTTCAACTTTCGGTATGGAAATTGATATGTGGAGAGCAATTTTTGTTCGCTTTGGATTTGGTGACGGTTACGGTTCTGCGGGACTTGGACTTAAGTCTCAAAGGTTGGAGTTAGATTTAACGACTTATGCAGTCGATTCAACTTCTTCTGAATTCCGCGGGGTCGAGGATCGACGATTTGTTTTTGCTTTTTCTTCGGGATTTTAAATTATTTAGGGTAGTAATATGGCACATCTGTTTCCGTTCTCAGAATACTGGGTATTCTATGCTTGCTTTGTGGTCTTCATTCTCTTGGTACTTCTTATAGACCTTGGTCTTTTTCACAAAAAGTCTCATGAAGTATCTTTCAAAGAGGCAGGCATCTGGACCTGTATTTGGGTGAGTCTTGCCCTGATCTTTAATTATGGACTCTATTTGTATGGTCTCAATTTCCTTCCCGATAACCCGCATGTAGCTGTTGGTATTGATACCAAGGCCCTTGCAGGTCAACTTGCGTTGGAATTTTTGAGTGGATATGTGATGGAGCAGGCCCTTTCAGTTGATAATCTCTTTGTTTTTGTGGTGGTTTTTAAGTTTTTTGGTATTGCGGCCCAATATCAGCATCGCGTTTTGTTTTTTGGCTTCTTAGGTGCCATCGTTTTCCGCGGTATCTTCATTGCTCTTGGTTCTGTGCTCATGTCGTATCAAGCCGTGGTAATATTCTTTGGAGCTTTTCTAATTTTTACCGGTTTCAAGATGCTCTTTGCTCCTGAGAAAGCTTTGGAGCCAGAGAAAAATCCTCTTATTAAATTAGTGAGAAAATTTCTTCCTGTCGCCGGCAGCCTGCATGGTCAGGATTTTTTCGTGCGCGAAAACGCCATTCTTAAGGCCACCCCTCTTTTTGTTTGCCTGCTGTTTCTTGAAGTAACGGACGTTGTTTTTGCTATTGATTCGGTGCCTGCAATTTTTGCATTGACCAAAGAACCACTTATTGTCTTCACCTCGAATGCATTTGCCATACTGGGGCTTAGATCGATGTATTTTATGCTGGCACGGATCATGGATAAATTTCATTACTTAAAATATGGTTTGGCCTTCGTTCTCATGTTCGTAGGGGTTAAAATGGCTTGGTTGAATGAAAAATTCGAGGGGCATTTCCCCATTAGTATTTCGCTCGGAATAATTGCCGGGGTAATTTTCCTTTCTATTTTAGCTTCTTTTATTTTTCCAAAACGAGTCGTTGTCTAGTTTATGACCTTGATTTGTACCCTTGGCGACAAGGTATACTTGCGTTACATTCATGCCTAGCGATAGCTGGGAGTTAATCGAATGCAAACAAAGGAAGCTCAGACCCGTATCGAAATGAAAGGGATGATCTCAAACAATATGGCGAGTGATGTGCCAAGTAATGTAAAAGACAAAATGGAGTTGGCCCGCAAGTACGGATTAACCAAGGCCCAGTTGCGCGATTTTCTAAGGAATATTGTTTTATCTCGGCGTGTTGATGACGCTGAAATAAGCATGAAGAAACAAAACAAGGCCTTTTTTCAAATCGCAGGAGCTGGCCATGAAGGTGTGTTGGTAGCTGCGGCATCAGTTTTAAGGCCATCCTATGACTATTTTATTCCATATTATCGTGATCGTGCGCTCTGTTTGGGTCTCGGAGTCACTCCTTATGAAATGCTCTGTCAGGCCAATGGAAATATTGGCGATACAGCTTCCCATGGCCGCCAAATGCCGTCCCATTGGGGTAATAAGAAACTGAATATCGTGAGTAAAACTTCCTGCACTGGAACTCAGTTTTTGCATGCCTGTGGAATTGCCGAAGCGGGCGAGTTTCTGTCCCAATTAAAAAAGATGGGACTCAATCCCAAAAATCGCCCTTTTAATGAAGATGAAGTTGTCTATGTCTCGTCAGGAGAAGGGACCACCTCCGAGGGCGAGTTTTGGGAAGCGATAAGTACCTCTTGTGTTAATCGTTTACCAGTCCTCTTCATGGTGGAAGATAACGGTTATGCCATATCGGTACCTGTAGCTACCCAAACACCTGGGGGATCGATCTCCAAGGCCCTGACCAATTTTCCAGGCCTCAAGATTTTTGAAGTCGATGGCAATTGCCCTATTGCCAGCTATGCCGTTTTAAAAGAGGCCGAAAAGCATTTACGACAGAAAAAGGGGCCTGTTTTGGTTCATGCCCATGTCACTCGCCCATATTCTCACTCGCTCTCTGATGATCATGTTATGTATCGGAGTGCTGCGGAACTTGAACAGGAGAAAATTCAGGACGTCATCAATTCCTATCCTAAAACCTTATTGGAAGCAGGAGTGATGACTCAAGCTGAAATAGACAAACTTTTTGATGAAGTGGCGAAAGAAGTTCGCACGGCCATGAACAAGGCCTTGGAAACGCCATGGCCAGACCCCAAGGAATCACTTCGATATTTATATTCGGAAACAGTTGATATCACCGATCGCAAGTTTGAAATTGCACCTAATTTCTCGGGGAAGAACGATGTGCCGATGGCCGGGATGATCAATCGCGTACTTCGCAGCGAAATTGAGCGAGATAGTTTAATTCGAGTTTTTGGTGAAGACGTCGCCGATTTTGGCAACTTGGAAAAATTACAAGACCCAAGTTTGAAGGGCAAAGGAGGCGTTTTTAAAGTTACCTCAGGCCTGCAGCGTGCGGGAGTTCCTGGTCAAGTTTTCAATTCACCACTTGCTGAAGCCAATATTATCGGGCGAGGGATCGGTATGGCCGTGCGTGGGATCAAGCCTGTCGTGGAAATTCAATTCTTCGATTACATCTGGCCGGCCTATATGCAATTGAAAAATGAAATGGCGACAATGCGCTACCGCTCTGGAGGAGATTTCAGTTGCCCGATGGTTGTTCGGGTACCGATCGGTGGCTATTTGCGAGGCGGTGCCATGTACCACTCACAAAGTGGAGAGTCGCTCTTTACCCATATTCCAGGTATCAAGGTTGCTTATCCTTCAAATGCACTCGATGCCGCAGGATTACTTCGTACCGCAATTCGCGGTGATGATCCCATCATGTTTCTGGAGCATAAGCATCTTTATTATCAGGGATACAATCGCACCGCCGACCCCGGTAATGAATTCATGATTCCCTTCGGAAAGGCGAAAATTGTGAAGGAAGGTAAAGATGCTACCATTGTGACTTGGGGTGCCTTAGTCAATAAATCGTTAGAGGCCGGCAAGAAATTACAAACGGAGGGATATGAAGTCGAAGTCATTGATCTTCGTACCTTGGTCCCTTTTGATATGGAAACAATCAAGACATCTTTAGCAAAAACCAACCGCATCCTGATCGCCCATGAGGCCACGAGAACTTGTGGCTTTGCCGCCGAAATAATTGCGAGAATTAACGAGGAATGTTTTGAGCTGTTAGACGCGCCTATCTTGCGAGTCACCGCCAAAGATTCCCATATTCCATACTGCCCATCTTCAGAAGATTTTGTTCTTCCTCAGATCGAAGATGTCTATCGTGAAGTCATCACTCTTTTGAAGTATTAATGTTGTTTTTTAACGGCGTTATTATGGATCGTTGACGATTATATAATTTGATAGAGAATCTATAGT
The DNA here is from genome assembly GCA_016187935.1 of Bdellovibrio sp. Classification (GTDB taxonomy): domain Bacteria; phylum Bdellovibrionota; class Bacteriovoracia; order Bacteriovoracales; family Bacteriovoracaceae; genus GWA2-49-15. The sequence continues at coordinate 100,032 of JACPIU010000011.1, forward strand.
TTCCTTAATGCCTTAACGATGAAATTCATTTCACTATCGAACTCGGTGAAGTATTTTTCAAGTTTGGTGACTTTGTTTTTGGCCAAAGTACCATCCTTTAAATAACCCAGTAAGAGATCACAGGTGATGATGGCATAATCATAGGAGTGGGGATATTTTTCCAAGGTGGGTGCGCAGAGAAGGCCATCAACTCCCTTTCGACCTTTAACCAGCAATTGCAGTAAGTCATATTCAACCATCGTGTCAACAGTATCACTGTGGAGGACTTTATTCCTATCCAGCATCTTGAGGGCCTGGTCATATTCACCCCGTTTAAACAGAGCATAGAAATTATGTTGTTGCGCCTTGAGGTGTAGACCTGTGGCCGGCCCTTCGGGTAGCGGCATAGTTTCAGTTTGTTTAGCGGTGGCCCAGAACTCATAAAAATTCAGGATATTTTTAATATCAGTATTCATGAGATCAGGATGTGATTTGTAGTATGTGCGTGCTTGCTTTAGATATTTGCCATTTTTATTTTGATTTTTTTCTTTATACGAGATCATTAAAAGATACATATGAACTCGCGCTTTATTCTCAACCTTATCATCAATTGGCGCCGCCAGTGCTCTTAAAAAATATTGTTCGGCGTATTCATAGGCCTGATGGGCGTAAAGACTTTTGGCCGCAAGCAGGTAGAGATAGTAGTGCTTGTTCTTCTCAGTGGCCTTAAGTTTGGTCAGGAACTCGGCTTCATATTTTGGCCAACTATCCTTTGCCCATTTAGCTTCCTCAGCTGTCATCTCTGCAAAGGTGATACTTCCCAGAAATAGATTGACTAGTATTGCAAGAATTTTAGTTTGCATCGATACATCCTCTTTCTTTTAAGCAATTTTGTGCCAACCTTGGAATGCTGAGAACAGCACTGCGATGATCGGCCTGTTTAAAATGGTGTACATCATAGAGCGGACGATCGAGCATGGCATCTTCGTAACGGACGGTCGTTTCAATGCCATCTTCATCGCGCACGAGTTTTGGAGGATCAAAATAACTACGCACTTTCGCTAAGTAAGTGGTTTCGCCGTTTGGCTTGACAACGACACTGGGAAAACAGGCCTTAGGCGGATCAGCGAAAGGGAAATGAAGACTGGGAGCTGTCCCTGCTGATGGCCCGAGGTTAACCGGATAGGCCGGTAGATTGGGATCATGCACGCAGATTACATCATTATTATTCGCGTCTTTAAAAGTGTTGTAGGCTTCTAAGGCCTGGGGAGAAACTTTATCTGTGCTGGTAGTTTTAAAACCAAAGGCCAAAGTGGCCGAACCCATTTCGGTAATGCCTTTTTTTACATCACCTAACATGTTCTGGGCACTCTCTGCGGTCATCACATTTTCCGGATTGACTTTCTTTTCTGAGAAAGGATCGTTTCCAACCGCCCGATCTTCCCACTCTTCCGCGATTTTTTGTTTGAGGTATCTTTGCACCAGAGGATCGGCAGAAAACTCGGCAAGGTTTTGGAATCCTGGAATGGCGGTTGGTTGATTATCAAAGATCTTATCAATTTTCTCACGATAATAACGCTTCTTCTTGGCCTCATCGCCATTGAAGTTGGGGACAGGGCCGACATTGAATGATGCCATTTCGTTAAACTTCCGACGAGCAGAAATCATGCCCAAGTTGTAGCCAGGAGAGGGAATTGAATTTGTTACGGCATCTCGGTCCAGTGGTCTGACTTCGTTGGGAAAGACATCAAAGGCCGAATTTAAGAATGAGAAATAATTGCCATCGGCGGTAACCGGAGGAGCTTTCACTTTGTTGTTTCTGAGCATTCCAATATCTTGAGGACAAATTTTGGGACACTGAATTTCTCGCGGGCAAATGCTCACGTTGCAGCATGGTTGGGCCGTGGGACAGCTTGCCACTGGAATATCCCAAGGGTTACAAGCGCAACTTAAAGCGATAACCTGCGAGTTTAAGCTTTCCAAAGCGGCCGCCGGATCTACGTTTGGGATACCTCCTTCGCAATTAGAACCTGAGCCTGAACCGTTGGTGGGGGTTGGTATGGGAACGGCATTAGCAGCGGCCAACCTCGCATTGGCGGCATTGACGTAGGCCTGATAGCGCTCCTCAATCGAACTCTCATTGGTACCATTGGCAAGTTCCGCCAAGGCCTTAAAAGGGTAGGAAAAGAAATTTCCAATATGGCGCATGGTCACATTGGCCTGTTGGGAACAATCGTTGACACCCATCAAGACGAAGGCCAGTAAACAAATAAGAACTACCTGTCCAAGATTCAAAAACCTATCCCTCATAAGTGCCCTCCACTCCCTTTTATTATCGCTGGATTCGCCAAATATTGAATATCCATACGAAATTGCCTCCCCTCTAAGGGTCATCGGTAACTGACTGTAAAAAGTTCAAGAGGGCCCGTAAGGGGGCAAAATCTATGATATATTGCATGGCGTTAATAAGTGGGGTGACGTTTGGAGGGCATCTATGCGTAGGCATAATTTCTTTTTCGTGGCCATTTTTTCTTTATTTTTAGCTCATCAGGCCCTGGGTGCTGCTAAGTATTCGACGTTTGATGATGCCACTAAATATCACTGCAGTCCCATGCCTGAGGTTGAGTGTAAAGGGTTGCTCAATACCCATAGCGAAGGGGAGAACCAAGTCTTTACCTTAAAGCGCGGTGTAGATGCATTTACTTATCGAGTTAAGATGATCCGTGAAGCTAAGCGTTCTATCCGAATGCAATATTTAATTTACAAAAACGATGAGGCCGGGCGCTTCATCGCCAATCTTTTAAAGCAAAAGCATGATGAAGGTGTGCAAGTAACATTACTGGTCGACATGCTGGCGAGCTTCGGCTTTGGAGTCTGGGATTTTTTTAGAGACCTGATGAAATATGGAATTGAAATCGCATCCTACGAAGAACCCGTAACTTTTATCATCAACGAAATTTTTGGAACTAATCCCGGAAGCCTTCTTCATCGCTATCATGAAAAGATAATGGTGGTGGATGGTGAAGATCCAGAAAGGGGCGTCGCTATAATGGGTGGACTCAATATCGCCAATGAGTATTTTCGTATTTCTAAAGAGGCCATTCACTTATGGACAGATATGGATATCGGATTTAAGGGCACGGCGGTGAAAGATGCCATGGAAATGTTCGATCGCGATGTAAACTACTTTAGACATTTGACTCGCACCGGACATTCTCAATACAGTGGAGAAGATATTTTTAATAATACTGATTTGATCACACGTGCTAACAAGCGTCCGGCTTCGTCTATTGAACATGGGACACTCATCGATGAAACTCCCAAGACCGATTTAGAAAAAATGACAGTGGAGTATGCCAATCTTCCTCTGAGCGCTCTGAATTTGGCCGTCTACAGCGATGCCAAAGTTCGTCTTTTTCAAAGTCGTCCCCGCTTGAAGGAAAACTATATTGAAGAAGTCTACGTCAATATGATCAATGAATCTGAAAAAGAAATCATCATCGTAAATGCTTACTATATTCCTTCCAATAATATTAAAGAGGCCCTTCGCAATGCTGCCAAAAGGGGAGTCAAAATTCATATTCTCACCAATAGCTATGGTTCTACCGATATGGGCGGAACGATTACATCAGTCTCTCAGTATTATTATCACTCACTCATGAGCGTGAATTTCGACCCTATGGCAATCTGGAGTGGTGGCCAGGTCAGAATCTACGAATGGAAGGGACGACCGATAGGTGAGGGAACTGTGCATGCCAAATGGGCCGCCTTTGATAGGAAGCAATCCATAATCGGTTCGTATAATCTTGCTCCCCGTTCAAAATATTTTGACGGAGAGTCCATTGTGGCGGTTCAGAGTCGATCTATGGGACTTGAATTGGCGAAATTTTTCCATGAGGAAATGCTGGCCTTTGATAAAACCAAAGGAAAATTTACCAAATCCGACGAAATTTCCCCTCGTCAGGCCGAGAAGCTTTTTAACAACGTTCTCTCTGAGCAAATTAAGCTTTGGTTTCAGCGTTTAATAGAAATACATCTCTAATGAAATTGCAGGTCCATCATAATACCGAAATGGTCGGATAGTCTTTTGCCATTGATGTTATTGAATATTACCTTATAGTCGGTAGGATGCATGGCCCTTGGTCCAATGTCTTGCAGCCAGAAATAGTCTAGGCGTCTTTTATAGATATGCTTGATGATGTAGGTGTAGAGCACATTTGGATCATGGCTATATTCTGGGTGATCAGTCAAATAGAGATCAACGGTATCTTGGAAGCTCATATTATATTTGACGTAGTTGTAGAGTTCAGAGCCTGGAGCAAAGTTCATATCACCCATGAAGATGGTACTTCTTCCGCCTAAATGGGCCTGAATGAAATCGGCCGCCTCGACAAGCTGTGAAGACTTGATCTTGTTACTGCTACCGGCATTGGTATGTGTATTAAAAACATTAATGTCGCCAATTCCCGGAACATTAATTTTTGCCCACATGATGCCTTTGTTGGCAAAACAATCAAAGCCACCGCATTTGGAGTAAATTTTAAAATCGCTCTCGATGATCGGATATTTGGAAAGGAGCAATAAACCGGAGTGCAAAATTTTTGTTTTCTTGCCCCCCTTAGGTGGGCCATAAAGACGATAGGGGTATTCGGCAATTTTACTTAATATATTGGCATGTTTGGTGAATGTTTCTTGAAAAGATATGATGTCGGCCTTGAATTTACCAATCTCCTTAGAAATTTTCTCAAAGCGACTGGGGCAGATTAACAATGGCGATGGCAATCCCCAAGTATTGTAACTGATGAAGCGCAGATTGTTTTGTTCCTTAGAAAAGGAAATTGCCGGGAGAAGAAAAAGAAAAAGATAAAGAAAGATAAAAAGGTATTTAAATGGATTCATAGATTAAACCTCAATAATTTCTGTGGACTGTTTTTAAAGATACTTTTGAGGCTTCGGAGACCATGTAGCTATTCTAAAGTTTAGAGTTTACGCGAGGATAGAGGGGATGATTTTTCCCCATGAAGAGCATCAATAGGATTCATGAATGAGATAAATCTCATGCAAGAAAAGCACGAGACTCTGAGCAATTAACTTTGGTAATGAAAAGCTATATCTTTATGATATGGCCTTCTTGGGTCCGCCCAATCCGCAGATGACCATGACGGAAATTTGTATAGCGAAAAACATCCCCAAGAATAAGGCCCCACCAGTACTAAATCCATAGGAGTGAAGTCCTGAAGCAAGAATATAGTTGACTCCAAACCAGGCCATCATAACGCTCATAAAGGCACCTGCAGTGACTAATATAAAGCGTGAAGGACTGATCCATGAAGTATATCTGCCGTGCAGAATCACCATATAAACACAAAGGGTAATTAAGCTCCATGTTTCTTTCGGGTCCCAACCCCAGAAACGGCCCCAAGAATAATCCGCCCAGATGCCGCCGAGGATAATCCCCGCCGCCAAAAGAACAACGCCATATTTAAGGCAGGTATGAACAACTTTAGTGTAGTAATTAACGTCTTGAGAGGAGATTGTAAAAAAGCGCATGCGAACGAGCATAATATTGGCCAAAATCCAGCTTAATGCTAAGGCACCGTAGGATAACATGATTGAACATACATGAGTGCTGAGCCAGAAATTGTCGCGCAAAACTGGAACGAGAGGAGCAATTGAGCTATCCAGCATGTTATTGGCAAACATCATCATAAAGAGGCAAAGGAAGTTGTAGCCAAGGCCTCCCCACATATAAATTTTTTCCTTTTTAACCAATGATACAATAGTCGCGAGAAGGAGAGCACCAAAACCTGAAAACATCACAGTCTCATACATATTAGTGATAGGTGCTCTGCCGGAAATCATTGAACGCAAAGTCATGGCCGCCAGCTCAAGGCCGATACTTAAAAAAGTGAGAATATTGCCCCATAAGTTTCGTTTGAGTAGGACAAAAGCAACCATGGCGAGCAGAGTTGTGAGCATGGCCCAGGAAAATAAGTGTGCCTTAGCATACAACAGTTCAAGCAGATAATGATCGGTTTGTTTTTTAATGAACAAGGCCTTAGCTTCTTGCAGTTTGACGGCCAAGGAAGGGTCTTGGGACAGAGTAGGAGCAAATTCCTTGATGGAAACCCATTTCAATTCACCTGAAACTTCGGTTGGGATAGTCCAATCAGTACCGTCTTTGACATTTTTATAAAGTTCGATTCTGGACAAAGTAGTCCCAATTTCATTTTTATATGATTCGTCAGGCTCGGTCCTTTGGGATTCTGATTGATACTCTTGCCTAAGCTGGGCATCGGCCGCCACTAAAGTCTCGGTGGCAATTTCGTTCGCATTCTCATCAAGAGAGAGAAACTTTTTCAGCTTTACATGCCCAATCGGAGATGTCAGTTTGAGTTCCTGTCCTTGAGGTGATGTCCCTAAACTTAAATAACAATAAACAATGGCGGCATTCATGTTACCAAAGGAGCGCTTGCTGGTGACAAATTTTAAAAATTCTTGGGCATGAACATAGAGTGGTTTTACCCGACCGCCTGTCAGCGTCGGAAGAGGTCCAAGATCTTCTGAGCATACATCATTGCTCCATGCCGTAGAGGAAGTAAGAATCATAATTAAGCAAAAAATAAAAATTTTCATACAGATTTTCTCCTAAGCCCAATCAGGTAATGGATGATGCATCCAATGACTAGAAGGAGCGAGCCCAAATATTTAATTGGTCGGCCTGGGTCGAAATTGACACTTAAAATAGAACCATATTGTCCATTGTTCTCTTGAAAATAAGAAGACTGGTAAAAAGTCAGGCGATTATACTTCAGAGGGTTGTTCATGTAGATATGGTGAGAGCTGTTGCTCTGGCCATCGAAAAGATTCACAAAACTTTCGTAGCTGGCCGGGGTTTTTGTACCGGGGTTCGTATCCATTTTAAATTGTTGCAGTGTCAGCTCAAAGGGAAGTTCAAGAGACTTCTTTGACAAACTGATAGAGTAAAAATTATCGTTAATTTTGACTCTTTCTTCTTGTCCGCCACGAACCCAAATAACGATACCGGCAATTCTAACTTTGATGGCCCTCTGCTCACCAGAGATTACTTCGCCCCCTTTTTTTTCCGGCAAGGAAGCTATAGGAGTTAAAGTTGGAAATTGATCAGTAGAATGATTCAGCAGCTTTATCTTGAATCCCATCCAGGGAAGGGAAATTTCATCTCCCATGTGTTGAAATGTATGCACTTCCCATTGTTTACTTAGCTTGGAGAAGAAGGTTAGTTGCTTGCCGAATAAGAAAATTATAGGAGAGGTTTGAAAGAGCTTGCTTGAGAGAGCGCGCAAATCAGAGGACCTTATAGGTTTGAGTTCCTTATCTACTGGGAAAGGGGATTTATCCGGGAGAAACACAAACGGTTGGTCGTTATAAGTGACGAAGGCCATGCGGTGCCCTTTCTTGCTTTCCCTGATTTGAACGCGTTTATCTGAGGGATTAAAACATGTGGTGATGTTCAAGTCCCAAAAAAAGATATCATGCCGGTTGAGACCGGCGAAACATTCTGCCAATTGTTCCGGAAGATATTCGACTGAAAGAGGTCCCAATTCCTGATGATTAGTGGTTTCTCCATCTGGGTGTCGAGAAAAAGTAAGAGTTTGAGAAACTGTATCATTGAACATCTGGTAGGAGCTAGAGTTAAAAAGGCCTTTTCTACCTGCGTCTGCCCATTCCATTATATTTTTACTGAAAGGCAGGTAATCCAATACTTCAACTTCTCGCCATTTAATATTGAGAAAAGAGGGCCGGTAGGTGTTAGGTAATTTAATCTCCGCTTCTTTGCGAGTTGTTTCGTTTTTGATGATTAAAATATCATCGGCCAAAATAACACGACGAGTGGGATCATTGGGAGCAAGAGTCAGGTGCCCGTCAATGCCTGTCACGGCGGTGATGAGGGCCCCAATAAATATAACAATCAAACCAATGTGGATAATATAAAATCCATAAAGTCTTTCTTTGGGGGGTAATCTCAGAAGTGTGGCAAATAAGATACTGGTTACTAAAAGTCCCTGGAGAATCATAAAGGGGACAGACTGATACAAAACTCGACCTGCAAAATCTGTCCCGTAATAACTCTCAATGAAAGTTCCGGCGATCATGGCGATGACAAAAAGAGTAATAATCACCACGGCAAATTTCATTCCACCGATAGTCCTCACCAATTTATCAAGAAAAGATTTTATTTTTTCCATTCTTATCATTCACCTGAGTGGGAGTTATTATACCAATGGACACTTTCAAGTCCACAAAGCAACAATCGATAATGCATCTTTGATTTTGACCTTAGCAATTGTATAGGATGATAAGGCCCTGTCATGGTTTTATACCATTATCACTATGACAACCCAAGCAATATGCTTCTAGTCCATTATTTCGCACAAGCACATTTAATGATTCAGCATTAACCACTGAATAAGGTCCACGATGAATGTTTAGATCAGCATTATGGCAAACTAGACATTGGGGTCTGCCATAGCCACCGACATGCTCTGCAGGATCGACCAAGGCAAGACCTCCAGGGGTATCAGCGATATTGCCATAAAACTCTCTGTCTCTACCATTACGTGAACATGACAAGATCAGGACGAATGTTAAAAAAAGAACTATTTTTTTCATAAATTCATTTCCCTAAATGGCACCTGACGCAAAAGGTCTGCACATGGCAAGAATCGCATTTTTGCGGTTGCGCTCTTGCAATAACTGAGTGAGTGAAACGGAAATTGCGACTATGGTTCTTTAACTCAATATCATTTCTTCTCACATGGCATTTAACGCATTGTGAAGTTATGTGGCAATTAAAACAGGTATTACTTGCAACTTCGGCATTGAGAGCGTGCGTGCTTTTCCAAGCTGTATTTTCATGATTCTTAGGTTTTATTTTTTGCATTGCTGCCTGATCTGAGTGGCAGATAGCGCAACTTTTGGGAACATTTCGATATTGTGGCGCTTCAGTATTATGGCATTGATGGCAGACTTCTTTCACACTCATTTTGAATGCCGAAGTTGCTAAATTAGGGTTGGCCTTGGCGGTTTTTTGGTCAGCATTTAATTCAAAGTTGTGACAGGTCGAACAGGAAATGCCAAATGCGGGGAGCACTTTTTCTTCATGCATTTGATGATCAAATTTTGTCATGATGGACGGTAACATGCTTGAACTGTCGGCCAAAGTCCCGGTGCTGATAAGTAGAGAAGTTATGATTGTAAAAAAATAACTTTTCATAACATTAATTACGCTCCATCTGACTAAAGTAGGTTAGCTTGGTCAGCATTCTGAGATCATAGGTCAGAGAATTGTTACTATTGAATTCACCGCCAATTTGCAATTTTAAATTTTTCCAAAAATGTCCAAACATCAATGCAGTGTTATAGGCCATAGATTTGGCCGAAGTTATTTTGTCGTAATAGGTAATATCTTCCGAAACAAAAACTTCATTGGTATCAAAAATTTGCCTTGTAAGAGCGATCTCACCCCCGAGCACATACCCACCATAGCTTTTAAAGTAGTAATATTTATTATTAATCTTATATAGCTCTGGTCGGTAACTTAAACTGAATTCCCCTCTGTATCCCTCGGCACGACGGGTTTCCTGCAAAAGATAATCATCGTAGGCCAGTGTAAGACTCGAAATAAAACGAGGGGTCCAATGATTTTCCACTTGTCCCATAACTTCATTTAATCGACCTCGCGAGATGATGGAAAAGATTGGGTCTTCGATGCCATAATCTGCCGTAGTCTTATAGGTCATAATGCGCCAGCGGTTGATAAATTTGATGGTGGGGTAGAGATCGAGTCCGGCTTCAACTTTTTGGGCCTCCCTGGCCGAGAAATTATAGCGCGATGCCAGCAGCACTTCCGGACTCCAAGATGTTTCAAAAGTTTTATTGGCGCCAAAACTGCCTAGATTTTCAGCACGCTTGTCCTGAATATTAAATTCTTTGTGTTGAAATTTGCCGGATAGATGCAGGGGATTTATGGCCTGAGTACGATAGTTCATATGAGCACCGACTAAATCGGCTTGATTTTTAAAATTGCCAATATCCAAGAGACGTTCTTTGCCGGCAAATCCGCCTACAGTCAGACGCTGTTCCAGGAAATGCATGTCGAGGCTTACCATGTCGAGAGTTGTCCAACCAACAGTCCTAACTGGATCGCTGGTCCGTCCACCACTTACGGTAATGCGATCTTTGATAGCATCGTACTGAAAATTGAACTGAAAGAGATCAAAGTCATTGTCGCTCGTACCAACAGGATCAACAAAAAAACCAAAATTGCTGTTGAGATTTAAAGTCTGGTCGTTAGATTTATAATTCGCACCAAAAAATTCATAGAAAGGGGATTCCAGCTCTTGATCAAAATTATTACGGAGAGAAAATAAACTCTCTGATTCCATAGTGAGTAGGCCCTGTCCAAGAGCAACTTCCCATGGAAGGAAGCATGAGATAAGTAAGAAAGTGAATATGAATGCTTCCCGCGATTGCATTACCGTCCCTTGGGATTAGTGAATGGTTTTTTGCGCTCATAGACCTTCAGTCCATGGCATGCCGTCACGCAGCTCCCACCATCAGCCATTTTTTTGTATGTTTGAGGTAATTTGTAATCCTTATAGGGGACGTGGTCTTTAATGAGTGTGGGATTTTTGGAGGAGTGGACTTCGTGGCACATTCCACAGCCGCGATTTTTTGGATTGGCCATTACATGAAAATTATGGAGGTTGACTTCACCATTACGGAACTCAGTGGCCTTCGAAGTTTTTGCCTCAGTCACAAGATCGGCATCGTGACAGGTGAAACACAAAGCAAATTTCTTTTCACTGAATTCATCATAGTACTCGCCAAATTCATCTTTTAACAATTTTCTCTGAACGGAAGCATGAGAAAGATGGCAGGTGGAACAGTCTTCTCCTTCATCCACAGGAGAGTGGATGGTTCGGTCTTTGGCGATCTCTTGTTTAAAGGATTTTAGCGTGCGGCCATCAGCTGTTTTGATTCCCTGATCATGGCAACTCAGGCACAATTTTCGCCCTTGCTTCAATAAGAGGGTTTCAAGATTGCTGGAATGGGGGTCATGGCAGTTGAGGCATCCTTTTTTCTGATGAATGATTTTATGCTCTTTAATCTTGAGATCAGTTTTCCATGCCTCTTTGTCGTTATGGCAGGAGACGCAGAGTTTGGCCTCTACCGTTGTGATTTTTAGCAACTTGGGAACATCTGAACCATGGGGATGGTGACATCCTAAGCAGCCTTCAACTTCGATAGCGCTATGGATGTTTTTTTTGCTCGAGAACTTGCTGCCCCACTTTGAGTGGCATTGTAAGCACATTTTTTTAGGATCATCACCTAGGTTGGGTCTGACTAAGGGATGGTCATCGGGAAATTTTCTGCCTTTGGCAAGTGTAGCGGTAGGCACATGACAAGCTTTACAGTTCTCTAGCTTGACAGGGCGGTGGACGTGGGCCTTTTCCACAACATCCGAATGGCAGGTGGTACACGTAAATTCATCTTCCTTCGCGAATGTGAATGGAGTGGAGACGAAGAGGGCCAAGAAAGTGGAAAGAATTAATTTCCAAAACATACTTATCCCAGGAAAAAACATGACCTATATCAACAATGTTGCTTTTAAATAATTCAACAGGTCTGTACCATGAAAAAAAGTAAAAGTGAAAGCAGTTTTTCCTTTAAGACTTGTCTAAAAACCAGGAGAAGCGTAAACACTCGATCATATAAAAATAGAGAAGAGAGGTTTTTATGTTCACGAGCAAAAACACATGGGCATTTGTGTTTATGATAATGATTTTTGGTTCACTCCAGGCTTCAGGCCGTGAGTCGCTTCTTAAGCTTCTTGCTAATAATATTGAGGCCACATCGGATGATGCTAATTGTTTAGAATGTCACCCGGACGTTGCCGATAATACAATGAACTATCTCCATTATCCTGCCGGTGCAGGTGCTTGTAGCTACTGTCATACCGCCAAGCCGGAGCATTTAGGTGGCGATAATCCTCCCGGGAGCGTGAGTATCAATAAAAAAGCTGAAAATTGTTACACCTGCCATGAGCGCAAGGATGAAAACCCTGTTCTTCATGGTGCTTTGGCCGATGCTGATAGTTGCGTAAGTTGTCACAATCCCCACAGCAGTAACGTGAGATCTCTTCTTCGCGCCACCACCGTTCCGGCGCTGTGTTCAAATTGTCACGACATTTCTGTTCAAGGTAAGTCACAGCATGGACCAGTTATTAATGGCCAAACTTGCTTGAATTGCCATACTCCGCATTCTGGAAAACATCAAAAACTATTGCACAAACCCGCTAAGGATTTGTGTCTGGCCTGCCATAACAAAGAAATACAAGCGAGTTTAAACGGCGCCCGCACGATTCCTAATATCCAAAAAAAGCTGGAGATGGCCGGTGCTCACCCAGGTGCTGCTGGAAGCTGTCTCGACTGCCATAAGGCCCATACCAGCGAGAATAATCGTCTTCTCACAGCGGCATGGTCGGTGAAGAATTACAATACCTATCTTGAGAGTGAAAACCCATACTCCATGTGCTTCACTTGTCATGAAACTAATATGCTCAAGAAAACGGATTTTGTTCCTGACACAAATTTTAGAAATGATACTAAAGCATTAAACTTGCATTGGTTCCATGTTGTTGATGCTGCGGGAAGCGAAGACAAAAGTCGCGGTCGCTCATGCAAAATTTGCCACGATCCGCATGGTGCTCCACAATCCCATGACATAAATAATACTTGGTTTATGAATGGAAATCCGATAAAGATTGAGTATCAACTTATCGACAACGGAGGCCAGTGCACCAAAAGTTGTCACGCCACTCGACAGTATCGGCGCAACAACTAGAGAAAGCACTGAGTAATACGAAATTGAGTACAAAACCATTACCAATCACTGTTTTGATCCTAGCTCTTTCATGTGCCGCTTGTGAACGCAAAATTGTCGTTGAACGCGACATTACTACACCCCCAGTGATGCAAAATAACATGCAGGAAGAGGTTAATCCTGATAATGCTTCCGAGGGAAAACCTCAACTTCCTCCGGGACATCCCTCCATTGATAGCAACACAAGTACGACATCAAGTGGTGCGCTTAAAGTTACTGTTAGGCCCGGCGAGATAAAAAGGATTGATGGCGGAATTACAGTCCAAGAATGCTTCACTCAAAAGGCGACGATAGGGGGTAAAAGTGTTCGCGTTCGTGGCAAAGTGGTTAAATACAATGCGGGTATCATGGGTAAGAATTGGATTCATATTCAGGATGGAACTGGTGGGCCTGGCGAAAATGATCTCATCACTACCACAAAACAAGAAGTTTCGCTCAGTCAAGTTATAGTGGTGTCTGGAGTCTTGCAGTATAATAAGAATATTGGTTCTGGTTATGTTTTTCCCGCGATCATCGAAGATGGTGTCATAACAATAGAATAACCAAAATAATATTTTTAAAAACGCGGATACTTTCTGAATCGCGCCTTACGCTTGGCAAATGTTAAAGAGTGATGTCATCAGTGCCAGAAATAAGATTAAAAGAATTGAATGCATGCTACCCTCCTTGCTCTTCCCTGTTGAGCCTAGATACTGCACACACAAAGCCAACGCGTAAAAGGAGCGAAGTATACCCTTCGGATTTTGATTTTCCAGGGCGTTGGCCTGCGGACTCGACGCCTGCGACGTGCTGGAAGCACGCCTCAGCGTAGCGCCTTGTCCGCCTACTTGAAAACCAAACTGCGAAGGGTATAGCTTGAATTAGATACTTTTTGAATTATCGATGTCTTGACTATCAGACATCGTGTGCAATGGACTCAAGAAATTTTCTAAATGCATTTCTGCAGGGATTCTTCTTTTTAAAGAGTGAGAAAACTTTCTTAGCTCTAGATGCCCTAAATGAGTAGTCGTTGGCAGTTAATTTGTATTTCATGACACATGCAGTACTCACCAGGCCTTTGTTTTCCTGAATCTCAATATCCATTGACGGATTTCTCGTCAGAATATCAACCAAAGTGTAGGCGATTTTTTTTGCCTGAAGCAATTTCTCGACCTCAGGTAGATAATTGGGGTTATTAACTCTAACAACATATCCTTCACCATTATCAACAACCGGGCCATTTGTATCGCCGTTGTCATCCGGAGTGTTCTTGCCCAGGAATTGCATAACCTTTTTGCGGACGGCAGAATCGGAAATGAGCTTTGGATTTTTACTTAAATATTGAATTAACATTTCTTTTGTTTCGGCAGTTTTTTCAAAATTGATAACCATCGGAGCTGCATCCAAAAAGGCCAGATGAGAGTGAATATTCACATCGGAAAAGGCAAGAATCTTGGCCAGACTGAGCAGCCATGCTTCTGTGTCGAGTTTTGTCTGTTCATTGGATAAAATCTGGCCTTTGGTACCAAACAATTTTGCTGACGATTTGACTAGTTTTTCTTTGATCTCATCTGGATTGTCAGTTTTTATGCGAATTTTATATTCGTAAAGAACAGTTCCGTTTTCAAAAACGGCGATTACTTTTGCTTTTTTAAATTGCACTTCAGCAACTTCAGAATCTGCTTTTAGGCCCAACAAATCTGAGGTTTCGGGATAGAGTTGAGTGTAAACAAATAATTGATCTTCGGTAGTCTGAACTTGGACTTTACCATTTTGAAAGGCGTGGACAATTTTCCCTGCACGAAAGGAGTCAGTCCCATACCACTTATTCTTCTCATAGGTAGGATGGTCCTCAACTTCGGCGCTCAGGTCTTGATCCTTTTCAATGGTCGTGTAATACCCGGCCAAAAATTCAATTCTTCCATCCTTGAACATTCTTTTTACGTGACCGACTTGATTGGTTTGATTGATTGCCAAGGCATCTGATCGCCAATCTCCCAATTTATCGACTTCAGGAACCAAGTTTTTTTCCACGAAAGTATAATATCCGGAGTTATATTGAATACGCCCATCGGCAAACAGATTTTTAGTGGTGCCGATTCTGTCGGCAGAATCAATAATAGTCTGACCTACACGAATATCACCGATGACGCTGACTTGTGGTGAAAGGTTGTTGGCCTTGTCAATATGAGTGTAATAACCAGATTGATATTGGACTTTTTCATTTTTAAAAAGCAAAAGAACAGTTCCGATATCATTTCCTTGGTTCATGACGAGTGTATTTGTTGAAAGAGGGCCGATGGCCTTTACTTCGACGGAGAGTTCTTCGGCCTTGTTTGTATAAGTGTAATATCCTGAGGTGTAACGGATTCTTCCGTCAGCAAAGATATTTTGAACTTTTCCAATAGTTTCACTTGGGGTAATGACAGTAATATCTTTTCTAAAGTCACCAAAACGCGATACTTCTTCTGAAAGGGAACTTCGAGCAATAATATAATTGTAATAACCTATATTATATTGCACTTGATTGTTTTTAAAAACTTTGAGCACCTTGCCCATTTCATCGCTTGGGTTTATGACAACCGTACCTTGTTTAAGTGTACCAAGCTGTTCAATTTCTGGAGATAAATCGCTTGAGACATAGGAGTAGTACCCGACTTTATATTGTGCCTTACCGTTTTCAAAAACCATTTGCACAACACCTATGTCATTGGATGAGTTGAGGACAGTCGTACCGGCCTCTAGATCTTGATATCTTGGAACTTGCTTGGAAAGATTCTCAGGTGAAATTTCAAGGGAGTAGTATCCCTGTTGATAAACGACTTTCTCTCCTTTGATGGCGGTTACAGCTACAACCTCATTATCGGTGGTAAGGGCATTCATTCCTACGCAAATGCTTCGCAAGCAGTCAGTTGCATAGGCCAAATGGGAAGATAAAAGAACAGTGAATAATATAGTGAGATTCTTGGTGGATAACATAATGACCCCTTGTAGTTTCTTGCTAGGGCTGCATCCTAATCAAAAATTAGTTGAACTTGAATCTACACTGAATTTTTTTCAATTGATTAGCGGGTATATGTTCTTGGACTTACATGGCAGGTTTTGGCACATTGGCCACCATTTTCCTTTTGAGTATATTCAATGCGAATATCACGCTCTCCCATTTTCCAGGTCGAGTTGATATTAAATGGCTGCTTAGAACCATGGGGATCGTGGCAAATTTTGCATGAGCGGCCGCGATTTTTATCGCTGTTTCCTGCGGCATCTACCACATGGAACCAGTGATCATTCAGACCTTTGGCGCTATCTCTAAAATTGGTTGAATCCTCATAACCTGTTTGCTTGAGCATGGAATCGTCATGGCATGTAAAGCACATAGCGTACGGATTGGTGGCCTGAGGATAAGCATTGTAAATACTCGTGGAGTAATTATCCAGTAGCAATCGACTATAGTCACTGCCATGGGCATCGTGACAGTCGGTGCAATTGCCTTGTGCCCCAGAGTGTTTGTAGGCAGCTTCAACTTTGGCCTTAATATCTGGGATCAATCGATTATCATTCAATTTACCTCGAATAGGTCGGTCATGACAGGATAAGCATAGCTCACGGGATGGTTGTGTTAAGAGTTTTTTATGTTGCCCTGAGTGAGGGTTGTGACAGTTGAGACAGGCCTTGCCCTCGATCGCAGGAGCATGTTTTGTCGCAGCTTTTGTAGCTTCGGGGTAAGCCGAATGGCAAGTACTACAGAGCTCAGAGATGGTGTCTTTTCTTAAGAAATGGCGAATCTCTGAGCCATGAGGATTATGGCATGAAATGCAGCTTTCATCGTCTTTTAGGGCACCATGGAGAATCGGTCCGCTATCTTGTCGGAAGTGGCACTGGTAGCAATTCTCGGCCTTTTTGTTGCTGGTAACAGTCCCTTTCTCTCCCGCCAGATGGGCAGTGTCGACTGTATGGCAAGTTTCACAAAGACCGGCACCGGAAGGGTAGTGATCAAATTTATTTTGGATCACTTTGTCGTGACAGGGAAGGCATTTGCTGTCGTTAAGCTTGGGTAGATGTGAAGGATTGCCATTGGAACTTGGAGTATGGCAGGCGGTGGCACAGCTAACATTGAGCGGTTTACCCTTGATGTTCTTGTGGCACTGGATACAAGTCGCATGGCCGTTGGCGGCACTGGATTTATCTGTTACCGCCATGGATTTGTTCGAGGATTTACGTGTGATAAGAGCACTCATATGCTTCCCTTTCCAATTTTTTGGATGGGGAAACTCGGCATTGATTTGAGCAATACTATTTTCCAGATCGAGCTGATCGAGATTCTGTTTGCTGCAACTACTTGTCATAGAGATGACAAGTACAAACGGGATGATTGAAGAGCAAAGCAACTTAATCATGGCGATAATCTCAGTTTCTAGGGGCGCTTCATATATACAATGACAAATGTATTTGAACAATGAACTGGTCAAAGGAATGTAATTTTTCCCTGTGAAGGCAAGACATTATGGAGAAGTTGGTAGATTTGTCTGAATTTTATCAGCAAAAAAGCGGTCTTCCCATGCCTGAGGACCGATAAACTTTTCGACCGTCACACCTTTTGCGTTAAACAGATAAGTTTCGGGAATTTTCACAGTACCAAAGTCGAATTGGGATTTACCTTTTTCATCAATGGCCATGATGACGTTGGGGGGAATTTTGATGCTTTTTTTCTCTAAAAATTTATGGATATCTTGGGAATTTTCATTGATGGCAATGAGCACCACCGTAAATCCTTTGCTATCTTTCATACCCTCAAGTTTGGCCATTAACTGGGGGAACTCGGTGAGGCAGGGAGCACACCAGGTGGCCCAAAAATGCACCATAACTAGCTGGGGTGCTGTTCGGTAGAGAGATTGCTTATCAATGATCTCGTTGCTATCGAGTTTAGTGACGGTAAAAGCAGGCATTTCTTTGAGAAGCGGCCGATCTGATTTGGTCTCAAAGGTTTTTACAAAACTATATTGAAGATAAAAATAAATGATTAACCCAATTCCTAAAGCGGCGGTAAATAGTCCAAGGAGTAAATTTATCTTTTTCTTATCCATAATCTGATTTAACGGAAATACAATATCTGCTATAGGTTAGCCAACAGAAATTTAGCGCCAAAAGTGAAATATGAGTATGTCTATAATTCTGGGTTTTCCGCTGTTTTGGGCCTTGTCGGCTTTTGCGGCAGGCAATACCTGTATTGAGTGCCACGATGAAGAGCTAGACAAACCCTTCAAACATGGCATCCCACCTCGCTACCGAAAGATCCGCTCCATCCCGAAAAGGAATTTAGCTGTATTTCTTGTCACAATCCCCACAGTTCTAAAATGGAAACATTGTTTCGCTACGACTACTCGAAAAATTCAGTTTATAAAGGTCAGCTTTGTGCCGTTTGTCATTGGAGTATTATCTTCGCGGGTGAACCTCCTAAACCACCACCTTGGTATCAATAGATTAATCTCATTTACGACATTCGAGTTTATACCAACCTTCAAGGGGAATGTTTTGACAATTTTTTGGAACCGATCGAGCGTGCGAAGAAATCAGGATATTATGATGATTAAGGGCGATACGACTGTTGCTGGAAAAATTGTTGGCCAATACCAGTGCCCAGTTTTTACGCGAGTGATTGAGCACACCGTTGGGTGCGAGCAGAAAGAGAATTAAGGCCCAGCGTCGTGCCACTGCCCCACCTGTCAAAAAAAGCGGGATGGCCAAGGCCAGAGTGATCGAGGGGAATAGCCAGGGAAAAAAATAGGGATATTTCTGCGCCAATCCAAAAAGCCAGGTGAGTTCACGCATAAAAGCCTGTGTGCCCCACAAAGTAGTTTTGATAATCCAATCATGCGGCCATGCGATGGCGAGCAAAATAGTGGGAAAAAGCAGCGCAAATTGTCCCACGACAAGGGGAGAAATCAGGAGGGCCATGGTGGTTAGTGGGCGACCTTGCATGGTCGCAAGGAAAATTTGTGCACCAATCAGATAGGCCCAAGTTTTAGTGTTGGGAAAACTGGCAAAAATACTCCCTAGAAAAAGAAAACTTAAACAAAAAGACAGAGGGCCTTGTTGATAAGTACCAAAAATAAAATCCAGAGCGAAGACAGCGAGGAAAATGACAAAGTGATTAAGTTTTTTTTGTTTTTTTTTGGCCCAAAGGCGCAAACCGAGAAGAACCAGATGAAAAAGGCCCATGCGCTTCAAGGCGTAGAGACCCTGAAAGGCGAACGGGAAAAGACAGAGGAACCCCTGATAGACGCCATGAATCCAAGGGTGCAACGAATATAGGACAAGTTCTAGAGGTGAACCTGCCAGCCGCATTGCCCACAGATGCAGACCGGAGGGAGTGAAAAGGTGTGGCAGATTGAGTTCCTTAATTGCCAGACGCAAGCGAGGGTGGAGGTCTCGAGTATCACCCCAAAGAAAGGCCTTCCATAGGGCTACCGCACGTCGGGGAATGTTCCGCAAACGCTCTGAAACGCTTTTTTCCAGCGCTTTCGTGGTGATCACTTCCCAAGAATGGGGCGGTTTCGGGGCAGTTGGTGGTGTGGTTTTGAGATTAACCCACATGAGGGCGGACAGAAGAAGAATAACAAGATATTTTGACATGAAATTATGCTTTGCAAGATGGGCGTTTTAATTGAGGGCCTAACGTCTTGGAAAAAGAGTGCTACTGTCGCCAGAGTAGGCAATTTTGCCGCCAGCAAGTTGAGTTGTTATGGATGTTATTTTCAAAGCTGAATTGGAATCTTTTTTGCGTGAAGATGGACTTGAATCCCATTGGCCATATTGGCTCTCTCTTCCCCAAGATTTGGTGGAGTGCCAAATTTTTATTAAGAGTGATTTGGTTTTGAGCGGTGTGCCTTTTTTTCAGGGAGTTTTTGAACTTTTGTCAGGAACTCGTTCGGAAGAATTAATGGGACTTCGTCGTTATGAAGGTGAAAAATTATTGGCCAGCAAGGTACCTTTTTTTACTTTTAAAATGCCTTTCGGTGTGGCATTAACTGCCGAGCGTTTGGCCCTCAATTTGCTTTCTCATTGTTCCGCCATCGCTACTGAAACGCGGATCTTGGCCGAGAAGGCCCGTCCGTTTGGAATTAAAATATTGGAGACCAGAAAAACGCTACCGGGGCTTAAGGCCTTTCAGAAATATGCCGTTCACATTGGAGGTGGTTATAATCACCGCACGACGCAGACGGATGTTTGGATGATCAAGGATAATCACAAGGCCTATTTCGGTGGAATTGCCGAAGCTCTGGATTTTTTCAATAACCAAGGGGCACTTTATCAAAATACCATTGTAGAGATTCATAATTTGAAAGAATTGGATGATGCTATGGCGTTGGGCGTGAAGCATTTTCTCTTGGACAATTTTACACCCGATCAAATTAAGAAGGCGGTTGATATCAAAAAAGAAGGGATGATCATTGAACTATCGGGTGGGATTAATGACGGTAATCTTGAATCGTTTTTAATTTTGGGAGTGGATGCCATTAGTGTTGGAAGCCTCACATATTCGCCCAAGCCTGTGGATATTTCGCTTAAAATAAAAAAAGGCCAGTAGCATGGATTATCAGTTTGATGTTTTGGTGCTCGGAAGTGGCGTCGCTGGACTAGCGACGGCGCTAACTGTCTTGGAGAAAGGATTATCTGTGGGGCTAGTTACGCGCGCCCGTGATCCTAATAACACGAATACCTCCTATGCCCAAGGCGGTATTATTTATACTTCCAGTGATGATGGACAGTTGCTGGAAGATATCGACAAGGCTAGCGCGCATACTTCCAATCTTGAAGCCGCCCAGATTTTGCGCCGACATTCAGGACGTATTTTGGAAGAGATTTTGCTGAAAAAGGCCAAGACAAATTTTACCCGCAACGAGAAGGGAGAATTATTGTTCACTCGTGAGGCCGCCCATTCTTGCGCGCGCATCATCTACCAAGGCGATTTTACCGGGCTTGAAATTCAAAATTCGCTTATGAAATATATTTTAGAACCGAGCCGTTTTCCCAAGCTGACAGTTCTTGAGGGGCACACTGCCATTGACCTCATTACACCTATACACCATGGCACCGATCTTCGTCAGCGCTATGAACCACATAAGGTCGTGGGGGCCTATCTTTTTAACCGTGCCAAGGAAAATGTGGTGAAGGCGTTGGCGCGTGCTACCGTGCTTGCCACAGGGGGAGTTGGGGCGGTTTTCCTCCACCACAGCAATGCCGAGGGCGCACGGGGAGATGGTCACGCTATGGCCAAGCGGGCCGGTGCATTTCTCACTGACATGGAATTTATCCAATTTCATCCCACTACTTTTTTTGATCGATCGGGGCATCGGCGTTTTTTGATTTCGGAAACGGTGAGAGGTGAAGGGGGAATTCTAGTCAATGCCAAGGGTGAGCGTTTTATGAAACGCTACCATAAGGACTTGGAATTGGCCCCTCGTGATGTAGTGGCCCGGGCCATTGCGGAAGAAATGATTATCACTCGCCATGACTGTGTGTACTTGGATATTTCTCACAAGCCGTCCGACTGGATAGTTACCCGCTTTCCTACTATTTATCGTCACTGCCTCGAAAACAAAGTGGATATGACCAAAGTTGCAATTCCTGTGGTGCCTTCTGCTCACTATACTTGTGGTGGTGTGAAGACCGATTTAAAAGGGCGCACCACCTTGCAGAATTTATACGCCGTGGGAGAAGTGGCCTGCACCGGTCTTCATGGTGCTAATCGTTTGGCCTCCACTTCGCTCTTGGAAGGACTTACATTCGGACATCTGGCAGCGCTTGATATTGCGGATAAAATGGATGAAATACCGGCCTATTCCCCCGATTCCATTCGGGCATGGGAAGAGGGTAAGGTGGATATTGAGACCGCCCTCATTCAGCAAGATTGGTTGACTTTAAAACAGACCATGTGGAATTACGTCGGGCTTATTCGCACCACCGATCGGCTGGTGCGTGCCGATGCCATGCTGTGGGAATTGTATGTGCAAACCAAAAATTTCTATCGTGACGCCAAACTGAAGGATAGCTTGATTGGATTAAGAAATGCCATCGAGGTTGGATTGGCGATCATGCAGGCATCGCGCATTAATCGCAAATCAGAGGGGTGTTTTTTTCGTAAAAATTAAAAGAAAAAACGATGTAATTTGGAAAATGCGGAGCTTGCATGCGTGCCTATTCGATCACAAGAGTGTATGCATGGTCACTTCTGCTTAACAAGTTCCAAGTCGAGATCAGAAAGGCCTAGGAAGGCACCAAATTCTTTGGCAGATCTGATTTTTTTATTTTTCTCTTTCATATCATTTTCAGCCAGCTATTTTTTTAAGGGGAATTTTCTTACTCAATAGTTCGACTGATTTCCGCGAAATTTCTTTAAAACGCTCATCGGCCTCTATCCCGTTGGGGAAAAGTATTGTCATGGGGTGTAATCCAATGGCCAAGCCGATTTTTGTGGCCTGGACATATCCGAGGGGCTTCTTGTCATTTTCATAGAGCGATAGATTGCTTTGAGAGATGCCTGTCGCTTTTTCAACTTCTTCCAGCGTGATTTGATAATTTGTTCTTTTGGCCCGTATCAGTTCACCGGGGGTCGCATCTCTTGGAAAAAAATCATTTAACATTTCCAGAAATTCGTTATTACTTTTTTGCTTTGCCATAAAAATTCCTCACCGTTAATAGTTGTGGGCCGGTGTTATCCGCTCAACCTCACATACCTCTATTGTTCTCTCATCTATAATTCGGTAGATGATTCTTCCGTTCACGCTAAAGCATGATGCCCGATACCCGGACCATTTCCTCTCAAGCGGGTGATCTCTCCATTCGCTGCTTTCTGCGATATACTTCGGGCCAAATAGTTCCATTTCTCTCGCCCATGCCTTTAAAACTTGCCCATCCCCCTCAGAAAATAGGCCCTTTTTAAAGTCGGCCTTAAACTTTTTTAAACATTCTTTGGTTCTTTTAATAACGGCCATAGAGCAAACACCTACTTATACTAATGTATAACATATATTAATGTATAAGTAAAGAGAGTTGGCATCCTGGCGCTAATTTAGGCAAAAACAGACAAAAAAAGTAAGCTGTTTAGCAGATCGGGATTTGCTAATACCTTGTAAGTTATTTTAAGCTCAATCAGATCAGCGGATTCAGCGAGTTCAGAAAAACTTGATTTTACGGAACCGTCAAAATTAGGCATGGATTCGTCAAAAGTCGCTTTGATTCTAAAGCCGATTTTATTTTTCAAAATTCACCAGTATTAAAATATAAATTTGTGATGCTTGAAAAAGTCCTTTAAGTCCAAATCGGCATACTTAGGTGGATCACCGTTCGGATTAAGCAGCCATTTGATCTATGAGACCGGTGTTGAGCAGCGTTCCGTTTGTGACTAAATCGCTTTTATGCAGTAGCGGTGAGCGATGTGTGTCCTTAAGGACACTGCCGAAGCACGATGCGGAGACAAGAAGTCTCAACGAGAAATCGAAAAATAAAAAGAAGAGACCGCCCTGCAAACTCCATGTTCGCAGGACGGTCGGGTGGGGCGGGAGAGAATCTGCGGGGCCCAAGGCCATCCTATGGCCTAAACTTGGGATTTATGGTGGGCAACCAATCTCAATTTGATTACAAACCAGCTTCCTTAAGATTGGTGCGCTAGTTTTTCTTTTTAAGCGGCCTTCAAAAACAGTCCGGTATGTGCATGATGCAAGTTTCGTTCATCTTGATCTTGAGAACTCTGTCTGATCTGGTTTGCCTTATCTTCATGACCAACTTGATACCTGGTATGGCCATCCAATTGGCAGTCGGCAAATTGGGATTTCTTGATCGGAGCAAAGTCCCAGTTGCATTCTGCAAATGAACTCTCGCTGAACTGGCAAAAATCCACCTGAGTAAACTGAAAGCTGCAATTTTCAAACGAGCAGCTAGTAAACATGCAATTTTCAAACTTTGAGCCATAGAAGACGCAGTCCTTGAAGGTTATCCCCTTGAAAACTGAGAGGGAGAAGAGGGATCCTGCAATGGTTAACCCTTTAAAATCACAAGATTCAAGGGTTTCATTGGAGATGATCTCATAGACCGAATCATGCTGTTGGGTGTTTGGGGTTTGGGCATATGTTGTTGTTTTCACAGGCACCTCCAAGGACTGGTCTTGAAACAATCATACTGCAATTGACTAATTGCGTCAAGCAATATTTTTGCATCAAGTTATTTTTTTGCATTCCGATGAGTAATTGCAGGAGGTTAGTATGGCCGAATTTAACAAAGATAAGGTCGAGATGTTTCTGGGTGTAGTGAGAAAGTACATGCAAATGCGTGGCGTGGGCTCCCAGAAGGATTTGGCATCACTAACAGATATCGGGATCTCCACCATGAGTCGCTTTCTCAATCAGAAGACGACAGACTTAAATGCCCAATTGATTGCCAAGATCACCGCCTGCCTCAACATCCCTCTGCATGAAATGATCGACTTTGTAGATGAAAATTTTGCGGATAAGTTTATCCGGCTGGTGAAGTTCTATAAAGATGAGGAGACAAATAAAGGAGCACTCACGAAAGAGCAAACCACCAGTTCGCCATCGCTCTCACCGTCCACACAAACTCAACCTCCGGCCAGCGCTTATGAAAAAGATCGTCGCGCGGGAGAAGAAATGATGAATGCCCTCTATGAAACCTTGACTCCCGCGGGAGAGCGGGAAGAGGGGACAGCACAGCAAGAGGCCAATGCTTATGTAAAGGTCACTGCTTCAGGTCGGCGTATTCATATTCCCTTCGGGACAGAGAAAGATCCTAGCGAGCTAAGCATTCGCGATAAGTTGGCCCAGCTAACTCCAAGACAGAAGGCCTACATGGCAGATTTTCTCAATTTAGATTTGGAAGGCCGTGACCTGATGGTGGATCTCGGCGGGTCTATCTTTCGCTACTTCCGTCAAAAAGGAATGAATTTTTAATTTTATTATATCTTGATGTTTTTTAGTCTCAGGGCATTTCCGATGACTGTGACGGAACTAAAACTCATTGCCGCTGCGGCGATAATGGGATTGAGCAAAATACCCAAGGTGGGATAGAGGACTCCGGCAGCTATTGGGACGCCGAGAACGTTATAAAAGAAAGCGAAAAATAGATTTTGCTTAATATTATTCATTGTCGCGCGTGAAATGGCCCGTGCCTGGGCAATACCGAGAAGGTCGCCCTTAACCAGAGTAACGCTGGCACTTTCCATGGCCACATCTGTCCCTGTTCCCATCGCAATACCGACATGGGCCTTGGCGAGGGCCGGGGCATCGTTGATGCCATCACCGGCCATAGCGATAATCGCCCCCTGCTTTTGAAAACGATTGATAACTTCAACTTTGTCTTGGGGAAGAACCTCTGCAATCACCTCATCTATTCCTATTTTTTTGGCAACGATATCGGCGGTAGTTTTATTATCCCCCGTCAACATAATGATTTTTATGCCTTCAGCATGGAGCTTATGAATGGCATCGGGAGTACTTTGTTTAATCGGGTCAGCAACTCCGATGAGCCCGGCAAAAATATTATCTACGGCGGCAAACATTACGGTTTGTCCTTCCTTTCTCAATTCGTCTGTCATCGTCAGGAAATTCTGATATTTTACCCCTAACTCATCCATGAAAGTCTGATTACCAAAAGCAATCATTTTTCCCTCAACTATGCCTTTGACTCCTTTCCCTGCAAGAGATTCAAAATTGGTGACTTCTTTGAAGGCCATTTTTCTCTCTGTGATTCCGTTGATAATGGCCTGGGCCAGCGGGTGTTCGCTTCCCTTTTCCAGACTTCCAATAGAGGAAAGAAGCTCTTCTGTTGAAATTGGATCAGAAGGACGGATACTGATGAGTCTTGGTTTTCCCTCTGTTAGCGTGCCGGTTTTATCAACCAGCAGCGTATTAACTTTTCTCATGACTTCGATAGACGCCGCATCTCTAAAGAGGATTCCTTGCAGGGCGGCCCTGCCGGTTGCCACCATAATAGACATGGGAGTTGCTAAACCTAGAGCGCAGGGGCAAGCGATGATCAGAACTGAGACGGCGTTGATAATGGCAAAAGTGAATGCCGGAGCTGGTCCCCAGATACTCCAAATAATGAATGTAATCAACGAAGTCAAAATAACTACTGGAACAAAAATTCCTGAAACTTTGTCGGCAAGCTGTTGGATTGGTGCTTTACTTCGTTGCGCTTCCGCCACCATATGAATAATTCTAGAAAGCAAAGTCTCGGGCCCGATTTTTTCCGCTCTCATAAGGAACGTTCCGGTCGTGTTGATGGTGGCACCAACCACTTTATCGCCTTGCGATTTTGCAATCGGTATAGGCTCGCCCGTAATCATGGATTCGTCGATAGAACTTTTGCCACTCAAGACAATTCCATCCACTGGAACTTTCTCTCCAGGTCTGATACGAAGCTTATCGCCCACTTTGACTTGTTCCAATGGAATGTCTGTTTCGCTCTCGTCATCATTGACTTTCCTGGCCTGTTTTGCGGCAAGTCCTAAAAGTTTTTTAATGGCAGCTCCTGTTTTATCTCTGGCCCTAAGCTCCAATACTTGTCCAAGTAAGATGAGAGTCACGATTGCTCCGGCCGCTTCAAAATAGACCGCGACATGACCGTCATGTGAAATGAACGAAGAAGGAAAAATTCCCGGTGCTAAGGTGGCCACAACGCTGTAAAGATAGGCAACACTAACTCCCAGACCGATAAGAGTGAACATATTGAGGTTTTTTTTCTTGATAGAATCAACTGCTTTTACGAAAAATGGCCAAGCCGCCCAGAGGCACACAGGTGTGGCGAGAAATAATTCCAGCCAGAGCTTAAGAGAAGGTGAAAAGATTTTTGAAATCGGCATACCTGGGAGCATATCACCCATGGAGAAGATAACCAGCGGGAGTGTAAAAGACACCGACGTCCAAAATCTTCTCTCCATATTTTTCAATTCTCTGTCATCACCTTTTTCTGTTACCAATGGTTCCAGTGACATTCCACATTTTGGGCAATTCCCTGGACCATTATGTTTGACCTCGGGATGCATAGGACAGGTATAAGCAGTATCAAGGCCAAGAATTTCTCGTTTCTCGTAAATGTAAGGGTGGAGAACTTCGTCTTTATTATTGGGATAATTTTCTTCTTGAGGGATTTTCATACGTAATCTGCCTTTGCACGAGCGGTACGATTCTCAAATACCATCAATCATGAGCGGAAATAATAATTCGCCCATTTCCCTGTCAAAAAAATAGGCACTCGATAGTGATCAAACACCAATACTCTCTCTAACTCCAAGTTTTCCCTAATTACCAGTAGGCACCTGTCTTGCATCTAGTTCTCCATTCCCATTCTTATTATCCAAATAAGGAGTTTTTTATGAAAAAAATTGCTTTTCTTATTTTGACTTTGACCGGAGTCGCTTATGCTGGTTCCGATCGCTATGTAATTGAAGGTGATCTGGACTTGGCTTCCAGCAGTGTTAAAAAAGTGGGAGGTCAAGTGTCGCATAAACTGAAATATCATCGAGCGCTTATTGCTCATTTGAGTGATGGCCAGTTGAAATCCCTGAAGCAAATTACCTCTTCTTTGGCCATAGAAAGAGATGGAATGGTTGAAGTCCAAGGGAAACCTACGGGAGGATCGACGACTCAACCGCCAGAATCAGTTCCTTGGGGGATAGGCCATATCAATTCTCAAGCTGCTTGGGCCACTTCAACAGGTCTTGGCTCCATCGTCTGTGTTGTTGATACAGGTGTGCAGAGAAATCATCCCGACCTGGAAACCAATGTTATGGGAGGAGAAAATTTTGTTGTGAGTCGAGGTTTTGTTGATCCCAATAAATGGGATGATGATAACGGACATGGAACCCATGTAGCAGGCACAATTGCCGCCCTTGATAATGAAATCGGTGTTGTGGGTGTTGCTCCACAGGCATCAATTTTTGCCGCGAAAGTTTTGGACCGTCGTGGCTCTGGATACAATTCTGACATAGCTGAAGGGATTCGTTCCTGCATTTCCCACGGTGCCCACGTTATTAATATGAGTTTAGGCGGCCCGAGCGATTCAAGCATTCTCAAGTCCGCTGTTCAAGAGGCCTATGCCGCCGGATTAGTGGTTGTAGCTGCTGCCGGAAACGAGTCCGGCCCAGTTTCATATCCGGCAAAATACTCTGAAGTCATTGCGGTTTCAGCGATTGATTCCAGCAACAAACTTGCTTACTTTAGCAACTTTGGTCCGGAAGTCGATTTCGCCGCTCCCGGTGTCTCGGTAACTTCCACCACCAAAGGCAGCTCATATGCAACCTACAACGGAACAAGTATGGCTTCGCCCCATGTTGCTGGTGTTGCTGCTCTAATGCTTTCATCCGGTTTGAATACACTGAAATCACGCGATATCGGGCTTTCCTCGGCCTCTCAAGGTCAAGGTCTGATTGATGCTCTTCTCTCGGTAACACCTGAGGTAATTCCCTAGAAAAATTACCCACTTTTTTCCCTGGCCTTGACACAAATCCAGTCCCCTTATATGGTCCCTCCACTTTGGAGGGACTGTTATGAAAAGCAATATCTTTGTATTGGGTTGTATTTTGGCGCTTAATTGGGGCCAACTTAATGCCAGTGAAATCGACAGCTTCTCCCATCGCTACGAACTGAAAGAAGATGCTTCGCCTATTTTGAATACTTTTACCAACGCAAGAATTGATCGTGCCTTAGAGGAAGCGACTCAGTATGTTGGTTGCAACGAAACGGTCTTGCGCAAGAAATTGAAGAAATATTTAAGTGGAGATGTTGTCGCCGGACCAGTAGAGGCCTATGTGAATGCCAATGTTCATGGCGAAATTCCCGCTATCCGTTTTCCCAGAAGTCAGTCTATCTATCGTGAGATCACCTTTGTGGAAGCTCCTGTCCTGGTCACATTTAAGAGTGCCGTGGGTGCTATCGTTCAGATTGATACAGTGGAAGGTAAAGTTGTGGTTGGCGCTGATAAATTTGGGCACTTTTTCACCGAAGGATTGGTGTATTACAAAAAGGCCTTTGAAAAAGAACGCGGAATCAAGAATGTCTTGGAGTGGGGTGTGCGTACCGAAAAAGGTAAGTTCGGTCTGCTCACGACAGCTACCTACTCCCATGCTGATTTAGTCGCTAATTATAAGGGCATGACTTTTTGGGCCAATTTAATCGAAACAAAAATCAAAGCACCTGGGCCGTATTTCACTTGTGATCGCGGCGAATGGAAAAAGATCAAAGAATTTGACTGGCGTGAATATGTTGATGCCGGTTTTGATGAGGGAATAAATTGTAGCCGTCATACCAAGCGAGCCGCCAAAAAAGTGAATAAGGCCATTGCTCAATTAGAAGCAAACAGCGGTCTTTCATTTACCTGTCCTGTGACCTCAGAACAGCTTAATCTGCTTCAAACCAAGTATGGAGAGTTTGCGCCTTATTTAGTCTACTCAACTTTGTCAATGCCCAAGAAATAGACGCCTAAAACTGTTCTTACTACAATGCTTGCATCGCTGATTCAAGCGCAGCCGTCAGTCCAGCATGCGTCATCTGTAGTTTGACATTGTTAAAGAAAAAAGTTGGGGTACCCCCGACTCCATTGTTAGAAAGCATCTGATTAGTTTTGACCACAAAGGCCTTGGCGGCTTCGCTATCAATGCAAGACGCAAATTTCTTGGTATCAAGTCCTACTGATTTAGCTATATCATTGGCCTTTTTCAGATTGGTTGCCGGATCATCGGCAGGTTCACCATGGGCATGAGCACTGTGATCGTGAACTTCACTCGATTGTTTCTCAAAAGCAGCATGGTGGTATTTCCAAAATTTTTCTTGGTTTTCCTGAGCGGCACAGTAAGCGCCACGAATCCATGTCCCGCTCATGCCAGCAGGATTGAGGGAATAATTGATTTGTACAAATTTAATTTTATCCTTGTATTTTTCCAGCACTTGTTTCACTTCTGGATGGACTTGCTGACAGTGTCCACACATATAATCAGAAGCTTCTACCAGAGTATATTTGGCATCTTTGGGCCCAAGTGAAGGATAAGGAGCAATGTCTATGCTGGCCACGGGAGGAACGGGGGCGTTCAATAACAATTTATATCGGCCACTGCTTTCCAGTCGTTTGAGCTCTGTATTGGCAAGAGTCGCGACTCTTTGTGAGCGTAAAAAATTCTCAATCTGAGGCCTTACTTGCTCGTAGGTTACTTGAGGTGGAATAGAAGCTTTCTTCTCTTCATAGAATTTTTTGACTTCGCTCTCGCTCACTTTTGCTGAGGGTAAAAGTTCTTCCAATTGAGGAAGGGACTTTGGATCTTGAGTTTTAGACAGTGCTAATCGCAGGGCGAAATCCTCAGCGATGCCACGAGTTTTTTGATAGGATTGATGTTGGTCATTATAGTAAAGTTCCTTTAATTCCCCAGGCAGATCTTCACGGGTAAAGTTCTTTTCATCAAGAGTAAAGATTGCCCCCTCTGAGTGGGCCGTACCACTGGAGCAGCT
>JACPIU010000015.1 GCA_016187935.1 Bdellovibrio sp.
AGCATTTAAAGCGTGCAATTGTTCTTGAGTCATTTTTCCTGAAATAAAATCCATCTCTGCAAACAAAGTCACTTTTTTTAAAAAAAGAACATGTTAAATTAGGGCAGCCATGGTTCATTCCCTTTGATATGCAACATGAGACTTGAATCCCATTGCATAACAGCTTGAAATTATTATTAGAGAAAAAAATGCCAGATCAAAAGTTCGCTGCTTTCAACAAAACCTACCCCAATGTTGTGGGCCAGTTTTAGAAGAGATAACTTAATGATAATCCCATTTCTATTCCCGTGATTTGATCCAGAGGCGCACTAATGCCTGTTAACTGGGGAAAATCTTCGAAGTTTAAAGTTTGATAGTACACGTGCCCCTTAAAACTGAAGGTGCTGTAGGGAAAAAGAACAGCTTCCCCGCCAAAACCATAACCCCACATGGCACTGTCCTTATCTTGGCCGGTGGCCTTTACCTTGACGGTGGATTGCAATGAGATCAGGCCTTTGATGCTCGCTTCGATATTAAGGAAATTATTCTTTATCAGAGCATAGTTATAGTTCATACCAACGAAGGGAGCTATCATTTGTAGTTGGGATTGAGAAATAAGGTAGACTCCCATTTCCGCAGCCCAAGCGGCAGAATAAAAGGGCGGCCGATGTTCAAAAGCAATTTTAAACATTGTCGCATTTGAGACAGAATCTCCTGCTTGGTCCGACATGGTCTTCCAATCTTTCCCAGGTGCCATTTGTCCTACTGAAGCAATCACGTGATTATGTTCTTTTAAATCATCCATAAAATTGTCACTGGCTTCGTAATACAGACCAAATTGGCGATTGAATTTGTGGCCTTCGGAAATCGTTTCTTCCGAGTTCATAATTAAGTCTTTGGTGTAAATGTAGGCGATTTTATCATTGACCGCGATAGGAAGGATGGCCCCATGCTGACGAGGAATATCTGCGGCACGGATTTTTTTCCCTTGGCGAACTTTTCCGATGGGAGAAAGCATTTGTTTGTCAGCGTAAACAATGGCCCATTCAGATTTGACCCATACATCTTGGGCCGCCCAGACAAATGGACTAAGAACAATTAACATGCCCAAAAATATTTTCTTCATTATTTTGATATTTTATCAAAGAAAGACGAGTTACGAGCACAGGAAAAAAAGTCTAAAACTGAACCACCTTAATGGTGGAAATACTTCAAAATATTATTTAATTCCATATAGTTACATACATATCGCCGGGCAGTCCACATAAGATTAATAATCGGGTAATGATTCAAACTAGTTGATCCAATCCAACACCACGCTTGTGGTCCAGTTTAGTCAGGTTTGTCGGCTAGATGTCGCAGGCGACTCATTTTTTTATTGGTCATCTCTTGGATGGTCTGCATGGCCTCTTCATCTAAGTGTTTAAAGCGACCTTGCGGTTTAAGATATTCCTCAACAGGCAGAACTTGTTCAGGTTCATAGGTTATTCGATAATCGCTGCCGTTATAGACTTCATATAAAGGAAATACCTGCGAGATTACGGCAAGCCGTGCTAGTTCGATGGCCTTTTGGCTTTCGATTTTGTGACCAGGAGGGCAGGGAGAGTAAAAATGAATAAAGCGCAGGCCCTTACCTTGGAAACTTTTGGCCCGTTCTAATTTGGTTAAGAAGTCCATGGGGAATGCTGCCGAAGCGGTGGCGCAATAGGGAATATTGTGTCCGGCCATGATCGCCATAATATCTTTTTTAATTTGGGATTTCGCTCCAGCGGGTGGCGTGGTGGTGGTGGCCGAACCAAAAGGAGTTGCTCCACTGCGCTGGATGCCGGTATTCATATAGGCTTCGTTGTCATAACAGATGTAGATGATATCCTCACCCCGTTCTGCGGCGCCAGAAAGTGCCTGAATACCGATATCAAAAGTGCCACCATCTCCGGCCCAGGCAAGGACGGTGGTGCCTGTTTGTTTTAAACTATAGAGCGCTCGCGAGATACCTGTGGCGGTGGCCGCTGCCGTGGCAAAACCACAATGATAAACCGGAACATTCAGCATCCGAGTAGGAGAATCTCCCGTGATAATCGTGGAGCAGCAGGCAGGAATCGCCATCATCGTATTGGGGCCCATCACTTGCAAAGCTTTATCAAGTCCCCAAGCTGCGCCACATCCGGGGCAGCCACGGCCACCCGCACTCACCAGTTCGCAGGAGGGTAGAGCTTCATATTTTTGGATTTCAAGATCTGCTCGCCGCAAATCTCGCAGGCCTATCCAGGTGGATTCAACTTTCGGAGTTGTTTCTGCCAGCACTTGTTCATACAGATTTAAAATGATTTCGGGGCCGACATCGCGGCCGCCAATGCCGACAACGTAAGAATAAACCAATGGCCGTGTGGATAAATGGTAGAGCGCATTGCGAATTTCTTGGGCGAAAATGCCCGTGGCACCGTAGGAGAAATTGCGATCAAGAACAGCGACGCGTTTGGCATTTTTGAGTGCCATGGCGACTTCGTGCAATGGGAACGGCCTAAATAAGCGTACTTTGAGTAGTCCAACTTTGTGACCTTCTTCGCGCAGCGCTCGCACGACTTCACGGGCGGTGGTCGTGATAGTGCCAGAAGTGACTAAGATTGTTTCTGCATCTTCAGTAAGAAAACTGTCAATAATCCCATAAGAACGATTGAAAGAATTTTTAAATTCCTGATCAACTTCTTTGCTGACATTTAAGGCATCAAGCTGGGCCGCTTGAATTTCATAACGCAATTCCATGTAGCGTTCCGAATCTTCCAAAGCGCCAAAGGTAATAGGTCTTTGGATATCCATTTTTACAGCGCGATGATAGGCAGGTAAAAACTGGTCAACAGTTTCTTGCGCAGGAATCGTGACCGGCTCAGCAGTGTGTGAAAGGAAAAAAGCGTCAAGGTTGATCAACGAGGGGAGACCGACTTTTTCGGATATTTTGAAAGCTTGAATGACCGTATCCAAAACTTCCTGGGCGCTTTCACAATAGAATTGCAAGAGCCCTGTGTCCCGTTGAGAAAGGGAATCATTTTGGTCGCCGTAGATATTCCATGGTGGCGCCAAACTTCGATTGACATTGACGATGACGATGGGAGTTCGTGCCCCGGCCGCCCAATGCAGCATCTCCGACATGTAGATTAAACCTTGGCTTGAAGTGGCGGTAAAGCATCTCACGCCTGAAGCTGAAGAACCGATCAAGGTGGCCAAGGCGGAATGTTCAGATTCCACTGGGATGTACTCACAATCCATCTCTCCCGTGGCATGCATTTCTGCGATCGCCTCCACGATTTGAGTTTGGGGAGTAATAGGGTAGGCGCTCACGACTTTGGGTCTTGCCAGCTTGGCCCCAATTGCCGCGGCCTCATTGCCGGTTAGTATTTTTATTTCGCTCATGTTTTACTCCTTTGCCATCTCCATGGCACAGCGTGGACATTCGTACACGCAAATACCGCATCCTTTGCAGTGATCGTAATCAATGCTCAAGGATTTGAAACCATCCATCTTGAAGCGTATAGATTTATCAGGGCAGAACAGTTCACAATTTCGGCAGTAGTTACAAACGCCACAAGAAAAGCAGCGCTTGGCTTCATGAGTGTAAGTATTCTTTGCCAAGGCCCCTATCACCGGTAAAAAATCTGACTTTCTTTCTGCCTGAGATCGCTCGGGAGACCGATTGCGGAGTGATTTGTGAAAGTAGGCCATATTGAGATCTTCATGGCCCACTTTGGGGCCGATCTGGGCAGACACGGTTAAAGGTGTTTCGGCCAAAAATTGATCGATGATTCTGGCCGCCTTTAATCCCTCTCCCATAGCATGCACCACAGTTCCTTGGGTGTCTGAAACGGCATCACCACCCAAGAAAACATTTTGCATAGTGGATCTCAAATGCTCTTTTTTAACGAAACGCCCCCATTTATTTTCCAGAGGAATGGCCAAATCTCCCATCTCGGCATCTTCGCCAAAAGCAGTAAAAAGGAAATCGGCGGCGACCTCAAAATTTTGGCCGGGTATGGGTATGGATTTTTTTCGTCCTGAGGCGTCGGTTTCACCCAATTGCATTCTTTGAAAAAAGATACTGCGCAAATTGCCGTTTTTCCCACGACATTCAATCGGATTGACCAGAAACTCCACGGCAATTCCTTCTTCCAAGGCCTCTCGGATTTCATCCGGATGGGCCGGCATTTCATGGCGTGTTCGGCGATAGTAAATAGTGGGGATCGCTCCCAGACGTAAGGCTGTGCGAGCGGTATCAATGGCGGTATTTCCACCACCGACTACGGCAACCTTTTTGTCTTTTACATTAAAGCGAGATGTTTCAGATTCGTAGGCATGGGTCAGGAGAAAATTCAATCCCGAACTGACGCCCGTAAGGTTACTGCCTTCTATGGCAACTTCCTTGGGGCGATAGGCCCCAATGGCGAGAAACACAGCTTGGTGTGTTTGTGCGAGATTCTCCAATTCTTTTTTGCCGATGGGAAAGTTGTATTTTATCTCGATTCCTAAATTGAGTAGGCGTTGGATTTCGCCATCGAGAATATGTTTGGGAAGCCGAAACTCAGGAATGCCATGTCGAAGCATACCCCCGGCCTTGGAACGCGATTCGAAAATTGTGACTTTGTGATTCAGGCGGCGCAAATGGTAGGCACAGTTCAGACCTGCAGGGCCGGAACCAACGATAGCGATTTTCTTCTGAGGTGATTGTATTTGGGGCCCAGGCGACAAGGCCAGTTTTTGCTCAAGGGCATAATCACCTACTACTCTCTCAAGCGCGCAGATATTCACCGCTTCATCGTACTGACTGCGATTGCAGTGACTCTCGCAAGGATGATAACAAACGCGACCGCAGATGGCGGGGAAAGGAGTTGTGCGAGTCAGAATGGTAAAGGCCTCTTTCAGATTGTCCGCGTTGATGGCCTCAATAAAACCTTGAATGTCGTTCGTATTTGGGCAGCCCAAGTTGCAGGGGGGAGTTTTATTTTGGTAGAGAGGTTTAATAAAACGCCAGCTCCCAGTGTAGTTGGACTTTGAGCTTTTGTAAGAAAAGCTGGGGGCCAGGTTTCGATCTGTCTTTTTCATTGTATCGTCCCAGTTTGTATTTGCTCATAGGCCTCACGCGCGGCTTGAGCATTTTCCAATTGTTTACTTGGAATCATTTTACAAATGGCCTTCTCCAGAGATTCAATTTTTGGGGCCTGAAAAATTTTTGCAAAAGCGCCTAAGATTGCACTGTTTACGATAGGGGCCAGTTCTGTTCCCAATTTTCTTCTCAGGGCAATGCTGGTGACATCAATAGTGGCGACTTTGAATTTGTGCTTGAGGTCTGTAAATGCACTGGGCTGTTTTATGGAATTGACAACAATCCAACCTCTATCGAGCAGACCCGCCAAAGTATCACCCAATTGCAATAGGGTTTCGTCCAAAACGATAAGATGATGGGGATGATAAATTTCGCAACGCAAAGGGATTAGAGTGTGACTCTTGCTCAGTCGGACAAAGGCCGCGGCCGGGGCCCCTCGTCTTTCCACTCCATACTTTGGAAAGGTTTGGGGACAGATACCATCGGCATGAAAGGCCAGGGCCAAAATCTTGGAAGAAACAACTCCACCCTGCCCACCTCGGCCGTGGATGCGAATTCCTATGATATCAGATTCCAGTTTTTTCAAAATACTCGATCGTACAGTAGAAGGTAATGGCATATTTTTTCCTACTCTAGTTTGCAATCATGCTTTAAAGATTTGCGTAAATTGGACAGATCATCCAAGGCCTTTTGGCAATCATGGCAATCTACCTCAGGTCGCGTGCAAGGAGAACCATCGGCCTGATATTTATGACATTGGCACTCGTGTATATGAGAAATGAGATGCTGGTACTTTTGAAAATTTTCCCGACCAATCTGATCTTGTAACTGGTTTAACAACTCCAAGACCGCTATCTGCTCGTTTTCGATCAATGTACGTAAGTCTTGTTGTGGAGAGCATTGTTTCATTGAAACCTCTGGATTTACTCATCTAAATGAAGGCCATTTAATATTTTTTTTAGCGACTATATCATGCTTGTCGAGGGGGGCATTTACAATAGTTTTACATGAAGAAATTCACGCTTATTTTCCTTAGTGATACAATTTAATAGGGAATGAGGAATCTTTTATGGCAGTACCATCTTCGACATACCACACAATTGTTGTCAGTGACTTTCATCTTGCGGATGCTGAACCTGTTCACAGCGAGAATCCACTATGGAAAAAGTTTCGACGCAAGGATTATTTCATTGATCAAACATTTGCTGATTTTTTGAAATGTATGATGAATGAAGTCAAAGGGGCACCCATCGAATTGGTGTTTAATGGAGATACTTTCGATTTTGATTCCATAACCGCCCTTCCATTGCAGCGTGATTTTAATCTCTCGTATACGGAAAAGCGTATCGGGGTTGATTCCACTCAAGAAAAATCCTTGTTTAAAATTGGTCTTATTTTGAGAGATCATAAAATCTTTTTCGAGACCTTGTCTGAATTCGTGAAAGAAGGAAACCATGTGGTTTTTGTTATTGGTAACCATGATGCTGAGCTGTATTGGCCAAAAGTACAAAAGGCCATTCAAGAGACCCTTAATCTTCCGGAAAATTTGAAACATCACGTGCGTTTTTGTGAATGGTTTTATATTGCCCAGGGCGATACTTTGGTTGAGCATGGCCACCAATACGATCCATATTGTCTTATCCTTGACCCTGTTTATCCTTTGGTTAAGAAAAAGGGTGAATTTAAAATTCGCCTGCCGTTTGGTAATCTGGCCAATCGTTACATGGTGAATCAAATGGGACTAAAAAATCCCCACAGTGATGATTCCTTTGTCAAAAGTGTGCCTGAGTTTGCCAAGTTCTTTTTTGAATATGAAATGAAAACTCAACCATTCATGATTCTGACCTGGTTCTTTGGTGCGCTCCAGACTTTGTTTACTTCGATCAATGAAGGATTGCAGCCCACCATCAAGGACCCTCTTACGCTTGAAGATCGACTTAAACAAATTGCTCTCAAATCCAATTCAGAGGTAGGCATGGTGTTGGCGTTAAAAGAGAACCACGCCCATCCGGCGGTTTTGCGCCCCCTCATGGTGTTAAAGGAATTGTGGCTTGATCGGGCCTTTTTATTGCTTGCCATCGTATGGGGATGTTGGCAGATCTTTACCACTTCCAATGTCTTTGCTCATGTTTCTCTGTGGTGGTTTTTAGTTCCGCTCATGGCCTCTTTGCCATTATTTCTCTACTATGCTCACGGTGTGAAATCTGATGTTCGCAAAAATGCCGGCAAGGCCCTGAAACGCGCTCCTCTCTCGGCCAAAATGGCCAATGTAAAAAAAGTTGTGCATGGGCACACTCATTTGGAAGGGCATCTTTTCTTACAGGATATTGAATACATCAATACCGGGACATGGTCTCCACGTTTTCGGGATGCCGAGTGTGAATTGCCCTATGGTGAAATGCATTTCGCTTGGATCAATGGTGAAAAAAATCGTGAACTAGGCCTTTTTGTCTGGAAAAATCCCTCCATTGAAAATAAAGAAACCACTAATGTTACTGATTATAAAGACATTCAGCCTTCCATCCCTAATATCCATCGGGAGCTAATGGAATTGTCGTAAGATGGACGCAAAGAAAGCTTGTGCAAAGAACATGTGCAAAGAGAGCTTGGCAACATTTTATGGCATGGAAATAATGGATTTTTTTAATCAAAATATCGCTATTTACTCAAAAGAGCTTGCCCAGCGCTAATATTACCTGATTCTTGTCTAACTTATTGTAAAATGGATTAATATGAAAAATTTAATCCTGCTTACCCTTATTGGCATTGTTCCCTCTCTGTTATTCGGCGGTGATAAAACGCAAAAAGAATTATGTGCTGTCGGGCTGTCCGAATGTAATGGCAAGTTGAAATGTATTCCGTCTGTCTATGATTAGAACAGCTATGGGAAATTTTCCAAGCATGGACTGTGCTTGGCACCTAAAGCGGAAAAGGAAGCATGCGGCCAGCGATCTTTGGCCAATAGTTGTGAAACTGGATTCTCCTGTATTTCACCCACGATGGCCGCTGCCGCAAGCTTGTCGGGGGTTTGCCAACGGTTAGATGGGCTATCACTCGAACAAATGGTCACTTCTGGTATTGTTGCTAAACCCGCAACGTCGAATCCGCTGAAAAAATGCAAATACTTGCCTGGTAATTATTATCATTCCAATGGGAAAGATGATGATGACTGCTGTGGAATCACCAGACAAATTTCCAATCCCAATCTTCCCAATAAATTTTTGGTTGATATCAAATATTGCGATTGGGTTCCGGAAGGCAGTTCCAAGAAAGTCACCAGTCCTTCGTTTTGTGGTAAAACACAAAGTGGTAGTTCGCTTGCATGGAAAGGTGTCATGACTGTCGGGGCACCTGCGGAGGAACCGGTCTACGGAACTTGTGAGGCACCGACTCCTTATGATGGCCATGTTGTTTTAGACCCAGGGCCAGAGTTCACTTTCGACCAAGCTCAATGTATGCCCGTTTTTAAACCTGAAGATTTAGAGTCACGAGTGGGGTTAATGAGTGACTGGCAGGGAGTTGGGGATATGCGGTATTGGTTTACTTCACTCCCCAGCGAGAATTTTTATCGCGTTGGTGATGAAGCTTTTATACTGGCCTATATCTGGCTTTTTAAAAACACTGATCTTGATAGTTTGACTGGAACAAATTTCAAGGCAAGAGACTTAGCAAAAAAACTTTATGATATGTTCGTATTACACTACTCAAAAGGAGTTCAAGATGGCATGGACTTAATGCGGCAATTGGAAAACATCAAAAATTGCATCTCTATTCAGGGCCCCTTGGCCCTCCAGCTTCGCTATCAGATAAGTCTTATTATGGAGCAGGCCCTTCTTGGCACGATTCGGGCCTATCAATGTGGTGGGGTGGAAAATTTAGACCCTCACACCTTGAATTGTACAGGCCCAGAGAACGCCTTTTTTGCCAAGGATTTCGGCAATATCACGTCTTCTGCCGAGGAAGAATTTGTTCGCTGTTCCGACCCTTTTATTAATGGTTGTGAAAAAGAATACTACTTGTATGACTGGGATGATAATCAAAGAAACGATTTTATTATTAATACCGTTAAGAGGGCCACAGGGGAAGATCTATGGCTCTATAAGGCCTCGCTGTTTTTCGATGATATGGCAATGGATACGCTCATCGACCCCCCCGTGAACAAGCAATGGGTTCCGCTTAAATTTAAGGATGATTTTAAAAATCTGATTAACGAGTTGAATGCCAAAAATCCCACCATTCAGATCGTTATGCCGATGTCGGGCGGGCGAGAACCAAATTTTCATTGGCAGGTGATTTTACAACCGGAAAAATTAACTGAAGCTTTTCCCCAGAAACCACCTTATGAAGGAATGTCATTTCTCCATTATCACGAGAAAATGCCATATATAACCGAAGCGGGTAAAGTGTATCAGAACACACTGAGGGCCAATCCGGGGGCCGATGAAACGCAATTTTGGAATGGTCCCCTTACTCTAGCTTCTGAAGCAGTTCGAATTATGGAGCAATATAGTTGTTCAGATGAACCCATGCCACTCAACATCCGTGGTGCGGCCCTTCAGGCCCATTTAAGACAACTGCATTATGTCTTTCATAAAGATGTTGTATCCCAGCGGTTGGCCAGATTAATACAATATTATGTTAAAAAGTTAGAATCGATCCAAATGGAAAAAGAATGTTTGGTAGAAATGATCAAAGCAATTTCAAAAGTGGCAGGCATTGACACCTCTGCACCCGATTATGATCCGGCGGTGATTACACTTGATAACTCCCGACATAGTTGTCCTGGTTCGGATAGCGGGGGAGAAGGCGGTGACAAACAAAAGAATGGAAAGAATTTGTTTGGAGGGAAATCTCTGGCCTTGGCAGAACAGGTAGGGACACCTGTCGCTGGTGGTAGCGTTGTTCCAAATAACAACGGCGTGGAAGTCAGTGTCCTTGACCCCAATTTGGAAAGTCCGACACTTTCTGAGTCCACTTTGTTAGGCACTCATAAAACGCAATCTTTAAATTTGGCATCCCTGGTAAAATCAAAAGCGACAATGAATACAAATGGACGTGATGGTGCTATGGCCGCAGTGAAGATGGCCATGAAAAAACAAAAAGAGGCATCGCTTTTAAAATTGAAAAAGTCATCAGAGAGTGGATTCAGCGACCCCGAAATGATTAATGATGAAAGATTAAACAGAATTGCTATGCATGTTTTCAAAAAAAGTTCTTTGACCAACACGGCACCGATGAGTAATTCCAGCCAACTGAATTCACCTACTGCACCCGAGATCACAGAAGCAACCGCGGCCGATGTAAATGTTGCCACCGTAAGCAAGGCGGTTGAAAAGAAATTTGGAGTCATGCCGGAAGAGCGAATTAAGATTGGCCAGAATACAAAGAATGCAGGGAAGCCTGGTCCGACCAAATCATCTGAAACTTCTTACACAGGTCTTTCATCCGAACATGAGCAAGAGATTTTGAACAATATTGCTAAGGAAGATTTGAGCGAAGATGAAAATGATACTCTCTGGGCGAAAGTCACTAAGGCCTATATCAAAAGCTATAAAAAATTATTTTCGTCTAAAAGCCAATAAAATAGGGAAGCTCATTCCCCATCTTTGCCAGGATCAAAGAGATATCCCCGCATCCGAATGCTGATAAAATGTTTGGGCCTTTTGGGATTTTCTTCAAAATATTTTCGTAATCGCACAATAAAGCTATCTACCGTTCTGGTTTCCAACCCTTTCTCGTATCCCCATGCCAATGAGAGCAGTTGATCGCGGGAGAGAATTTCTTTGTTATGTTTGATAAACACCACAAGAAGCTTGCGCTCCTGCTCGGTTAAAAAAATTTCTCCCGCCGGACCGTGGCCTTCGCCTGTTTTGAGATCGGCCCAGGACTTTCCAAAGGAGAACACGCCCAATTCCTCACCCTCAATTTCATCTCCTGTTATGTTCCAACTGGAGCGTAAGAGAAGTCGATCGGTTCGTAAGAGGAGCTCATCGAGGTTAAAGGGTTTGGTCAAATAATCATCCACACCCAGTTCCAGAGATCGAACTTTATCAATGCCGGCGTCCTTAGCGGATAAGATTAAAATAGGTACTCGGGCATTATATTTTCTCACCTCTGCAACAACCTTGAACCCATCAATCTTGGGTAACATCAGATCAATGATGAGTAGATCAAATTTTTGCTTTTTAAATTCGGTGATCGCCACTTCTCCGTCCTCTGCCACAAAAACCAAGTGGCCATGAAGGGTAAGGTTGAGTTTGAGACCTTGGGCCAGATGTTTTTCATCTTCCACCACCATGAGATAGGCCTGTTTTTTTATATTCGCATTCATGATATCCGCGCTTTTCCCGGTAAAGTTATTGTAAAAATACTGCCACCTTTGGGAGAGTCATCGATAATGACAGACCCGCGATGAAGTTTAATAATTTGATGCACTAAAAATAAACCAAGACCGTTACCTTTTGGGGCACTGCCAATTTGATAAAATTTTCGAAAGATTTTTTTGCGCTCTTTTTTGGGAATGCCTAGGCCGTTGTCTTCAATCGTGAGAAGGATATCACTTTTATGATTCAGTTCATACTTGATATTGACTAATGGTGTGTTGGAGTGATTGTGAGTGAGGCCATTTAAAATCAAATTCATCAGCATTATTTCAAAGGCCCCCGCCATAATGGGATAGTTATACTGGTTTTTATCGGAAACAGGTTGCAATTGTACTTTGGAAGAAGGAAAGATATGGGCGTTATTTTTTAGAACCGTTTGGGCAAAATCATAAAGATTGAGCACCTGTAATTCATCCAAATGACGTCGATCTTCGATTTTGGCCAAATTTAAGATACGACCGATATTGCCTGAGAGACGTTCTACGTCGGTGAGCATGTAATCGATATATTGAAGCTGGTCATCGCGGGTCAGTTGATGCTTTTTGAAGGTATCCAGATACAATTTCAGACTGGCCACAGGAGTTTTTAATTCATGGGTAAAACCATTGATGAAATTTTGTTGTTGTCGGTACAGCCCGATGACTTTTTGGTAATAAATAAAGATGAGCATCATCCCGAAGAGAATGATCCCGACTAAGATAGAAAGAGTTAAAATAACTGCCCAGGTCTGCCCGGTAATCAAATTAGAAGAGTCGAGACTATATTTATCAGCGAAGGCCTTGAAGGTGTCGGTGGCCTTGAGGTACCAGTGAATATACAAAAAAAGCGAAAGCCCAAGTGCAACAATGGACAAAATAAAAATAGTAATAGGATGGAACAGGTGTTTTAAACGCAAGTAGATACCCTCGAATCGCGCGGTACCTTACTACTACCGAAAAATTATGAACTTGACCACCTTCTCTTTTACAGCGAGTCGTAACTGGCGCTCGGACTTAAGTACTCCAGTTCTGCCGACGGCCTGGGCCGTTGTTTCCTACCTTGATAAGAGAAAATTCGGGTAAAGGGATGTTCATGCAGATTCAACTTGCGGTTTATCCATGTAAAAGCAGCTGCTGCCAGCATGACAGGGACGCCCATAAGGTAGCGTTTTTCCCATAAATTGCTCATGCCTAAAATTTTAATAAAAAGCTTGCTATAGCTTAGGCGCAATTTCCAACTGATATTAGGGCCTAAAATACCACAAGGAAGAATGGCCAAAAAGGTCATAAGTTTTTGTCTAAAACACTCGGATTTTTTACGCAGGAGTGAGTTAGGATGATTGTGATATTTAAGATAACCATTAAGTTTGATTTGAGCGATTCTAAAAATGGATGGGCCGAGTATCTCAAAATCACGTTGATAAAAATCACGTTGCAGTTGTTCGATTTCATTTCTTCGCATAAAGGGATGTTTCATCATGGCATAGAATCCCGTACATTGTTTGTAGAATTGACGGCGATCTTGTATTAAATCACCATGCATCAATTCTTCTTTCATGACTTTTTCATAGAACGGGGTTCCAGGGATCGGACCGTAGATGAGAAATTGGGAAAGGCTGGGATTGGTTCTCATCAGAGCATCAAATTCCGCTCGGGCCACTTCATCACTTTGATAGGGGATGCCTACAATCATGGAAGTGAGAACGGTAATGCCGTGGGCCTGAAGATTTTTAATAAATTCGTCGATGTTGACCCCGCGATGTTTTTCATAGCCGGCGGCCTTGCCTTCATACCCTACCCATACGCCATCAATGCCCATTTCGAGTAGTTCATCGCATGTGTACTGCTTCAGCGCTTTGACCGAAGCAAAACAAAAAGTGGAAAAAGAGACCTGATTTTTTCGGCAGAGATCTAAAAAATCTTGGGCGCGGGTTTTGGAAAGTAAAAAGTCCTCATCCAAAATAGTGTGGTCACAATCAGGGTACTTCTTTCGTTGATTATTCATCAATTCAAAAATACTTTTCCCGGTAGGTAGCAGTCGAATATGTTGGTTTTTAAAAAAATGTGAGGTACAGCAAAAATCACAGGCATTAGGGCAGCCGAGTCCGGCAAACACCATTCCGGTGACAGATACAGGTATGCCGAAGATGCGCATGCGGCTAAAAATATCGGGATGGACGTATTGATCTTGAGCTAAAGTTGGTTGGCCCAAATATTTTCGCATGAAAGTCACGCCTTCTTCGCGACAGATGCTATCACAATAAGGGAGTAATTCCTCATCACTCATGACGGTGCCATAACCACCTAGAATAATTTTAGTTTTTGGTGCCACCGCTCGGATCATTTGGCACATAGCTATGGCGTGATGGGAAGTAGAGAGGACAAAAGCGATGGCCACTACATCATAATTCTTTTGCAATTCACGACGAAGACGTGCTTTGGAAGGGTAGTGGAGAACTTTTGAAGGCGAGTCAATATTTTCGGCG
Source organism: Bdellovibrio sp. (assembly GCA_016187935.1). Lineage (GTDB taxonomy): Bacteria > Bdellovibrionota > Bacteriovoracia > Bacteriovoracales > Bacteriovoracaceae > GWA2-49-15. Next base: position 13,919 of record JACPIU010000015.1, read on the forward strand.
ATATAATCGAGGGAAAATTGTTTGTGAACGACACGTGGTGAGTAAATCCCTTGGGCGCGAGTCACTTGTCCGTGTAAGAGTTCATAGCCCACGGATTCTCCATCCCCGACACTTGGGCCGATAGGACGCCACACTGAAGTAAAGAGGATTTTTTTTGCTGCTTGTTGATAGGCCATAATTTCTCTCCTAAACCAATCTGAATTGGCTTTAGGATAGGCCTGAAAATAATTTACAGAAGTCTTTTACCAATCGTTTTACAATTCTTTCACACGGAGCGACAGGAAATTATATGATATTCAAGCATTCGGGCATTAAATTCTTTTCTGTAAGATCGAAATCCCTTATGCTGGAGGTCTATGTTTGATGATTTAAATGAGCTTCTCAAAACCTGGGGATACTTGGCCCTTTTTATCGGAACTTTTCTTGAGGGTGAAACCATATTAATTGTCGCTGGCGTTTTGGCCTCAAGAGGCACGCTCAACCTGCATTATGCCATTCTGTCCGCATTCTGCGGCAGTATGTTTGGCGATCAGTGTGTTTTTCTCTTAGCGCGTTACAAAAGTTCTTGGGTGCTCAAAAAATTTAGTAAGTGGGACGACAAAATCTCAAGGGCCTTACGGCTCTTAGAAAGAAATTCCATTTGGTTATTGATGTGCTTTCGTTTTTTTTATGGCCTTCGAAATGTGATTTCCATTGCCGCAGGTTTGAGTCAGGTTCCCAAGGGAAAGTTTGCCTTTTTAAATGGCATTGGTGCTTTCGTCTGGGCGATGTCCTTTGGCTATGGTGGTTTTTATGTGGGAAAAAAGTTTGAGAAATATCTTGATGAGGCCAAATCTTATGAAATTAAAATTCTAATCGGGATTGGAATCGTTGTCGTGATCTATTGGCTATATAAGAAACTGCGCAAGAAGAAGCCTACTGACATTCCAGCTTGATAGGCAGATGGTCGCTGATTAGTTGTTGGAAAAAGTTGTAGTAGGTTTCATCATTTCTTTGCGAATCGAAAACTCTCTCTTTGAACTTGGCCAAATCACTCGTTCGATTTTTTTCATCAATCAGACGGGCCTCCATTTCACTCATCCGCAAAGCCATTTTGCTTTCTGCCTCGTTTGAAAGGGAGTATGGCCCTTGCGCCGCCTCTTCTCTCACTAAGTATTTGTCTTTCACTTTTTGGGCGAATTCTCCGCTCAGGAAATTGATTCGGGCAGAGGCCGGGCACTCGCGCAAGGTCTTATCATTCACGATGAAATGGTCGTAATTGCTGCTCACTCCATGAGTTTCTTTGCCCTGGGAAAAACGCATCACTGAAAGACTGGTTTCTTCCGTGATGAGGAGATGCATCCCGGAATCTTGAGGCAGTAGTTTGGGCCAGAAGGGATTATCGCCTTCCAGATTAAAATCTCCCATGATGATGAGGTCATCAAGTTGCAATTTACTTACTAAATTGAGCATTATTTTAATTTCCACAAAACGGGCGAAATTGGCCTTGGTAATGCCAGGCCCGAGTTTATGAATATCCTCAACCCCAAAGGTTTGTTGAATCATGTTCTTTCGAACAGCATCCTTTTTGGGCGATTCAAAGATGACGTGACTGGCAAGAAAGGTGAAGTTTTCAACTTCACTCATGAAACTGGCGAGAAATGGACGACGGGAAAAAAGATTAGCACTATCATTCCCCATGAAATCAGCATAGAGATTGGGGTAACAGGCGCTGGAATCTCTTTGAAAGCGCTCGCGACAGTGTGAGTTTGTTCGGGGACGAATTGCACTGGCGCGATAGAAGTAACCCACCATTTCTTGAGTGTGAGATTCTTCGAGAGCGTCTCCGTGCGGGGAGAGAATCAAAGACCAACTGGCATCTAATTCTTGCAGTTTTAGAAGTAATTGGAGATATCCCGGAATTCTGTATTCTTTAGTAAGCTGGGAAAAAATTTCATGCTTACGTTGAAGATCAATGGAGAGCTTTGAAAGTTCATCCTGTAGGGTCGCTAACTTCTGCGCATCCTCGGGGGTAACCGTCACAGAGGTGACACGAAGGGCCTGCCAGCGTGCCAATTCAGTGTTCAGATTTTCTTTGAGGAGTTTAGTTGATCGCATGTCACGATGGAGCGCCTCTTTATGCTGCAAGTATTGGTGCAAACGTCTTAATCGACGTTGTTTAAAAAATTCCCATCCAAAAAGAGTCAGGCCTGGTTGCGAATTGATGCGAATGAAAACTTCTATGTCTCGTAAGCGCATAACTTGCTCGGAGTATCGTCGATCGACCCCGGCAAGTTGGCCCTTTAACGAAGCCAGCGTTTGCTCCACCACCGAAGTGTTAATCTGGTTTGCTTCGGCATCACGAATTTTTTCTTGTAACGCTTGAATTTGTTCTTCGGCATTTCGCTTAAGAGTTTGAGTTGTTGTGAGGGCAGAATAGTTTTCTTGTATCGTTGACTGGATTTTCAAATTGCTGCTGCGACCATCCGCCAGGACCTCAACCAATTCTAATCCCGCCATAACATCAAACTGTCCATTGATAAGATCAGCAACTAATGCGAAGTCTTTAAAGAGGGTTTTATCAGTACCGGGATGAAGGAGATTAAAATTACCAATGCGTAGCTTACTATTGGATACCATGGCCGATGGATGCGAATAGAAATGTTGATTATCGAGTCCACAGTCCACTTGCATTTTGCCCAGCAATCCCCAGTTGGCAATTCGCTGACATTCTGTTTGGGATGCGAGAGTTTTGGATAGATCAAGCTCAGGCGATTTTATGGCCCAACTATCAGAAATGATGAAGGTTATGGCCAGGCACAGAGTGACTTTGAGTGTGATTGTTTGCATAATGGCACAATTATACGCTATTACGCAGAGCAATAATACCGAACCCACTGCTCCTGTGAAAAAAATACAGGCCTTAAAGTGGTAATTGCCTATTTCATTTTAAACCAAACCTCATTCCATGCTTTTTAAATGTCTCACGTCGAAAGAGGGGGTTATAGGCCCAGAAGACAAGCGCTCGTTCAAGTGAACTCATATTGGTTTTGGGATCAAGAAAGCGCTTGAGCATGTAGGGGATGCTATTCCATTTTGACCTGACGGCAAAAACCGTCTCGGTAAGCTCATCAGCGGTCATGTTTTTGGGTTTGAAAGGAGCGTAATTGAAGCGATATTCTGGATGCAGCCACCACTTCCCATCATAGAGGAGACGATTCTCCTCTTTGAGTCGGTTGTAGAGGGGAGTATTGGGATAGGGCACCAGAATATTGTAGGCGGCAAAGGTAAATTTATGTTTTAAGGCGAAGGCCATGGTTTTAAAAATATCGTCTCTGCCTTCCCAATCGTTTCCGAGGGTGAAGGCCGCCCAGGTTTGAAGTCCATAGTTGCGGAGCATGTTCATCTGGGTTTCATAGCAATCAAATTCGGCAAGATTGGGGGACTTTTTCATCTCTTTGAGAGCATGCGGATTGATGGATTCAAAACCGATCACATTACCGAGACATCCGCTCTTCACCATGAGTTGCATGAGTTCTGGATCGTTGAGCATATCAATAGAACCCTGACTGATCCAACGAAGCTTCAAGGGGATGAGGGCGCGAAAGAGGTTTTTGGCTTCATCCTTATTTGCCACAATATTATCATCCACGAAAAAGACATATCTTTTGTGACCGGTCTCAAGTTCATTCATGACCTCGGAAATGGGACGAGTGTGGTGTTTTTGATTGAAGAAAGCACTGATGGCACAGAAGTCACAACTAAAAATACAGCCCCGCCCAAATTGGGTGAGAGTCACAGGTAGGTATCCCTTCTTTAAAAAAAGATCGCGGCGAGGTTTAAAACCACCCAGTTGGCCAATGCCTGTTTTGGCCTTATAGATCCGTTTTAATTTCCCTGTGGTCTTCAGATCGTTTAGGGCCTCCGTCCATGAACCTTCCGCATCGCCGCTAAAAATAGAATCGGCGTGCTCCAGCACTTCCTCGGGGATTAGGGTGGGATGAAATCCACCCATGATCACGGGAATCTGTCGTGCCCTGAATTCTTTGGCAATTTCGTAAGAGCGTCGGGCAGTGAAAGTTTCCACCGTAATCGCCACCAAATCAGTTTTAGTATCGTAGGGAATATTTTCCATGCGATCGTCCACTAAAGCCACCTCATGCTCTTCGGGGGTAAGACCAGCGATGACGCCAAGTTGAAGCGGCTCCATTCTTCCCTCATCGACGTAAAGGGGGTGCTCCATGCGGCCAATATTGGGTTTAATAAGAGTTATTTTCATTTTTCTCCGAGGTGGGCCCCTTGCTTTTTTATGATTTCCTTACGCGTGATGATATTCGCCATTAAAAAAATGGCACAATTAAAGAAATTGGCACTATTGGCCTTGAAATCTATCAGACGTTTAAAGAGATTGCGCCAAGAATTGAAGGCCATTCTCGAATTATAGCAACCTGATTGCAATTGCTCGGGAGTCATCTGGCGCGGGCGGAAGGTGGCCTGACCGTATCTAAAATTAGGATTGAGCCACCAGGGATGATTGATAAGTCGGTCCTCTTTTAGCAGTCTTTCGTAGAGGGCCGTTCCGGGTGTTGGAGTGAGGGGATTGAAGTGGGCCAAAAAGAGTTTGTTTTTGGTGGCAAAATTCAAGACTGCTTGAAAGGCCTCTGGGGTGTCATCATCATAACCAAAGACAAAAGTGCCAAATGTCATAATTCCTTGCTCGCGAATTTTTCTTATCGCGGCCTCATAGCTGCCGTAGCTCGTATTCCATCCCTTCATGATTTGCTTTAGATTGCTTTGACTGAGAGATTCAAAGCCGATGGTGACGCAGAAAAGACCACTTTCTCGCATCAGACTCAAAAGATCCGGGTGATTGATTATATCAATGCTGATTTGACAGGCCCAATGAATTTTCAGAGGCAAAATGGCCTGCACCAAGGCACGGGTCCTCTCGGCATTGGTAAAAATATTATCATCGGCAAAATAAATGGTTCGTCCAGACAGTCCCTTGATCTCACGGACAATGTCCTCGACCGATCTGTATTGGAGTGAGTGCTTATAGAAAACATGAATGGAGCAGAAATCACATTGAAAACGACAACCGCGGGAAAATTGCACCACATGAAGTTTACCGTATCTCTTTCCTTGGAAGATACTGCGATCGGGGATGATACCATGAGAGAATTGATCTTCAGGCGCCTGATAAACGCGCTGTAACTTTCCAGTTCGGGCATCAGCAAGGAGCGTTTTCCAAACGGGTTCGGCACTTCCTATAACCACGCTATCGGCATAATTTAAAACTTCTTGTGAGTAGAGGGAAGGGTGAAAACCTCCCATCACCACAGGAATACGTTTATCTCGATACTTTTTTGCAATGAGGTAGGCCCGTTTGGCGCAGAAAGTATCGACAGACATGGCTACTAGATTTGTGGGGTCATCAAAAGGAATGTCCTCCAGCCTGTCGTCATAGAGCACCGTCTCGATATCAGGTGGTGTGAGGGATTTGAGAATGGCAAAAACCAGGGTTTCTAAAGCATCAGTAGCGCGGTAATTACTAAAGCTGGGATAAATGAAGGTGACTTTAAATTTACTCATGACCTTTACCTGACGCAAGGCCCTTTTCAAAATAAGTTTTGGCAATTGATTTAAGATTGCTGGAACAAAGTTTGGCGAGACAGGCCAGTTCTACCCCTAGCATATGTTCGGGATTTTTTTTGGCAAAAAATTCGATGTCAGGGTCTTGAAGTCGGATCTCATTTATATCACCAACTCCCAGACGCAAATTGCCTATCTTGTTTTTAAATGTAATGAGATCAGTGTTGGGATCAAATTCTTCTGGATAGAGATGGGAGGCCAGGGCGTTACGAATCTGCTTCAAGGAATCGGGAAAAATATTGCTGTGATTGGGGTAAAATTTTTTGGTGAAGACCGGCAAAAAACGATATGTCTTATATCCCTTACTGATGAGCAGCCAGTAGATCGCCTCTTGTTTGTGGAGTGCTGCGATTTGCCCACAATAATAAGTGAAGGCCCTCACCAACTCCTGCTCTCCCCAATGGCTTTTTTCAATAATGGTATCACCAGTGAAGACCCCGAGAATATTTTCACCAGCAAGGTTGAGTTTGATGACCATGCAAGTGCAGAACCCTTTAATGGTATGACTTCGCTGATCAGTGAGGATGATGACATGACTTTTGTGGGAAATATGGTCGAGAAAGATGTCTAAAGTCACATTTTCAAAGTATCGAAAGTATAAATCAAACATCTCTTTTTTTTCTGTCTTTGAGACGTCAGCGATGGGAACAATTGCGCTTTGTAGGCGTTTCATGAGGGGGCCTGGTTTGGGTTTTGTTTTTTCATGTTATGGTGTCGCTGTGTTTTTGTAAATACGTGTAATTGCAATAGCAGATGGGCAATTACCTTTTGCATTGATTATAAGAGTAACATTACTTAGACTATTTTGTGTCTTGTTTATTTCAATTTTCCAGGAGAGGAAGAATGCAAAAGCTCATCATCAGTCTCATTCTAATGACCACGGTGTTCGCTCTACTATTGCCTGATGTCCAGGCCGCTGTTACCGTTCCCGATTGGGAAGGAAAGTGGATTTCGAATGACCAGATGCCTGAACTGATCAAAAATGCCAGGGAAAGAGAAGGCAGTAGAAAAATTGCAGAGGTTATTGATGAAAAAATGATGAGCGTTGAACTGCGCGCTTTTCGTGACAAATTTCTGGCATTAAAAAACGCCGATGAGGTGGAAAAAGAACTCTTGTTTCTTAGCAATAATTACGCTTCATTTCCTCTTGATTTAAAGTATGTTGCGGCCCAACTCATTCCTGCTCGAACCATGAGAGGCATTGTTTACAGGTTCACCCGTCTGGCGAAGAAGCAAAAAATCACCAATAGTGTTCTTCTCACGATGATGAAAGATTTTACTGCCAGCATGCGCCTTTTCTTGCCTGAACAGAATTCCACAGCACTCTTTGATTATTTTACTAAACCTTTTGTTGATCATAATGGCAGTGTCATACGCCAGTATGAAACCGTATCGGAGATGCAAAATCATTTTGGAACTGAAGTCTATAAGGCCATGATGGTGGCCGCGGTCCGTCTAGAAGAGATAAATTTGGTTGGTCAGGATATCATCTGGGATAACCGAGTCTTTTTTGGCGCCAAATCTTATGGTGATGGTTTAAACAGGTTTGTGCACATTGCAGAATCGGACCGTCTCGCCACTTCCGCCAGTATGCATGCGGGGATGAACAATATAAGCATCTTCTGCGCTTACAGATTGGAAAATCTCTTTCAATTAATGAAGGAGCAAGGGGCCCAGTTTGGCGTCGATACTCTCATTTGGTCTACGGTTAATGGCGTGTCATCTCACGACAGATTCAATGTGCTTGGAGAGACCAGAATAACATCGGATAAGAAACTGGCACATTTTTCTAAATACAAGGGTAAATATGAAAGCATTTTCTCCTCTCAAACCAATGCCGATAAATGGCTGGAGCGAGCTTTTAAACATTTGAAGCAGTCAGTGAAGTATACACGCTTGGTGTGGGAAGAAATTAAAGATCGTCCGGTGGCCGAACATGCCGTCATCAATCCCGCCAAGGTTAATCCCTGGGGTAATGATATTGAAAGAAATTTGAAAACGATGGAGGCCTTGATTGAAGGTCCCACCCAGCTTCGCAGTGCCATTACGGGAGAAACCATCACGGTGGATCTTCCTGCCTTTTATGGCAGGCCGATAGATTTAAAACATTTTCTACCCACCGAATGGGAACTCGGAGATGAGTTCATCTACACTCAGCTGGCGGTTCGAGGAAAGACAGAAAAAATAAAAACTCGCAATTTTGACCGTGGACGTCCGATCAAGTGGAATCTTGATGTCTATAAAACCTTGATCCCAAGTTTGAAGGACAGCAGTGAGCTTCCCACAGCTCTTAAAACTTTCTCTCAGGCGCTTAGCGCCAATGGCACGGCGATTCCTTTTTTGGGAAGATAAAAAGAAACGGAAAATCAGGTTATACGGAAGGAGAGATTTTTCTCTCCTTCTTTTTTGGAATAAGGCGTATCAAACCTTTTAACATCCACAAATCTCCAAATAAACCGACAAAAAGGCCTATGACCAACAGGATGCCAAGATTTTTGGTGGCCTGAAAATACGCCCATTGAAAAATGCTGGCGGAGAGCACACTGATAAGAAAAACTAAAATGGAGGCCTCGCCACGTTCCGCGATGCCGACATGAATGGATTTTCCTCTAGCAGAGAAGAGATATTGGATAGCATTGTCACCCGTCAGTCCCACCAGGACATTAGCAAAGATGCAGGTTAAAAAATTTAACGGAATTCGCAATAGCCAGAAGAGAGTGAGCATGGTGAAAGGCCCCCACATGGATGAGATAATGAGGGGGACGATGTTGCCTGCTTTGAGCATCCAGGCCAAGAGTGCCAAGGTCACGCAGACCAGGATCATGCTCATACCGAGTCCTTCGATCAAGGCCTTGGGTACCTCGGTAGAAAAATCAGAGTAGGCGACAATTTCACCAGTGGGGTGACAACGGCCATGGCATAGACCTTCGATTTTTTTTGCCAGCAGGGCAACTTGGGCAATGTTATTGTCATTCAAAAAGACAATGGCCCTGGCCTGGCCGTCGGCCGAGATAAAGCGACGATAAAATTTGGTTTGGGTAAAATCGCGCAGAACCAACTCTTTCGTTAGCGGCGCCAAATCTTTTGTAAAAAAATCCTCCATGGCGTAGGGAGTCTGAATAAAACGCACCATAGGATCACGAGCAACCTCATCCAAGATAGAAACATTACTCGCTCTATCCTTATACTGAGTGAAGACAAGATCAAAGCTGACTTCCCAGCCGTTTTTGGATTTGAGAAGTTCCATGCCCTGACGATAGGGATGTTCTTTCGGGAAAATTTCTATCGGTGACTCAGTCACGTTTAATTTCGTCAGGGAAAAAAGGCCGAGAGCGAAGAAGATCAGCAAAAAGAGAATCGTCTTGGTGGGAGGAATATAGTTGAGTGACACCTGAGTGAATCTCTGAAATCTGGCCTTGGCAGGGTTGGTCCAGATTTTAAGAGATGGAAAAATGTTCATGAGTGATGGTAAAAAATAAAACACCAGGAGCCATTCCAAAAGTGAGCCAACCGCGGCCCAGAGGCCAAAACGTTTAATCACCGTAATGTCAGTGAAATAGAGTGAGCCAAAACCGATCATGGTGGTCAGCGAGGTGAGAAAGCAGGGAAGAAGGAATTTACGAAAGAGTGAGTTCACATCTGTTCCTTTTGCCAGCTGTTCGGAGCTTAAAAAGATAAAATCCTCGAGCGCCGAGACCCCAATCATGAGGAACAAACCATTGCTGAGAATATCCAGAGGAACGCGAAGCATGGCCATGAGCCCGTAGAGGATGCCTCCCATCAGCACCAGCGTAATACAGATGAGAAAACCGCATTTGAAAGTTCCAAAAAAAATCCGGCAGACAATGATGAGAAGAACGAGAAAAAAGATATTTAATTTTTGGGTATTTTTAATACCTTGGTATGAATAGTAAAGGTAACCGAGACTTCCCAGAAAATAGGATTTGAGTTCAGGTAATTTTTGCGACAAAAAATTTTCTACAGAACTGACAAACTGCTCGATCACCACCGGGTCGCGTCGCCCATACTTGCTGCCTTCACCCGGAGCATCACGAAAAAAAACTTCCAGCCCCATGAGAGTCTTGTCCTGGGAGGTGAAGATAGAGCGCCAAGGGGTATGTTCCAAAAGTGACATGTCGAGCGTTTTTTCTCCACTTTCGCAAGGTGATTCGAGGAGATGAGGATAAAGAATGCTGTCAGGCATGGCCGTGACGGTACGGATATTGAAAGGGGTATAGAGGTCAACTATCTCCCTGTTCTTAAGTGCCGAATGCCTTAGCCAGCTGTCGAGTTGGCAGACCTTATCTGTTTGATTTACTTCTCCTTGAAACAGGAGATAAAGCGAGTTGCCCAGTTCAAATTTTTTCTCCAAGTCTGCGATTCGTTGATAGGATTTCGAATCTTTTTCCACAATGTCTTTGGTACTGATCACAATTTTTAAATCGGGCAGATGAGAGGCGCATAACGCAAAAACGAGCAAGGTAAAAAAGATACTTGTTTTAGGCCATCGAAGGGCCAATTGGTAAAGTGTGGTGAAAAACTTTTCACTGCGAGTAAGCATTGAATTATAAAATAAGGCCAAAGCGGTCAAGAGTCTACATCTTCTCGTGACTATGGACAGACTAATAATTAGAAAAACACAGGGACTCTTGGAATTTTCTTAAACGCAAATCCTTGTCATAAAAGCATTTGATAATCCATGCTTCCAACTCTTTCTCACTCTCAGGGAGGGTATTGATTGGAATGCGCTTAATATAGAGGTGCAAACGGCGGGCCTTACCGAGTAAGAGGTCATAGAGACTAGGTGCCTGCCCTTCATAGCCGATAGTCACATCGATGACCGATTTGAGGTGTCCGCGCAGTCCTTGGACTGAAGCGATAAATCCTTTTGGTCTCGGGAGCAAGACATGGGTGGTTTCGGGCAAGGACTTCTTTTTGCATATCTCCTGCACCTTTTTTAATTTATGTGGACGCAGTCGTGTACCCTCTGGGAAGAGCATCGGCCAGATAGGAATTTGGTGAGTATAAAATTTTTTAAAAGTATTATAAATTTTGTCCTTGTCGGCATGCCAATTGCGTTTGACGAAAATACAATCTAAAAAGAGCATTCCCCATCCCACACCGGGAACATACTTGAGTACATCTTTAACAAACCACTTCATATCACCAAGACGCCCTGCCGCCTTAGCGGTTTTAAACAGGGCCGGGATATCAGACATACTTTGATGGTTACAAATGATCAGAGCATTCTCTTCAAAAGGAATGGTATCCCCAGTTACAATTACTTCAATCTTGCGGATGCGACGTAGAACCGTTTCACATAGTCCCCACCATCCACCGGCACAGGTGGAGTTAATCTTACGAAACAGTTTGCGATGAAAGGGGAAAACAAGCAGACTGCTCATCTGGATAAAATTGACTCCCATCAAGAGAGTAAACAGACCTCCTCCAAGCGTCAAGGCCGCGAGGTGGTTTCCGATTAAATGAATAGGTGATTGTGATTTTTCTTGCATAAAGTAGCAGCACTATCACACAGGCAAAAAAGTTTGTCACGCCTGCATTACTTGTGGCCACTTGTTTTTTGTTGGTAAGCAAAGACAATATTGCGTACATGATTGTGTGCTTTGGCGGCCATAAGGCACGTATTGTCCTGATCTTGTCTGGCTTCACAATCCGACCAAACCTTATCGGCATTCAGGATGAGATAATCGCTCGGTCGGACAACCGTCGCGGTATATTGAGGCAAGAAGGTAATGCCATTTTGATTAGAGTCAATGCTCAATTTTAAGATCAGTCCGACATTTTTCGGAAAGCTGGTTTGCCCGGAAAAAAAATTACCCAAACTATAATGGATAAAACCTTGGCGACCATCTTTAGTGGTGACAAATTCAAACGGTTGAACCACATGAGGATGGTGCCCTATAATGGCATCGGCCCCCATCTCAAGAATTTCGCGGGCATTTTTTTTGACGCTTTTGAGAGGGAAATTTTGGTATTCTTCCCCCCAGTGACATTGGACAATCACCACATCAGCGCCACGTTCGCGCGCTCTTTTAATATGCTTTTCCACTAATGAGAGATTGCCGTTCATGTCATTAAGATTAATCAGGTTGACCAGATGAGAAGGCCGAAAGGGCAAACCGTTGGTTGAAAAAGTGTAAGCCAGAAAAGCAATATGAGTGCCGTCCGGTGCACGCCAGAGGGGAAAATCCTCATCTCGTTCTTCAATTGTTCGAGCACTTCCCACGTGCATAAAATTGAGCTGCTCCAGTTCTTCCAGCGTGGCCAGGATACCGTTTGATCCCTGATCGGCGACATGATTATTGGAGGTGGTGAGAAGGTCGAATCCGATATCTTTAAGCGAGTGTAAATAATCAACTGTACCATTGAATTGCGGATAGCCGCTGGGGGCATGGCCAGGGACTACGGGAAATTCTAAATTTCCACTCAGCAGATCACCGCTGCTAAGTTCCTCATTAATTTGAGCGAAAAAAGGTTGATAATCAGGCCGTTTACCACCATGAGTGAGCGCACGATTGTGTTGACTCATATGTTGCATGAGGTCTCCAATAAAGACCACATCAGTAATGGCCCAAGCAGAGGAAAGTGACAGATGGATAAGCAGGGCCAGGGCGATCCTCAAATTGCGTAACATAAATAATCCCTCAATATGGAGTGGCGCACTATACAAGAAATGGCCGCCAGAGGAAGACTGTCTATAAAGATTTCTTTGCATTCGCTTCAACCCCTGATTGCCCGGTTGCAAAGTTGCACCAATTTTCTAGGAGATTGAAAAAATGCTGTTAGGTGCTTATCGTGGATTCTTCCATTATCAGCATGTAATACTTTGAAATTAAAGGCCTATTCTTGCTTCTTAACACATGTTACTGAGTTGTTAGAAAGTCTATTTTTTTTACACATCAAAAGAAAGCGATGTTTTCTTGCACGCATCTTGTTAACTTCGCCGCAACCAAATTCGTAATGTATGGAGTTGTTTATGAAGATGTTTGCCCTACTTTTGTTAGTGGGCGTGTATTGCTTTGCCCCTGAAATGGCGGAAGCGCAATGCCGTCCTGGAATGAATTGCGGCCCCGTTGTGAGGCCAACTCGTCCCGTTCCTCCGGTGAATCGTCCGGTTCCACCAGTAACTCGTCCACAACCTCCGGTCACTCGTCCAGTGCCGCCCGTTGTGCGTCCGCAACCTCCGGTCACTCGTCCCGTCCCGCCCGTTGTACGTCCGCAACCTCCGGTCACTCGTCCCGTCCCGCCCGTTGTACGTCCGCAACCTCCTGTCACTCGTCCCGTGCCGCCCGTTGTACGTCCGCAACCTCCGGTCACTCGTCCCGTGCCGCCCGTTGTACGTCCACAACCTCCGATAACACGTCCAGTACCGCCCGTTGTACGTCCGCAACCTCCGGTTACTCGTCCAGTACCGCCCGTTGTGCGTCCGCAGCCTCCGGTTACTCGTCCTTATCCTCCAGTGGTGACTCGGCCCATTCCACCTGTGACAAGACCGGCCCCTTCCGTGAATTATATTCCACGGCCTCGCGTGCCTGTTATGCCACCTAGGTATACGATTTATCCGCCACAGTATCATCACACTCGCGTAATGTATCACCAGCATTACTATCACCGTCCTGTGGCGTACTCACCTTGGGCCACTTACAGCGATTATATGCACGTAACATTTTTTAATATCCACATTCATGTGGGTATGTGGCCCAGCGTGCGATACTACGGTTATACCTTGCCTTACCGCTCTCTCTATTGGGATACATGGATTCGCGATCGTTTTAACTACCAAAATGGTTATTACTACGATAACTACCCGTACTATGTGTACAATGGTTATCGACATCGCTATTCCAACATCGATCGCTGCGATTACGAGCTAGTCGATGGATATTCAAACCAAACAGTGAGCACCTTCCACAATTACAATTGTAATGTGGGTTACGATGCCTGTGCGCAAATGCGTGATCAATACAATCGAAGTGAAAGATCATACCGATATTTCTGTTCTGAGCGTTTTGATCGCGATGACAACTACAGCTACAACTGGGATTTGAATGACGACTTCTATAGCGATTTACCCCCAGTTCAGTATCAGGATTATACGACCTATCGTGATGATTACTATGGTCAACAAGATTCTGATTACTATGACAGCTATGGCGTCAGCGACCCATCTTCAGGCAGTGATGATTGGAATAATTCCTGGAGCAATGGTTTTTAATAATTAATTAAAACCGTCAAAATTCCATCGAAGGCCAGGCCAAAATGCCTGGCCTTTTTTTATCCACTCTTGGAGTGCCGGGTGACGTTGCCCCAAACTTGCTCAATCCACAATGGCCAGAAGGTTGGTGTCACGGTAATCTATCTATATGAAGAAAATTGTTTTCAGTGTGGTCATTTTCATCGCGTTACTGAGTGTTGGACTCTACTATTATCGTGAGAGGGCCGCAGGACCGGATCAATTGGCCCAGGTCGATGAGGTGCTTAGGCCTAATGATTCAGAGCTAAAAAACCCTGAAAAGACGGGAACAGTGTCGGAAGTCAAAAAAGATCATCGCGATAAAGTCCAACAATCCAAGAGCGATGAAGATGACGGTGATGAGGGGCCATCAGACAACTTGGCCGAAGATATGCTGGGTTCCGGAGATGAAGGAAGCGGCAATCCGCAGAATGAAAAAAGTTTAAATGAAGAAGATGCGGATAAAATGACGGCCTACTTTGAGGCAACCGAGAAGGCATGGAATGATCGCATGGATCATTTTATTACTGATGAATTGCACTTGCCGATAAAGGTTTTGAAAGAGTACAAAGTCCTGCGTGAAGGCTTTGATCGAGACAAAATGGAGGCCTTTGAGGATTTCCATAAGTACATGCGTGATAAACATGGCGATAATTATAGTTACAATCCAACCAAAGATGAGGAGCAATTCGCCAACAAAGTTAAGGATCAGTACGATAGTAAACTGCGACAGCTTTTTGGCCAGGAACACTATCTAGAATATCGAGAAGTACGAGATCAATTCAACAAGAAATTAAAGGCCGAGCAGAACCCCGAAATTGGCGTCTACTACATAGATATATGATAAAAAAATGGCGAAGGACGAATAAAGAATTGGTCTATAAGGCGCATATTATGCGCCACTGCCAAGTTCATTCTCATTCCACCACCACAGATAAAAAAGGCATTTTTGACGTCATCGAATGCCTTGATTGGGTTAATGTTTTGTCTCTTACCCATAGTGATGAAGTCATTTTAGTTCGCCAATATCGGCAGGGAATTGATGCCGTGACTTTGGAATTACCCGGCGGCGCGGTTAATCACGGGGAAGATCCTCTCATTGGGGCCAAACGCGAATTGGAAGAGGAAACAGGAGGCGTTGCCCGTGAATGGCTTAAACTCGGACATTCTGATGTTAATCCCGCCTTTATGGAAAATCGCTGTCACTATTTCTTAGCGCGAGGAGTAGAACTCACTAAGAATCAATCTCTCGATCCGCAAGAAGAAATCGAAATTGTCACAGTGCCTTTGAAAGAGATACCAGGTATGTTTCAGCGGGGAGAAATTACCCACTCACTTACCCATGCTGCTTTTTGTTTTTTTTGGGCGGCCACTCTGAGCTAGCGCTCTTTTTTCGGGCATGTCCCTTTTCGGGAAGAGAAAAACGATCCTCGGCGGTGATTTCATGATAATAGTCGGCTTCATCAATTAATATTTTTGAGGTGGTCTGTAAAATAGAAGCGATCTCAACCCGTACCCCTTCCGATTTAAGCTGTCTCACCAGTTCAATATAATCTGAGTCGCCGGATAAGATGACAATGGCATCGACCTTACTGGCCAGCTGCATGGCCACAATGGTGAGAGGGATATCGGCACTTTTGTGGCATGGTCTGACCTGACCATGATAATTTTCATGCAATCTCTCACTTAATTTAGTGCTGATATTTTTGCCTTCACGGAAATAAACTAAGCGATTGAGAGAGCGATTACCTAATAGGCGAGGGATAATTTGATCAAAGTTGAGCATATCGCCCGGGTTGCCGGTCAAAGAGTGAATACTGCGTTCAATATTATTGCCGTCAACTAAAATGGCGACGCTTTGACTAATTGTTACTTGCTCAGTCATGAGATGTTCTCCTAATATATGCACTATGCCTAAAATCGGAGCTATTGGCCAGAATATATTCCAACCTGGAACAGGAGAAAGTCTTTGAGAGCATTTGTTCAACCCACCTTGCTACTTTTTTTGCTGTCATGGGGTGCCACTGCCTTTGCCCAATTTTCTATCCAAGGTCTGAAGTTTGAAGATCAGCGCGAGTTGAATGGTGTCAAAGTGCAAAATGCCAAAATTGATGATGCCCGGGTTTTCCATGCCACACTTGGGAAGGTGATTGAGCGCCCCTTTGCCGACGTGGTCTCGGACATTCTGCACTTCGAGCAGCGTTGTAATAATGAATACCGCGACAAAAGGCGTTTTTCTCCAAAAGAATTCAATTGTCAGCATCTCAATAAAAATTTAGTCGAATCAGTTATCATTCGTGAGATTAAACTTCCGGCGACAAAAATGGAGAATGAAAAGGAGCGTTTTTTAATTTTTCGCAATATTTATAATCGCGAGGCCTTTCAAAATTATGATCTGGTAATCTATACCGAAAAGACGGGGGGCCTGGGCAAACGTGTCGCCATGATCACCTATAGCATGTTAAGTGATGAGGAGGCCCAGCAATACCTTACCACCTGGGAGAAAAAGAAATCGGTGTTTGACATCATTCAGGGAAGCTACGAGATTGAGGAGTTGGAAGGAGGAAAATGTCGTGTTGGCATGACTTACACCACCAAGACATCCTATTGGATGATGACCAATGGTTTTGCCGTGGGCATGATCTATAAATCCATGGCCGAAGGCACCATGTCCACCTTACTTTCTTTTGAACATCCGCTCGCTCCAGTGCCTGTGGTCGGGAGTAAAAAATGAATACCACAGAATCGAGCATGCCAATCACTCCGGGCAGGCCAGGAGTGATGCGACGGATGTACGACTGGTGTTTGAAATGGGCCGATACTCCTTATGGTGTGCCGATGCTCTTTCTCATCTCCTTTGCTGAGTCTAGCTTTTTCCCCATTCCTCCTGACGTACTGCTTTTGGCCTTATGCTTTGCCCTTCCTAATAAGAGCTTTCGCTATGCCACCTGGTGCACCCTTGCCTCCGTGCTTGGAGGGATGTTGGGATATTACATCGGTCATTCTCTATGGGCGCATTTGCACGGAACCTTTATCCCGTTAGTCTTTTCCCAGGCCTCTTTTGATAAGGTGAAACAACTCTATCTTGATAATGCCTTCAACGTTATTGTGGCCAAAGGTTTTACCCCGATTCCTTTTAAACTCATTACCATCACTGCCGGTGTTGCCAATGTCCCCTTTGGTGAATTCTTCTGGGCCTCGGTGGTGTGTCGTTCTATCCGTTTCTACCTTCTAGGTGCCTTGATCTATAAGTATGGGATTGCGATTCGACCATTTGTCGAGAAGTATTTGACTTGGCTGATGATGGCCTTTTTGATACTGCTGATTGGTGGCATCATTGTAATTAAATATCTCCGTTAAAATTACATCAGAGATTAAAATGGCAGATGCAAAAAAGATCAGTTGCTGTCCAGGGCATTTTGCCTTCACTCTTTTTATTGCTTCTTTTCTTTTGGGCAGTGGTGTGTTGTTGGGTGCTGTCGGAGCGCATTGGTTGTCTTCTTTCACACCTCAAAATTTGTTAGACACCTTTAAGACTGGTGTGCATTACCAGATTATCCATGGCCTTGGTGTTTTTCTTATCGGGGTCTTTGAATTCATAGCTTATTTGGCACCCGAGGAAAATAAAAATTTCCTTCCCTTGAAACATTTCAAATGGGCCAGAAATCTCATGTTGCTTGGGATTTTTTTGTTTTCTGGGCATTGTTATGTTTATGCACTTACCGCCAACAAGTTCTTTGTTATCCCGATCCCTTTTGGGGGAGCTTCTTTTATTATCGCCTGGTTTACTTTGGCCTTTTCTTTTTATTCAAAGATAAAATGGAAAGATTCGGGAAGATCAAGATAAGGTTTTTCTGGGTTTTTCCACGGGAATTCTCGGATGATCTGATCGAGAGGGTGACTATTATAAGTTAACCAGAAGAGTGTCGAGGGGATTTCTTCTGCACGCTTTGCTTCTTTCTCGACAGTTTCTTTCATGGCAAGAAAGGCCTTTCCTGAATAAGTGGTATCGAGTATCAGACCTTCTTGATCATGGAGCAGGTCCATGGCCTCATAGACAGCTGGGTGAGCGGCGCCGTAGCCTGGAGCGGAATATTCCTTGAGATATGTGAAATTTTTCTTCAGGTCACATTGAGGCAGGCGCGCCCGTTCTTCAGGAGAGAGATTTTTGCGAATAAAATTGTAGGTCTTGCGCGCCAGTGCCAGAACCGATTTCCCGTTGGAGAGTGGACTATGTGAAATTCCCACGGAGATGATTTGGACTTGATCTTGGACACCACCCAGGCAACTCCCGAGCAAAAGTCCAGCGGATGTACCGGCAGTTCCCATAGGCAGAAAGATTCGCTGCGGTAATACCTTGCCTTGGAGTTGCTCTTGAAGCTCCAGGAAGGCATTCACATATCCAAGCGTGCTCAAGGCATTGCTTCCACCAGGCGGAATATAAAAGATTTTTTTTGACCAGAGAGAGCGAAGAAAACTTTGCGCAATGCTGAGACCTAAAGAAAGTTGTCCCCCATGAAATACCAACTTTGCACCAAGTGCATGCATCGCCAGAAGTTTCTTTTTAACATTGGGAGTGGGAGGCTGCGGGCCTAAGTGAAGGGTCAGCGGAAGTTGCAACTTGTGGGCGGCCATCGCGGTTGCTAGGGCATGGTTGGAGCCCCACATTCCGAAGGTAATGAGCTCACTAGCATTTTCCTTTTTTGCCTGGGCCAGGAGATATTCCAACTTGCGGGCCTTGTTACCGCCCAGTTCATGAGCGCTTAAATCATCCCGCTTCACCCAAAGGCGACCACTTTCCTTACCCGTCAGAAATATTTCCAAGTTTTTGAGGGTATGATAGGGCGTCTCCTGGTCAAGAATGGGAACTCTGGCAATGGATTTGAGACTGGAAAATTTGCGTGCTAGTGGTGTATCGGAAGTGGTTGTATCGCTGGTCAATGCCATGGGTATGGCCTCCAAAGTCGCCAGATTGGAAAGAATTAAAGTAAAAAACAAAGTACGTATAAAAAAAGGCCATCGCCAAAATAATATTTGTAACATAGGCTAATACTCTAAACGCAACATTACGGCTCGACAACCTATTGCGTCGAGGTTTGGAGATTTACTGGGCATGGATGTCCCAAGTGGTTTTAAGCTTAATCGCAGATCATTTTTTATACTCTCGTCTTTGGGAGTGATCGCGGGCGGAAGCGCTTGCGGCATCAAGCTTTACGGGCAACTCCTTGAAGTTAATGAGCAATTGGTGTCCTCCCGCAAGCTCAGTCAATATGAAAAAGAGAACCTTCCAGCGCTTTATAGTGCCATGACGGGTGAGACCGACCCACAGCAAATCAAGGAGGCCGTCGAGTTTTTTGCTATCTTTCTGTCGAAGCTCCCGTTGTCGCGGCGAAAAGAACTTAATCTTGGTCTCAAGGTCCTAGATATCCTCCCGCTTTTTTTCATGGTTTCATTTTTGCCTTTTCGCAAAATAGACTTAAAGCAACAGGTGGTATTTTTACAAAAACTGAGTCAGGGACCGGCCGTGCTTTATCCTCTCTTTGGCGGACTCAAGGAACTTATGTATCTGGCCTACTATCGTGTGCCCCAGAATTACCAAAAAATTGAATATTATGGGCCGGTGGCAAAACCAAACGAGCCCATTGAGGAACATCAGCGATTTTATAAAGCATTAATGGCAGAGTTATCATAAGTATGATTTATACGTTTGAACATTTCCTTAAAAATCCTAAACTGTTCGATTCATCATCGCAGTTAGATTTCGATGTCTGTGTGGTGGGTAGCGGCGCCGGTGGTGCCACTGCCGCTGCCACGGCGGCCGCCAGAGGTGCGCGAGTTCTCTTGCTTGAGGCGGGAAGCTTTCTCTTGCCCTCTGATCTGACCCAACGTGAAGAAGATATGTATCCCAAACTTTTTTATGAAGCAGGAGGGCGTCGCACTGCCAACCGCGCCATTCGCGTGATGCATGGAATGGGTGTGGGCGGCTCCACCTTACACAATATTAATCTATGCAAGCGCACTCCCAAATCCATCATTGATAGTTGGCAACTGCCGCATCTCACGAGTGAAAAATTTCACCAGATTTCAGAGGATATCGAGAAAGAATTAAATGTCGCCATTATTTTGGACAAAGATTTCAATGAAAATAACTGGCTTTTTAAAACCGGAACGGAACGCTTAGGTTACAAGGGTTCCGCCCTGGCCCATAATCGGAAGGGATGTGCCCAAAGTGGTTTTTGCGAGTTGGGTTGCAGCTTTAACGCCAAGATGAACGCGCTTCGAATTTATATTCCCCAAGTCGTTCAGCATAACGGAGTGGTTTTAAGCAATACCCAGGCCCTGCATTTTCGCTGGGCCGGTCGGCGCATTTTTGAACTGACGGCGCAAGTGATTCACCCCGAAACGCGAGCAAAGATTTGTGATTTAAACATCAAGGCAAAGTCATTTGTATTGTCGGGTGGGGGAATTGAATCGGTTCTGCTCTCTCAAAGATCAAGTTTGCCGGACCCCTATCGTCAGCTCGGAAAACATCTTCATCTCCATCCCGGGACTGGTATCTGCGGCATATTTTCTCAAGATGTTTTAATGTGGAAAGGTATTCCCCAAAGTTATGAATGCACGGAATTTTTATCTTTTGATGAGAAAGAGGATAAACGTGTCTGGTTAGTTGGCGGGTCCGCTCACCCCTCAGGTGTGGCCGGTATGCTCCCAGGCTTTGGTCAAGAGCATGCAGCCCTGATGAAATTATATCCCAAAATGGCTTCGATTTCTCCCATGCTTCACGATCATACCGAAGGTCAGATTGATATGGATGGAAAGTTATTGGCAAAAATTAGTTATAATCTTAGTGATAGTGATCGCAAGCAATTGGCGCGGGGTTTGTTTCAGGCCTGCAAAATTTTATTCGCCGCCGGTGCTGAAAAAGTTTATGTTCCTTTTCGCAAACTAAAAGAATTCAAAAGTCCCGATCAATTGCAGGAAAGTGATTTGTATCCTGACAATATGGAAATTGACATGGTGGCCGTTCATCCCATGAGCACTTTGCGCATGGGAGTTGATCCGACTTCTTCGGTCACTGACGATTATGGGCGCTATCACCATTTGGATAATCTTTGGGTGGCGGATTCGTCATTATTTCCCACTTCGTTAGGGGTGCCACCGCAAATTTCTATTTATTCCATCGGACGTTATGTAGGGGGCCTCTTACCCCTCTAAGGAGAACAAGGATGTCTCGGAGAACGAATTTATTCTTGATTGCAGTAAGCATCATGTTTTCAGTTTCCACCCATGCCTTTATTGAACTCCATTCCCATGCCTTTATGAATGAAGGCATGGGAGTGCTCTTTCGTGGCGACTTTCACCATCCCTTGTGCGCCCATTCCTGGCGTTGCATGCTCTCATCCAAAATCAACGCCGAAAGTTTGGACAAATCAGGCGTGCGAATTTTTGTAGCGGCCCTCTATGCCCACCCCGCTTTGGTTTTGAAACCCGGGTCTTCCTGGCGCGATTCCGTGAAAGAGAGTCTCAGACGGCAGATAAAGCAGGCCTATGATTTTGTGGCCAAGCATCCGAATTGGATTCTGGCCAAGAATGCCCGTGAGGCCCAGCATGCTTATAATGCGGGCAAAAAAGTTTTTATTCTCTCCTTGGAAGGTTCACACGGCATGTTTGAAACCTCCCAGGATTTTGTGGAATTTATTGATCAGGCGGGGATTGCCATTGTGACTCCCATTCATCTTATTAATAATGCCTGCGGAGGCGCCGCCTACTTGCGAGGCTTTCGCAAATCAATTTTTACTTTAAAAAATTTTTATTTTGAATGGCGAAATGGGGCGAGAATGAACCCTATGGGATTGACCCCCGAAGGGAAGGATCTCATCGTGCGTTTGATGGCGAAAGGAGTATGGATTGATCTGACTCATATGAGTGATAAATCCATTGAGGACGCCATTCCTTTGCTGATGGCCTTCGGCCAGCCTCTGCTTTTTACCCACACTGCCCTTCGCAAATATTACAAAGACGAGCGGGGAATCAGTGCGGAACATCTCAGGCTGATTCGACAAAGTCGCGGTTATGTGGGGCTGGTTCCATCGGAGGAGATGTTAGTGCATACCAAGGTCGATGATGAATTTTGTCCCGAACACTGTCGCCCATGTCGAGGCGGTTTGGAATCGTTGGCCCAACATTATTATGAGATTGGCACTCAGATTGGATTTTCAAGGGTGGCCTTTGGCTCGGATTTTTCCGGCGGAATTCCCCATCTTCGACCTGCCCGCTGTCGAACCGAAACCTCGCTTGATCGCATTGGCTTGGTTTCCATTGATCAGATGGGTGATGTCCACCGTGCTTTAGAAAATCGTTTACAGAAAACGATGGGATTGGATCAAATGGCCAATGAATTTATCCAGCAATGGGGACTGGTGCAAAGCAGGAGAATAGAGTGAAGTTGCAATTTGTTTTTGTTTTCATTCTGATGCTGGGGATGCGTGTATATGCCCAAGAGATCAGGGGAGTGGTCGATCTCCATGCGCATGTCGCCAGTCATATTCCATACTGGTTTATGCTTTTCGGAGGGGACCCGGAATCTGCCGTCTCTTCCGATTTAACTTACGATCATGGCCATCATCAAGTGATGAATTTGGAGCTGCTTAAAAAGAGCGGAGTCAAAATTTATGTCCAGGCGACGTTGGTCAATATTCTTGGTTTGACCAAATCGATTGCTGAAAAGCAGGTCTTGGAACAGCTTGAATATGTGGGAAATTTGGTCAAACAACATTCTGCCGATTTTGCCGTGGCCCATAATCCGGCAGAAGCGCGGGCCATTATTGCCCAAGGGAAGATAGCTTTTGTCCATGCCTTTGAAGGGGCCGAGTTTTTGATTGATACCGTTGAAGATGCTCAGGCTTGGCAGAAGCGCGGTGTCGCCATGATTGGCCCGATTCATCTCGGGGATAATCAATATGGTGATTCTGCTGTGATGAAGGGGCGTCTGGTGGTGGTCAATTTGCTGGGTTGGTTTAAGCGCACTTTTTGGCCTTCTTCTCGTCAGGGGCTGAGCCCTTTAGGGCAAACCGCCATTCAAAATATGTTTAAAGCAGGCATTATTGTTGATACCGCCCATATGAGTGATTTGTCTTTGGACGAAACATTGACAGCGGCCAAATCCGTTCAGCTTCCCATCATTATGTCCCATGGATACGTGCGGGATATTCGTGCCGAGGAGCGTGGCCTCACTAACCAACAGATTAAGGATATTTATTCTCTGGGAGGAATGATCGCCGTGACTGGCGCCACCTTTATGCTTCAACCTCATACCCCCCTTACCCCGCCCTTGCCCGAAACTCACTGCGACAGGAGTATTGATGATTACCTTTTGCATATTCATCATCTCGAAAAACAATTGGGTCTCAATGCCGTTCCTATTGCGCTAGGGACTGACTTCAATGGCTTTGTCCCTCATTTTCGTCCTAAGTATGGTGATGAGGGATGCCAACCTGTGTCTGCACTCAAGCGAGCGCCATTGCCTTTTGATGTTCAAGGTCTGGCCGGCCCTCATTTACTTCCATCCATGTTTGAATATTTGGAGAAAGAATCGGTCGGGGTCGATTCTTATCAGCAAAGTGGCGAACGATTTTTGCAAATTTGGGAAAGGGTGATTGCCTATGGAAAGGGGAAAGGTGATCTCTAGTTCTTTGTTTGGCTTGTTTGATCGATTGGACTTTGCTGCTCCTTGGGCCACCAGTGCCACGCGCTTGGTGCATGGACGCGGGAAAGAATTTTCAGGATTTGAACACCTCACCATAGAATGGTATCCCCCCTATGTGGTCATCTTTCTTCATCGCTCTTTAGAGCTTGAGGGACTTATCAAGATCAGAGAATATTTTAGTCAATTGAAACGGCCACAAATTCAGGGCATCTTTTTACAGCAGCGCGAGAATGGAAAGGTTTCCTGGCAGACACTCCAAGGAGTGCTTCCGCAGAGTCCCTTTGTGGTGCATGAAGGCCATTTGCAATTCTTAATTAAACTGGGTGGCGATCAGAATGTCGGATTATTCCTTGATATGCGTCCTTTGCGTTCTTGGTTATTGCAGAATGCCGCGGACAAATGCATTTTGAATCTTTTTTCCTACACCTGTTCATTATCTGTGGCCGCGGCCAAGGGGCTGGCGCGTGAAGTTCACAATGTGGACATGAAGAAGACTTTTTTGACCTGGGGCCGTGATAATCACAAGCTCAATCAATGTGAGCGCCATATCTCTTATCATCCCCTTGATGTTTTAAAATCCTTTGGTCGGTTTAAGCGCATTGGACCTTTTAACTTAATTATTATTGATCCACCCTCACATCAGGAGTTTTTTTCTCTGGAGCGACATTATGCTCGTTTATTGAAGCGAGTCGGGGAATGGCTAAGTCCCCATGGAACATTGGTGCTTGTGACAAATACTCCCGATATAACACTCGAGCATTTCAGAACTATGGCGGAAGAAGCGTTAGGGCCTTTTTTTCAATTTATTTGTTGGGGAGATAGGCCTACTATTTTGTTGGGAAGTGACCCCAATTTCCCGGTAAAAGTGGCTTTTTATAATAAAACGAATTAACGGAAGAATTATGAACAAAAAATATCTTTTAATAGCGCTGACAGTGGTGATCCTTTTCGTTGCGGGTGCGGGAATTTTTAAGAAACGCAACAATTTTGAAAAAATTGAAATTCGCTCGGGACAACTTTATGAGGCCATCTATGGAATAGGCAAAGTGAAATCACGAAAACAATACGAACTTAAATTAGGTATCACTTCAAGCGTCTCAAAAATCTATGTTAAAGAAGGCGATGTGATTAAGAAAGGCACGCCTTTGATGGACTTTAAGGATGCCGCCACTTTCTTCGCTCCTTTTGATGGTACGGTGACCTACATCGCAGCTGATCAAGGTGAGATTGTCTTTCCTCAAACCACTTTACTGACTCTGACAAATTTAGAGGAACGCTATATTGAGGTCCTCTTGGAACAGGAAGGGGCCATGCGTGCCAAAAAGGGTATGGGGGCCAAAATTGTCTTTGACGGCCAAAAAGGTGAAAGTATAGGGGGACAGTTGGAATCACTTTATCCCAGGGGTGATGAATTTGTCGCCAGTATTCGTATCGATAATTTCAGTCCCGGCGTATTACCAGGAATGTCGGCCGATGTAGCGATTGAAGTGGGACATCGTGATGGCGTTCTCCTTTTTCCGGTCAAAGCGGTCGCAGGAGGAATTGCGCTGGTGGAACATGCGGGTGAGCGGCATAAAGTAAAATTAAAACTCGGTGCCTCCGATGGAACTTTTGCAGAGGTGTTAGAAGGGGACGTGCACGCTGGGGATTTCGCCTTGGTAAAGTGAAAGTATGTTGTATCTCGCTGTCAAACAATTATTTGCCCGTAAAAAACAAACCGCCCTCATTTTAATTGGGGTCAGTTTTGGCACCATGATCTATGTCCTCATTGCCGGTGTACAGTTGGGGCTACGCGAATATATCTCCGGGCAATTGATGAACAATACTTCGCATGTTCGCATCTCAGGTTCTGATCGCACGATTGACGGCAAGGATCTCACCATGAGTTTTTTTCCCGGCCGCGACATCGTTCATTGGTTGATCGCGCCCATGGGCAAAAGGGGAGCGGCCCGTCTTGAAAACTATTTGGGCCATGCTCACCGTTTGGAAAATGATCCGGATGTTTATAACTTTGCTCCTAAACTTACTATCCCGGTGTTAGTCACTCGTGCTGGATTGCGCGCCAATTCAGAGCTGATCGGAATTATTCCTTCCCGGCAGATGCAGGTCACGGCCCTGGCCGATTATATGCGAGAGGGAAAATTGCAAGATTTAGAATCGGCCGGAGGCCGTGTGGTCTTGGCGAGCGGGGTGGCGGAAAAATTAGGAGTGACAGTGGGAGGGACAGTTTTGCTAACCTCGGGGCAAAATGAAGGACGTCCTTTTAAAGTCACTGGCATTATTCATTTGGGGAATCATAATTTTGACGATGTCGTTGCCTATGCCCATCTGCGGGATGTGCAGACTTTAGGCAAGGCGCATGGTCGAGTTTCTGAAATTTCAATCGCCCTGGTTGATTCTTCCATGGCGTATGCCAAGGCGGAAGCATGGTCGCTCTTAGGGCCGGACAAGGTGGAAGATTGGGAGCGCGCCAATGCTGCTTATATGCAAATCGTGAAAATCCAGGATATTGCCCGCTTTGTGATTACCGTTTCCATTTTGATAGTTGCCGCCTTCGGGATTTACAATATTTTAACCATTATGATTTCGCAAAAAAAACGGGAGATCGCGATTTTGCGCTCTATGGGATTTGGGGCCTGGGCGGTGTTTGAGCTGTTTTTTATTCAAGGCTTTGTGATTGGAGTTTTAGGTGGGCCGCTCGGACTCTTGATTGGCTACACCTTATGTAGAATTGTGGGAAATATTGATTTGGGATTTCAGATCGGACGAGGCAATCATCTGCTCATTTCCTATAATCCAGATATTTATTTTACCGCATTGGGTTTTGCTCTCCTTTCCGGCGCCCTGGCCAGTATTTTACCTGCTGTGCAGGCCGGTCAAATGACTCCCATGGATATCATTAGGGAGGATCGATGATCGAAGTTCTTAATGTGTGCAAAGATTTTGGTCATCCTCCCACTCGTGTTTTGAGCGGTATCAACTTGAGGATTGCTGACGGTGATTTTGTAAGTATCCATGGCCGTTCGGGATCAGGGAAAAGTACTCTCCTTTATATCCTGAGCACGCTTGATCATCCTACTCAAGGCGAAGTGGTGTTTGATGGCAAGAAAGTGAAAGATATGAACGTGCGCGATCTCGATTGCCTTCGCAACACTCAAATAGGATTCATCTTTCAATTTCACTATCTTTTGCCGGAACTGACGGCCATCGAAAATGTTCTCTTGCCGCCTCGGAAAAGCGGCCAGCAAGAGAAATTTCGCCACCGCGCCTATGAACTCATCACGCAATTTGGTTTGTCAGGACATGAGCATAAATTCCCTGGCCAGCTCTCAGGGGGACAGCAACAGCGAGTGGCGATTGCCCGCGCTTTAATTATGAGGCCTAAATATCTCTTTGCGGATGAACCCACCGGGAATTTAGATTATCAAAATGGCTTAATGGTTTTGGATATCTTGAAGGAAGTTAATACTACTCAAGGGGCGACAGTAGTCTTAGTCACTCATGAACGTGATTTCTCGTCCATGGCCAAGCGTGAGGTGATTTTGAAGGATGGTTGCCAAACCTCGTTTCCTGGGCCTTAATAAAGCACAAGAAAAATTACGGAGGTTCTATGAGGCCTATCATATGGATAATATGTTCGTTTGCCACTTTTACAGCACTCAAAGCGGATGCGGCCCAAACCTACACTTACGTTTTAGATAACTTTCCTGTTTATGCCAGTATGATCGTCAATGTCCAAGACCCTGCCCCAACTCCCTTTACGTTTGGTACCAGAATCGCCACTGTAAAAATGAGCGCAAGCTATTTGGGTATGAGAGTGGGTGACCTGACAGAACTCACCGTGATCGACGACCACGGATTGCCACGCTTGGATTCTCGCTGCCGTTCTCCCAAGGATTCCCAGAGAAATTACAACTGTTATTCCACTCGATTTGAAGAAGAGGAACTGTGGTTTAAAGGTTTTAATGGCACACGACCGCTTTTAGCGGAAAATATGACTGCGGGTGATGCTGGAGTTAAAGTTTTTAAACTTGCGGATATCTATGATTCACTTGGGGCCGAGTATTTTCAGATTCCAGAGTTACACAATGCCACATCGCTTTTTTTAATGCTCTTTCGTCCCGATTTCGGTTTGAATTATAATGGTCGAATTTTCTTTGCGAGCGGAAACGAGGAATTTTTTAAAATTCGCTTAAAGGTCACCAGCGCAAACGCGAATACCTTGGATGTGAAATTAGAACCAATAAATAATCGTGGTACCAGTGATCAGTCCGGAGCGACCTTTCCTGGACGTATGATCTACGATACCAATCTAAAAAAGATTACTAAAATCTATATTACGGCCAAAAATAAAGAGTATATTTTAGTTGTCAGATAATTATTTCTGACAAAAGTCATTTAATTTCCCAATCAAAATCGCATATAAAATTCTGACTTTGATCATGATATATGCTATTTTTTTACAAAAACATGCCAAAAACATGCTAATTCTCATTAAAATCGCTTGTAAGGCATCTTGTGAAGAGGGAAGCCATGTCCAATATGAAAACTTTTCTAAAGGCGGGGCATCCGCCAACTCTTTTCTCGGCATTTTTATACTTTGATTTTTGCTTTGCCATATGGGTCTTAAATGGCGCAATGGCACCATTCATTAGTGAGCAATTTCACCTCACGCCGGCACAGAAAGGTTTTATGATTTCAGTTCCCATTCTGGCCGGTGCCATTATGCGATTTCCTCTAGGAGTTCTGGCCCAATATATCGGACGTAAAAATGCCGCCTTGGTAGAAATGGGTATGAT
The DNA here is from genome assembly GCA_016187935.1 of Bdellovibrio sp. Lineage (GTDB taxonomy): Bacteria > Bdellovibrionota > Bacteriovoracia > Bacteriovoracales > Bacteriovoracaceae > GWA2-49-15. The sequence continues at coordinate 42,309 of JACPIU010000015.1, forward strand.
CTTATTGGCCATGGTCTATGGTTTCTTGATGGTTCCAACCTATAACAATGTTCTGGCAATGGGAGTTCTGCTCGGGATTGCGGGAGCGAGCTTTGGGGTGGCGCTCTCGCTGGGGTCTGGATGGTTTCCACCAAAATATAAAGGGCTGGCCATGGGTATTTCAGGTGCAGGAAACAGTGGCACGGTCTTGGCGGTTCTTCTGGCGCCTCCCCTGGCCACCAAATATGGCTGGCAAGCGGTTTATGGTTTTGGTGCCGTCTTTATGCTTGTTCCTATTTTAGTCATGATTTTCTTTGCCAAGGAACCACCGGATATTGAACATCAGAGCTTGAAAGATCACCTCAAATGTCTGTGGGAAAAAGATGGCTGGGTTTTTAATCTGGTTTATATTATCACCTTTGGTGGTTTTATTGGCCTTTCTAACTTTCTTCCGACCTATTTTTATGATCAGTTTGGCGTAACCAAAATCGAAGCAGGTCAACTCACCATGCTTGCGGCACTGATGGGAAGTGGTATTCGTATTCTCGGTGGTTATGTCTCGGACCGATTTGGAGGCATTACCACTCTCACCGCCATTTTTGGAGTGGTCATCGTGGGAGTGGTGTTAACGGGAATGCAGAGTTCGGTCTACTTTGCCACAGGACTTTTCATGCTGTGTTTTGCCGCACTTGGTGCAGGCAACGGTGCGCTCTTTCAATTGGTCCCCTTGCGATGGCCGACCACGACAGCAGTAGCGGGAAGTATGATTGGCGAAATTGGCGCCCTCGGGGGAGGATTTATTCCCAATGCCATGGGGCAGTCGAAACAAATTACAGGAAGTTATTTTGGTGGATTTGTGGCCTTCGCGGCCCTGGCCTGTGTCGCCTTTGTTGTGTTGCGAGTGGCGCAAAAAAAATGGACCCAATCCTGGGTAGACAAGGGCGGAAAGGTACGTGCCAAAGCTGATACTCAGGACATACAAATAGAGCTTCCGTCCGCCCACGACACGGCGACTTTTCCTGAAATTAAGAAGTCTATTATTCTCCCTGTCGGGAATTCCGAACTGGCCGAAAAGGCCGCTCGTGCGGCGGTTGAGATGAGTACTGCCCTGGGCGCCAAGGTGGTTCTGGTTTATGTGGAGAGCGAATGGCAAAACAGCCAGGCCATGGCCACGAATTCGCTGGAATGGGACAAGGTGCGTGCCGGTCTGGTGTCTGAAGGCCAAACAATTTTAAATAAGGAAAAAGAGCGTCTGAAGGCGCTTAAAGTAAAATATGTGGAAACCGAAATTCGCCATGGTGAATTCGGGCAAGAAGTGGCCAATTGCGCTTCTCAACGTAATGCCTTGATGGTTATTCTGGCCAGTCAAAATGCCTCCCCGATAGGATCACTTTTGATGGGTAACAGAACATATAATTTATTTAAGGCAGCGACAGTTCCGGTCTTACGAATCGTGAGATAGCCTGCGATAGATTCGAGACCAGGCAATATTGCTCAGTACATCCCATTTTCTATTTAAGCTACAATAACTGTGGAGGATAGAGAATGTCGGAAAGACCAATTGATACACAAAAGTTCGATTTGAATGATCCTCTGGCAGGACTGGCACAAGAATATTTCAGCGGCCTTTCCCCGGAGATCGTTGCCAAGGCGCAGACTGCCTGTCTGGATGTTTGCCAGAATTTCAAAGGTAATGTTGATTTAAGCAAGGCAATTCTTCTGTGGTCCCAAGAATCGCTCTATCATGAGATTGAACAAACTCGACTTGCCGCTTTTTATGCTGCCGCCCTCTCGCAAAAAATTGATTGGATGGGCGCCAAATCATTAGAGCGGTTATTGATGGGGTGTTTCTTTAAAGATTTTGGGATGATGAAGCTCCCCGCGGTAATTCGCGGCAAGGCCCCTGCCAAAATGAATCCTGAGGAAGCGGCCCTTTATCAAAAACACCCAGAAGAAGGAGTTAATTTTTTATGCCAGCTTTCTTCTGTCGAAGAGGCGGTGAGACATGTGGTTTATCAGCATCATGAGTGTGTTGATGGCTCTGGCTTTCCCAATCATCTAAGCAATATAAAATTATACCCCTTGGCCAAAGTGGTGGCCTTGGCGGATTTTTTCGCGACTTCGATAATCGAAGACAAAATCTTACCTCTGGAAGCATTGAAACGTTTTATGTCAAATAGAGCTGCGCTGGCGAAATATGATCCTGATATTATTCGTTCTCTGGTAAAGGTATTCATAAAAAATGGTGAAAGTAAAAAAAATGAGGGAGCAAGAAAGTGAAGCAGGGTAGTTTGTTGGTCATCGATGATGAAGTGCAAATTCTTGATGGGCTAAGCATGTTTCTTGAGGATGTTGCGGAAAAGATCATTGTGGTTGACAGTGGGATAAAGGCCCTGGAAGTTTTAAAACATCAGCAAGTCGATTGTATTGTTTGTGATGTAAAAATGCCGGGAATGGATGGTCTCGAGGTCATTAAAGAGGTCAGAGCGCTTGGACTTGAAACTCCCTTTATTTTTTTCACCGCTTTTGGGTCAGAGAAAACTATAATGGAGGCGGTAAAATATGGTGCCTTTGATTTTATCAGCAAGCCAAAGTTTGAGGCCCTGTTAGAGATTGTCTCCCATGGTCTCAAGGCCGGCATCAAGATGAGATGTGAAAAAACAATATCAACCGATGAGGTCATAAAAGAATATCAGGAATTGATCCGCATAAATAAATAAGGCCTCCAAACGGAGGCCCTATTTATTTTCAGCTATTAAGTGAATCTAGAAAAAGAAGCGAAGATCAGCAGAGTAAATTTCACTCACTTTTACGCCGTCAACTTGCGTAGCGAGAGGGGTTTTGGCCATGACTTCAAGATGCATAAGCCATAATTTGAATCGTGTGGCAAAAGTGAAATGCTCTTTATCTGCCATCGTGCGAAGGGTGATACCAAGGCGATCACCCCAAACATGGGCGCCCCAATCTGCGCCAAAATAATAAGCATCGCCAAAACCATAGCCAGAACGGGCATGAGTTCCAAGAAAAGGTTGTGCCGAGAAAATCCAGAGTCGATAATTGGCTTGACCATGCAGTCGTATTAATGGATCGGTGCCATACACAGGTTTGGTTGTTTCGCTTTTGACCTCAGCAATTTTGACCTCCTCCAATGCGGCAAAGACCGAGTAATTACTATTTTTATATCCCAGCTTATAGTCAAATACAGCGTTCACCTGAGTGTTAGGTTCCCCAATGTCGATGTCACCGCCACCGGCTATCATAAGAGTTGCGTCCAATTTTTTGCGAAGGTCGGCACGGCCAAGGGCGAGCAAGGAGAATTGTCCAAACCAGTGTTCATCTTTGGTATAGTCCATCACCATGCCTGCTTTAGCGTCGATTTTGATATAGTTATCGAACACGGGAAGATTGGATGAAGAGGCCACGATGCTATTTAAATAAGGGATTTTTGTAATGCCATAGGTGGACTTGACTAAATCGGCCTGCAGCTGAGTAATACTACCGTTGTTCACACAAAAGGCCAAAATATCATCACCGTCATTCAGAGGTGGTTGGGTAGGGTTACACGCAATCAAAGCTGTCCTGAGTTCGGCCGGAATTTGATCCAGGTTATTGACCAAACTGGTATAGGTCACGTTTTCACTTTTTACGTTAATAAGTGCTGCTAGCCCAGCATCCAGACGTAAATTCGGGCGCCAACGAATACCGAAAGCGGAAAAGCTAAAGATAGGCATTCCAAGGCCTAGACGTAATCGCAGATATTTTTCAGTATTATAATGCTTGGCCAGAATGGCATCGGCCTGATTGACTTGCTCTTGCGTCGTTCCTGTCAATGAGCCAATTTTATCCACATCATCCAACAACGATTGCGTATCCGAATTGGCCGCGGCCGTGATGTCTAATAGGAAGTCATGTCCAAAAGGTCTGAGCATGTCTTGAGTTTTAAAACGATCATCCATCAATTTCATACGTTTCACTAAGTCATAGGCCTGTGCTTGTGTGGTAAAAAGGCCAATAATGGCCAGTAGACCGATCAGGCCTGTCTTCTTGATTCCCTTCATGGTTCCCTATCCTTGGTGTGAGGTTTAAACTTTCTTGAGCTGTCGTGAAGATTAGGATAAGAGATTACGAACTTTTTTAAAATTAAAATTTTTTTAACATAGTTTTTTGGTCGGAAATTTATCGGGGGCGACAATGTGGGGAGTTGAGGTTGGTGTCTTGTTGGGTGGACTGGCACTGGGTTTGGCCTTGGGATGGTTCGTGCGTCATAAAAATGCCGAAAAGGAAAAAGCGCAATTACAGCAAAAAATGCTCGAGGTAGAGAAAGTCCGAATCGGTCTTGAGCATGACCTTAAAAATATCAAAGAATCGCAGGGGGAAAAAGAACGCCTGAGTCAGTTGCACTTTGAACAACTGGCGCACAAGATTTTCGAAGACAAGCAAAAATCCTTCCAGGAAATGTCCACCAGGGGATTGCAAGGGCTGCTCAATCCTTTTAAAGATCGCTTGGCAGAACTGCAAAAGAAGGTGGAAGAGACCTATGAGAAAGAGGGGCGGGAAGTTTTCTCTCTGCGCCAGGAAATCCTGCGCATGATGGAGATGGGGCGCAAGATGGAGAATGAGACAAAAAATCTCACCATGGCGTTAAAAGGAGATGTCAAGGCCCAAGGAAATTGGGGTGAATTAGTTTTGGAAAAAATCCTTGAGCATTCAGGTTTAAGATCGGGTGAGGAATATATTGCTCAGGCCGAAGGGATGAACTTAAAAAGTGAGGATGGACGCGCACTGCGACCCGACGTCATCATTAAATTGCCCGAGGGGAAAAATCTGGTCATTGATTCCAAAGTCTCGTTGGTGTCCTATGATCGTTTGATTGCCGCCACGACTGAGGAAGAACGAAACAAGCATAAGCGGGATTTTCTGGTTTCGGTTAAGGGCCATATTGAAATATTGGCAGGCAAAAACTATCAGGCCATTGAAGGGTTAACAACGCCGGATTTCGTGCTCATGTTTGCTCCTATCGAAGGTGCCTTATCCATGATTTTAGAAGGTGAAAAAGATCTCTTCACTTATGGTTGGGATCGCAAAATTATTTTGGTTGGACCCACTACACTCCTGGCAACTCTAAGAACCGTGACGGCCATTTGGAAACAAGAGCGGCAACACAAGAATGCCCTTCAGATCGCCGAGGTCGGTGGGCGGCTTTATGATAAGTTTGCCTCTTTTGTGGATGACTTCGATAGAATGGGTAAGTACATCAAAGATTTGCAAACACAGCATGATACAGTGACAGGAAAACTTAAACACGGGCGCGGTAATCTGATGGTCTCGGTTGAGAAATTGCGTGAGTTGGGGGTTAAGTCCACCAAGGTCCTTAAAGATGTAAGTGGTGAAGAATTGTCTTAGAATCAATAAGCAAAATAGGCCAGTCGCTGCGCTTTGGAAGGATCATGATCCAAGACCTACGAGCATGATAGGAAAGTTCTTGGAAAAATGCCGTAGTTGTGTAAATATTCCGCAGCAATTTCAAGCTCAGCGGAGAATAGATAATGAATAAAATCGCATTTTTACTGTGCTCCTTTTGGCTGGCATCAGCTTCTCATGCCCTTGATGTTGCGGTATTCGGGGATGGTGGTAAGAAAACCGAATCGACGCTGCAAATTCTTCAATCCATGTTGAAGTACCAAGTGAAGGATGCGGTCTTGCTGGGTGATAACCTCTACGACATGAGCGCCTCTTACCACGAAATCTGGGATGATTGGATGGCCAACGGGATACGCTTTCCTGTCGTGGCCTTAGGGAATCATCGTCTGTCCTATCAGCATGAGCGCGAGTATTTTGGCATGCCGGATGAGTATTATGCGAAAATTGTTGGAGATGTGCGCTTTATTGTGCTCAATTCGGACAATCATGCAAACGTCCTGGCGCAACGGGATTTTTTCCTGAAGGAAATGGGGCAGAAAAAAAACCGCCAAATCACCTTTACCTTTCTCGTTTTCCATCATCCCCCGGCCACCTTGAGTCCCCGTCACCAATGGATTGAGAAAAAACTTTTTCATGACACATTTCGCCCACTCCTACTTCAGTATCGTGGCAATATTGATGGTATTTTTGTTAGTCATGATCACGCTGCGGGAGTTTATAGCTTTGCCGACATTCCCTTGTTGGTGTCCGGCGCGGCCTATGAGTTTTTTCCTCTTAACCCGGTTAATGGTGATGTCTTTCCAGGCGTTGCGGTCAAGACGTTATGGATCTATCAACAAAAACCACACTGGGCCCGTCTTGAGACGTTTCCGAAGTCCGGCGAAGCCTATGTGCATTTTATAGAGGCCGAAAGCAAAGATAGTAAAGTAGTTTGCTCAGTTCTTCTCAAAATGAGGCAAATTACGCTCAAGCCGAACTGTAAGCAATAATTTTTTAGTTTCAGATTTCTTCCCTCCGAAATAAGAATGAGATTTCTTTCGAGGTAAGAAATATGAAGATCCATTTACAGTCTGTTTTTTTTCTACTGACCTTTTGCTTGGCCTTTGAGGCCCATACTCAGGGAATAAAGGGCGCTGATCCAGAATCGTCTCAGATGATCGATAATATGGTGGGCGAGGTTGTGTTGGTCAAAGGTGATGTCACCAAACTCCGTGCTGATAATAAAAAGGAGATTAAGGTTGGTACCGCCAATCAAATTGTGCAAGAAGGAGATACGATTATTACAGCGGCAGGGGGCTTTATTAAGTTGAAGATGATTGATGATAGCGTGGTTTCCGTCGGTCCAAATTCTCGCATGGTCTTTGAAAAATTTGCCTTTAAGTCAAAAAATGATCGTCAGAGCGTCTATGGGTTTATTTCGGGAAAGATTCGGGCCCATATCCCCAATAAGGCCAAACCAGGGGACCTGGTTGTGAAAACCAAAACTTCCTCGCTTGGGGTGCGAGGAACGATTTTTGTTGGCAATATCAATACCAATAAGAAGGGAAATGATGTGACACAATTTGCCGTTGTAAAAGGCAGTGTACGTGTTAAAAATGAAATCAGTGGAGAAAGCAACAATATTGCGCAAAAAGAGAAAATCATGTCGATCACCCAGAAGAATGAGAGCGTTGTTGACTCTGGGACCTTGGCGTTGAATGACGAAGAGTTTAACAATCTGGTTTCTTATGATGATGAAAAAAGCGATCAGGAGCCGGTCTTCCTCGATGATTATCAAGAGGATAAACTTCCAGGACGACAAATCAGTTCTATTGGTGAACCTGAGTATGAATCAGGGGATCGAACAAAAAAATCCACTTGGCGGGAAAGGCAAGAACAGCTTAATCGACGCCTTCATGAGTATAATGCCAATTAATGTCTCAGCACCGTCTGCAAGAATTGGCCGAGACTTTCCGGTGCTTCTTCCATAAGAGCATGGCCTAAAATGGGAAATTCTTTTGTCATAAATCCCGCACGTCGGTAGTCTTCGGCAAATTTTTTATATTTGGAATCCAGCGATCCATAGCAATAACATCTGCATCCTTTATGCTGCTGTGATAACATTCCAAGGGTCTGTTTGAAACTTTGATGGTTGCCTTGGCCAAAGAGGAGCATGCTCTTCGACCATTCTTCGTGTGGGGTTGCCAGGCGCTTTTCAATCAGCGAGGAATAGATACTTCGGGCCTTGAGATTTCCCCACATCGCGCCACTATACCAAGTTTGGAGAAAATGTCGTTTGTCTTCTTTGTGCAAAAAATGTAAGGCGAGATTGGCATCCTGAGTACGTCGCTCGCGGCATTTTTCCTCATCATCCAGGCCGAGAGCGGTGGAGAGCAGAATGAGATTTTGCAACATCTCGATTTGATCGGTGTGTAAAAGACGTTCCACCATCCCGAGCGCAAGGCGCCCCCCCATAGAATATCCCAGCACTGAAAATGGACCCTGGGGATACAGCTCTTGATACCATTTCAGTAGGAGTTCATGGCCATGCTCAAAATTATGAAATTGTCCGATAGGTGTGCCATGGCCTGGGAGATAGGGAACAATCCAATGAAATTCAGGCAGATGCAGAGCAATTTGGGATATATCATGAGGGCCTCCCATAAATCCATGGAGTGCCAAAATTTTTGCGCCTGCCGGATTTCCCCAATCTTCGAAGCGAAATTTTTCGTAATCAATCATCCATTGGGCGAGTTCATCTTGTGATGGTTTAATTCCTTTTATGTGATGTTTGGGCGGAAAAGGAATAATTTTTCGCGGCCTTTTAAAGGAGGGCAGACTTTGCAAGTCCTGATTGACTTGCTGTATGAATTTTGAAGTTGTCATGTTTTCAGAGGGGGAAAAAAATAAAACAGGAATTTGACCTAGCCGCTCATCCGGCATGGCGGTGAGTACATATTGCGCATTTTGTGATGATAATGTTGCCAGGATTTCTTCTGGGAGAATATTTTCACCGCCACAAATAATCATTCCATCACGACGGCCTAAAATTGTCAGTGAGCCGTCATTTTGGTTAATGACGCCATAATCAGGAGACAGCAGTGCCCCTTCAAAAGGATGCCAGATTTTGTTTTGAAAATACCCTAAGGCCAGCGTGGGACCAGAAAGAGTAAATTGATTATGGGGATGTGCCTCCAGAGATCGATAGGGATATGGCCGTGCAGGGGTGTGCTCACCAAATGCAGTTGCTGCCACCGTTCCTCCTGTTTCGGTCAGACCATAACTTAGTGAGAGTGAAAGGCCATGGGATTTGGCCGATGGCAGATACCCGCTTTTGGCACCTCCCACTAAAAAATGCGAGGTGACAGAAGACTGTGTATCAATATCAAGGGCGCGCAGGATATCGTTAATTTGGGTTGGGACAACCGATGCGACATCCACATGGGTATGCAAGGCGAATTCTTCCGCCATTTGGACGTGGATGACTTTGGCATTCAAGACAAACGCGCGCAACAGGACCATGAAACCGCCGAAATGATGCCAAGGTAAAACCAAACCGAAAGTAGGGATAAACTGATCTTGCCACTTTAATTCCTCTTGCCACCTAGTCAGGACGCCTAACACATTCCATAGTAATCCATCGAGTCCATGAAGAACTGCCTTGGGGGTGCCGCTTGTGCCCGAGGTGAAGACGCCGATCATACTGTGCTGGCCGATTGGCATATCGTCGACTTTACCCAGAGTATTTATCAGGTTGGTCTTATAAGCGTCGTCATATTTATGGGAGAGCAGGAGTGGCAATTTTCCATTGGCAAGGGCCTTAAGACAGTCGGCAAAAAAATACGCCGGGTGGGGTGATGCAATTGCCGTGAGAAATTGCTGCTCACACCTCTCTTTGGTTAATCGAGTGAGTTCTCGATAGGTCACAGTGCCATGGATGCCTTCATAAAAGATACGTTCGGGATATTGCAAACCTAATTGAAAAAATGCCGAGAGGTGGTCATTAGGGGATTTTAATATATGGTGGATGGACAATAAGTTAGCAAACATATTGCCCATCCATTTATCATCGTAGACTAGTAACCGTAAACACCTTCGTGACTGTCATACTCAAGACTGTAGTCTTTGGCCATTTTCTCAGGATTGGACATCTTCGGTGAAGAAGCATGGGTCTTATTGTACTCATCGATTTTATCCTGGGCCGCTTTTCTAAACTCAATACGGAATTCTTTGTTGGCCTTGTACTCATCGGCCTTAGTCTTGGAATCGGCCATAAATTTAGCAAATCGAGCTGAGTAGGCCGAATCGTTACAGGAAAAGAGGGAAGGCATATAGGAAATAGCGCGTTCCAAAGTCCCTTCACCATTCAAGTTTTTCCCTTGGGTTAGCAGTAAGGCACCCAGTAGTTTTTGAATATCTGAAGCGCGGTCAAGGTTGAGTCCCGTTTCCTTCTTTAAGGCCACAAGATTTTCAGTCGCGCTCGTTTTGCTGGCGTTAGAGTTTGCCGCCAATGAATCTTGGTTGACGAAGCCTTTTTGTTCACTGAATTTGCATTGATCGCTGCCTTCCAACTCACGCAAAAAGTCTGATGAGGCGATCTTGAGTAAGATCTTACCGGGTTCTAAACCAGAGGCGCGGAGAGGCAGAACATCACTGACACCAATAACTGCCCCATGACTGTCTTTCTGCACTAATTCATTCAGACCTTTGAAATAGCGGGGTAATATTTCAAAAGGAATGTCGGCATTAAAAGATTTTAGGTAATTGACATTGCCGTAGAGTGGAGAACCCGTAATCATAACCAGATTGATGTCTCCTGCCGTGGCGGTAACCAAATTGGTGTGGGGGTTGGCATTGTTTTCTTTCACCACGATGATCGAGGCCACAGCATCGGCCACAACTTTTCCCGCTCCATGGTGTCCATCTCCCGCCTTTTCTTCCAATTGATTGATCATTTTCGCCGGATTTTCAGTGACCATTTTGTACAGATACTCATCGTTGAAAATTTTGTTCATCCCCTCCTGCTTTAAATAGTTGCGGGCAATTTTCAATTCTTCCAAGACTGACTTTGAACCAGTCGGTGTCCAGTCGGAGCCAAGTGCCAGCATAACGCCGGCCTTGTGGGCGGCGGCAATATCGGCGGTTTGGCCGTAAAGCAGAAAGTTAGAGAAGGGGGACCAAATGATGCCCATGCCTTTCTTGGCCATATGTTTGAAGCCTGCATTGTTAATACCTACGGCATGAATCAAATTCACATTTTTTTGATCAAGTCCGATAATTTTTAAGAGATCAAATTCCACTTGGTTATACGGATCAATACGTCTTCCTTCCGTCAAATGGCCAATGATGGAGGAGTGATGGGGGTGATTGATATAATAAATTTTCCCGGCAATGGTGGGATGGAAAAAGGACATGTAACGCAAGAATTTAGGGTGAACATCGGAGCAGGACTTTTCTAGAAGGGCCTTATCCGTGATGATTTTCAAAACACCCTTATCCATCATCGCTTCACGTGTTAATTCGTATTCCGCAATTTCAAAGGCGGCGAGAGTTTTGGCATCACGTTTTTTGTCTAACTGATCCTTGGCAGCATCGCGCTTGGCGGTGAGTACATCGGTTTGTGCTTTATAAGCTTTTTCAATGGGTTCTTTTAAGCTGGGACATTTATTAAAAACAACTTTCTGCAAAGCTTTTGAGAAGCTATCACCTTTTTCAACCAATGGTTTAACTTCTGCCCAGATAAAAGTAAAAGAGTCGGGATCGACAACGTCGGTTGGCGCTTGGACATTGAGTTTTGCGATAACCGCTTCTCCTGCAGCGTTCTTCTTATCATAGAGAAAGCCATCACCACCTTCCACATGATGAATGCCAAATTCCGAGACGCAAGAACTTGGGCCTTGAAGATATGTCGTGCCGAGAACCATGGCCTGCAATTCAGACCAACGGAAGGCGGCACACTCGACCACGGTCCCATAGTCTTTGATCCATGGATTCATGTTTTGGCTAACGGCTTCAGTATAATGAGACCAGTCTCTCCATTCGAAACGGTTGGCAAACTGGCCATGGGCCTCACCCCAAAGAGGCAGCATATTCTGTTTGGTGTGGTTGTGCAGGTCAAACAAACCAGGATAAATAACATCGAATTTATCTTTAGTGGCTTGGCCCAAGACCACGACAGGAACCTGTGCGTTACTTTGAATTCCTGCAATTTCATTTTTGGTGATGGGAGTGACTGACTGGATAATACCCTTTTCAATGACCACTTTTGATAGGAATGATTTGGTGATGGACTTACCAGTCAAATAACGGCCTGGAACCTTACCTATCAAAATGGCATTACCCAATTCTGCAAAGGCGGAAGTACTCATGAGACCGAAGAGAACGGCCGTCCCACAAGTTTTGGATAGAAATCTGCGGTGATTGGAAGTAATGGACATACTAATCCCCTTATTGATAGTTTTGGGTTCAGTTTAGCGGCCCCCAGAATTCTTGCCATGTTCTTGAATTTTTTACACGGTTCTCGGCCTCTGATATGCTGGAACTCGGTATGAGTATGTCGAATTTTCCCAAAATTTTGTACCAAGACGAGCATTATCTCGCAGTTGAAAAACCTGCCGGACTAAGTACACAGCCCACTCAAGACCCCAAACGCCCCTCCTTGTTGAGTTGGGTGGGTGAGTCCGACTCCAAACTTTTGTCCGCCACAGTTGCTCATAGACTGGATGTCGAAACATCTGGGGTTATCCTTTTTGCTAAAACCCGGGAGGCAAGACAATGTCTCGATCAGCTTTTTAAACAACATCTGATACGAAAAACTTATTATGCAGTCGCCTATGCAAACAGGCGTGGTGAGAAACACGGGAAATGGCAAGATTATCTCAAGGAGCGTGTGCATAACAAGTTATCGCGCATGGAAATTGTGTCAAAAGGTGGGGATGTTGCCATAACCGAATTCGAAATTATTGATGAGGGTATTGGTCTTGATTTGATTCGCTTCCGACCACAAACTGGGCGCAAACACCAGATTCGCGCGCAGGCCGCTTTTCACGGCCTACCGTTGGTGGGTGATGAATTGTACGGGCCTTTCAAAAAAGATCAGGGATTACCAAGTGTCAGACATTATCTGCATGCTGCCGCTTTAGAATTTGTCGATCCTATCAATCAAACAAGTATTAAAATTGAATCCTCCGTCCCACAAGATTTTTATGATGTACTGAGAAAAGGCCTTCACAATAAATATCTGGTACTCAATAAACCTTACGATGTTCTTTCGCAGTTTACCGGTAACGAAGGAGAAAAAACTCTTGCGGAAATGGGTCTGCCCGGTGATGTCTGGCCAGTGGGACGTTTAGATAAAAGAAGTGAAGGTTTGCTTCTCCTTACCAATGATCGTTTATGGCGGCATGATATTATGAGTCCTGAAAGTCATAAGAGTAAAATCTATTGGGTTCTGGTCGATGGTCGTCCTAATGAGAGCGAGCTTGATACGCTCCAATCTGGGCCGACTTTCCATGGGCGAAAGGCCAGAGAATGTGAAGTGCGAGTGCTAACCGACATTGAGATGAAGAGCGCAGTGATGAGTGCGCACAACTCTAACGTGCCGGTGCGAGAGCGAAAAAATATTCCGACAACTTGGTTAGAAATTATCTTACATGAGGGAAAAAACCACCAAGTTCGTCATATGACGGCCGCTATCGGACATCCTACGCTGCGCTTGATAAGAGTAGGGTATGGCCAGTTCAAACCTGGTGATTTATTACCTGGGGAATGGAGAGCACTTACACCCCGAGAAGTGATACTCCTGGGACAGTCAGTTCCTCATCCATAAGGTACATTTATCAACCACTTAGAGAGTTCCGAGCGACTAAAGTTTGAAAGTGAAGTTTCCGAGAAGTCAGTGTGGAGAAATATTGTCGGACAAAATTTTGCACGAGAGGAGAGGAGCATGGCCGATAATTATATGGGACGCGTTCGCGTCATTGAATTTGAGGACGAATCAGTAGAGCTTAAAAGAAAACGTGAATTGCGGTTGAAGGCCCAGTGGCTTATTTATGATTTTGCTGCTGTAGAAAATGTGCCTCTCATCGACATTATTAATTTTAAAAGTACAGATGAATCAGGAGAGAAGATTCCTGTGGCGACTTTTGGAGTAAAAGAAAATGTTTTTTCAGTCGCTGCTTACTCAGATAAGTTTCCTGTCTCAGTGAATGGTGATCCCGTTCCCCCCGGACAGGTTCAGGGGCTTCAAAATAAAGATGTTGTGGAATTTCTGGAGTGCAAATATCTGGTGAATACGGATCCGGAATTGGAAGAAGAGGAGGCGCGTCGTATTCTGGGGCAGCAAATTATCGTGCGCACTACGCTGGGATTAAAACGTGGCTCGCAGAACAAGGAAGAACAGTACAAAAATTTGTGTCGCGAACGGGATGACTGTAAGCAACTGCTTGAAATATCCAAAATGAAATTGAGAGATGCGGCCAGTAAAAAACAACTAATGGCAGCGATCATCGCTAAACGCGAGGAATTGAAACAGCAATTCATGATGTGCAAGGTTCAAGTGGCGGAAATTGAGTCACAGAATTTGGAAAAGGTCATACAAGAAAATAGTGTGATTTTGCAAGATCTCGAAGATCGCGTTTCCAAAACCGAAAAAGAATTGGCCCAAATGAAAGAGGCGTTAGAGCGAAGAGATAAGCTGGAAAGTGAGCGTAAAAAGCAAATGATGGAACGCGATCTTGAGCGTGAGGAAGATGAATTGCGTAAAAAGCTGGAAGAATTGCAAAAAAAACGCAAAGGCGCGGCCTAGTTTGCCTCGGAAACGACTATGTAATCCTTACAAAGGTGTATAGACATTATGCACCACCTATAACTCACCACAATCATTAAATAAATCGAGATCTTATTTTCTTTTTTTCTGTAGAGAGATGCATACGCTTCATTGGCCAAAGAATGCCATAGACCTGTGATATAGTACATCTCAGAAAAAGTAGGGAGATACTTTTATGAAAATACTATTGGCCATTATAATACTGTCTACGTTGTCACTCTCAAATTTGGTTGTCGCGGCCGATGCTGGCGATAGTGAAGTCCTTGGACAAATGGCGGGTAATGAAATTGCCCTTGACGATTCTTTCGATCAAGAGAAATCCACCACCCAGTGGGAAGATGAAAACAAATTTTTAGTTGAAGGAACTCGTTCCACTTCTTCAACTGAGCAAGGTCCATCGGTTGAATCGGAACAAGTCGAATATGAAGTTATTGAACAGTAAGCTGATTAAACACTAAGGGTATTTTTTTCCCAACCACAATTTCCTTTGGGCCTATTTCGCAAGCATAAGGAAGAATAGCAATTCCCCTTTCAAAAACCTGCCTTAAGAGCATGCTATAAATTGGGTATTCTGCCCTTTTTCAGTTCTGGAAATAACATCTATTCGATTTCTAAGATGAAAAATGTGGCCTTGGGTGCCACTCTTTCGAGTACGTTTTTTAAAGACTCATCTTGTACGTAGGACTCAGCGGGTTCCGTGGCATGCGCCCAACTCCCAATCTGGTGCCTAAAACGGCGAGCGTAATGACATGAGCTAGAATCTTCCACCAAGGCGACAGTGCCATTGATTGTTCTTAAATAGCTGAGGCAGATATGTAGACCTTCAACAGGTAATTCCTGAGGAAAAAAGACTTGAGTAACTTCACCTTCAAGCGTGATGGTATCGCTGGTGGTCTGTGCGATAACCAACGGCGCCCAAACAATGCAGGCGATGGATAAGATAAATGCTAGATGCTTCTTCATGATAAGGCGGTTATAATACGTTCTTACTGCCTCTGACACTAGATTAATGTAATAAATGATATCTAAATATTAGATAGGTGGTTTTTATGCTAGACCCACAATCAGTGAGAGCTGTCGCAGATACCTTGATAACTTTAGGCTGTGTTAAGTTTTCGCCTCATGCTCCTTTTCTCTATGCATCGGGTCTTAAAGGGCCAATTTATTGTGATAATCGCAAGTTGTTAACTCATGTCCAGGCGCGAACACTGGTGGCCCAGTTTTTTGCCACGGTGGTAAGAGAATGGCAATCGGAAGGATTGGAGTTTGATGCCGTGGCCGGTCTCGCTACTGCAGGGATACCTCATGCCACACTGCTCGCCGATCGTTTGCAGTGTCCGATGGTGTACATCCGATCAAGCGCCAAGGAGCACGGAGGAAAAAATCAACTTGAAGGTGATATTAGTCCGGGCATGCGACTATTATTAGTAGAAGATTTGGTGAATCAGGCCAGTTCTTTGGAAAAGGCATGCCACGCTGCTCATAACGGCGGAACGATACCAATAGGCGCCTTATCAATCGTCGACTATAGAATGCCCCAGTCTGGCCGCATCCTGAGCAACTTAGGTTTACAGCTCAAATCTCTCGTTACTTTCGAAGATCTTGTGCTTGCTGCGGAAAGACATCAGATGTTTGATCAAAAAGATCGAGATATTCTCATGGCCTGGCACAACAATCCTGTTCAATGGTCATCCGATAATTCACATTAAGGTAACTGATTTTTTTTAGCTTTCGGGGACTCGTCTTTTCTTTAACTGAAATGTTGTTAGAATATTGCCTCATTACATTTATTAATAGAGGTCAATATTTTAGGAGGATTTCATGAGTGAGACAGCGAAAATTACAATTGGCAGTAAGACCGTTGAGTACCCCATAATTCAAGGTACGGAGGGTGAGAAGGCCATTGATATTTCCAAACTTCGCGCCGATACCGGTTGCATCACATTGGATAACGGACTTATGAATTCAGGATCATGTAAATCCGCCATTACTTTTTTAGATGGGGAAAAAGGTATTCTTCGCTATCGCGGATATTCCATCGACGAATTGGCCGAAAAGGCCATCTTTCGTGAAGTGGCCTATCTCTTGATCTATGGAGAGCTTCCTAATAAAAAACAATTTAAAGAATTTTGTGATCGCGTGCATAAGTACTCGTCTCTTCCCGAAGGTGTTTACAAAATTCTTGATCAGTATCCGCTTGATGCGCATCCAATGGCGGTGGCAAGTTCGGTACTGGCCGGTCTTTCGGCCTTTTATCCTCAGTATCTAAAAAATGATTTATCGAAAGAAGAAAAAGATGAAGTTATGGCGCAAATTTTTGCCCAATTCAAACTGATCATCTCTTACTATTATCGCAGAACCAAAGGTATTACCGAGCGCGTTCCAACTCGGCAAGATCAAACATATGCTGGTGATTTCATCAATATGATGTTCCACAAACCGGGCTTTACAATCGATCCTGAAATTTCTCGCGCTCTCGACATTCTGCTCATCCTGCATGCCGATCATGAGCAAAATTGTTCCACCTCTACGGTGCGTGTGGTTGGATCTAGCAAGGCCAATGTTTTTGCCGCGGTCTCTGCCGGAATTGATGCTCTCTGGGGGCAATTGCATGGAGGCGCAAATCAAGCGGTGCTTGAGATGTTGGAAGAAGTCCGTAACGATGGTGGTGATGTGACCAAGGCCATTGCTAAGGCCAAAGATAAAAATTCTGGTTTCCGCTTGATGGGATTCGGCCACCGCGTCTACAAAAACTTTGATCCACGCGCGAAAATTATCAAAGTCGCTTGCGACACAGTGCTTGGCCGACTTGGTGTAAAAGATCCTCTGCTGGATATTGCCAAAGGAATGGAAGCTGCGGCCTTGAAAGATCCTTACTTTAAGGAGCGTTCGCTTTATCCAAATGTGGACTTCTATTCCGGTATTATTTATCGCGCCCTTGGCATTCCAACCGAGATGTTTACCGCCATGTTTGCCTTAGGTCGAATTCCTGGTTGGTTGGCCCAATGGAAAGAAATGACCGAAGATCCAATGACCAAGATTGTGCGTCCGCGACAGATTTATACCGGCGCCAATCAACGTCCTTTTATCCCTATGGATAAGAGATAATGTACAGGACGTACGGAATGCAGGCGTGAGCTGGAGCGATCGCCTGCTCAGTACCATAAACGAAGAAAATGTCCGGGCCTCACTCTTGGAACCAACCTTGAGTGAGGCCCGCTTACTTTCAATGGTAGGCCAGCTTTCCACCGGATTTACCACTGATCGAACGGATTTAACCGCCTATGGTTTATCACCTGAGCAAGTTTCTGCTTACACCTATTTTTATTTTCCCACTAATATTGCTGCTCTTGGATACGTACTGGATCGCCTACCGATGACATTTAGACAGGTGTTGAAGACCTCAATTTTCATGGATTGGGGAACTGGTCCCGGCACTTACCTTGTCGCCTGGGCGCGATACTTTGCTCAGGAACATCGTGGAGTTTTCTTTGGCGTGGATCAATCATCTTTGATGTTACAGCAGGCGCAAAAAGTCTGGAAGCATTTTGGTTCGCAGAGTAGCACCATTCATTGGGAAGCACCCAAAAAAATTCTCAATCTTCCCCGAGCTGAAATTGTCGGACCGGAGCAAAAATTAACTCTTTGTTTTGGCAATAGCATGAATGAAATGGGATGCCAGAATACGTTACAAATCATCAAGCATTTGGCGCCTGATTTTGTTATTTTTATAGAACCGGGTACAAAGGCGGTGTTCCAAGAAATGTTACTGATAAGGCAGGAGCTTGGACAAATGGGGTGGAATAATATTTTCCCCTGCCCAAACAGTCAATTTCCATGTCCCATGAATCAAGCGAGATCAACTGATTGGTGTCATCAAATTATGTTAACCACCCACCATCCGAGCATTGAAAGACTTTCTCAAAAACTTCACCTTGATCGTCGCACGAGACCTTTGTCGGCCCATGTTTATGCTCGGGAAGGAGAATACGAAGACCGAACATTGTTTCGTGTGGTGCGATCCTTTCCTCCCACCAAGGCCAGTTTTCGTTTCCTGGTCTGTCACATGGGTGACAAGAATCTGGAAAATATTGAAGTTGAATTTTTGAGGCGCGATACGGATTCTGAGATGCGGAAAAAATTAGAAAAGTTGCGTTCTGGTGATATACTCAACTTTGAAGTTAAAGAACAACTTTCCGCGCATAAGTTTCGGGCACTAGGGCGGTAATGGTCGGGGTCGGGAGGCCTATGCAATCGATGACACTGGAATCCGCACAAAAAGCAATTGCGACTTGCCTGCGCACCATTTTGAATGCCAAGAAAAGACGTAACCAGGAATGGGCCTCGAGGGGAAGTGGAGTCTCCAAGAGTACGATATCGAATTTACTGAATGAAAAGACGGTCTTGGGCCCTGAGCCGCTCATGGCGGTCACGCGTTTTTTATTAGGAGACCTCAATCGCCCCTTTTTAGGACAACAAGAGAAGAGTTATCTGAAGCAATTTTTAAAAGATTTTGAGAAAAGACCGTTATTCCAAAATGATGAACAATTTTCTCAAAAACTAGAACGTTATCTTCTTGAACATGATGATGCTGCATTGACCACATTCCTACTGGCTTCGCATCATGCCGGTGTTTCAACCAAAGAACTGTTTGAATTGGGCCAGAGATATCTAGACAATTTGGGAATTTTTCTGTCAAAAAAATGGATTTATGAAGATGCAGGACGTTTTCATACTACTGTCAAGCAATTCTATTTCAAATCCCACCAACTTACCCGACGCCTGGCCATGTTGGCGGCAAGTGCCATTCGACCGGATTTATGGAATAGGCCCACAGAATCCGGAGCACCAAATTTTTGTATGATTATCAATGAATCATTAACCGCGGATGCGGCAAAAGAGATTGTGGCAGACTTGGTCAAAGTGACGGATAAGATTGAAAAATTTATTAATGACCCAGCTAAAAAGGGACCGGTTCATTTAGTTTTTCTCGGTCTGCTAGAATCGCTGGCCCATAGCAGGGAGAAAAAATAAGCGCTTAAGAAGGGGTTATGGCGCGATAGAAAGTGCCACTGGAAATTTTTAAATCTTGTAACGTCTTTCTCACATGCCCCTGATTTTTCTGATAGATCTTTTGTACCAACAACTGTTCCATGTTCTTGAGAAATTTTCGAAGACCCTGCTGATGCAGCTGCTGCAAAGTCGTGTCATCCATTTCATACGCATTATTTTTTATGTGCTCGGCCATGGGGGTTTTTTGTCTCAGTAATAATTCCCAATTATTGATCTGAGGAAAATTGGGATGATTACGGAGATTTTCAAAGAGATTTGATACTTCCCGTAAGTTTCCAGGCCAGGGGTGTCGAGCAAGGACTTGCAACGCGTTTTTATCCAGAAGGAGATTGGCGCGCAAGAAGGCGGTTCGTCTCAGAATTTCAGGCAGACATTCGGGTAATTCACGCAAAGGTTTCAAGACAATACTCTGGTGTTTAAGCCGTGAATAGAGGTCTGCCCTGAACTCACCTTTCACAACTTTTTTTGCCAATGAGAGATTAGCGGTTGAAATGATTGTCATTCGATGTCGATCGATCAATCGGACGATTTTCATTTGAAGAAGAAGAGGAATCAACTCGGCGGCATCGATGATCAAAATAATTTCATGCTGCTGATTTGTTTTTTCTTCCAATTGAACTTCGAGTTGCTCTCCCTTTGAATTTTTGCCATCCAGGTAAATTTGAGTGATCGGCCTGTGGTTTTTTTTATGCTCCAGAAGCCAGTGGGCCAGAGTGGTTTTTCCAGTTCCTGGTTCGCCTTGAATGAGAATGGATCGACGTAATTGCAAGGCCTCAAGCAAAATTTTTTGCTCGGCCGAAGGGATTAAAGGGGTACAAAGTTGCATAAGACCTCCAAACATTTTCTGTATTATGCTGAATATTCTTTACAGAGAGTGTGAAAAGAAGGTTTTTTGCCTTTGATTGTGTTTTTCAAAAATTGAAATCCTAGTCTTTTGTTTATGATAAAACGGTTTTTTCTCGTAACTATCTGAAATCGCTTAATTGACAAAACTTCTTCATGATTCATTCAATTTGCCTCTCTGACTTCCCGATAAGTAGAGGGGTGAGGTGGCGTATGACTAGATTGTTCCTTTGTTATTCTATTCTCTTTGCCTTCATACTCTGTTTGTCTTCCTGGCAATCAGCATTTGCCAGCACAGCTAAATGCGAAGAGGCATTAAGGAATGCTGACCTCTTGGTGCGTGATGTGCGTCTGGGCTGTGAATCATTAAAGCAATGTCTGGTGCGGAGAGATACCTGCATACCAGATGGTCTACCCAATACACGCTCTAAATGTGAAGCGGTTGATGAGTGTATGGGGAATCGTGATGGTGACTTTGGCGATGCGGCCCAGTGTCGCTATCAATGGTCGGAATTTTCGGGAAAATTAAAATGTAATCTGAAGAGAAGATTATTCGCAGCACAGGAGCGCTGTCCGGGACGCATTTTGGTGGGGATGGGAGGCCTGTCCCTGATGCTTACGCTAGGACTTACCTTCGATTATGCGGTTGATACAAATTACAATTGTGAAGCTGTTAATCTCTATTTCAAATCTCTAACGAGGAGTTTAGATCGGGCACGAGAAGGAATTATCAGATTTTGCCGTGAGGGACGTGATAGGGCCGCAGCCTTTCAGACTCCTGTGTGTACCGAATCGCAGGATTTTAAGCTGAAATCTGATGGCCAATATGCCCTAGCGCCGGGGGCGAGCAATGGTACCCATATCAATGAAAGTCGCGATGGAAGTGGGAGTGGCCATGAAGGTGGTGGTGAAGAATCAGGTGGTGGTGGCGGCCCAAAATCAAAAGCGCGCTGATAGTTAGCCTTCGATCAGTGCCAGAGACACTCCTTTGCGCGCCATTTGGATAAAATCTTCTTCAATCTGATCTTGTTCTACTTTCAGTTTTTCTAGTTTGGATAGCATGCTCAAGTAGGCCTGCCAAGCTTGCGCCACATCTTCCGGGAGATCGTCAGGCATTTCATCACCGATGGAGAGATCTTGAAGATTGTTGCCCTTTAGGAGCCGGGCCAAGGTTTCCAATCGCATCATATATTTTTCTTCCATACGTTCCCATTTTTCTTCAAAGGAGCGCCGATTTTGATGAACGTGATTCTTCATGCTAACGGTCAAGGGACGTTCATCCGCAACTCGTTTGGAAGAAAGATTGCTGTTTTCTTGAACAATCTCCTCCTCAACATAAAGAGGTTGAGAAAAATAATGCCAGATGGACCAACCTAAAAGTGGTAGAATAATCAAGGTCGCAATCACCTTTTTCATGGCGAGCATTTTAGTCGCTACAAGAAATAGCTGCAATAGGACAGGTAAAAGTCACAGGGCAATGGTTTATTTTGTGTTCTTGCCGGCGTAGGCGTTGCCAAATTTCTTTCTAAATTTCTCAATGCGCCCTTCAGAGTCAATGACCTTTGCCTTGCCTGTATAGAAGGGGTGGGTAGCTGAGGAAATGTCCACTTTAACACAAGGATATTCGTTGCCATCTTCCCATTTAACAGTTTCCTGAGTCTTAATTGTTGAACGGGTTAAGAATGCAAAATCGCCAGATACGTCTTGGAAAACCACAGGACGATATTCTGGATGGATACCCTCTTTCATACAAACCTCACGCGTGGATAGAGATACATTTAAGCGCGGTAATTTCCCAAAAAGGCCTTGATTCGTCAAGAAGTTTTAAGGGGTTGCATTCGAATTCGAAGACAAATATCCAATCAGTGGGCATGGCATGACCCACATCCCTGTCCCTGCATGGAGGGATCGAAATAGTGCCAGTGCCCATAAGTTTGATTTAAAAACACCAGCGCTGAGGCAAGGTCGTGAAAGGCACGTTGGTATATTTCTTGATCATCATGATCAGACACCGTCGAAAAGTAAATAATATTTGTTTCTCCGTTACTGGCATATTCTCCGCCCATTGAAATAAAGGCGCGATGACGAGCAGTTTTGTAGCAGCAATAATTCCAATTTTCTTGCGTAATCGTTCTGACAGGGATGGCCGATGTCATGTCTTCTTCAACCTCTCTTAATAAAGCATATAAACGTAGGCCTTACCCTATTGTCAACGTGCTTTTAATTGGTTATGTTTCCTCGCCTAAGTTAACTAATGGCGTTGCTGGAGGATTGTATGGCAAAAGGGCCCCGTGTAATTATAACTTTAGAATGTACCGAAGCAAGAAAAGATGGCAAAACTCCATCGCGCTATACAACCACCAAAAACAAAAAAACGACACCTGATCGATTAGAAATGATGAAGTATAATCCTCATCTGCGTAAGCATACTTTACATAAAGAAATCAAATAGTTTTCCTCACTCGATTATTTCAGGCAAGTATTTTTCTTCAAAGCAAAACTTGATCTGGGCGATTGAGTGTTTTTTTCTAATTCAAGACTTCCCATGGCCCGATAAAAGATTAGATATGCGGTCTTTTTCCGGGGGAATTCTCTGGCGTTAAAAATCCTATTGGCGGACCCTTCAAATGAGTGGTTGGACTCAACCGCGAACTATTTGAAGCAACATTTGTATGAGGTCGAAGTTGTGAACAGTGGCAAAAAGGCCCAGCTGTCACTTTATAACCACCAATTTTTTGCAGTTGTCCTCAATCTCGCCATTAAAAACCATAGCGGTCTTGAAGTTTTAAAATTCGTGCGCACCAAGCATGCCGGGCAGAGAGTGATGGTCTTAGTGGAAAGTGTAGAGGAACTCAAGAAGGATAATTTGGATGGCGAAAAATTGAGAAAGTTAGGTGCCACCGAAGTCATGGTTAAGCCATTTACCTTGGATCAACTGCGAGATGTCTTGGAAGGCCAGCAGACGATTGATGATCTGGTAAAAAATATTGCTAAACCAACCGGACCTACGGAAGAAATGGAAGTTAAGGAGACGGATGCCAATTTTACCAAAGTAAAAATAGAAGAGTTTTATACCGGGCGGGCGATTCTTTTTGATGTCTTTATTCAATTGGGCAAAGATAAATATGTCAAAATTCTCTTTGCCGGTGACACCTTTTCCATAGAGCGTCTGAATCGATATAAAAATGAAAAGGGTGTTCAATTCCTGTATTTCCATAATACGGATCGAAAAAAATACATCCAGTACTGTAACTATCTCGCTTCAAAAATCATAACGAGTGTGAAAGTCAGCGGCCAGGCCAAAGTCAAAATGATGAAGGCCACTGCCGAAAAGTTAATTGAGGAAGTTTACTCCGTAGGACTTAAACCCCAAGCGGTTGAGGAGAGTAAGCAACTGGCACAGAATATGTATCAGTTGATCGAAAATCAGCCGGACCTTTATCAGGTACTAAGAGAATTTCAGGAGTTCGATCCTAATGCCTATACTCATTCCTACTCTGTTACCCTTTTTGCTACCGCTATCATCAAGCAGTTTGAATGGCAGTCGAAGGTTATGATCGAGACGACTGCTCTGGCCTGCTTATTGCACGATGTTGGGAAAGTAAAAATGCCCAAAGAGCTGGTAGAGAAAAGACCTGCCACAATGACCCAAGCGGAATTGGAAATTTACAAAAAGCACCCGGAATTTGCAGATCAAATTTTGAGTAATAATTTGATGATCGGACAGAATGTACGTCAAATTATTTTGCAACATCATGAGTATTTTAACGGCACGGGTTTTCCCAATGGACTCAAAGGAAACAAGGTCCTGAGCATTTCGAATATTATTTCTTTGTGCGATGATTTTGTGCATTTTATGATCGCGGAAAAAACCTCGCCCCCTGAGACACTCAAGAGGATTTTGGTCGATTCTGATTTGGTGAAACGTTACAATAGTTTAATCCTGGAAAATTTTATCAAGGTCTTCGTCGATCCCGGCAAGATTAGCAAAAACCGCGCTTTGCCCAGTAATTCGCGCTTGGTTCCCAATAAGCGTGCAGCTTCCTAATAATCCCGAACTCAGGTTAATAAAATAATTTTTTGATGGGAAGTTTTTTTAATCGTTGAGCTGAAAATTGCTCCCACAATTTAAAATAGTCTTTTGATACTAAATAGGGGTATTGCAAGTGCTTAGCATTAATCAAGAAATGTGAACGCTTTTCAATTTTAAGCTCAGGAATTGGTTTCTCCATAAGATCACTAATGGCATATTCAACAATGGTGCCGCCGGCCAGTTCCACCTCCATCGTCCACAAGGGGGCAGTTTTAGTTTTGATAATATTGGCCTGGGCGTTTTCTGGAATGACGTCCAAGATTGCTTGGGCCTTGATAGAGAGAAATTCCCTTAATAATTCATTAACCAGGTCTTCTTGCAATGGATTGTCAGAATCATCGACCCATTCTTTGTTGTCTTTGTGTATGGCCTTGATCATCAAACTATTATCCTTCTTTTCGGCCCGGTAAAAGGCGATGGATTTGACCCGTTCAGGCGGATAGGGAGCGACTTTTGATTCGATAAATCTGGCCAAGTCCATTGTTTCTAAATTCTCACTGAGTCCGTCGATGTGAAAGATGGCGTCCTTGGCATTCACCGAAATGTAGGTAGAGTTATCGATAGAGTTACTCAGGCCGAAACGAATGGCCCAGGTTTTGCCATCTTGATTTTTCAGGTCAACTTCCAGAACTGGTGTGTCGAGAGAGAAATTATAGGTGTTGATGGGTTCAAGCTCATAAATCTTGCGAACTTTTAATTTATAGAGTTGATTTAGGATGGTGTAAATGGGGGCGGTGGCGGCGGGGAGCAATCGGGGTTTGGTCAACTGCCATTCAAAAAATTCGGTTCCGGGGCGATTCAGTAAAAAATCGCCTAAGCGATTTTTAAATCGAATTTCAACCAAATTCTCAAAATCTCCATCTTTGAAAACCAACTGAGTTTCTTTGACTTGAAATTGACCTACTTTGGGCGCTTGGTAGAAATCAGAATAGAGCGCTACAGTGAAAGTAAATAAAATAAAAAAAACAAATAAGAATGTTGAAAGTGTGTGGGATTTAACCATGAAAACGATATACTCGCTTTTTGTTACGCCTTTTGGTCGGCCTACTGACTTGATTGGCCGTTATGGTCAATCATTGATACGATACGGGCAATTTTAGCGTGGGGCTTCAGGGCCGTATAGAGGATTTTGTGAAAAGCACTTTTTGCAAGAAACATAATGCAGAGAACACCACCAAGACGGCCGAGTACCGTAGAGTTCTATTTTTGGCCAGGAGGCAAAAATGAAACGCCATTTTTCGAAGAAAAATCTAACAATAGAAGCGGCCATGACGGCCGAGTACCGTAGAGTTCTATTTTTGGCCAGGAGGCAAAAATGAAACGCCATTTTTCGAAGAAAAATCTAACTATCCAACTCCAGCATTGATTTGATGGCCTCCCTCAAAACGGGTGGCCTGATCATGATTCCTTTGGTGATCTGCTCCCTGTTAGTCTGGGCCGTGGCCTGTGCTAAATGGCTGGCCATTCGCAATTTCAAAAGAGAATTATCCCTTATGGCCCAAAAGATTCCTGCGCTTTTGAGCGAGAAGAAAATTCATGAGGCCAAGGGATTATGCCAGATGGTGGAGTGTTTGGGGCCTTCGATGGAGGCCATGTTACAAGGTCCGGGTGATAATAGTGAGATGTGGAAATCGAGAGTAGGGCGGCGTTTAACAGAAGCTTTTGTAGATCTAAGAAGTTCAATGTGGATTCTGGGCACCATCGGCCCGTCGGCACCTTTTATAGGTCTGTTTGGTACGGTTGTGGGGATTATAAAATCTTTTGAATCGATCGCGGCCACCGGGAAAAGTGGTTTTAATGTGGTGGCGGGTGGTTTGGCCGAGGCCTTAGTTGCCACGGCGGCCGGTATCATGGTCGCCGTCATGGCGGTTGTCCTTTATAACTATTTTCAAACCCGTTTTACTGAACTGCAAGGACGCACACGCCATTTATTGGAAGACTTCATGGATGTCATGTCGGAGCGTAAATTAGAGAGTAAAGAAAGTCTCTTAAAAGAACAGGTGAGGTAAGTGTGTCGTTCAACTCCTCCGCATTGAATGATCAAAATCCTGAAGAAGGTCAAGGCCCTCTTCAAACTGAGATCAACATGACCCCTTTGATCGATATCATGCTTGTCTTATTGATTATTTTTATGGTGACATCTTCTGTCTCCCTCGACACAGGGCTGGATATCGATCTTCCGAAAACTCAAAGTGTTCGGGCAAAGAATGAAAATAAGTCGGTTCTGGTGTCACTTGACAAGTCTGGGGGGCTGTTTGTTCAAGGGAAACCGGTTAATTATGAGCAATTATTTACCGCTATTCAAACTGCATTGGCCGCCGAATCGGCCAATTTGGTGATCTTCCAAGGTGATGAAAATGCCAAGTTAGGGCAGGCCATGGCCATTATGGATACAGCTAAACGTGCTGGTGCGCAAAAATTTGCTATTGCAGCGGAAGAACAAAAAAGTTCAAAGTAATAGGAGCAGGTTTATTATCAACGATCTGTTAGACATCCAAGTTGGCGAGGTCGTCTAATCCATCGCTTTCGGCGGCCGGTTTTTTCGGTTTGACTTCTTGTTTGATCGTCGTAAGGTCGGGCTCAATGGATTCTAGAAATTCGCGCAGAAGCGTTCGCTCACCAGGTTTTAAAAAAGTAAACTTGACACTGATGCGATAAGGAAGTTTTTGTCCACTGATAATGCGGCTTTTTAAACTATAATGGCGACAATAGACAACATCAGCATTAACAATAAATCTTTTCGGGATAAGAAATTCAATAACAATGGCCTGACCCTCAGAAAAACGTCGTCCTGCAAAGAAAGACATTTTATCCATGTAGATTTCGCCCAAGACAGTACGTCCATGGCAAAGTTTAGCGGGTTCTATGGCCGGGGTTTTTTGGCGGATAATAATAGGGGCGTTGGGGTCCACTTGGGGAGCAGCGATTTGAGGTTCCGCTTGGGGTTCCGCTTCGCTTGTTGCTTCTACCGGGTTCTCCGTTGGACTTGAGGCCTGAATTTGATCGTCAGCATTTGTCACTTCGGATACCGCTGGGGCCTCTGCTGCGGCAGGGGGGACCGTTGGGTCGGCAACGTCAGACGATTTCTCATCTTGTCCGCCCTTAATGAGGTTAAGCGCTGGTTTATTTTCTGGTGAATTCTCAGGGGATGGAGCGCTTGTCTCAGTGCCCACTGAATTGGGCGTGTATTCGCTGATCAGGCCTTGCAAGTAACTGTTCACGCCGTCATTCCCGGTAGAACTATTCGCATCACCCTCTTGTGCCAAATGTTCCTTAATTCGTGCTTCGACTTCATCCCGTAGGGACCAAATTCGCAGGGAGATTTTTTTGATGAGGACAGGATCATTTGATTGTCGATGAATCATATAGAGACCATTTTAATATAACGCTTGGCAGAAGTTGAGGATGAGTTTAAAAGGGCAATTCTTTCCAGGATGGGTGAGCGGCGCAGCATAACAATAGGCTTTTTATATAGAAACAATTTTATCAAGGTCATGGAAGGTCTTGATTTGGCGTTGAAGGAGTACAACATGAGAAAGGCCGTGAAAGGAATTGGTTTATGTGCTCTGGCGTTCCCTTTATTAGGGATGGCCACAGTGGATTTGAAATCTCCCCATGTCCCGGGAGAGTTGATTATTAAACTCAAAGATGGGGCGAGTGCCGCGCACTTCAGCGGACATAAGGCACTCAAAACTTTATGGTCAAAATCTTACCATGTGGGATTCGGAGAACTGGTGCATATCAAGGTGAGTGATAAGGCCGATTTGGCCAAGACCATTTCTAGCATTGCCGGGATGGATGGAGTTGAATACGTTGAGCCGAACTATATTTATACAGTCGGAAAACCTCTTGCAAAAAATGCTGTGAGCGCCGCCTATGATTCTTCCTTGGCACCCAGCGATCCCCGTTTCGGGCAACTCTGGGGATTGAATAATACAGGTAACAATGCTCCCGACGGTACTCGGGGAGTGGCCGGAGCAGACGTCCAGGCCCTTCGCGCTTGGGAAATAACCAAGGGGTCACGTCAGGTTAAGGTTGCCATTATCGATACTGGTATTGATTACAATCATGAAGACCTCAAGGCCAATATCTGGAGCAATGAAGCAGAAGCGAACGGCAAGGCGGGCGTGGACGACGACAACAACGGATTTGTCGATGATATTCATGGATATGACTTTGCCAACAAAGATGGTGACCCGCTTGATGGCCATGGCCATGGAACTCACTGTTCAGGCACTATCGGTGCTGTTCATGACAATGGTATTGGTGTTGCCGGTGTTATGGCCGATGTGACGATGGTGGCCGTGAAATTTTTATCTGACGCGGGTTCAGGCACTACCGCTGATGCCGTCCTTGCAATTGATTATGCTACTAATTTAGGTGTTGATATCATGTCAAACTCATGGGGCGGCGGTGGACGTTCCGAGGCCCTCTTTGACGCCATCAAGCGTGCCAATGATAAGGGCATCATCTTTACTGCTGCTGCTGGTAATAGTAGCTCTGATAATGACCAGTCTCCTCATTACCCATCCAACTATGAAGTTGATAACGTGATTTCTGTTGCGGCCCATACCAACGGAGACGGATTGGCCTCCTTCTCCTCTTACGGCCGGCGAACAGTTCACGTCGCAGCACCAGGGCATAAAGTTCTTTCCACCGTAACAAACAATTCTTACGATGTTTATTCAGGTACCTCCATGGCCACCCCTCATGTTACAGGGGTACTCGGACTCCTTCTTTCTAAAGAAGGTAATCTCACAGTGGCAGAGGTCAAGGAACGTTTATTGGGAACTTCTGAACCGATACGGGCCTACCGCCGTAAGACTATCTCTGGCGGACGCTTGAATGCTTACAATCTTTTGACCAACACACGTCCTTCACGCCAAGAACCTGATCCAAGTGCGTGGCGAGTTGTAAGATTGGACAAGAAATTTGAAACAGATCATCCCTATTTACATAATCAGAATGTCGCACGGGAGATGGTTGTCCCAGGAGCAAAGTATGTTCGTGCTAAAATCAAGCGCTATGATCTTGAATCCGGGTATGACTTTTTGAAAGTGACCGGCAAGGCCAGAAACGAAATTGAGTCCTTGTCAGGGGCCGGCGCTGAGTACGTCACGGATTATGTTGATGGTGATACTTTACGTCTCGAATTTACCTCTGATAGCTCGGTCTCAAAATGGGGATTCTTAGTCGAAGAACTAGAAGCCATTATGGAATAGCCTCATCTTGTACAAATAAAAAAGGGCCGCGAATTCGTGGCCCTTTTTTATGACTTCAATGCTCAAATGAAATCAGTATTAAGCAAAGAGACGTTTATTTTTTTTCAAATACTTGGACAATCCTCCAACCTTATCGAGTGATCTGATGGCCTTGGCAGAAACCCTCAATCGCACACTTTCACCTGATTCTGAATCGAAAATTTTCTTGGTTTTGAGGTTGAGTTGTGAGCGCTTTTTAGTTTTGATGTTTGAATGAGAAACCTTGTGCCCGACAAGTCTTTTTCGTCCGGTTAACTGGCATTGCTTTGACATGATCTGAATCCTTGTTACTGCATAAAGATTGGCGACTATATCTAAAATCAACTTATTCGACAAGCCTTTACTGGCCAATTAAGGTCTTTGCCCTGTTAGCAATACCTTGGGCGTCGAATCCATGTTTTTTATAGAGATGCGAAGCCAAATAGGCAGATTGGCCAAAGTGCCCGTCTATTCCCAAACTCGCGGCCTTACCTTGCCAGGAATTCAACACCAGATTGTGGATAAGCATCGACCCCATGCCCCCGATGAGTTGATGGTCCTCAACCGTGATAAGATTATTTTTATTTTTGGCCAAAAGTTTCTTAAAGATTTCCGTCTCGGGTCGGTTGATAAAAATGTGATTGTACACAGATGCTTCAATTCCTTGTTTCGCCAAAAGTTCCGCGGCTTCCAGGGCCAACTCTGTGGTTGGGCCAGTTCCGACGAGCAAGATATCGCGTCCCTCACGTACAACCTGCCCTTTTCCCCATTCATATTTGGTACTACCATTGTTCTCACAGAAGTTTTCTCGTCCATAAAAGAAGAGAGTGGTGGGAGGGACATGTCCCGTCAAACGTTCACGTTCAAATTCTTGCAGTACCTGTTCTAAATAAAATTCTGCTTCGCTGGATGTGCTGACTGAGAGCACTTGAACATGCGGGATCGCAGCGGTAGCGGCAAAATAAGTGGTGGCCTGGTGGCTGGCACCATCAGCAGCGTCTTGAAAACCGGTATGGGAAAAGAGTCCGATCACCGGGCCCAAAGAAAGACCGGACATCATCAAGGGAAGATTACCTTTGGTTATTCCAAATTGAGCAAAGGTATCAACGATGGGGATATGCCCTAAGCGCGACAATCCAACCGCCGTGGACACCATATTGGCTTCGGCAATACCGACGTCAAATGAACGCTCGGGAAAGGCCTTATGGAAATCGGCAACCCCTGTAGAACCCTGCACATCCGAAGAAACGGAGATAATCGGAAGACCTTGCTTGGCCATCTTGATTAAGGCCTTCGAGAGTCCGACTTGCACTTTCTCGCGTTTGGCACCACAACTCGTGGTGGAGGATTTTGCAGGAGTGCTGGCCGCAATCTCCTTCAACCAATTTTCAAATTCCGGAGGAATGGTTTCGCCTTTATAGATTTCTTGTAAGAATTCCCCTAATTTTGGATCATAGGCCTTGAGAGGATATCCATGACCACCACTGGAACTTTGCTCCGTCGCCTGAATTCCTTTTCCCTTAATCGTTCGGAAAACGATTGCCACAGGACAGTCGGCATGGCTTCTCAGTCTCTCCAGGCCGCTTTCAATGGCCTGATACACTTTTTCCAAGTCGTGACCTTCCTCCACTGAAATGACGTGCCAACCGAGGGCGCTTAAGGAATTGAAAGTGGGTGCCATGCTATAGCTGTCCTTATCAATCCGACCGCTAAGCTTGGTATTGTTGTCAGAGATGAAAAGCAAAAAAGGATTGAGATGGCCTTTGTGTGCCAGACCTGGAATAGCGGCAAACGCTTCTTTGGCCTCACCTTCCATAGAGCCACCATCAGAAATAGAACAAATTGTAATTCGTTTTGAACCGGTGAGTTTATCAGCTAAGGCCAGTCCTTGGGCCTGGGGGAGACCAGAGCCAAGTGGCCCATTCGAGATGAGCACACCTTCAGGGTTGAGATGGGCCTCCCCATGACCCGTCAGACGGGATTCTAGCGAACGAAATGTTTTAAGTTCCTTTAAAGTTAGTCCTCCCATCCCGTAGTTAGTGCGGAGGGCATAGATACCGTTTTCGGCATGGCCGGCATCATTAACAAAGTTGAAATTTTCATGCCATACCCCGGGAGTGTTAAACATAATCCCGTGAACCGCGCTCATCATTTCAGCGAATCCTGCAGGCCCTCCCCAGTGACAGGCGGCACCTCCAATCACGGCGTGTTGGTTCATGAGGGCCACAAGGGCACGAGTGGCCTTGGGGTCAGCTAGAGTCACCGCTTGTCCTGCTTTATTCTTAATAGTTTTGGCAAAACTGGGTGTTTGGCGGTCTGGGTTAGGGGCGAGTCCGGTTTTGAGTGGAAATGGACGCAAGCTGGTACGTTCTGAAGTCATACTGCCCCCTTTTTTTAATTTGCTATTTATTGTGGTATCCCTTGGGCCGATAAATTACCCAATTCTTCGTAGTTTAGTCAACGGACACATGCTGTTTAATTCGCGCAATGAGATGCTCACTGCCTCCTTGCAACTGCTCTTGTATGGCAGATAGACATTGCCGACGAAAAAGGTATGGCGCCATTGCTTCGCCCTGGTCGATTTGATAGTAAGCAAGGGTAAGTTCATTGTGAGAGATGACAGTGACCTGGCAATCATGAAATTTTTCAAAAAAACTACCTTGATAGATGCGAGTGATTTTTTGCGGGTTTGGTGCAGTTTCCAAGAAGGTCAAATCTTCTTGGGCGTAACTAATCTTAAAGGTAATCCCTTTTTGGTCTTGCTCAAAAAGTGCGGAAAGTCCAAGTACCGGAATACTAAACGAATAATAGGTCCCTTTTGGCAAAGGAAAGCGCCAGTTCCATAAATCATTGTTGGAAATAGCTCCTGGTTCAGTGTGTTCAATAATAATGCTCAAAGGCAAGTTTCGGGATAGAAAATAAGTCAGCCGTTGCAACCAGCGGCCATTTTTGTGAATATTTTGTATGCAGGCCGTGAACTCAAGCGGGCCCATGCTTGAGTTGTACTGGCGGCAATCTTGGCCGCGCCAAGTGATAGTAAAAAATCTCGCCATGGCGAAACTTAACTGTTCCATAGGTTTAAAAAAACCATCCATAAATTCTTTTGGTGCAGGCAGATCATCAGGGAATTGCAAATCATCAGCAAGAGCAGCTTGAGCTGGTAATAACAAGGCAAAGATGGTGCAGCAAAAGAAAATAGTTCTCATTATTCGGTTTTTGGTCTGTGATCTTCCACCCGTATTAAACCTTGCGCAATCGCATCAATAATGGCGCGGATGAAATTAGTGACTAAATTTAGATCAGTATTATTGAGTAACTGGATATAGGCCAAATTAAGTTCTTCAATAAAGCGATTCTTCTGTACGGTGGAACGTGAAAAGTCAGTGGGAGGGAAAGTATAGAGATGGTATTCCATAAATTGTCCTACCATCCTCAGTCCGCCATCGACGGCCACTCGCCCGAATTCGGCCTGAAACTCTTGCATAGAGATGGGTTGGTTTTGTGAATCCAGATAATGAACGATATCGTTGGTCTCAGATTTCAACCTGAGCGCCGAGTATGTGGTGACGGGCATATTCATGCGACTGTGCCAACTGGCGAAGGCCGTTTTGTACTCAATATCATAACCGCTCAAGGTATAAACATAGCGTTCCCGTTCCTCTTCAAGCTCACGCGCCATATCTAAAAAACGACTTCCGCGAAGTCGAATAAAAGCGCGCAGATTGTTATTCTGGCGATAAACCATTAAGGAAACCAGTTCTTCATTATTGTCGTTGGTTAATACATAACGCTTTTCAATTTCGTTTGAGGAGAGTTCAAAACTTCGACGGCCGCTGCGCAATTCAGCTTGATTTAAAGCACGCAAGTTTTGGCCTTTTGTGATAATCATCTCGTTTAGACCGGTGGTCCTAAAACAGTCTGTGTATCTCAAACGTTCTACCAATTCATCCGGTTTGACTTCAAAGTGATACTCAATGACCGCCAGAGGCCGACCTTTGGCGATCATTTGATGACTGCATTCCACCTGTTCAGAAGAGGAAAAAATAGTCTGCGAACGATTGCTGGTGGCAATGTAATTTTCAAACAGACCTTGTATCTTTCGTTCAAGCTTTCCGCGAAATTCAAACATGAGTGAGTCGAGATCGAGGACTCCGGTGGGAACATTTCCCGCCTGCACTCCGCTGTGAAAGGCCAAAAGAAAAATGGTGAATAAACTTTTTAACATATTATTTCATCACTAAGAATTCATGGGTCGCAGGATTGTAATAAAGCACTTTTCTCGCTGGTCTCAGCATCAGCTTCTTAAAAGGACGCGCCTTGATGATAATTTTTACCATGGCGGAGCGCAAAGATTTAGCGGGGAGATCATCGAATTTTAGGCCACCCAACATCAAGTTTTCCACTGTACGAACGGCCTTCTGCTTAAACCCTTTGGTCTTAATGGTGATTTCGAGATTTCTTTTGTAGTTGTTTTTTCGGGCGAATTTTTTATCCAGTCGAAATCCCAAGATGCGATCACCCGAAAGGCTTAAACGCGCGAAAGGTTGCAGCGAATCGATTAAGATGTTTAAAGGAATTTCATCTTCCGGGAATTGGCGCACTTCTTCTTCGCCAAAATGACTTTGGGTCTCCAGGGCACGCATTTCTCTATTGGTGCGGAGAAATTCATCGAAGCTCAGGGCCTTAGCGCGAACCACGACCATCAATTTGGTTGATAGAGTTCCGCGACTTACATTGGTGGGAAAACCAATGCTTGAATTATTGCGCAACTCAAAACTGTTCGCACTGACAACGACAGAACTTGAGCCCTCAATCAGATAGAGTTCAGGGTTGTTAATTTCTAAAACTGCCACACGTGGAATCGCCTCACTACTTGCTGGAGGCACTTCAACTCCGTAATAGAGTTTGAAATCCTTCAGAAGAATTTGCTCCTGATCGCGTCGATTGACCGAAATAGTGCCGCCAATCATTAAGCCGGCCTCTTCTTCTTTGGATGAACCCGGAGTCGGTGAGACATGGATACGGGTGATATGTTTATAATTAATGCTGGTAAAATTAGGTACCACTTGTTGCACACTGGTCACTCGCGAGACTCGATTCAAAATACGCTGGGCGGTTAAGGCCAGACTGAGCGAATAATTGGCCACGCCGTAAGAGAGTCCCACTGAGAGGTTGAGACCGGAAGGACTATCTCCTGTAGTCCCAGTACTCGGGAGTCCGATAGATGCGCCCATTCCGAGAGTCGCGGAAATTTCGGTTAAGGCCTCATCAGTGACAGCATAAATTTCAGTGGTCAAATTGATCATACTGCTTGGAACAAAATCTTCCATGGTATCGAAGTGAGGTAGAAGGGATGAGAAACGTTGACGCATTTCCTCGTTGTTAAACCAGAAGATTATTTTTTTCAGGGTTTCTCTTTGAACATAACCTTCCCGAGGATCAAGTGGCATATCAGGGAACATAACGGGTAAGATTCTTCCCATGAGTTCGCGTGCGGTCAAATTTTGCGCCAAATAGCTACAAACTTTTAACTCTGGTTGGCAGGTCGCCGCCACGGTTTGACGTTCGAGAAAAGTACCAGTTTCAGATGAGATCAGACCGGTGGAGGATAGGCAGAATATGACGGAGATCAAAAAGATGATGCGTGCCATAAAGACTCCTAGAAGCTGAGAAATTTGAATTGCTCAATTTTCTAGGATGATCGGCTTAGTTAGTCTAGTGAAAAAAACTTACCAATTAAACAACTTAGATTTCAGTTTGCTGTAGGCCTCTGTAAGTTTGTTGGCCACTCCCTGCCAAAGACTGTCTGTTCGTTTGGGAGAAGTGATTGAACTTGCTGGTTGTCGGTCTGCTTTGATGGTCTTTGTCGCTTGTACACCTAAAGGGAGTGAAGATGGTGCTGAGGCCACAATTCCCATGGCGGCCGCTCGCTGTTTAAGGGCAGCTTGTTGTGCTTTATAGGCGAGCTTCTTATTCAATTTGCTCCACAGTTTCAGGGCATGAGGTCGTTTAGGTTGATGTTTAAAAACACTAAAAACCGGACGATCAAGTGAGGCCAAAGCGCGTGAGACTTCTGTTCCTTGTTTCTGGGCACTCTGTGCGGCCTGGGCAAGCATCAACTGTTCTTGTTGCGACCGAGCGATCAGTGCCCTGGCCTGTTCTGCTTGGGCGGAAAAAATTTTCTTGGCATCATCGCTAAGATCATTCATGGATTGTTGGGTGATATAATTTCTTTCGGCCAAAGCACGATTTTGGATAGCTATTTTTTGACTGCGATAGTGATCTAAGAATTTTGAAATTCTCTTGGCCAACCATATGGCTTCTTTTTTCTCACTGGCATATTGGGCCTGACGGGCCTTCTCAATGGCCTCCTTGTCGATGTAAAAAGGTTGCGGTCCCTTATTCTTTTCCTCAAGCGAAAATTCTACATCGGCATCGTTGGCAGAATGATACTTTTGCGCCCAAGCTCCCTCGGACAAAAGGCATGCCGCAAGTAAGAATGTCACTGAAGAGAGCGTGAATAATC
Organism: Bdellovibrio sp.; assembly: GCA_016187935.1. Taxonomy (GTDB): domain Bacteria; phylum Bdellovibrionota; class Bacteriovoracia; order Bacteriovoracales; family Bacteriovoracaceae; genus GWA2-49-15. Next base: position 78,290 of record JACPIU010000015.1, read on the forward strand.
CCATGGGTGAACTCCTGATCATAGGCTAGCTGGCCAACTTTGAAGCCAGATAAGTGTTGTTACGACCTTGCTCTTTGGCCTTGTACAGGGCGCGATCCGCCTTTTCCACCAGCGTTTGGGCCATGGCCATACTTGGATTATATTCCGAAACTCCGAAACTGGCCGTGACCTTGAAAGTTTTGTCGTTCATTTTAAATGTCAGTTTTTCCAGTTTACATCTCAGACGTTCGGCCAGGAGATAGGCATCTTTTTCCGTCGTTTCCGGTAAAATGAGCGCCATTTCCTCCCCACCATAGCGGACGGCGGTGTCTTCAACCCGTAAGGCCTCCAAAATAATCTCGCCCACCTTTCTGAGCACCTCATCACCGATGACATGTCCAAAGGTGTCGTTAACTTTTTTGAAAAAATCTATGTCCAACAAAACAAAACTTAAAGGACGTTTATAGCGTTGTGCACGTTTAAATTCGAAATCCAGATGGCCTATGAAAAAACTTTTGCCGAGCAGGCCGGTAGTGGCATCTTTTTTTGCCAGCTTATAGAGAAAAGTTTCTAATTCGATTTCTTCTGGAAATTTGAGATAGAGTCCAAAAACATTCGGACCAATCCTGATGTGATCACCATTTTGAAGTGGCACAGGTGAATCGCCAATTTTATCGCCATTGACGCGAATGCCGTTACGGCTCTGTAAATCCTCAATGGTGATTTTATATTCCCCGCGCAAAGCGCTTCTGTAACAGATGGTGATCTTGCAATGACGACGAGAAATATTGGGATCTTTCAATGTGATTTGGCATAAGCTATCGCGACCAATTTCATTCACCTCGCGGTTTAGAAGGAAATGCTCCCCGATATAGGGGCCACTAATGGCACGCAGGACTGGTACTAAATCGCGATTTGAATCCGAGATCTCATTACGGTTTCTTTTGTTACTCATCTCATCAAAGAGACGGTAACTTGCTTCGGTTTTATCCCGAATAATGGTTTCGTCTTCAAAATGTTTTATCTTCGTGCTCATAAATAATAATTATACCAGATCGCTCTATGGAACTTTTCGGAGCAATTGGGAAAAACTTGAGAGAAATAGTTTAGGATCAATTCCTAATGATCTCAGCTTATTAGTGGCCACATTTCGAGCAGTATCCATAAAAAACTATTGAAAGATTGGCCTTGGCAAATCCATGGATATCTTTAAGGGCCGCTTCAATTTTATTAAATAATTTTTCATTACCCACGCTGGCCTTACCGCAGGATTTACAAATATAGAAGTGATGAACTTTGCAATCAAAGACATATTGAAAAAAACTACCGCTTGGTAATGAAATCTCTTGGATAATATCCAATTTCTTAAATGCTTCAATGTTGCGATAGATGCTGGAGCGGTTTACTCCCGGGAGTATTTTCTCCATAAAACGGGTGATGGATTTGAGCGTAATTTGCCCAGTTTTAATTCCTGCATGCTTTTTGGAGTCGAGAATAAACTGCAAAAGAAAGCGCCTTGCAGGGGTAATTCGCATATTATTGGCCTTTAACACTTGTAATAAATCTTTATGCTTCTTCATATCCTTTAGGCTTTTTCATCAAAGTGCTATTGCAAAATGTTGCAATAAACCCTAGCATTTAAAAAAGCATATTGCCAATAAGTAGGTAATTAAAGATGTCGAAACGCTATAAACAGAATGCAAGCAGTCTTATTCCCTTCGTGAAGCTGACCCCTTTTTTCGCTCTTCGTGAGAGATGGTATGAGGGTTACAATCTTGGACACCTTAAGGCCGATATGATGTCTGGAATGGTTGTGGCCATGATTGCCATCCCCCTCGGCATGGCCTTGGCCATCGCCAGTGGTGTACCGCCACAGTATGGTCTTTATACTGTGATCGTTGGCGGAGGGATTGTTGCTCTTCTGGGGGGATCACGTTTTCAAGTCACCGGACCAACCGCCGCCTTTGTGGTGATTTTGGCACCCATCGCGCATAAATTTGGCTTGGGTGGTCTTCTCGTGGCCGGACTTATGGCGGGAATAATGTTGTTGGGGATGGGGTTGGTGCGAATGGGGCGACTGATTCAGTATATTCCCTATCCGGTTACCACCGGATTTACGAGTGGTATTGCGGTTGTCATTCTGACACTTCAGTTAAAAGATTTTTTTGGACTGCAAGTGGTTGAGATGCCCGAACGCTTTTTGGAAAAAGTGATCGCTTTATTTCATGCCAGAGGGAGCGCAAGTTTAACCGAGTTCTCAATAGGAGCGGGGACTCTTTTAATTCTCATATTATGGCGTAAAATAAATAATAAAATCCCCGCGCCGTTAGTGGCATTGGCCATTGCCTCTGTGGCCACGGCCATCTTGAACAATCTCTTTCCTTCCTTGCAAATTGCCACGATAGGCAGTCGTTTTACCTTCGATTTGCATGGAGTTCTTGGGCATGGTATTCCGCAGGCCTTGCCTCACATCGATTGGCCTTGGAAGTATTTTGCACCCGGTGAGCAAGCTTTCAAATTTACTCTTGAATCGTTTGAATCATTATTGGCTTCGGCCTTTGCCATCGCAATGCTCGGTGCGATTGAATCCTTACTCTCGGCCGTAGTTGCCGACGGTATGGCCCAAACCAAGCACGATCCAGATGCTGAATTGGTTGCTTTAGGTACGGGCAATATTCTCTGTCCCTTTTTTGGCGGGATTGCTGCCACTGGCGCCATCGCTCGCACGGCGACGAATATACGTTATGGAGCTTCGTCCCCCCTGGCGGCCATTTTTCATGCCTTTTTTACGCTCGTGATTATTTTACTATTTGCGCCTTATGTTTCCTATCTCCCGATGGCGGGATTGGCGGCGTTGCTTATGTTGGTGGCCTATAACATGTCCGAGATGCATCACTTTTTTCATATTTTGCGGGTCGCTCCTAAGAGTGACGTGGCGGTTTTGCTTATATGCTTTTTCTTAACTGTTATTTTTGACATGGTGGTAGGTGTCACAGTCGGGGTGGTATTGGCTTCGCTTCTCTTTATGCGAAGAATGGCCACAATCAGTTCTGTTCAGGCATACACGGGTACGAGTCATCCCCATTTGGTGGAAACTCTACCAAAAGAAATTTTGCTCTATGGAATTGCCGGACCGCTCTTTTTCGGGGCAGCAGAAAATGCCGCCGAAGTCGTCAATGATATTGGCGATGGTGTGAAGGCCATCATCTTTTCCTTGGAGGACGTTCCTGCCATGGATGTCACGGGAATGGTGGCCTTGGAGAGTGCTATCAACAAGCTTACGACTCAGGATCGTAACGTCTATATTGTGGGTGTTCAACCGCAACCGAAAACTCTCTTAGCGAGAGGCGATCTGCTGCAGAAAAATAAGCGCGTGTTTCTTTGCCAAGATTTGAATGAAGGAATCAAGATGGCCAAGGAAGCGATCAAATAACAGATGCCACACGCCTGTAGTTACCACTAGGCGTGTGGCACCTAATCTTTCTTATTTTACCAGAGTCTCTACAATTGCTTGCATCTGTTCAGGTGACACATGATTAAACTCGGCAGCTTTGTTGATTAAACTGTCAAAGCTTGCAGAATCACCTTGGGCGCGGGCGCTCAGTGCCGATTCAAATTCATGCAGGTCAGAACCAACCAGCTCTTTTCCAAGATTTTTCAAATCATCTTGGGTTAAAGAACGATTGCGTTGAATGCGACCAAACTGAAATAAGACATTAGCAACGGTCTGTCCGCGTTCTTCACTTAGGCCAAACTCGGCCACGACTTGTTCCGCCATCCGGTTAATTTGAACCCCATCAATCAGGGCCTGGGCCTTTTCTAAGTCCTTTGAAGTGTTTTCAGTAACTTCATAAAGTTTTCCGTCCGATCCGCTATAGTAGCCATGGCCAGCAGGCACGACTTCTTGGCGGTTTGCCAAATAATAGGCGTAAGCGTCCTCGTCGGCGGCAAAGAGGTGGCGATTGCCATAAAGTTTTACCACATAGAATTTACTATCGATAGAATCCCAAACCACAATTTGGTTATTGACCTTCGTGGGGTCTTTCACCAGGCTGATAGTGTCATGGTAGAGACCACCCTTTGAGTTGATCTCACTTACGAATAATTCTGCCCTGGTTGAAAGCCGGCAGGATACAAACAATGCCGAAAATAAGAGTGCAAAAACGAGCATGGACATTTTCATAGGTCCCTCCAAATAAGATTGTGCAACGGCTTTTACACATAGAGTAGTCAATTGCCAAGGGCTTAATCGTTAAAAAAAACGCATCGCGACTTGGTTGGGAAATTTTACAAGTTCGAGAAAAGGGTCTTGCGGCCCTTGAACAAGGATTTTATTGGGTATTGCTGTTCGCTACCATACTCAATTCCGGCATGATGAGTGGTTAACGTTTCAACCAGCTGCCAGCCGGTCAGGAGAGGCAGCTTTCTTTGATACAGTTTTACGATCATATCGCCGGTTAGGGCCTCATAATCGTGAAAGATTTTCCCCTCAGGTGTCATGAAATTGAGGTCCAAGAATTTGCTTTTGGGAGCGTAGGCGGAGACTTCAATTTTATGAGTGCGATTGACGCCCACGACTTCCCATTTTCCGAAGCTTACATCAATTTTGATTTTATCCAGATCGCTGGGGCGCCAGCTATATTCATGACCTTTATGTTTGAGACCGATGGCCACACTTTCGATGAGATGAAGGCGTCCAAAGAACTTAGGTTTCCCTCCGCCAATGGCCAAAGTAGTGGTGGGATGATTATCAAAGGAGTTGGATACGAGCCATGTCCACCATTCGGGAAAGGAGTTGCCCCAATTGCGATCTTGATAGCAGGGAGCATTGGCAAATGTATAAGTTTTACCTTTGCTCATAATTGTTCCTGAACATCGTGCACTGGCCTGGGCCGGATACCATTCAATATTGGTCACCCCTCTGCCCGTTGCCCAACTGGTGGCATTGAAGGCCCAATCTTTGGCGATACTCATATCCCAACTAAAGACCTCGCCTCGTTCATTAGTGATTTGGCCTTTGACAAACTTATCGGTTGCGACATTATCCTTAATAGTAACCAAGGTTTCATCATAACTGGCATTAAAAGTATCAAGAGGGAGATTTTCTTCCGCCTGTACCATGGCGGTGAAATCGCCCATGATGACAGAGGCACGGGTACCACCCAGGGTTTGTTGCTCATCCCAGGGATTAACTACCCCGTAGACAAAGAAGAAAGCATCATTGGTTTGTGGCAAAACAACTTTGTAATACCACCATTCAAACCAAGGCCTGGTATCGACCTGCCCTCTGCCTGTCATAGCATTAGAGCGGTTCCAGCGGTAGGTATTAAAGGGATCAACTTGTGCATAAACACCTTGAGAGACGAGCGCGATGAGCAATGCCAGTGCTAAAATCTTTTTCATTTGATTCTCCATTATCCCAATTCCTAGTTGATGCGGTACTTTACGTCAAAAGATTAGACAGTGTCTGTAAAATGTTTAAGGGGATCAGCATAACTCTATAAAAATACATGAAAGAAATTGGCATCTCCTGTGCAAAATGAACTACGGGGTTTTGTATTTAGGAGGGGTTTTTATGGGTCTTTGGAAAATTATTATCATTGCAATCGTTTTTATTCAAAGCGCCTTCGCGGATGTAATTCCTCAGAATCCCAAGGCCGGCGATCGTTATATCAAGGTCACCAAAGTAGAAAAAAATGAGAAATTCTGTAACTTACCCAAGAAGAAATATACTTTTATGCGCTTTGAAGTTTGCGAGATAGATAAGGTCGAAAAGGATGCCAATAATAAGGATGTTATTACCGATCGCATTTGTCGTGATGTTAATCAAGGAAGCGAGAGAGTGTTGTATTTGCCGTATCGACTTAACCAGCTCCGCAGTACCATGGTGGATACGTCTCAGATTAGCATGTTCATGGGGATATTTATGGTGGGAGTGACATGGGGAGATGCGGTCAAACGCCATAAAATAGGCAAGGCCTTACGGCGACAAATTACTCAAGATCAAGATGTCACCTTCTACGATTCGGCCACTTTGTCTTATGATGAAGAAAA
>JACPIU010000016.1 GCA_016187935.1 Bdellovibrio sp.
CGTCATGCTAAAGCAGCATCTTGACCTTTATATTCAGTTTCATAATCAACAGCTTATATAAAAAAAATCCAATTATTAATTTTAAGTGAATTTGCAAATGCCACTAGGATCGCAAGAAACACCACGGTTGTAGGCCAGTTTTTAACGATCAAGACGTTTTTCTTCGCTGTCCGTGTCAACTTTATTAAATTTGGCCTTTTTCAAGAGATACTCTTCACGCTCTCTTCCATGCAATAAATCACGACCATCAGAATCCATATTGGGAGAATTGATCTTAGCGGATTCAATCTCTTTCTCAAGTTCTTCTTGCATCTTCCTATTCAGCTTGACGTTCGCATCAGAATCTTTGGACAAGAGATCTCCAAATCTTCGATAAGCATATTCATAAAGTGGTCTTAGATGGCGTAACTTTTCCGGGCCACGCTCTAGAAATTGAATCATCTCTCTGAGAAATTCCACTCTATCTGTTACGTGCGTCCAGGCAGCATAGAGATATACCATTCCTTCTTGCTCAACTCGTGTCCGATAGGGCAAATTGCGAAAGGCGGCATAGATTTTTTCTGATGAATCAACAGAAGATTCTTCGAAACTCAAATTGTACAGGAAGACATCTCTTATACTTCGTCCAAGCGCATTATTCTTTTTGATTCTTAAGCGTATTTTGTAAACAATTCCATTCACAAACAAGAAAATATATTCAGAAGTATAACGTTCATCGATGTCGTAAACCTGAACAATTCCGATTTTGTTGGAGGCCAAATATTTCAGACCTTCAACCTGATACTGACGCATCAACACTGGCCGCATGTGCAAGAGAAATAAATTATAAAACATTTCATCCAGTGAATGGGTTGGTCCCCGAGTCAGATAATGCCAGGGTGCCATATCGGCCAAATCATTTTTGATACTCTTTTGAAACAAGTCTCCCCAGATCTGGACAGCTGATCTTCTGAAAATTAATTGCTTTACCGCCGGAAGTGAAAAAAGCTTTTCCTTATCAGCTCTGAGAGTGAAAGGAGTTCCCCCCAAAAGAGTAAAAGTAAACACTTCGACTTGCGATTGATCCACAAAGCGTCCACCGATAAGAGGGCGTCCCTCCCCTTCCTCAATCCATGGATAAAAATTCACTTCAGGGTGGTGAAGCGGCAGGGGAATTTGAAAATCGCTAAAGTGAAACAGTTGCCATAATTTCTGTTCCACATGCGAATCACTTAGCTGAACAATAGGGCCTAATATCTCAGCTTTCCCATTGTAGAGAGGTTCCGGAAGACTCCCAAGATTGAGATATTCCGAGCGAATTCCATCCGTAACCGCTGTTTTGTAGAAATGATAGGGCGCCCACAAAATCAGCAGGATGGCAGCTCCGATCAGAGAGAGCAACAGTGATATGAACAATATCTTGACTTTCACGCTCTCCTATTCGTCATAAATGCTTAGAATCTTAAGTTTTTAAGCTTTCAATATTTTACTCAAACTATCTTCTCAAACTATTTTGAGTAAATGCCGATAAACTCTCTGAGATAGAGGAATGTCTATGAGTGTAAATCAAATTTCAACGATCTGTCTGCTGGTTGTGACGGCCATGTGGGTGATCTCTTGCGATGCCCCCCGGGATAGACGTGCGGCCTTTCGTGATAAATCAAGCCTCAATTCATTTCCAACATTTTCCGGCTTCAGTGTCGATAATCCTCCTTCGAGCGGTACCGCGATCCCCGGCACAGGAAGCGGAACAAGTGGGGCGAGTAGTGGAAGTGGTTCGGGAACTTCTTCCATCCCTTCTGAAGTGGCCCATTGTTCATGGTCGACCAATGGTGTTTCTGGATATGCTTCAAATCATGCAACCATAGGCCCTTATACTCTCTGTAAATCAAATACTTCTGAAACCAACGTATTTATTCAAGTCAAAAATCCCATCACCGACAGTTATCTTTGTGTGGTGCCAACCACACACAATAATAACCTCTCCACCTATGTCGGCGAGCCCCGTTGCGTGATGGCCACCAATCCACTAACCATCTATAAAATTACATTGCTTAAAAACAGAACTGGTTATGGAGGATACAGTATTACGGGTGCCATGATCATGAAGGATAAAAACGAGTGGTTTCCGAGTCCTTATTTTCAATATCTCCTCATTCCTGACGCCTATCTTTTCTGCGCTGAATACTTGGCCCAGACTGGTGATAGTTCATATTGCTACACCTTCAATACTGTCGGGAAATTTGTTTATCATCAATTCTAAAGAGACATCCAGTAAATTTTGTTATGATCCTGGGATGCTTTTTGGGCATTTTGCGATCAGACCTCGTCGACTTGCCCACCAGCAGCCTCCTCAGTCGTTCAGGGAAACTACCTCAAAAATCATCTCCCATCTCATATGAAAAAATTTACCAAACACTACACTAGGCCTTCAAGACTCGAAAGGTTAAGACGCCGTTTTCATATTTCTGCTTAACTGTTTTGGCATCAACAATTTCTGGCACGGAGATTTCTTTTGTGACAAGCTCAGAGCGATTGGATTTATTAAGAGAGCCATCTTCCATTTGGAAATTTTGCGCCATCTTACGCGTAAAACTCAATTTCAAGGTGCGCTGATTGGCATTGAACATGACAAATTCTTTTTCATGCTCAGGCATTTCTAAATGAACCAAATAATACTTCCCAGCATCTTCTATCTTCGGTTGTAAAAAAGTTGGGTGATAAAAGGGGTCCTTACCCTTAACTTCAATCAACTCTTTTTCATGAATAAGCTTAGCTTGCAAATCATCAAGACCTCCCGCCAGTTTCGATGAAGCGTGATTAATAACTCGATCATTTGCCGCTTTTAATGCATTATAACGATTTAGAAAAATTTCCCTCTGCTGATTTAGCAAGGTTTTAAACTTTTCCTGCTCCAAGACCATTTGGCTCTCATTTATCTTGCGATGTCCATTAATTAGGTTTTGTGCCCGTGTGCTGTCGAACTGAATATCTTTGGCGGTTTGCTGCTTCATGTTCTCAAGCATTGTTTCCTTTTCTTTCTCATGTGTGGCCGTGGTCTGTTTGAATAAATTCGCACTTCTGCGGATACGCGCATCATGCTCTAATGCCTGCCGATCAAGAATGGAAGCAGTTTCTCTCTGGCGATCGGCCACAACATTAGAGACATCCCTCCGGGACTTTCTGAGAACTTCATCATTACTTTGGCGCAGTTTCACATTTTCTGCCAAGGCATTCTGAAATTGGAAATCACGATTTTCCAGAAATTCTGAACGGATATTTTGAATTTCCTGTTTGTTCGCATCCATCATGGCCAAACGGGACTTTTCCAAATCGGCCTCTTCCTTTCGATAAGCATCAAGCTTCTGATTAAGTCGCTCTTGATATTGATCGATCTTGGTGAGCAATTCCTGTGTTTGGGCATCTTGCATCGATCCCAATTCCTCCACGTAACCAAGGCGGGCCTTCTCTTTTTGATCCTTGTAATAGCTTTTTATGGACTCCATTTCGGCATTTTCATTTTCCATCAGTTTGGATTTTTGTTGTTTTAAAGAATCGAGTTCATGACTGTTTCGGTTGTTCTCAATCTTCATAGATTGCTCCCAACGCCATTTCCAGTCTGAATTTCATAAGGAGACGGACACAGATCTTTTCCTCCCGTGTGACCTTTGCACATCCAGGAGTTCAGCAATTCAACCCGGATAGAATCCCGTCCTCCATGATAGGCGAGGAAAGCAACCGGATCAAAAGTTGAAAGAGTTATATAAGATTGTGCATCATAAGGCAGATCAACACGAGCTTTGACAAAATACTGATAGACCCGATATTCGGCCTGTGACGGTGCCATCCAACATGTGAATAAAAATAGTATTATGATGCTATAACTAACTCTTTTCATACCTCAAATTGTTGGCCAATCAATGCAGGCCAGGTCTTGAATCAATAATCTTATGCTCGACAAGCTCCATAAATACACGCACGAAGAGATCTCTATCCTCATCTGAAAGTGCGGTCAGAACAGTTTTTTTACGTTCCAGTCCTTTGTGTTTATCAAGACGTGAGATGATCTCTTTGGCCTTCAAACGATCTTTTTTTGTGAGACCTTTTTTCTGGCCTTTAGTGCTGGTTGTAATCCAATCTTCCATAAATAGGGGAAAGTGACCGTTCATACCTAACTCAACTAGAGGATATAATGATGAATCCTTATAAACCAAGCAAAGTGTCACGCCTTTCCTCCTGATAGTAATAATTAATCCAGGACCACTTAAGTCCATACTAAACTGAACGGGCCGGTGTTCGAAGGGAGCAAAAAATATCCATGCTGTGTCCTAATCAAAGGGTTACCCAGGGGTCAGATTAACATTCTTCTAATTTTAAGCAGTTACTTGGAAGAAAATTTTGCCCCTATGCTTTTTCCCATGAGTTCCTCCCCTTCCATTTATAATAAATGTGTACAGGGAGGTCACAGATGCGCTCGTACCATAAATGTTTTTTGTCTGCTGCCACGTTCGCTCTTTCATCTTTTGTTTTTTTTGTGCCCCATCAATCACAAGCGCTCGTTGATTATTCCGACGAAACTTCTTCCGCCCCAAGGCGCACATTCACGCCAAAATCATCAGAATCGTCCCCTGCTTCAAATAGCGGTAGAGTTTCTACCAGCACAGTCAGTGCACGTAATGATAATCGAGGCCCTCTAGTTTTCTCTTTTGCTCCTCGCTATGAAGTTATTACTGTGAAAAAAAGCACCAGAGAATCCAAAGTACGCGCCACAGGTCTTGAGGCCCGAATTAACTCTCCTTGGAATTTTCACTTTGATATGAAATACGCCATGTATTCCACTGATGACCAAGAGTTATCTTCCGAGTCTGGCCAGCAAAAAGGAAACCCTGAGCTAAAAGTCGGAATTGACTGGCTCGATTTCGGTGGGGCCCAAGATCGTACGACTCTCACATTCATAGCTGGAGCGACATTGGCCGCCAGCGATTCGACTTTGGGATCTTCCAGAACAGACAAGATTGCTGGCCTGGAAACAACCAAACGTTTCTATTCATTCGGGCTGGGGCTCGGCTACGAGTTACATTTAGTAGGCAACCCCAAGCAAGAAGAAGAAATGGAAATTGGCAACATTCATCACATCTATGGCGGTTTCGATTTTGAATTATCACCAGATATTGCTTTGGGAATTATGGCCGATAATTATAGTGTGGGTGCTGTCACTGGTTCCTCCCGTATCAATCATCTCAATGAGAAACTTAGCTTCAGCAGTGTCGCGACCTCGCTGACCTTGAGACCTCAAGGTTTTTTTGCAATAGAATTGGGGGCACGTTTTAATACCAAACGCGTTCAATCTCCAGAATCTTTGAGTCGTGCGCGACTATGGGGATTACCCGGGGCCTATGGCAATACCATTTATACCGGACTTGGTGTAAGCTTCTAATGAGAAGAACTTGAAATTCCTGAATGATTTTTATATTTGCTGTGGTTGCCACCAACTCTTCGATCGTAAGACCAAAATCCATCTGTTTAACGAGGAAAACCAGCGCATCTTTTGTAGTGAAATATGTACGGAAAATTTCTATCACTCCCTCATGGGGCATTTGGCGCTTACAGAGAAAAAAATACGAAGCGAGATGAAACTTCCGTTAGAACCTTGCGGCTCGCTCATTCAAGATCAGGAAATATTAGAAGTCGCGCTTCAACGTCCCGATGAAGTCCATAGCATCAACAATGGATTGGGGGAAACTGTCCATCTGCATTTTTTGTGGCACGAGCACGTCTATTATGGCAAGGTCGGGATCGTGCTTTACTGTTTAAAAGAGCAGAAAAGACCATTTCTTATTTTGCATACGGTTTTAACTCAAAATAAGGAACTAATTGAGAAGCTCCTTCCAGAAAAGCACTCTGAGGAAGAGGCCCATGGGCCGGCTGATGTGTTTGTTGATGAGGAGACAGCGACCAGCTTAGAGAATAAAAAATCTCAACTCATGGCCACGCTTTTAGAACGCCAATCACCCATGGATATTCCTTTTGAGGAATTTCACAAATATGAGAATCATCTTGCTCCTACATTAGAAAATCCAGATGAGGTTTTTTCGGAAGTTGATGCCGAAGGTGATCAGGTCTTTAAGTTCTTCAAGGCATGCAATAGTCAGGGTAATAATTTTTATTACATCGTCGTAGGTGTAATTGTTAATGTCGATGAAGAAAATCTCACGGAAACGATTGTGCCTATTCTCTCTTTTCCCACAATCGATGGGGAGTTGTATCGAAGCTTTAAGACCGGCCAGCAGGTTAGCGGCCCTCCCAGGAGTTAAGCACTATCATCCCCTGAACCGAAGGGACTTCCTTTATAAGGATTACCTTTAAATTCTCCATCGTGATCATAAAAATGCACACGCCTTACATTGCGCAATCTAACCAAGTTATTTATAAAACTGCCAAGCGGCTTAGATTGCGAACGCACAACCACATGAATTATACGAAGGCTGGTAATTGGATCAAGCATCTCTTCGTAGATTTCACGGATATAAAAATGCTCTTTAAGCAGCATCTCTCTGACCGAATCGAGCAGATCACCACTGGCCAGAACCTCCATATGGAAATCTTTTTGGCGGCCAAACAGATTATAAATGGGCGAAATCGCCGAGAGGACCACCAACACGGTAATGGTAAAAATTGTTGCCGTAATGGGATAACCGGAACCGATGGCAACACCAATTGCCGCCACGACCCACATGGTGGCAGCGGTGGTGAGGCCGGAGATAAATCCCTTTCCGTGGAAAATCGTACCGGCCCCCAAAAAGCCAATACCGCTGACTATTTGAGCGGCAATCCGATTGGGATCGGAATTGGGATGGTCGGAGAGATTAAGAAAGGACGACGCGGTAAAAAGCGTGGCCCCCAGACAAATCATAATATTGGTTTTGATGCCGGCAGTCTTCATCTTGGTCTCACGGTCATAGCCGATGAGGCCGCCGAGAATTAAGGACGTGACAATTTTTATCCCCATTCCAACATAGGGATTGATATTACCAATAAATTCGATATTCATGGTGGCCGGCATGGCCATAGGCGAAATCCTTTTTTACCTTTATGATGATTATGAAAGGCCAATCTGTTTTTGTCCATGTGAGGTAAATTTGGGCCTGTCAAAACGTCCTTACATAATTCACTTTTGGCCCATCATGAGTGAATCTTTGCTTTCCATCAAAGCTTCCCTTGCCTTAAAGCGTGAGGGACCAGCAGGTCTGGCCGCCAGCATGGAAGAAGTGGGTTTGCTTGTTCCTAGCAATCCACTACAGAATATCCGTCTTCTCTCCGGCCGGGCCTTTCAATTGAAAATCATCGGGCTCGATGAGAACCATCGCAAGATTTTCGAGAAAATTTATGATTCGGATAGCTTTGGCAACTTTGCCATCAAAATCCCCAAGGAAAAAAGTTGGCTGCCAATAAAATTTTTAGAATTATATGAATTGATCAGTCATCCAGGGGTGGAAATACATCTGGGATATTTTCTTCCAATGGAAATTCAACGGCCAAGTAAAATTATCATAAGCGATTTTGATAAGACATTGGTAGATACGCGCCACCATACCGGAAAAGATGTCTTTGATGCCTTAACTAGACCACTCCAGTATTTTCCTACGGTGGAAAAGAGCGTTGCGATTTACAAGGGTTTTATTGAAAAGAAATTCCAGCCTTTCATCTTATCTGCTTCGCCCCATTTCTTTGAAAACTCGATTCGAGATTGGTTATATCAAAACAAAATCTATACAGCGGTTCTCTTTCTTAAGGATTACCGTCACGTTCTGTCACTGTTCGAAGGACAACTTCGTCCCAAAGATCTCAAGATTCAGGGTTTGTATAAATTGAATCATCTCCTCGACATCCTTGCCATGACGGGTATCCCGGATGAACTGGTCTTAATGGGTGATAATTTTGAATCAGACCCTTTAATCTATCTGACCTTGGCGCTCTTTATGAGCACTCCAATAGAGCCCTGGAAATTATGGCACTTAATTCAAACACTCGAATCTTTTAAATTGTCCAAACGGCAAGACACCATTTTCTTAAGCAAGCTTTTCCAATTGAAAAACGCCCTCAAAATTTATTATCAAAGTTCCGCCAGTGTGCCAAAAATATCAATCTATATTAGAAAGAAAGGAAACGAAGAAAAACTCAAACTACCCTCTTTCTTAGAAGAAGTCGCACCTATTTTAACATTCTACGATGGTCGATAATTTATCCCCCATATCCGAGCAAGACGGCCGGAGCGAAGAGAATAACATAGCCGATGGACATATAGAGTCCATAACGATGAAAATTTTTGGCCTGCTCACCAAAAAGCGCTTTCGACACCGGTAACTCGGCCAGCTTAAATCCCATCATTTCCATATACAAACGCATTCCGGCCAAGAGAAAGAGAACGGTGGTGAAGATTGGATTGCTTCCTTCACTGGCCCCCGCTAGAATAGTGTCCATGGAAACCCCCTTTATAAGACTGGTCGGAGACCTGGAAGAAAATTTGTACCAACTCGGTGTCAAAGATCGGGAAGCGGCAAAAATTATTATCGACCATATTAGTTCAATTTTTGCTCTTCCCTCGCAATGGCTGAATACTCCATTTCAGGCCATCCTGAAGGTCTATTTGAGTAAAACATTTGCCCGTAATTCTCCCTATCAAAAGGCCATGGGTGCCTATATTGAAGGTTTGGGTATCTCCCATAATGCTTATTATGGTGCCATGATCCTGCCTGAACTGACGTCCTGTTTATCCAAATGGTTTCCGGCCATCCCGACAACGTGGATCGGATGTTCGAGTTTCCTGACTATTGATGATGATTATGACGGCCCACTGCACGGCCGAATTATGGACGGCCCGATTGGCGGCACTTATGACGCTTATGAACGTGTCATCTATTATGAATTGAAGGGTCTGCCTAAAATGATCGGGATTAATGTTCCCGGGATGCCTACGGCCGGGATCACCGGTATGAACGAATATGGTGTGACCTTGGCCCTGCACCAAAAATATACCAATATTTTCAATACCTCCGGCACTCCCATTTTTGAATTGGGATTTAATCTCTTGGCCTCGGTAAAAAACAAGCACGAGGCCATCGAATTTCTTAAAAAATCGCAGAGTATCTCATCTTGGTGCTTCTACATGTCTTTCGCGGATGGGGATATTTTGCGCGCTGATCTCATGGGTGATCGAATGTTCTACCATGAAGACGGTCTCACCAAAGGTAAAGTTTTATATTTCAATAACTCACTTGAAGATAAATCCATCGAGCAGCAACAATTTCTCCCCTATGGAATTGATAATTTCAATGAAATGCGCAGAAAAATGGCGCACAAAAAAATTTTGAAACTACAACATGGCAAGGGAATCAATGACCTCAAATTATTGAAGACCATGGCAACTCCCTTGGATCAACGTGAAAGCAAGGCCTCAGAATCAAAAATGGATTGTATCACTCCCTTTTCGTTGGGTGTGCATTGCTTGAATGCCACCCAAGGTCGACTGCTGGTCATTCCGGGACCAGCACCGAAATATTATCAAGGAGTCCATCACTCCTTTGTTAATATATGGACAACTCCCGAAGTTCAGTACAGCAACAAAAGTTTTGTAACTCATCCGTTGCATGAGAGCATGCGCCACTTTATGTTGGCCCAAACCAACGCGGATCAAAGAAAAATTGAACACAGTTATCATCATTTACAAATGTGTATCGATCATGCCAATGATTATCCCGAATCTTACTGGGCGCAGTTTTATTTCCATATTTATCAGTTTCATCACGAACCGGATCAAGACCTCTATCCGGCGATCTTGAAATCCATCCGAAATCTGATTCCGCACCTTCCTCATACCTTGATGGAACATGCTCTACTCTACATCATTCGCTTGGAACGGCTTACCAACTTACCTATCACGGTCAATGCTGAAGAGATCAAAAATCCGGCCCTGAAAAAAATTCTCAGAGCAGAACTGAATCTGCCGACATTTGCCCTTAAAAAAATGCTGGATGCCAACGTTCGCCCTCGAATGGAATTTTTAGACATCATGTACGGGCATTTACGCTAGAGCGTACTTTTCTCAACTACTGCTTCATCAAAATAATTGGCCGACATGCCGGCATCGATCATCATACTGGACGCGGTAATGCCACTGGAACGCTCGGACAGAAGAAAAACGGCAGCGTTGGCAACTTCCTCTGTTGTGAGGGCGCGTTTTCTCAGAGTGAGTTTTTCGGCAAAAAGATAATTTTTAACATAGCCCGGAATCCCGGCAGAGGCCGAAGTTTTTAACGGCCCTGCACAAAGTGCATTAAAGCGCACTTCACTGAATGTGGAAAAACTCTTGCTTAAAAAGGCCACAGAAGACTCAAGAGCGGCCTTAATCGGCCCCAAGTATCCATAGTTGGTGGCGCGGGTGTTGGATATGGATAAGGCCACAACAGAGGCAGAAGGATGAAAGACATCCTTAAGGTGTCGCGACAAGGCCACCAGCGAGTAAAGGGAAATTTGACTGGCCTGGGAAAAATCTTCCCATGAAGTTTCATGAAACGGCCGAATCCCATCTTTCAAATTGGCAAAAGCAATGGAATGCAGCATGCCGTGGACTTCTTTAACGTCATTCTTAAGTTGCATGGCCAACGCTTTGACTTGCTCATCAATGGCGACATCACAGAGATAAACGGCCCGTCCGGGAAAGAGCTCTTGGACTTTCGCCCGATGCACTTCACTCTGGACTGAAAAAAATAAATTGGCACCTTCTTCTGATAAAATTTTTGCTACAGCAAAGGCAATACTTTTTTTATTGGCCACGCCGGTAATCAAATAATTTTTTGCAGAGACATTTAAAAAGCTTATAAATTACCCCACTTTTGCACAGGTGAAATGTAAATCCAGGGCCTTCTTTCCGTCCTGTGTGACTGTGCCTTTAAAATAAAAGGCATTTCCCACTGTTTCCAAATGCCATACTTCCATTTCGATCGGTCTCCCCGGAGTTACCATTTCTCGGAAACGCCCTTTTTCAACCTTGGTGACGACTCCCAGACCTGGCGATTTATTTGACAGTGACATCAGCAACGCACCTGTTTGCAAGAGAGCTTCCTGCAAAAGCACGCCCGGCATAATAGGTCGGCCGGGAAAATGTCCCTTAAAAAAATCCTCATCCCCCGTGAGCATCTTGCAAGTTTTGATGCGCTTTTCCTCGCGTTCTATAATTTTATCCACGAATAAAAAAGGCGGCCTTTGGGGGATTAGAGTGTATATTTCAGCGGTATCACTCATGACCCTAGCCCTCCCGAGACATCGATACTCGTTCCGGTAATATAGGCACTCTCTCGCAAGGCCAGAAAGGTCACCACATTGGCCACATCGGACACTTTGCCTAAACGACGAACGGGAATTTCATTCAATACGGCACGTTTTTGCTCGTCGGTCATATAAGCAATCATGTCTGTTTCAATAAAACCTGGACAAACAGCGTTGACAGTAATGCCTTTCTTCCCCACTTCCTTGGCCATGACTTGGGCCATGGCCACTTGGGCGGCCTTGGTGGCACTGTAATTCACTTGTCCAGACATCCCCATTTTCCCACTAATACTGCTCATGTGAATGATCCGCCCGAAGCGATTCCTCATCATAAGGGGAATGGCGGCCCGACTCATAAAAAAAGTGCCATCCAAGTTAATGTTCAGCACGCGCTTCCATTCATCATCCGTCATAAGGGCGGTGACTTGATCGCTTGTAATACCCGCGTTATTAACCAACACATCCAAGCGATCCCAGCGTTCCTCATAACGTTTATAAAATTCTTTCACGTCTTGTGAATTACTGACGTCAAATTTTTCCAAAAACAAATGGTTTCCGTACTCTGACAGTTGCTCCCGAAGGAGGTTGGCCTCTTGTTCATTCTTGTTATAGGTCGCCACGACGTGGGCACCTTCTTGCAAAAAACATTCAACGACTCCGCGTCCGATACCGCGGGTACCGCCGGTTACCACAACCTTCCAATCATGAAATCGTGCCATGGTCATGGTCCTCTCCTTGTTGTTGTTGTTTAGATAAATAGGTATCGACAGCATGAGACTGAATAGCGCCGTAATTGGCAGCGCCGAGCCAGCCGGACATAATAATACCAACAGAACCGGCGTGATAAAGTCCGGCAATTTCCTCGCTCAATTTTTTACTGGCCTGCAGACCTTCAAACTTCGTTCCAAAACTGGCCCCCATCGGGTGGCGGGTAAATCGTTCCAGGGTGAGGGGAGTGGCGGCTTCAGTATAATCTATTTTACGGCGTACACCGGGTAGCAATTCTTCCAAATCTTGTAGCGCACGTTCGATCAAATGCTGTTTACGTTTTAAGTACTCTTCACGAGAAAGTTTGGCCCAATCGTCATATCGGGCATTGGATGAGGCCACCACCGCGTAGGTGTGACCTTGCTCGGGACGCATGTCCGGATAATAGAAAGAGAATGTTTGTCCTTCCACTTCAGGATTTAAAAGCATCTCGGTGGAAAATGGCCAGGCCTTGGAATAAAAAATCAAATCGCCCATATATGGGATGCTTTCTCCTGTGGAAAATCCCATGTACACCTGACAACTGGAGGTATTGGCACGAACTTGTGCAGCCTCTTTTTTGAAGGCGGGACTAAAATGCTCGCTCCCCACCAGTTTAAAAATGGTGGATAACAGATGAGCATTGCTTACCACGGCCCGGGTGGAAACTGTCTCTTCACCGACTTTCACGCCGGTGACTTTGCCATTTCCCACGACGATTTTATCCACCTGCGAATGCAGCTTTATATCAACGCCGTTTTTCAGAAGCTCCGTCTTCATCATCTCAATCATCAAATCTGTGCCACCTTGAAAAATGTAGACACCTTTGTTCATGAAATTGGAAAAAACTATCCCGTAGGCAATGGCGGGATCTTCTAAAGTCGAACCATTGGCATAGGTTATGGGCTCCAAGAGAAAGCGCACGATATCGTTACGCCCGGGAAAAAAAGCATTAAACAATTCACCGATGGTGGTCTCAGGACGATCGTAAAAATTCATATTACGAAGAGTATCGAAAAAATTTTGCGCCACTTGAGGAGTCAGTCCGAATTTCTCATGCAGAATACGCTTGTAATCTTCTTCGGTAAAATCGGTGTCCAAATCAAACTGAGGATTTTTAAAACGAACTTTCTTTATGCGAATTATGCGATCGGCAATCTCCTTATTCCAATAACGCCGACAAGTTTTTATCATTCCAACTGGAAAACCATGGAGGGAAATATCAAATATCTTACCTTCAGGCCTGCGAAACCAGGTGGCCAGACCACCCAATTTATTGTGGGCCTCAAGCAGCAAGACTTTGCGTCCCTGACGCGCCAGCATATTGGCAGCGGTCATACCACCCAAGCCTGAACCGATTACCACCACGTCATAAGGCCCTTTGGGCCGGTCTTTTTTTAACAGCAGCATAAGGGCGTGAGTCTACCCAAAGCACCCGCTTTTGTAAAATCTGGTGCTACAGTTCTTCACGGATGGCAGCATGGGTAACATTGGGAGGAATCCAATACTTAGTAATCGACCCAGCAGTACGAATGGCCGTCGAGTCAGGGGCGGTATCAAAAATTAAAGTTCCAAGATTAAGACCGATGCCGGCAGAAAAATAGCGCCGCTTAACGCCATCAGTTGGGTCATCGGGAGTGAGATCCGGTTCGTAGCCGCGGGTGAAAAAAGCAAAATCCACAGTTAGATATCGGGTCAAAATGTTCTGTCCTAAAACCGGAACCCCTGCGGCCTTAAAACTTAAAAAAACTTTTTGCCCACTGTAGTCACTAGTCACATCGACTTTGCTCTTATTTCTTGAATCGCGGTACTCCAAACTCGGCCACCACTGCCAACGGATGCCAATAAACTCATCCAATGCGGGATAGGTATCCAGCAACCAAGCGGAAAAAACACCAATATAATCCATAAAGAGATCTTCAGTAGAGAAACGATATTTACTAAAACCATCCCCTACCTCTAAGGCGAACCCTACAAAGGCACCGGTATAAACTCCAATCTTGCGCGCGCTTTTGATGTCATGCCCCGCCTGTAAGGCCAACCAAGTCGTCATGCGTGTTTCGATATAGTGACTGGTCATATGTCCAAATTTGTCCGCCCCACCACTGTAAGAATGTTGACTGTACCACCCTTCATTTCCAAACCCCATATGCGCGCCACTTCTTCCCCAATCCCACGCCGAGGAACCAAAAAGCAGCAGAATGCTCGGAACCGCGATGACCCAACCAGTGGTCCAACGATCTCGCTGCTTCAGTGTCAGTCCAAAGGCGGAATAGTAATGATCAGGGTAGAGAGATGTGTGATCGTAAGAAACCTGAGCAACATAGATATCTTTTTTAAGCTTTTCCTCCAGCTCGGGAGTTAGGGTTTTAACTACCCTGGCACGAAAGGGGTTAGATTCGATCTCTTGCGCCACCAGACGGTTGCGATTTAATGTCGCTTGAACCTCTCCGATGGAAACATCGGCCTTATAATGAATCCAGAAATCATTGGGCGTAGTTGTCGTCTCCGAAGCATAAAGGCCAAATGAAAGGAAGCAGAGAAAGATAATCATTAAAAGTTTTCCTTAAAAGGTGAGCGATACCCGTAATCCCGGAGCATTATCACTTCTAATATAATCCAAAGAAAAGTCGTGTTTAAAAATCCATTCATAAATGGGGTGGTTTTTATCGTAATTGGAAGCATACCTCACACCTTCTGATGCCAAGATCGAAATGAAGGCCGAGGCAATGACATCGGAAGCATAATGCTTCTCGGAGTGGACTCGTTCAAAAGCCGTGGTTACAGCTAGTGCTAATGGGACAATCGCATAATGAAGTCCGTAAAACTGAAAGCTCTTAAGCCCTAGCACCGTATAGCCGATCACATGCCCAGATGGAAATGAGGACTGGCCTCTAAAGGCCGTTTCAATAAAAGACAAATCTTTTTTGTCTGGTCTTTGATGAACTGGAACGATAGAGATCGCGGCGGATTCAATCAGGGCCAGGATTAAGGTGGCCAAATACTCCTGGGAAAACCTGACCATTTTTTCATCCTGATGTGTGCGCCCCATATAATAAAAGGTCATGGGCAAAATAGGAGTATTAAAAAAAACACTGGTATCACTCACAAATCTTAAAAACCTTTCATTCTTATGCCGTTGGACCGCTTTTTGTGAAATGCGATCATCGTTATAGATAAAATAGCCAGATGCACCAATGGCCAAGGCAGCAAAGATCAAATTCTGGGTGCTCGAAAATTGAAGATAACTTCCTTGATAGGCCCATTTCATGGATTGCAGAAAATCGTCTTTGGTATTAAATTGCAGCTTACCCAAGTCCTCACTTTCTTTCACTGGTTCGGCAGCAAAGCAAGCCGGGATCATCAAAAAAACAAGCCCCAATGATAGAATCATTTTTCTAGCTAATTTCTTAAGATGCCCCACGATAATACCCGATATTTGGAAGATCAAAGGGTAGCAAAAGAAAGTTTAAACAACAAACAAAAAGGTGTTGCGCTAAAAATCTCTCTCTTTCTACCTCGACAGATATTTTATTGATCTTTTATTTATCTCAGTTGGCATCCAGCAAGCTTTGCAGACAAAAGAATAATTTGTTAAAATGCATTCTATCGTGACCCAATTGTTCTACTCTCATTTTCGCACTATTTTCACCATCACTTTAGGCCTCGCTACTTTTGCCGTTAAGGCCAATGATTGTGGCAAATTCCTTGATAATTTTACTTCCCCAGTTTGTACCGATGCCAAGTATATTTTTTGGACAGGCACGGCCCTGACTATCAGCTTGCGGATAGTCAAAAAAAATTTTGAAACAGATGTGCAAAATCAGGCGATTGAGAAAAACCATTTACGCCAATGGGGGGCGGTGGGTGATACTGTAGGCTTCGGCTACTTAAACGGGGCCTATATTCTGGGCCAAATGCTCTTTGGCGGTACAAAAGGTAATGCTAGAGCAGAACACATGTTTGAGTCCTCTTTTTATACCCTTGGTGTGACCTATGGTTTGAAACAAAAGATTCATGAAACTCGTCCTGGCTTCCCAACAGAACACGACTCATTTCCCTCGGGCCATTCTTCCTTCTCGTTCGCCTTTGCCTCTGTGGTGACGGCAAACCATGGTTTGGTTTGGGGCGGACTCGCCCATCTCACCGCCGTGTTCATTTCCTTTAGTCGCATTAATGATAACTGGCACTACATGCATGACGTTGTTGCGGGAATGACGATTGGCCTAAGCTATGGTTGGGGTGTTTATTTTAATCATCGCAAGTATCATAAGCCTTATTGGATCGGTTTTCTACCCACTGCTGATCTCAAAGGCGGGCAGTTGGCGTTGAACTATCGCTTTTAGACCCTGTAAGTTATTGCTTAGATATCGCTTTTTATGTCAAGATGTCCATCTCTTATGAAACAAGCAGGCCAAATGAAAGTGACTCTTGCATTCATCTTTTTTGCCTTCACATATATGGCCGATGCCACCACCATCATTTCCCAAAACATTCAATGTGGTCATGATAAAATTCACGAACGAGTTGAGCTTTTTGTTAGACAAGTCATCAAACTGAATGCTGACGTTGTGGCCTTACAGGAAATCTGTTCTGATAAGAATTTGGATGTGGTTTACATGCTCAAACAGAAACTGGAACAAAATGGATTTGAAGTAAAGTTTTTTGACCGTCTCTTTACCCACTTAGGCTTTGAACGTTTTGATGAAGAGTTAGCTCTTTTTTCCCGTTTGGATGTGGATAAAGTTTCCAAGGGATATTTACCACCTTCTCCTTTGCGACGGGGATATCTGGCCTTTCAAATTGACGGTGTTTGGTATGTGAGCACCCATCTCACCCATGAAAGTGAGGCATCAACCTTGCGTTTTAAACAGATGGAATTTCTGGCAAAAAAATATTCTGCGCAACCTGCAATAATTTCAGGTGATTTTAATGCCGCTCCCGATTCGCACGAATCACGGGCATTCTTCGAATTGAAATATCACCCTTATTTTCCTGGGCCCACTTGGCCTTCTCAAGGGCCATGGCATTCATACGATGGTTTTTGGGGGAATTTTTACAACTCGCAATCCCCAAAAACTCAGCTCCTAGAAGACATTGGTAGTGACCACCTGGGTGTTGCCTTGAATTTCAAATAACTATTGGAAAATACGCTCTCTCTTTTTTACATAGGCGATTGAGACGTTTACTCTCCTGGCATAGAATCTCACTCCTATGAAACACGGTCTCATTGTGATTCTTTGCCTGCTTTGCTGGCCCCTTTGGGGTTCCCAAGTTCATTCCTTGGGAGAAGGCCTGACAGTCACCGATGCCCAAATTCAGGAATTAGAACGCCGCCTGCCGCGAACGACAACAGAAACCCGCTATTATCACTGGACTCAATTACAAACTGCCCTTCGCTGGAGTTTAAATGGCCGAATTGATTCTGGGGAAGTGGCCTTCTACAATCGCCCTAGTGATTCCAATCAAGCCTATGGCCCGGGCATTTATATGGCAGCATCGGCCACATCAAGTGAAGGCTTTGGCAAGGCCGCCGTCGTCTTTACTATGCCCAGTGGCACAATTCTTTTTGATCTGGGCATTGTAACCCAAGTGTTGGGCAGACAACTCAATGAACTGCAACTCTCCGAACTGGGCAAACTCATCCCCTTTATTCGCCATTTGGGTGTTCACGGTGACTGGTGGCTCACCAACCATCCACGCAATGTCTCGCGAGTTGTTTTTGCCTCAGTTCACGGCACCAGTGCGAAATGGAATGAGATGACGACCGGAGAGATGCTGGAAGAACTTCGGCAGGCGGCACGCAATGACGGCGAGGCCAAGCATCTTGAAAGCCTGTTGGCCCTCTCATACTACATGGATGGCATTTCCTTTTATCGGGCACTCAAGGTTAATCCCGGCAATCCATGGCGAGAGTTTGAACCGCAGAATTTTGAGCAATACCGCCAGGCCAGACGGGCGCTCTTTGAAAAGGCCTTGAAAGGCCATATCGGTTTGTCACAAAACGATCGGTTTGGAAAAGAAAATACCACGCCCGATGCCTGGATTGAGAAACAGATCAGCGAGGTCATGCCGCTCTTGTTTGAATCAGTCTCGGGAAAGGGCGACTCTAGGCGAAGTTATTTCCGCGATGAAGGAATTCGCGCGGGAGGTAATTCGGAGGGACAGACTTTTTCCGCTACCGCCGCTCAAGTTGAAGTGCTCAAAAAAAATCCCTACATCGAAGTTGAAGTGAGGCCCCATCCATCTGGTGAGGGATTCTTAGTAAATTATTATTACCCTGATGTTTTCCATTATAAAAAATTGAAAGACAAACTCTCCCACGAACTCTTCCAGGAATTGGAGGCCCTTGACCCCGCCCTTATGTGGAAGAATGGGCAAATGCGTAAACAATACAATCAGCGTATCATCACCGATCTGCTGAGAAATCTCTTTAGACAAAATCACGGTCGTAGGGTGAACTATATAGGCGAGTCGGTCCAGTTCCTGGTGGACCTTGTCAGCATCCATCCCTTTAAGGATTTTAACGGTCGTGTGACTCGTTTGTACTATGATCTTGCCCACGTCGAATCCAAGTTGCTGGATCTACCCTATTCTTTTTTGGCCGATCTCGATTTGATGACTGACATTGCTGAATATCAAAAGATATTGAGACAAGGGGCCCAAGGCCATAAAGAGATGATGGCGGCGATGCTGGAAGAACTTATGAAAGCTCGCGCCGAAAAGCGCGCGCCAAACTATCGCGATTTGCCGGCACTGGTCAACCTATGGAAGGCCCTGCTTCCGATGGGAATTCCCTTGCAAGCAGACATCACGCCCATGCAAATGGAGCTGATAAAAAAACGTCGTTTCCATGAATTGTTTGAAATGATAAGGCATCCTCAGGAAATTAATATCGGTGTCTCTTGTAAACGAGTATTCAATTAGCCTGATATCCATGAGTAGACGCCAGAAGTGCCAACGCCACCTTAACCCCATCAACCGCAGCGGAGGTGATTCCTCCGGCGTAACCGGCCCCTTCACCGCAGGGATAAAGGCCGCCCCGTCCGGGAGAAGTCAAGGTGCTTTCATCGCGCAATACTCTTAAGGGTGATGAGGTGCGGGTCTCGGGCGCAAGCAGTAATCCCTGAGGCCCCAGCAGGCCTGAAATCTGGTGTTCAAACTGCGTCAGCGCCTCTCGCAAATGTAGTGAGACAAAGGTCGGTAGTATGTCATCCATAGAAGCGCACACTGTTCCAGACGGACAGGAAGTTTTAGGCAACACTAGAGATTTCTTTCCTTGCATAAAATCTTCGATCCTCTGTGCCGGTAATTCGCGACCGGTGGCATATTTTTTAGAATATCGGAAGGCCTGGGATTCAAGACTACGTTGGAAATTGAGTCCCTCCAAGACATCTTTGGATGGAAAATCTGAAGCGGCACGAACACTCACAACTAAGGCAGAATTACTCCAGGGAGAACGTCGGGCAACATTGCTCATACCGTTAGTCACCAGCCCATCAATTTCGGTTCCCGAGGACAGGACATGCCCTCCAGGACACATGCAAAAACTGTAAGTCCCGCGATGACTGGCCTCAGAATGAAAACTCAAACG
This sequence comes from Bdellovibrio sp., assembly GCA_016187935.1. GTDB lineage: Bacteria > Bdellovibrionota > Bacteriovoracia > Bacteriovoracales > Bacteriovoracaceae > GWA2-49-15. Next base: position 19,646 of record JACPIU010000016.1, read on the forward strand.
ATAACGGGCCGAACCTAAGAGCGGCGAGAGACAAAATTCTCCCAACTGAGAATGATCAATCAGATGGCGCGGATGTTCCATTCGCACTCCCACGGCAAAATCCTTAGACTCCATCGGAACTTGGCAATGTTGCAAATGCCGATAGAAATCCGTGGCCGAGTGGCCGAAGGCCAAGATGACATGTTCGGAACTCAACCTCACTCGCTTTTCTGCATTTTTCAAATCACTATATTCTAAACCGGACACGCAACCGTTTTTGTCCCAAGATAATTCCTCGACTCTGGCATTCGTGAGAATTTGTACTCCGTGGTGAAGCAGGAACTCTGTGATACGACCAATAATCCCCCTAATTTTATTGGAACCGAGATGGGGGTCCGATAAATAGCTAATCTCTTGAGGCGCTCCAAAATCCGCCAAGCGCTGCATGACATAGGAAATATGGGGAGACTTAATTCGGGTAAGCAATTTTCCGTCGGAGAAGAGCCCGGCACCGCCCTCACCAAAGCAGACATTATCATTGGGATCAAGGATGCCCTGACGCCAATAGCGGGCAATCTTGAACATGCGTTCCGGCGCACGAGATCCTCGCTCCAGAATAATGGAGGGCACACCATGCTGTAATAATCTCAGGGCACAGAAAAGTCCCGCCGGCCCGGCGCCAACAATCAAGGGAGGAAGGCCAAGAGGAGAAAACTGGGGATAGGCAATTTTCTCTTGCCTAAAAACTTCTCCCTTCCCGACGACCTGAAGTTGATAGTGATAACGTGGAATTTTACCTTTATTCGCGCCGCGAGCATCCAACGATCGAGACAGGATGCGATAATCTATGACCCATGGGTAATTTTTCTTGAGATGATGTTCTAAAGAATCATCAAAATTGAGAATGATATCTAATTTGTGGCGCTTCATAGATCTCTGTTTATCACACTCTTTATTTTGTTGCACTCATCATAAGAAAAAACTTACCATTATACTCCTCACGCCTAGATTTTCACGTGAGTGAAAATGCAAAGCAAGAGTGGTATACCCGTAGCGGTTTGCTTGAAAAGCAAAGTGCGAAGGGTATAATCAGGAGTATTAATATGCGCACCGGACTTCTTATTATTGGTAGTGAAATTCTCTCCGGACGTACCCAGGATAAAAATCTCGAAACCTTGGCGACGGTTCTGCGGGAGAAAGGTATGGTGATCGACAAGGTCGTGATCATCAAAGATGAGATCGCCACAATCGTGGAAAATATGCGTCACCTTATGCAAGAATTCGAATGGACCTTCTGTTCTGGAGGCCTAGGTCCCACTCGGGATGATATGACCAAAGAGGCCCTGTGCCAATTGACGGGTGTATCACTACAAGAAAATCAGCAAGCAGAAGACTTGGCGAGACGACACTATCAGCGTTACGGCAGAACCTGGAGCAAAGAAACCAATTCCTATCATCTCATCCCCAAGGGTATTATTCCTTTGGAAAATCCCGCTGGTTTGGCCCCTGGATTATTTCTTACGAAAAATAACCGTCAACTATATTGTCTTCCCGGTGTCCCTCGTGAGTTTAACCAGATGCTCATCCAAACGGTTTTACCCTTGGTCGAGCGCCATCCCTCCTTTCAAAGAACGGCCATCGAGTATCTCACTCTTCGCACTTACGGAGTACCGGAAGAAAAAATATTTTTTCAATTGTGTCCCACACTCTGGGATGATTTGGAAAAGTATGGGGAAGTGAGTTCCCTTCCCCATACGGTGGGGGTGGATATCATTATCAAACTCAAACAGGGTCTACGACCCAATGAAATCGAACAGACGGTGAAACAACTTCCTTCCCTGGCACCGCTTTTATCTCATATTTGGCAGTGGGGTGCGCTTTCTTTTCACCACTATCTGGTGGAGTTATGCCGCCAGAAAAATATCAAACTGGCGGTGGCGGAGTCTTGCACAGGCGGCCTGGTCGCCCACAAAATTACCATGGTTCCTGGGGCCAGTCAGATTTTTTTAGGCGCCGTGGTCAGCTATAGTAATGAGATAAAAAAAGATATTCTTGAAGTGAACCCCAAAACTCTGCAAACCCATGGGGCCGTGAGTGTTGAGGTGGCAAGCGAAATGGCCAACAATATCCGGCAACACTTCAAGTCCGATTTTGCTCTTGCCACGACAGGTATCGCCGGCCCTGAGGGAGGAACAACCCAAAAACCCGTGGGGTTGATTTGTATCGCCATCGCAGGGCCTGATTCATCCGTTATCACCAGTACCTACAATATGAAAGGTGATCGCGAACAGCTCAAAGAACGATTCTCTGACCGCGCCCTGCTCGATTTGATTTTAAGAATAAATAAATAGGGACATCTACTGATTGATAAATTTAAAAGCATCTTGCAGTTTTTTAGAACGATCATCGGCGGGTTGCGCTGCCAGAGGGGCTTGCGCTTTTGGCACGGTAGAAGCGACCGGTGCCGCTTCCGCGCCTGGTGATACAGCGGAAGCCGAAGCAGAGGGTGGGGTCGCCGCCGATGGCAGTGACGCCGGAGCATGAGTGGTGTTGGCGGTAGGTGGTGGCAATGTCGGAATATTGCCTGAATTAATTCGTTCCATCGCGCTTTTTTGCAAATTCTGCATGTCTGCATCTGATTTCTGGTTCAATTCCAATCGTGCTTTAGCGGCATCCTCGGCAGAAATTTGGCCTTGAGACTGCATCAGGTCCAGCATCTGACTCACTTGCGCTTTATCAATGTGAACATTCATGCCTTCATCTCCCATACCAAGTCCAAGATCGTCCTCATCGGTTTGGGCCACACCAGCAAAACTTGAATACATCAATAGCAGTCCCAGCATGAATTTCAGTCCCACCATAAGCGGCTCCTCAATTTGCGATCCCATCACTTACACTCAGGTATTATGTTCTTATCGACAGGCCCTTACCAAACCTGAGCATTTGCCGCCTCTAATTGTCGTCTTTTGCATCCCTTTGTGGCCCAAAATATGGTCAGTTCAGAAGGCAAGTTAACTCTCCATTTTTCTGTAAAGGCTTGAAATTTCACTTATCTAGAATAAAGACCTCATTTCCCTGCGAGCGGAGGCCTAAAATTAATAGAAAACGACAAGATGAGGATTATATAAAAGTTTAAATGTTTCCGAAGAGTTGGTGAAGGGTGATGCCAGATTTTATGTTGATATTTAAAATTCGCTTCTTCACATTCACGGTCTTCTTGATCGCAGGCCTGATATGGTTGGCCGGCTGTGTCCCAAGTTCCGGCGGAAGCAATACCCGTAAAGGCAAAAGCACTTCGCAATCCACAGGATCAGGCACCAGCGGAGCACCTACCAATAATCCCACTTTTGTGGAACCTCTCAATTATCTCCAAAATGGTTCGGTTATTTCATCCGCCAGTTTTACCCTTGATCTCACTTTCAGTGACAGTTTTTATCTTCGAGGGGCCGAAGTTCATCAATACTTGGCCTCAGGTAATCTTGATGTAATGTGCTTGGCGTTTAACTTTCCAAGTCTCGATGGTAGTTCTAAGACTCTCGTTCTGGCAGGAAACCCCCGTTCGTTTTTCAATTTTAGTTCGAAGATTAAAGAAAATTATTTTCTTGTCGAACCGGCCAATCGATCTCTCAATTCCACCTTTTGCCAAACTCCCGGCCCTCTCAATTACGTAGGACTAAATTTCCCCACATCGACCTTGGCGTACGCTTTGGGAGACATTTGCACAAATTGCTCTAGCTTTCTCTTGGACTCATCACCCCTCGAACTCATTTCCCTCGGTGGCAAGGCGATTAAAAACATTCAAACTCATTATCTCGATTTACGCGTTAAAACTCAAGGAACTCAAACCAGCAATACCTCCGGCACAAGCTGTATCAATTCAAGTGAGTGTACCAGTCTCGGGTTCGACTGTTGCTCCGGTGGCCAATGCGTGAAAGATCTTACTCTCAAAACGGGCGTGGATACTTCTTCCAGCGAATACATCCAGGCGCAAAATGAAATTACATCTTTGCCTTCAAATATCTACAATTATCCTAATTTCTACCACATTTGCTCCAAGCAGATCTCTGCCACTCCGACTCCCGTGGTTACAGAAAATCCCTTCGATGCGGCCACCGCCCGCCTGACCATGCTGCAAGAACTCTATGAATGCACTTCTCCCATCCTGGGTGAAATGTCGGTGTGTACAGTCACTTACCAGGATGCCAATAAAAACAAGGTTCTTTCCAATTTCACAGGATTTGTAACAGGGGCCGATGATCGTAGTTTTGAGACTACGCATAAAGGCGTCACCCCTATTGCCAAGCATAGTATTTATGAAGTCATCCATGCAGGTTCGACAATTTTCAAGAGTGGCCCTGGTTCATCTTTTTCATATGTTGATATTCCCCAATTCAGTAGCGGCAGCCAGATGGGGGGATGGAATGATGACCTGACTAACTCAGCAAGAGTTGTTCTGAACAGGGCAAAGCCAACAAGTGCCCTAAATGATGATCTCAAAATCAAATTCATGATTGACGGTAGTTGTACCTATGTAAATTCCCATTTGGCCAAATGCTACAAATATTATGTCCAAGGGCAGCCATACGGGGACAACGATGTTCCCCCTCAATTAAATGACCACTATCCAGCATCAAATAAATTTCTCCTACCACTTTATGCAGATATTGGACGTTCTATCAAAGTCGAAGTGGATGGAACTATCAAAACGGCCAGTGTCGACTGGAATATTGTCGAAGCGTCCCCAAGCTACATTCAATTTGTTGGCACGTCGGTCCAGGTTCAAGACACTCAAACCGTTAAAATTGAATTTTTCGTCGATCTTGATTCTAATAATGTTATGCAATCTAAACTCACGGCCCTCAATAGCATCGATCAGTTATGTAACTGTGGCGGTCCTTACTGCACATTGAAACCAGTAACAGCAATCCAAAATGGCGTCACCAAAATTTTGGATTACACCTGCGTATACCCTCAACCTACGACGGTGGAAGCCCCAATGCAACAGACTGTCTATCTCTCAACCCAGACTGTCCCCCATCGTTACTTTGATAAATCAGGAGTCCATCATACCACAGTGAAAAATGATACCCCTGAACAGGAAAATAGCTCCAATGGTGCCGCTTTCGAATACACCAGTGGAAATATCTTAAGACCCAATAATCTCACTCAGTATGTAGGATTCAATGAAATTTACGGAAGTTTTCGCTCGGCCGCCAATAATGCTAAGCCCGCCCGGGAGGTGGTGGTTAAGAGTGGTAAAACTTACGATATTTTCATTGATTATGGAAGCTTCTCTACCTGCAGTCTGTGTGGCACTGATTATTATGCCAGCTTAGTAAAAATCTTTCCAACCAATTTTGCTCAAAAGGGCGGTGGCTATCGTCCCGAAATAAATAAAACCGATCGCTTTAAAGTCTCCACCTACCGGGCCGACGATTTGCTCTTTGGACGAGCGTGTTTTGTCCCGGCCACCATGATTCCCTGGACACATGCAAAAAATACCGTGGCCACGACCCAACGACGCAATCGTCTGGCCGCCCAACACTTCCTCTTCGCCAATGGATATCAACGCGACTGGTATGGCTTCGATTATGGTGCAGTCATTGCTTCTTTTGACGGAGTTGCGTGGTTCGCCGTCGGTAACCAGCGCCGTATAAAGGCCACGGGGAACCGTCTCTATTTGGCAGTCAACGCCTATTTTGGCGATCAAACTCTCGATAGTATTTTCACCATCACAATTAATGAAGCAAACCTCACGCTTGGCTCGGGCTCACAAATCACTGTCGATGATCAAAGCGACGGAGCAGAATGCCGGAAATATCACCAATGTGAAACCGATAGTGATTGTATTGGCCAACTTGGCTGGGATTATACTTGTGAAAATGTTGGCCTAATTAAAACCACCTGGCCGGCGTTTGATAGCAATGGTGTTGAATTGCCCGATCAAGAAAGAACCGGGGTTCCCATGTCAAGTCTACTTGCGGGCGAAATTGCAGGGCAGCGATGTGTCTATCGTGGACGGGGCGCTGTCTGCCATCCCAAGTATGATAACATCGTTGAGACCACCACGTATAATCAAGTTGGTAACGGCCCAACATCAGGCAATGGCGGACTTCTCGCTTGTGCTCCCAACTTCTATTGTCAGGCCTTCTTGGATGGTACGGATCAGGCCCTCTTCAACAACCGCATCTCACGCTTTGCCAAGTCACCGGCGGCACAGAATCTAAGTTCCGATGTGCCAGAAACGGATATGGATACCTTTGGATTGGCCGCCCGATTCATCGGCCGCCCTTACAGATACAATGGCACCGAAGTGATTTACTCAGGAGGAGCACGCTCAAGCATGGCCCGCAATAACGTTGTGGCCCTTTGTATCCCTGGTAAAGATCCTGGAAGTGCCACCACGACTTTTGTCGCAAACAATTATAAAAAACCCACTGCAAGTGCGGAAGAAAAATTCGATGGCGACCAAGTTCTCAATATTGGCATGAGTTCCAAAGGTAATACAAAAGCACTACACTACTTAAGCGGCTGTGGTATTTTAAATGATGACTTGAATTACATCTACAAGGCCAATCCTGAATGGACCATGGGTGATGTGGCGGTAAATATGGTGCCTTACCTCGCCGCTTCTCAAGTTACCACGACCAATATGTTGGGCATTTTTAACTCCTCTAATTTTAATGACATCGAATTGACGAAATCTTTCGCTGGCAACCTGATTGAGTCATTTACTTATCAACCCAATCGCTGCTTGCGTATGCCGGGAAGCGTGTGTTTTTCAGACCAAGATTGTGCCGCTAATCGCGATATTGCGACACCACTGTCAGAAGCCGATCCAGAACAATCCATCTTTGATGGCAGTAGTAATCTTAATTCTTTCGAGCTGAGATTTTGGCAGAATGAACTTATTTGTGGTCAAGGTGTCGCCAAAACAAATCCAACCTATGACTTGAAGAAAAATCGATGCTGTCGTGATCTGGGCAAGGATTTTAAAATTGCTCATGGCATGACACCTACACCGGCCACCTTCACCAACGAAGCTCCCAACATACGAACAAGCATCTCCCAATTTGCGCCCATAACAGAAGATATTGGCGGAAATCAACGCAATTCTCAGATGGCGACATACATTAATGAGATGATCACAATTCCCTCGAGCAACGGCTCAGGTCACCCAGCTTTGCTCTATCCTGTTCAGGCCACAAGCGATTGTGCCACCTGTGCCAGCCTTGACTCGATGTTAAAGCAGTTTAATACCATTCAAACTCTGGGTGCAAAAATGTGTTGTAGCGGCCACTGGGTTCGTCAGTTTCATGAGGAAAATGGCGGCGGCCACAAATGGGAAGCTACGAAGTTTCAAAATTTTCCCACCACTACTCTGCGCTGTATGAATTGGGAAGCATGTGAGGGGACAGGCTCAGGAGGCTCTTGCGGTGGTGATGGAACGCCCGAGAGTAAGGGTGGATTTACCTGCTCTCATGTAACCGATCCGGCCGATACAAAATGTCTTATCAAGTCGACTTCCAAAGATGAAGCTTTCAGGTTTTTCGATTATCTCGGGCGTTTTGAACTCCTTGGCATTCCTCAAGTCCCCATTCTCAGCAAAACCGATGCCGCCAAAGACCCTGATGGGGCCGCATACAATTATCTACGATGTCGGGTTGATCCAGCAAACCAAGATAATCCCGGAAGTGCCGCCACCATTTTGCCCAAACTAATTGAAACAGCTACAGATGATGAGGATATTGCAAAATCTGGTACTGGATATTATTCCGCTGCCGATATGACCGACTTTGATGAACAAGAAGGGATAAGACCGATCTTCTCCCCTGATACCTTAAGTTGCTGCAAGCCGGCCGGGACCACTATGGATGTTGGAGAAGACAGTAATAATTGTTGTACCGGTTTTGTGAACGCCAGCCAGAGACGTTGTGTTCTTCCCTTTTGGACAGATGTCACCACCTATACTAATAAATATGTAAGTTCGGCATTAAAAGACTTAGACCTCACCAATACACTTAGTGGCGAGAACAAGACAATATATGAGGAAACTGGGTACATTCTCGACATCAACATAATTATCGCCGCGGCATGCACTCTAAAATTATGTGATGGAGATACCTTGGCCGCAGGTGTATCCTGGGGACCATATAATATACCACCTTTCGCCTCTACCAGCTGCACAGGTTCTCTGTGTAAGCTTAACCGCTTCATCCAAGATGACAATGAAGAAAGCGGGCTGAGTCCATTTTTCAAGGCCGGACTTCGCTGGAATTCACATATCTATTGCGTGCCTTCGGACAATAACACCGCCCAGGCCATCACTGGGCAAGGTGGAATTCTGATCCGCTGCAATCAATAGCAGACCCATCAAGTAAGAAAACTGCCACAACAAACTTATTTCCATGGGGATTCTCCCGCTTCAGCATCAATGGTCTTGCTGTCACTATTACTCAAAGCAATAAAAATGGCCCCCATCATTTTCTCTAATCTCTCTGAAACATTGCTGCGTTTAGAGCGCTTAAATTGCTGAAGCGATCGCAAGAGCAGTCTTCGCAAGGCCACACTCTTATCCCTTATGGCAACTTTGGCAATAGAAGCATAAAGCTTTGCCAAAGCATTCTCCCTATGAGAATCAACTTTATTTCCTGGCGCAAAAACAAAATCGCACAGACCTCCCAAACCTTCGCCTTCACTATTGCCTGTTTCTGACCATTTTATAGAAGATAAAAATGTCGCTGCAAAACGTTCTCGCAGCGCCACACTCCGTGCCGGCCCACTTAAATTCAACAGAGGGGCAGGATAAGTTTCCAAAGGAAACAAGCTGAATGACCAATCATGGCCATTTTCGCTCTTGAGCGAGAAAAAATTACGCCCGCCTATTTTGATCAGTGATGCGGATGAGGCGCCTGGCACCTCATCCGGCACGGTCAGTTGAAGCAAAAATAATTTAAAATGCAAAAGTCCCTGAAGAAAAGGCCCATGCTTAAGAACACCTTTAATCCCATCATAGCGCCCCAATTCCATGGCCTCAATTACGAGGTCGGTCAGATTATTGGCAGCATAAGCACTGAAAGGTCGAGAAAACTCCAGGTAGCGTGCCAGGGGGGCTTCCATACTAAAGCGTCCCGGCATGGAGAGAATCAGCCACTCTCTGGTGGCAACATCGTAAAAACAGACTTCCGCTCCAGCGGTCAATTTTGCATTCTGCGGACAGGGAAATGTCAGAAGGGTTTGTGGGTTTTCACTCAGGGCCTCCAGCCCGAAAACCTGAGATTCAAAAAGCACATACTGGTCATAATTTCCCTTGCCTGCATCAAGCCGCAATTCCGTGATCGGGAAAGATTCGTTTTTAGAAAACTTTTTGTTGTCCGTTAAATACCACAGCATAGGCCAAGGCCATAAGGCCGCTGTAACCACAAGCAGAATGATCATACTCCAGGAGATAACATTTCGCCGACGGGGATCGTGCATCAGACATAGGGGAGGTGCAAAGATCATCAAAAGATTTTTGCCTGCATCCTTGCCCCGCTCGGAAAGACTGATGAAGGCCACTCGGCCTATGGCCATGTCACCGGGACTACGCCCAAGAAGCATAATAAAAATAGTGCGTAAAAAAAGCGTCAGAGTATAGATCAAAAAGAGATGGACACTTAAAGGCCTGACCCCAAATTCCATCCCCAAGGTCTCCATCAAGGCCAAAACCTCAGTAAAAAGCTGGCCTAAAAAGCGCCCCATAAAATGGGAAGATTGCCCAATGAAAAAGGCAAAAACCAAGGCCCCCAGGCCTAAATCACCAAGGAAAGAACACAACCCAACCAGTCGATCCCTAAAATACGCCCTCATGTCCCCTCAATGCCCACGAAATCTGGCAAATCACAAAAACCTCTACAGTCCTTGAGACTCCAAAATCACCTCAAAATGATACGCTTTTTCAATATGTTAGCATATACTGACCTCGCTCTTCATCAGAAAGATAGTGCAAATGTAAAAGGACATTGGTGACCTTAATGGTCTGATTTTACAATAGAGAAAAGGCCTCTTTGTACAGGCTTCCAAACATACTCGGAACCTGCCTCAAAAGTTGGCCTTAAGAGTGGCCTTAAAAAGGCCGATAAGAATCGCAGAAGTCTGCTTAAATAAAGGTATTACTATGACCAAAACGGACACAAAACTAATGAGGAAAATGGGCAAAATTATGCCACTCATGACTACTCTCATCCGCAAGGGATTCGCCCTTTTCACGACAGTGGGATTGCTGGTAACCGCAGGCCCTGTGGAGCTGCGGGCACAGGCCACACCACCCGCCAGGCCCGCGCCTGATAATTCCCAGTGGGCGGCAACAGCTATGGGTGCCATAACCGGCTTTGGAAATTCATTCATGCAATCCATGCAGGCGGCACAGGCGGCGCAACGGGCCGCAGCCATGATGCAACTCTTGCAACCCAAAATTATTCCGGCACGTTTTTTTCCTCAGTGTCGAATAGCTCAGGCCGATCCCAATTTCCCTGCCAATGCCTGTAGCAATGTCAGCGATGCCGCTTCACTACAAATGGCAGAGGCCCTGGTCAACTTGGCCACCAACTATAATCAATTTTATGAGCAGCTCACATCCACAGCGCAAAATACACCCTTTCCGGTGGGAGTTCAGTGTCTTGAAGAATCCAGAAAACAGGTGGAATCTCAAATCAATGATAAAATTAATTCACTCACCGCCACGATCGCGCGAATTAAAAAAGAAACGCAGCTCTTTCGAGATCAAAATCGTGCCATCACAGAAGACATGCGCAATATTAGCGATGAATTAAATGGCACCCAAAACAATCGTACCCTGGGGAACACCAATCGCCCGACTGATCTTCGCGATCAGTTCAAAGATGCCGCTTGTAATGAAGTTCTCACTGATACCATGGTGGCAGGTGGCAAAGGATTGCGCGGATTACGCGATGTTTTTAACACCCCTGGTGAAGGCGGCCAGGGCCTGCGAAGTTCCGCCGCCAACTTTCAACGCGACATCCCTGTTTTAAAGCAACACCTCGAAACGCAAATGACCCGCATGATTGCCGATGTTCGAGAAGTCGGTTTGGAGGACTGGGTCGGTCAAGCTGACTCGCGCTTGAATAATATTCGCCGAGGTGGACTGACATCCTTTCAAGGAATGAGTGAGGCCATGACGAATGAGATCACTCGCTTCAATACCGATCTGACCAAAATCAAAGGGGAATTGCAGTCCGTGGTTGGCAATGAATTTCAAATTCCCAAAATGGACAGTCACTTTCAAGAAAATATCCAAGGCTTTGCCAATGGGGCCAAGAGTTTTTTCAAAAAGAAATTCGTCAGTGGTTGCGTGAGTGGCGCTAACTCTACGGGTGTTGCCCTCACCACCGATCAGATTATCTCAGGTCTGCGCATGAGTAATAATGAAACAGGAACAACCTTAAATGATTTCAAAGTCGCCTTGACCAATATTTTGAATACTGATTCTTTTATCCAGGACAAAATGGCCCAGATTCGGGCCCTGGAACAACAGTATGGCGGATCAATCAAAGTTGAATTTGTCGATGCCGGGGCGAAAAAACAATTGGCCTCTCCTTATCAGCTCTATCAGACTCAAGTTGCCAATTGCGAAAAACTCTATTCTCAAGATCAGACCTTCTCCACCCAAGGGGGCGGTATGGGTCTGGCGGGTCTCAGTCAAAAAGAGAAAATTGAACGGGCCCAACGATACCTGGAAGATGCCAAAAAATTGGAACAAGGCTTCGTCGACCGCTTGGTGGGAACCATCAAGGACAAAGTGCTAAACTGTGGCGACAATGCCAACACCCGAACAGGCCAGTGTGGAAGTGCCACCATGGACCCTGGGGCCAATTCCAATTTCTGTATCAACACGGCTTCACGTTGCGCTGACAACATTCAAAAATGCTACGCCAAGGTGGAACAGAAGGTAAAAGAGAAAGAAGCACTGCTCAAGATCAAGGCCAATAATTATAATAAAAATATCCGTGGTCTGATTGCCGCCCAGGAAGGCATGTTGTCGCGAATTAAGGCCCAGGTAGTGCAAGATCAGGAATTTTTAAAACGTTTCTTCCCGGGGGCCAATTATAAATTCCCTGAAGATGTCTTTGTCGGTATGCCCACCATGGAAGATTCAGAATTTGGCGTACAGTTAATTGGTGGAAAAGATCTAGACTTAAAATACTTATCTGAAGATCTACCCGCTCAACTGGGTAAAATGAAAGCATCCTTGGAAGAGCAAAAGACCGGGGTCAATACCGCTATCAATGCTTACAAGGAAGAACAAAAGGCCGCCTTGCAGAAAAACAAGTCCGATTGGGCAACCCTCAAATCAACCTGCGAAACCGCCGCCAAAGGGCTACGAGCAAAAGTGGCCGCGGCCAATGAGGAAGGAGCAAAAAAACAGGCCGAAACCGACTCGAAAGTTGGAGAGTTCTGCCAGAAATATGACAACCTCCGCAATTCAAATCCCATGGCCGGCTGTTCGGGCGATTTCTCACCTTCCAAATTGCAAGGCGAGGCCACCCGTATCGTGGCCAATCTGGACGCCTCGGTTAGTGCCAACTTAAATGAATATAGCAATCTGTGCGCCCAATACAACAATGAGAAAACAGTCGGTGCCTCGGCCGGCTCAGGTTCGAGTTCGGCCTATCCTTTGCGTGAGATGTGCGAAAGTGGCGGAACTTGGGATGTGGCCTATGGCCGTCTGGCGGCCCGAATCTTGACCAATACTCCTCCCGCAGATGCAAGCAAAAAAGAGGCCATCCGCTCATACCTCACAGGCGATGGTGCTAAACCCGAAATCTCAAATGCTGCTTTCTCAACAGCGCTGGATGATTTAAAAGGCCTAAAAGGTCTGCAGGCCGACTCATTGGCACCAATACCTACGACAACAACGGCATCAGCCCCGGGGCCTAACGGTACCAATACTGATCCTAATATCCGTGATAGCCGTGAAGCCGTGACTGCTATCCAAACAGCAATGGGAACAACAGGCATGCCTTTTGGAGCAACCTTTACAGGAACAGGGCACACGGCTGCCACGACTGAAGTCAACACCTGCTTTGGTGCAACTAGTGGTGCAACCCCAACCTATCCATTTCGCACAAACACCACTGATATCCTCGGGGCAAATGGACTACAAGACCCCATGCCTACGGATACAACCCAGCTAACCACCAGGGCGAGTACGGCAAAAGAAAAAGCAGAAGCTTTGAACACTCAACTTGACGCTGTCAAGTCATGCTTGGAAGGCCTATCAGGCGATTCAGGTAAAGTACCCTTTAAATCATGTACCGCAAGTTCGACTGGCCCGGCTTGTTCCAAATTGCGAGAAGTCATTGCTAAAGTTACAACAAGTAAGGCCAAAGCAGTGGAAGCGGTTACCAAGCTTAGAGAGTTAAACACAAATATTGCCGCGAGATCGACACCTACACCTAGCACCCCAACTACTCCAGTGGCTTCAGTCAAAAAAGATTTATGTGAAGGCATTGCCGATGGAGTTAGGGCCGATGTTGTTACGGAGTGCGGGCCGAGACCGGCCACTGGCGCCACCGAGATCGCTTCCCATAATACATGTAAGGCAGGAGTTGAGGGCAGAAATCGTCCTCCTTCACAACCGTCTCAAGTGGGCAGTGCTAATCGTCGGATAGTAAGTATTTTAGAGGCCTCCCGCACCACCACTTCCGGCAATAATGACCAATTGTGGTCGAGGATTGGAGAGCGCTCAAGCGGCTCGTGTAACGCCGCCATGAATAGTGCGCGAGGTGGAGGAGAATTTGCAGAGATGCTTAGGCGTTTTGACCAGAACACGATGGGTGCTGGCATGAACGCGGTTAGGTAACCAAAGGAGTTTGTTTGTGGGGATAAAATCGCCCCAACACATTATTTTAATCACCGTTCTTGTGACAGGAACGTTGCATGGCTGTCTGTCCAGCGGCGGACAGGGCGGGGGGCGGAAATCAAGTGAAGTGGCGGTTCAAAACTCCACCATGTCCGTCCCGGAGGGGTATGGACGCCTTCTGCAAGACAATCCCATTATTCTTTCGGGCAATGTCAACTTAGAGGCCACCGCCGATCTCTCCAAATATTTAAGAAGCACTCCCGACTTTATTACCTACAATAACAACTTAATGGAATCATGTGAGGGTTCAGGCACTCAAGGCAGCATCGAATCCTGTTACGAAGTTCGCAAAGATCGTGCCACCGCATTGCCTCTCACTGCAGTTTCAAAGCGCTGGGCGTTTCCTGTAACCACTTCTGAATTTGCCCAGGTCAATGCTTTCGGCCATATCAAAAAATACATCGATCGCTATCATAATTTAATTCGAGATCTTTATACCTATAAGGCCAATCCCAATACGCCTCCTCCACTTAACTTTTATGAAACCGCTATTCCCAGGGCCTTGTACACAACCAAGGCCCAATGGTATGGCGGGCAATCCTTAGTGATCTATGCAGACTGCGATCTTCCGGGTAACGCTAATTTCACCCCCAGTGATTTTACCCTGTGCTTTGGTTCCTATACTGAGTATCCTCAAGTTAAAATGGCCCAAGACCCCAGTGTCATGCATCACGAATTTGGCCATGGTATATCCCAAGTGATGATGAACTTTCGCAATATTGCTGCCGGTCTCCCGGAACGCTCAAACATTAGCTATGCTTTTTATGATGAGGCGGGATCCATTCAGGAAGGTGTGGCGGATTATTATTCCTATGCCATGAACGGCCGCAGTCGTTTTGGAGAATGGGGTCTTATACGTTTTGCCAATGCCGGTCGCCCCGTGGATGAAAACGATACATTGCACGCACCGGGAATTTCCAGGAATGTGGAAGAACGCCTGCGCTATCCCGATTATCTTACCTACGATAGCTCCGAGCCCACGGCCACGATTGAGGATGTTCACTATGCCGGGCAAACAACCTCTCACTTTCTCACCGCCTTTACGCGTGATTTGCAAGAAACTTGTTCCATGACTTTTACCCAGGCGAGCGATACAGTGTTGTATCTTTTGACAGAATCATATGCCGAGCTAGGCGATCTCACCGGCACCGCCAGTGATCATAGCGCCGGTGCTAATATCTCAGAAGCGACGATTAATCTCGGTTCCGGCCTTGACAGCTCAGGCGTGCGAATCTCCAAAGACTGGGTGATGAAAGTAGCTCCTATAAACTACCGCAATTTTTTTCAAAAATTCGCCAAATATGCCTATCAGATTTTAAACAAGGGCAGCTCTACCCGTTGCAATGGTTTTAACTATCCTCTCGATAATCTGGAGAAGCTGCTGGACTCATATGGTTTATTGCTCTTCAAAACCTACAATGAAAATGGCGGCAATGCTAACAATGGAAATAGCGGCACCAATAAGCAAGTCACCGCCGCCAACCGTTTGAAGTCAGTTCTCATTTCAAAAAATCTGATCAAATTAGATTCCTCGACAGATTCATCCCCTTTCTTTGTTTTCGATAAACGTGCAGATATACTTTCGGCCGTGGCCAATCTTCAGGCCCGTGGCAATATCACTCAGATCTCAAGTCAGATTCCTTCGCAGTTAGATTATAACAACGGCAATGGGGAAATCAGCCCTGGGGAAGTGGTGGGAATCGCCCTCAATCTCTATAACGATTCCAACTCCACGATGGCCGGGGTCGAAGTGTTGGCCAATGACTGGGATCACACCAAAGATGATGGTGGAGTTCCAAAACCGTGCAACAGTTTTGAAGACGCTTGGCCTCTTTCCACTGAAGGTGCCGCTCCTTCGGATGGCAGTGGTTCTTCCGCCGGAGCATGCCAATGGACAACTCGCACCAATGGGACCGCGGGTGCGCCAACTGAGACGGGTGAATCTCTCCATCCTGTCTGCTTTGTGCAAGTCAGAGACGGGGGGACAACCAAATGGGCCACCCAAGACGCTCTACGCATCAGTCAGAATCAAGACCCTAATAAGTGCTTAGGCGGTACAACCAATCGCAAGGATTGTTATATCCGCGCTATTCGCGGGGCCGATTTTGCCTGGTATTCAAAGATTAACCCCAAGACGAGCTGGGGTAAGACTGTTCCGGATGAAAGTGGTTCCCCCACTTTTAACAGCAACAATATTCTTCTCTTTGAAGCAAGTCCGGACATTCCTCCGGGAACAGTTTTCGACTGTCGCTTCAGGGTCCGTTTTACCAATTGCACTGAGTGTTTCACCAAACAAACAGATTCCAACGAGGATGATTGGCTGGATTATGAATATTCCGGCCCATTGCCTTTCAAGATTCTGCATTTTCAATTCACTGTTATCGACTAACCATCATGAAGACGGACCAAGAAACTCCCAAAATAAAATCCTCACTCATCGCTGGAGTGATGATTTGTGGCATTGTTGCAGGCCTCATTTATTGGTTTAATCAAGAATCGCCCCCCTCTCACACTCCCCAGCAAGTTGTTTCACCCCAACCTCAGTCCAAGACCATTGTCTACGAAACACTGGAAAAAAAGGACAAGAACATTAAGCGATATCCCAGCACCTCGGTGGAATTGAAAAACATTTCACTGCATAAAAAACCAGATGACCATGCCAGTCCCACAACTCTAAAACGCGCCGGCCGCTTCCTTCGCGGCGACGATCTGGAACGATTTAGCGATGAAAAAGTTTATCTGCCTACCGTCAATACTCCGAATCCAAACTGGAAAGAAAAGTTGGGGCATGAACTGTTGCGTTTCCAACCCGAAGGGGTAAAAGTCGCCCTGGCCCATGAACAAAGTTATCTCTCCATTTCGAAGGGAAAAGGCCGTTACATGGAATTAATTGTGGTGAATTACATTAATCCGGTAAGCGGCAATACCGCCTTTCGCGCCTTGGCCGATTCGGAAACAGGGCAGCTCATCGATACCTGGGATCAAACCCACTCGGAACGCCCCGTTCAGATCAAATTCACGCAACATCAGGACTAAAATTTCATTTCAGGAACATGATTGGGGACTGTCAGTTTGGCGGCAGTTGATTTTACAATTTCTTCTACCGAAACACCGGGGGCGCGCTCACGCAAAACCAATCCTTTCGCTGTGACATCAATGACCGCCAGTTCCGTGACAATCTTTTTTACCACCGCAACACCGGTCAAAGGTAAGGCACATTTAGGAAGAACTTTGCTGGAACCATCTTTGGCCACGTGTTGCATGGCCACAATTACGTTGGGAGAACCGGCCACAAGATCCATGGCACCACCCATTCCCTTCACCATTTTCCCCGGGATCATCCAATTGGCAAGACTGCCTTGCTCATCGACCTCCATCGCTCCTAAAACAGTAAGGTCCACATGCCCTCCACGAATCATGGCGAAGGAATCGGCACTAGAAAAAAATGAGGCGCTTGCAATGGCCGTGACGGTCTCCTTACCGGCGTTAATGAGGTCAGGATCAAGCTCTGGCTCGGTGGGGTACGGCCCCATCCCAAGCAGACCATTTTCACTCTGAAAAACCACATCAATACCTTTGGGGATATAATTGGCCACCAACGTGGGAATGCCAATACCCAGATTCACATAATATCCATCTCGAAGTTCTTGAGCTATACGTTGGGCAATTTGTTCTCGAGTTAGGGCCATAAAATATAATCTCCCTGCTTATTTTCTGATCGTTTTTCTTTCGATACGTTTTTGATAATTAACACCTTGGAAAATTCTCTTCACGTAAATTCCCGGGACATGAATGTTGTCAGGATCAAGGGAACCAACCGGTACCATTTCCTCAACTTCAGCGATGGTTATTTTTCCGCAGGTGGCGATCATGGGATTGAAATTGCGCGCCGTTTTCCTGAAAATTAAATTTCCCATGGCATCACCCCGCCAGGCCTTCACGATCGCATAATCGGCCTTGAGTGCCCGTTCTAAAACATATTTTCGGCCATCAAACTCACGTACTTCTTTCCCCTCGGCCACGATCGTGCCAACCCCTGTCGCTGTAAAAAAGGCGGGAATACCGGCACCGCCAGCGCGCAGTTTCTCGGCCAAAGTACCTTGTGGTGTCATCTCAAGTTGCAACTCACCGGAGAGCACCAAGGTTTCGAAAAGCTTGTTCTCGCCGACATAGCTTGAAATCATTTTTTTGATCTGCCGCTTTTGCAAAAGAAGTCCAAGGCCAAAATCATCCACGCCGGCATTGTTGGAGATGCAAGTAATATTTTTAATACCTTTTTCGGCCAGAGCGGCAATACTATTTTCCGGAATACCACAAAGGCCGAATCCGCCAAGAGCAATAGTACAGCCATCAGGGATATCAGCAACAGCTTCGCGAGCGTCCTTCACAACTTTCTTAAACATGGCATGTCTCCTTTTAGTGTGCCTGACCTATTAGCTCTTTCAATATCGACTGACTCGATTCTAACACCTGCTGATGCAATGAATTTCCATGTGAATCGATGGTGACCACCACGGGAAAATCTTCCACCGTAAATTCCCAAATGGCCTCAGGTGAACCAAACTGTTCAAGATAGACGCCATCCACAGATTTAATTCGTTCCGCCAAGACCTGGGCCGCTCCTCCGATAGCGTGTAAATAAACGCAACCGTATTCACGACAGGCATTCAAAGTTTTCGGCCCCATGCCTCCCTTCCCAATCACCCCTACGATCCCGTGGTCCCGAATAACCTGCCATTGATAAGGCTCTTCCCTGATGGAAGTGGTGGGACCAGCGGCCACAACACGGTACTTACCGGTCTTTTTATCTTTGAGCACCACCGGCCCACAGTGATAAATAATTTGGTTACGCAGGTCCACAGGCGAAGGATTGCCGTCATGCAAGTACTTATGGACAGCATCTCGTCCGGTAAAAATTTTGCCCGTGATCTTGACCATATCTCCTACATGTAACTCTCTCACCATCGCTTGAGAAAAGGGATAAGTTAAAGTCTTCATGCATTCTCTCCTCTTAATAAAGCCATTTTGAAATTCCGCCATTCTTTGATAACTGGATACCCTGCCGACGAAAGGCCCAACACATATAACTAATCGATACAAAGAAGCTTGCCGGAACCCGTTGTTGTGAACCGATTTTGCAACCAAGTAAGGTGGTCTTGCCCCCAAATCCCATGGGCCCGATCATAAGCTTGTTGCACGATTGCACAATCTCCTGCTCAAGCTTGGCCAGTTCACTGTCAGGATTTTTATCATCCAGCTTGCGCAACAATTGTTCCTTACTCTCCAAATAGCCTGAACCGCGATCGCCCCCAATACAAATTCCCAGAATTCCCGGGCCACATCCCTGCCCTTGGGCCTTGACCACTCCATCCAAAATAACTTTCCGAACGCCGTTTAAGTCGCGTCCGGCGTCGATAGCGGTGTAAGGAAGAGAATATTGGATACCTACGTTTTCACATCCTCCACCTTTCAGCATGGCACGAACTTCCACATTGGGAGATTTATGCTGATGGAAATGAAAGGAAGGATGACCTGGGCCTAAGTTTGTAGGTTCACTTTTACCTGTGACTGAATTAACACTATTCTGTCGCAGGTATCCCAACTCCGTGGCCTTTACCACCGCCTTTCTGGCCTGATCCATAAATTTAATCTGATCAAAATTAGTTGGATGGGAGACATAAAACAAAACCGTTCCAGT
This sequence comes from Bdellovibrio sp., assembly GCA_016187935.1. Lineage (GTDB taxonomy): Bacteria > Bdellovibrionota > Bacteriovoracia > Bacteriovoracales > Bacteriovoracaceae > GWA2-49-15. The sequence continues at coordinate 39,244 of JACPIU010000016.1, forward strand.
ATCCTGACATATGGGTTGAGACTTTGCTTTGGCCAGGGCAATGTTATCCTCAATAATCTTCATGGCATATTCGGCCGTGGTGTTTTTCTCTTCTCGCTCTAGCGCCGCCAGAATAACTTTTTGAACATCATCAGGCAGTTCTGTAGACGTACGCCTAAGTAACTCCAGTAGAGATGAAAATACATCTCCGGAAGCAGGTCCCTTTTTGTTCTTACTGTTCTTGTTGTTCTTAGAACCGGGAACCCTTTTTTTGGCAATTTTCTTAGCTACTTTTTTTGGCAGACGTTTCTTGACCATAGATATTCCTCTATTGATGAAGTTGACGGATGAAATTATTTGCCACTATCGTAGCAGAGCATTCCAATTTCGTTAACCCTTAACTATAAAAATGGTTTTCAATGTTTTCTCTCAACAACTTAAACTCGATGCAACGACTTGCCGCCGAAACGGTGCAAGGCCCAGTGCTCATTTTGGCCGGCGCTGGCAGCGGGAAAACCAGCACCATCACCCATCGCATGGCCCATATGGTGGCCAATTTGAATATCTCACCAAAATCAATTTTAGGCGTGACATTTACTAATAAAGCGGCCCGAGAAATGCGCGAGCGGGTTATTTCATTAATCGGCCACACCGCTTCTCATGGAATGACGCTATCCACCTTTCATGCTCTGTGCGTTTCCATTCTCAAAAAGCATATCGAAAAACTCGGATATCATTCTAGCTTCAATATTTATGACACAAGCGACCAGATGGCTATTATCCGCGAAGCACTCAATCAATATCGAAGTGATAAAGACGGTGGGTTCGATCGCAAAACCATTCAGGCAAGAATCAGTTTTTTAAAAAATCAGGGAATCTCCCCCGAACAATTTCCAAAATCAAAACATTTTGACTACGACTCTCCCTACGATTTGGCCACCCAGCATTGCTTTCAATTCTATCGCGACAAAATGCGTTTCTATAATGCTATTGATTTTGATGATATTTTATTTTTAACCGCCTCTCTATTTCGTAAATTTCCTGAGCTGGCAACTTCTTACTCCAAGCGTTTTCAATACATCATGGTAGATGAGTATCAGGATACTAATGCTTTGCAGTTTGAATTAATCTTGGCCTTAACGAGCACTCACAAAAACCTATGTGTGGTGGGGGACGATGATCAGTCTATTTATGCTTTTCGTGGTGCCGATATCACCAACATTCTGTCCTTTGATAAACATTTTTCTCCCGCCAAAGTTATCAAGCTGGAAGAGAATTATCGTTCAACTCAACCCATTTTAGAGTTGGCCAATCATGTTATTGCCCAAAATAAAGTGCGTAAACAGAAGACTCTCTTCAGTCAAAAAAAGAGTACCGAACTCCCCATCCTCTGGTCCTGCGGCCATACTGAGCATGAGGCCCAAGCTGTCACGGAAGATATTTTACAATATTGGAGAAGCGGAAAAAGTTTAAATGATATCGCCATTCTCTACCGCTCAAAAACCCAAGTTGAACCTTTTGAGGCCCAACTGCGCATGTCTCAAATACCCTACACCATCATTGGCGGACAAAAACTTTACGACAAAAAAGAAATCAAAGACATCATGAGTTACCTCACTCTGATCTACAATACCCGCAACGAACTGGCCCTGCGGCGTATTCTCAATGTCCCGAACCGGGGTATCGGCCAGGCCACCTTAGATAAATATCTGGCCCTTAAAGAAAGCAGGAAATGCGATCTTTTTTCCGCCTTAGAAAACAATCCGAGTCTTGGGCCCACCAAATCAACCGGCGTTTTAGATTTTATCAAAATCATTAATCACTCTAAAGATCTCTTTGCTCAGAGACCTCTGCATACCGCTCTGACAGAACTCATTTCAAGTCTAGGCTATTACGAATTTATTAATCATGAATATAAGGATGCTCCCAAGCAAGCTGAAAGAAAGAGATTGGATGTCGAAGCCTTCATCCAAACGGCGGAACATTTCTATAATTATCACAAGCAAAACACCACTCTTGATCTGTTTGTTGAAAAGATTATCTTACAGGATTCCCAAGACCAGGCCGATGCCCAAGAGGACCAAAACAAAATTCAAAAAAATGAGATAGCCTTAATGACTCTACACTCGGCCAAAGGACTGGAGTTTGAGCGGGTCTATTTTGTGGGAACCGAAGAAGACCTGCTCCCACATAAAAAGACCATGAGTGAAGGAACGGATATCAGTGAAGAATTGCGCCTCTGTTACGTCGGCATCACTCGCGCTCGTAAAAAACTCATCCTCACCTATTGCAAGGAACGAACTCTTTACGGGAAAAAAGTCCCCCGTCATAAATCGCGCTTTTTGGAAGTTCTCAAACCCGGTCTGTTGATTGAACAGGATCGAACGACTTTCGGCCATCTCACCCCTGAAGAGGCCAAGGATTATAAGAAAAATTTCTTCAAGGGTCTGATTGACGATATGTAATTTCATCTCGATGATTTTAATCATTACCACCAACGAGTTTCGTTTTTGCTACGCCGAAAACAATAACGTAAAAATCTTCATGCTTTTTTTAGAAACTCTCAAATCTTATCAAGGAGAAGAAAATGCGCATGCTGATGAAAGTATCAATCCCGGTGGAGCAAGGAAATAAGGCCTTACGCGACGGGAGTCTGCAAAAAACCGTCATGGGCCTTGTTGAAGCGGTAAAGCTCGAAGCTTCTTATTTCACAACTGAATATGGCAAAAGAACAGGTTATTATTTTTTTGATATGAGTGATTCAAAGTTGATGCCTACCCTGGCGGAACCTTTTTTCCAAAAATTAGATGCTGAAGTGACGTGGACTCCGGTCATGGATATGGCCGATCTCAAGGCCGGCCTAGAAAAAGTGACAAAATTACTGTAACCAACAAGCTTAAGCGGAGTTCCAACATCTTTAAGTTGGAACTCCCCCATTCACAATGTAATTACTGGTAGTTAGACAATTCCGCTTAAATAGTGCCTATCCCCAAAGGCAAGGATCCGAAGCCCCTCTCAAACAGCTTGCCATAACTCGATGTTTTCGTACTCATCCGAGGCCTCAAAATTACCGATAGTATAATAGAATCAAGGATTTACTTATTCATAGGGAGGACTTTGTTTTGGCCAAGAGAGAGGCCGTCTTCAATGCACAAGCGAGGTGTAACGGAGTTGCCGTTACCAAAGTTTTCGTTTGTCTTCTGATCACCCTATTTTTTTCCGCCTGCAAACCCACCGGCGATCTTACACTGGAAGGTTACTCCTCCACCTCACCCGGTGTGTTCGCCACCATCACTCCCGTTGCTTTTGGCGTGGTGGCGGCAGGAAATACGGACACTCAAGCAATCATCCTCACGAACAATGGTGGCGCTGACATGACTCTCGGAACAATCACTAATACTGCTCTACAATTATCCGCGCCACTGCAACTCGATGCCGCCACCACTTGTGTCTCAGGACAGGTCCTGAAATCAACGCAGAGTTGTAGAATAGTGATTAGTTTTGCCGCGACTCCTGTTGGTGTTTACACTCAAACTTTAAAACTGGATTATCATGATGGCGGACTAAACCATGTCCTGTCAGTAAACCTCTCAGGTACGGCGCGACCGATTGCCAACAACATCACACCTGCGGCCTTCGATGAAGACACTCAAAGCGGCACCATCACGCTCAACTACAGCGGTGGCACAAATGCCACCACCTGCGCGCTTAGCTCCTTGAGCGATGTTGCTGTCACACAGGCCTGTAACTGTGTCGCCGGCGTCTGCACACTCAAAGTTACCGGCACCGCCAACTATTTTGGCGCAGCAAGTTTTGGTTATACCGTCACGGCCAATGGTGTCGCCTCCAATACCGCCACGGCCACTTTGACCGTTAACTCCGTCAATGATAATCCGGTACTCACCGTTCCGAGCAATCGCCTCTATCCATTGGATGGCAGCGACGAACCTATTCTCCAAGGCACTCAGGTCACGTTCACCTCATCAACCACCGATGTGGAAAACGATATCATCACCTACTCTTGTACCTACACGACGCCCTATCTCGATGTCGGCGATGCCAACTACGCCGCCCCTGCCACCGCCTGTACATCGCTGCCTTCACTCATCACAAACAATGGCGTGCTCCTTCTTGGGGCCGCGACGTTTTCCACTGCCACCAGCGCTCTGGTGTGGCAACCCACCAATCGTCAAAAGGGAACTTATAAATTTACTATCACCGCCACCGATTCGGGTGGCGGTAGCGATATAGAGAATTTTTCCGTAACGGTCCGCGAGGCATTCACCACCAGCAATTTGCTGGCGGCCTATGACGCCGCTTACTCCGAAGGTTCTCCTCCTACCAAACCAAGGCTTGACGGAAGCGCAGATGATAATGCTAATTCCTGGTTAGACCTCACGATGAGTGACATCACAGCTTCACTCGCAGGTTTCACCACCGCAGATCCTTGGGCCGGCGTGGGAATTTACAATAATCCTTATCGGTTAACATTTAACGGTACGGATGATTCCATGAGGGTCGAGAGTGTGCTGGGGTCGAGTACCAAAATGATGTTCAGCACCTGGATCAATCCGGGCAAGGCCATGGGCAAAGATAAAATTATTCTGGGTAATGGTGGTGGCAGTGGCGATGGTTTTGTACTTCAGCAATCACGAACCGCGACCGGGAAAATTGAGTTGGCGGTTGGCCGGAAAAAATATGCGGACTTGGTTTTAAGTGAACAACCCGTGGCATATTGGCGCCTGAATGAAACCAACGGCAGTGTGGCGGCCAATTCGGTGAGTGGCGGTACCAATCTGACCTATTCCGGGAATCAGACGTTTGGCAATGTCGGGACAACCGGTGACGTGGCCGCCGGCCTTAGTGCGGCGGCATTACGGTATATTGCCAGCTCGGCATCCGCTCCGGCCCTGCCAACCGGCGGGAGTGCTCGCTCTGTTGAAATGTGGACAAGACCGAATAGTTATAATGCCGTGGGCGGTGGTGTAGCATGGGGAGATGGGACCGGTAACCAAATTTTCTCGATTGAAATTACTTCGATCAGTGGCACCTACTATCTTTTCACTGATGCAGTCAATAGTGCAAACAATATCACCTTGATGAGCGATGAGATTCCTACCCTTAATGCTTGGTCGCATGTTGCCTTTAATGCCACGGACACTACGTGGGAATACTACCTTAACGGAGTCAAAGTTAAGTCCGGAACATTTACCGTACCCATCAACACAGTTGGGACAGAGGTCATTCTTGGAAATCGCACCGATGGTTATGACCTCCCCTATGACGGACTTATGCAGGATGTGGCGGTTTACGATTATACCATGTTGCCAGATCAAATTATGTCCCATTATGCCATCGGCAAAGGAATGTTTACTCCCAATTACGCCGAAGTTATTCTGAGTGATTCGCCCTCTGTCTATTATCACTTTGATGAAAGTGCAGGCCAACCCACCGTGACCGATACCATGGGTAATAGCGATGGAACTTTGACCAGTGTTACCTTGGGGGTAGACGGCGTTGTGGACAATACGGCGGCCAGCTTCACAAAAGTTCCGGATAGCTACATAACATTTCCCCCACCGCCGGGATTGGGGGCCGACCATAGCGTTGAGATGTGGATCAAACCGGCGGAGGTGAATTCGGCCGGGACAATCAATATGATGCTCTTCGATTCGGGAGGCGGAAATAATAATGCCATTTCCGTATACAACGGGGGTAGCGGCAGCATTCGGTTACGATCCTATACCGGTGTCATCATGGATAGCATTTATCAATTTCCAACGGCGAATGTTTGGTATCATATTGTCGTTACTCGCGCCGCTGGAGTGAACTCCATGTATATTAACGGTGTGTTGGATTCGCGACAGACACTTCCAGTTTTGGCCCCCATTGCCCCCCTCTATATCAACAGATATGGCGGAGCGCTTGGGTATTCTGGCAACACCTTCATCGATGAATTTGCGGTGTATAATTACACCCTGGATGCAAACCAGATCAGATCTCATTATGTAGCGGGAAAAGTGCGTTTCGACCCAAACCCGGTGCTGGCCTCTCAACCTATTCATTACTGGCCTCTCGGTGAGAAGAGCGGCGTTGTGGCAACTGATCTCGGAGCAAATCCCAATGATGGTACTTATGTTAACGCGCCAACACTCGCCGTGGTTGGCGCCTTAACCAATAGCAGTGATAGCGCCATTACCGTCAATGGAACATCATCCTACGTGACGACCACCGCCACTGTCACCCTTCCGCTCACAGTCTCGATCTCGGCATGGCTCAAAACAACGATTGGCGGGCAGGGATCAATCTTTAGTAACAGATCAGGTAATCATGCCACTTATTTTGGAGTGAGCGGAGGAGCGGTCTTTATTTTTGATAACCAGACTGGCGGCCTGAGCGGAGGGAGTGGGATAAATAACGGGCTTTGGCACCATATCGTCTGGACAGCAAATGGCACGACCTCAAAATTCTATGTCGATGGCAGCTTAGTCCAAACGGCTGCGTTTAATCGAACCGCCAGTGCGGCCACCCTTGCCAACTTCGGTCGCGATCCTGAGCTGAATGAATATTTCAATGGCTCCATCGATGAACTGGCCATTTTTGATCACGTTCTCACGGCAAGAGAAGTTGCCGACATTTACAATTTCGGCGCTGCCTGGAAATGTCTTTCACAAACTACATTCACCGATAGTACATGGAAATTTCTTTCAGGACTGTGGGATGGCACGGAACTCTCACTCTTTGTGAACGGACGCGAAGAATGCAAGATCACTCCCAGTGGCATGACCTTTAGTCCCGGACTCTCGGCCAACACTTATATGGGTGCTACTCCAAGCAATAGTAAAAATTGGCAAGGCAGTGTTGCCGACATCAAAATCTATGGGACTTCAGGAACGGGGTCTGCAGGAAGTACCAGCGTGATCAAAAATGACTTTAATGCAACCGGAAACAGTTATCGTGAACAACCGGTTGAAGCGATAGTGACAAGCGGTCTCGTGTTCCATCTTGATGCCGCAAATGCCAACCAAGGATTATCTCCTTTTACCAACGGATGTGCGGCCACAGAGCTGACGTGGTTCGATTTCTCGACCTCTGATCTCCTTGGCACACTCAAAAATTTTTCTGGCTGTGGTGCCGCTTCCGGCTGGACCGGTAATGGCACCGCCGCCAATCCCTACTCTCTGACTTTCGATGGCGTCAATGACTATGTGGATTTTGGTAATGTCTCCAGCTTAAACATGGGAACAAATAGCTGGACTGCCGAGGCCTGGTTTAAAACAAGTGGTGGAGATACGGATGCCGGTTTTATCGGCAAATCCCTCTATGGATCTCAATTCGGACGTTGGACCCTCTATATGGACACGGGCAAAATTGGGGCCATCATGGAGTCTGGTGCGACTGTTGTTGCCCAAACGGCCGGGACTTATAACGACAACAATTGGCACCATATTCTAGCTGTATGGGATCGCAGCGCCTTACTCACCGTCTATGTCGATGGCACTGTTCAGGCCACGGCTGATATTTCACCCTATGCCGCTGCCAACATGGCCAATCCTTCCACCGTTTTAATTGGCCGCTATCAGGATACAACCGGTGTCGCTCCCCATGCAACATTCGGCATTTTTACAGGGGACATTCCGATTGTTCGCGTCTACAACCGCACTCTCAGTCTCAACGAGATAAAACAAAACTGCCATGCCCAAAAGGCAAGATTTTCTGGTGCCACCTGTGCCGCTCCTTAACCGCACAATTTTAACTCCGCAGCGGCAATTAATTTCCCAATCCCTTAATGTCTTTGTAGAGTTGGACGAGCAGTTCACTGCAGATAAAAGGCCGTTCAATGGAAAACAATTTAGGGAGATGGCCATTTTCTCGCCAAAGTGATTGGCGACGCAATTTCTCGATCAGGAGTTGGGGGAACATCGGTAAGATGCCAAGATTGGAAGAATGTCCATCGAGATGAGTAATCAGCAAAGTTAGACCATGTTGATTTTTTAAATAGGCGATGGCGTCTTCAGAGTTCTTAAAGTCAAGCGCTTTGAGACCTTCCTTGGTCTCTTGGTTAAATGCTAAGAATATCCGGTGAACATAAGAAGGTCTCAAGTCAAAGAAAATAGTTTTAATGGTAAGGCTGTATGATCTATTCATTGATGACTATAGTCTACAGCAAAAAGGAGCAAGCGTCTACTTGAGAAAAAAGAGCGCTTGGGAAGTAAGGGATCACACCGAACTACGAATGATGGCCTTGACTACGCCACAAAGAATAACTTCACTTAAACTACTCATTTTGAGATTGGCATAGAAGGGATTGTCGGCACATAGCTCGGAGTACGCATCAGATTTAGAGAAACGTTTAACCGAAAATTCTCCATCCAACCGTGCCAACACCACATCGCCATTTTTAGGGCGATTAGTTTGCTCGATTACTAACAAGTCCCCTTCTAAAATGGTGGGGGCCATAGAGTCGCCTGATGCGCGCACAAAGAAAGTGATTTCTGGATGCTTAATCAAGTTTTCATCCAGTGAGAATTCTTTTTCAATGGTATCATCAGCAGTCAACGGCTGCCCGCAGGAAACGGCGGTACCATACAGGGGTAATTTAATTCCCTTGGAGTGAGAAGAAGGTAGCAGCTTCCCTCTTGGCCGTTCCTTTAAGGTTGCAAGTTTATCTTGAACCAAATACGTGAGTTCAATTTCAAGCGCCTGGGCCAAATCCTTAAGTGAACCAAGAGTAGGATTGCGAATACCACGTTCCAACATAGAAATATAGGTGCGATCAAGATTGGAACGATGGGCCAGCTCCTCTTGCGACCATTCTCGATTCAGGCGCGCTAGTCGCAGTGCCTGGCCAAAGCGTTTCAGATACTCTTTCCCCATAACTATTATTAGCATGCACTTGGGACTAATGGTCTACGGACTATAGTCTTCATTTTCTAGGCAAACGCTCTACCCTAATGGGAAAGTTAATAGGACCACTTTGATAATATTTATTGGCCTGTCACCGTTGTGATGGGCGAAACAGGAACTAAAAAAGAAAGACCTGAACACCAAGCCCACTGATCATGGTTGTGCTGGTATCATCATACTTGCTTTGGAAGCGTAGGTATTCACCGTCGGCAGTCACGGCCCAGCGACGGTCATAAAACCATTTGTAACCAAGGCGCACAATATTATTCTCTTGGATTTGCCAAGAAAGGTTATTATCTGAATACGGCAACGCCACCACATCGGCATAGAAGAGATGCCGGATTCCTTCTTCCCGATGGAACGCCCACTTGACTCCCACCATGGCACCGGCAAGCAAGATGGTGCGAATCTCGATATCAGTTTGCGCTAACAAGGAGCTGATACTATTATTTTTTGCCAAGGGATGTTTGAGGCCAAGAGCGCCAACTCTGAAGCTCCATTGCGTGAGAGGAATCCTCCTCTGATAGATTAAAATTCCTTCCAAGAGAGAAGAGGTTTGCAGGTCACTCACAGTGGATGCCCCATTGGCGAAGGAAGGAAGATACCAATACTTTCCTTCCAAAATCACGTTGGAACCGAGAGTATAGGGGTAGAGAATCTGCCCCCCTACATAAGGTGACGTCCCCGAAAGAATCAAATGACGACCACGAGTATCAGTGCTTTCAATGGAGAACTTGCCCATCCCTGCCCAGACATCAAACACAAATAAATCCATACAGACGGTGAAACTACCGCGATAAGAACTCGGCATTTTCAAACTTTTCTTGGGATTACATTGATTCAGGCGTTCAGAAATTTGTGACATCTCGGTGGGATGCTCGGCTTCGTAATTATCCTTGATATGCTTTTCTAAAGTTTTGATAAAAAGTTCAGGGGATCGTAACCGCGTTTTGGTTAAGAGGATGCTTTCATCGGCGAAGCAAATGGCCATTCCCATCATCAAAATACTCATCAGCTGAATATGTTTATTCACCAGAGACCACTCTCCAAAAAAGCAAAAAAACGGGCCCTTTTTGGGCCCGTTTACACTAGATCTGTAATCTTTTTAAAATATTATTTCACTTCATTAAATTCTAACTTCATGACGCCACGACGCTTCTTCCCACCTTTATAGAATACTTCAGTCTCACCAACAAAGCGAAGTTGCATATCATCATGAACGGTCATACTCAATTTGGCCTTAATACGTAACAAGTCAGTCACCATCTCAAACTCAAGTAACTTCACATTATCTTTATCCGTATAGAATTTGAGATTGCGAATCCTGCCATTGGCCAGTGAATATTCTTGTGTCTGTAATTTCTCAGCAGAATAGACACCAAAATCAGCATAAATAACCAGGTCTGTAATGCTTTGGTTTTTTTCACCGAACTTAAGCTTCGACACACATTTCTCACCAACACCATCACCCGGACAATCTAATTTCTTATCCAAGCTTGATGCGGCCGAAACAAATATTTGGCCTGTTACTTTTTCTAGAGACTCAAGAATGTCTAGGACAACCGACTTGGCAGCATCACGCGTATTTGTCGCAGATTGAACATCAAGATCGATTTGGTCATTACGATCCATAATCGGACGAGTGCTTGAATTAAGGGCATTCTGATTCTGAACACAAGTTTCCTTATATCCTTGATATTGGGCCTCAACCTCAGCACTAGGATAAACGAAAGCAAAAGCATCCATGTCAGAGCATTCACTCGGATTTTTCTGCTTTTTATAATCAGCATCAGCCACCGTGCGGCAATCATATTTTTGCCCACGTGGTGGTCTTACCTTATAAAAACAACTAAAAGCCGATAACGCTTCGTCGATGGCGGGACGATATTTGGCATCTTCCTCGGCGATCCGTTTCAAGTTTTGATCTTTCTCTCCTTGAAGTGGAATTCTCATACGAAATTTATTGTCGCGAACCTCACCGCCGGTGTTAATCCAAGCTACAATTTCCGCAACCTTAGTATCAGCATCCATCGACATAGTAAGAGTTGAATTCATCCGATTTCGATAACGTTCAGAGAGTTGCGCTTGCATATCTTCCCAGCTCGCCACTCGCTCTGGACTAGGACTAAATTCGAAATTTGCGACATCCGCGCTGGTTGGATATGTTAACACAGTAATGTCACGGGCCTCTTCTTCAAATTTCTTATTCTGCAAATCAACACTGAAGCCAGTAAACGTTTTCTTTTGGAAAGTCTGTGACGGGGCCTTAATTAAGGCTGCTTCTTTACCGCATGCGCCTAATAAAACTAAACTTACTAAAATTATTGTTTTCATGATTCCCCCTAAAAGAACATGGAAAAGTCTAAGGCAGTAATAGGATCATTCACAACATTCCTTCCATCGAGGACTCGTGTATGACTGAGTGTCAATGAAAGCGGAACAGGGAATTTCTTGGCCTTAAACAGGGACATTGTATCGTAGCCACCATTTACAACAACTCCGTGCATATGTTGAACAGTGTCTTGCTCAAGCATATCGTAACGGGAGCTGCTATAGGCAGTGCCATTATAACGATCAGCACCCTTGTATTGATATGTATAACCAGCACCTAAGTTAACTCCTTCGTAGCGCCATTTTCCAGCAGTATTAAAGGCCGCAATATCGCCCAAATCACGCTCGGTATTGCCATCAACGTCTGGAGTAACCTTGGAATCACTATACATTGGAATACGCTCAGGATTTCGATCTTTAAGTTGGAAGGTGTAGCTGGCGTCGGTTGATAGTGTCCAATAATCATTCAAGACATAGTCATAGGCAACACCACCACCGACATCCCACTGATCATCACCCGAAGCCACATCTACGACTTCATTGACATCACTATCTTTTCCTGTTGGTACTGTTAAGTCACTGCTTACCACAATACGATTAGCACCGGTATCCAGGGCCAAATACTTGGCGACGAGACGGATATCACCAAGTTGACTCTTATTTTCGTTTTCCAAACGCTTATAGCCATAATCTTCCAATTTGGACTGAATAGGGTCCATCATTTTATTGTCAAATTCGGCCACTTTGGCATCCACGCCTTTTGATAATAAGGCCATCTTCATCGATTCGTGTAAGGCGGGATTTTGTTGAATGACTCCCGTTGACACGTTCTGAGAAGATTTCACGATAGGAACCGCCACAGCTCCTGTAAATCTATTGCTAAATCCCCAAGCAAACACTGGCACGTGGGCAGTGGCCTCAATATTAACTTGACCAGTAGTTTGCCCAAAACTATCTGATTCAGAAGCTCCAATCGAAAGCATGGCCTGTTTCACAGCACCTTTATCAACCGGATCAAGTTTTCCCTTGATCACATCGCCAAAGGTAATATTTTTGAAGAATGGATCAGCGATCGCAACAGATTCGCCACTAGCGCCAAATTTGTTTTCGGCTGAAGCCATTACATTTTTATAGCTTAAATTTCGAACTCCCTTAGGAAGGACACGTGCGCTGGGTAATGAAAAAGGAGCTTTAAGGTCACCTGCAAATGCCGCTCCCATCCCAAGGCACATTCCTATTACAATCGTTTTTTTCATGACTTGCTCCTCGTCTCTGTCTTCAATGTCATTAATGTAAAGTTTAAAAAAGGGGAGGTTTTCCCTCCCCTTGTCATTAACAATTCTTAACTACCGGCATTTCTCACTGGCATATTTTTTAACATCAGTTTCAAAATCGCGGTTTTCAACAAAATTCTGGAGATCGGTTTTTGTTTCAGGAACACGTAGCGCATTGTAGGCAACCAAATCTTCCTCAGTACCTTGAGATAATTTTTTAAACTCTTTGTATACTTCGCAGAATTTCTTAGCATTTTTGTTCTGCACTAAAATATCTAGGTAAAAGAACACAGTTGTCGAGTTGCGCGAAATTTTATAATCATCGGCAAGAGTGTTCTCAGAAGCTTCGTCCAAGAGTGCTTCGGCCTCTTTCTTGTCGCCGAAAGGAAGTTTATGGAAAGCACGAGCGCGAGTTCTGAGTGATCCATAATCTTCAACGGTTTTATCAAGCGAATCGATCACATCCAATCGATCACGAAGTTCTGGCCAGCGACCTAAGCTCGAAAGAACACCATTGGCTTCACCCCATTTACCGAGGTTAATGGCGTAGAAATAATTAGCACGGGCCAAAGCAGTTTTGGCATCAGCAGCGTTTGCCAAAAGTTTTACCGCTGCTTGAGCGGCTTCTTGACCACGCTCATGAGCTTTTTTCTTGGCATCTTTAGAACCTTCACGCACGCCAACGTAGTAAATATATTCGGCTTCGCGAGTCTTAAGGTCGGCCTTCACAGCAACATTTTGTTCTGTACCACTAAGATCACGAACCATGTTCGCGGCCTTAAGAGCGTTTTCTTTACTTTCTCCTCGCTGCGACCAGAGCTGAGCGGCTTCTTCATTGGCATAAGCGCCAACGGCCATCACGGCTCCTATGGCAAGCGATAACAACTGTTTCTTCATAGAAATTCTCCTTTAAAAAATATTCCCAGTTCAAAAAAAGCACTTTTGAATTGGCCCTGTTTAGCAAAAGATGCAACGGGCCGTTATGTACCATGTAAAATTTTCGGACTCAATAGAAAAGGTCAATTGTTTATTGCGCGCCGCTTCACGAGGTAAATGTGAGGCTTAATTGCTAAAGAGTTCAAATTTACTACTCTAAATCAAAATCTCTCTCGTCTTCGAATTGATCATCTTCATCCTCAGGTGCTGATGATGATGGAGAGGCGCTTTCCTTAAAGGAGTCTTCGCTTTCGAGCCCGCGGAGATCGCCCTCGATGACCAAAGTGATTCGTGACAAAGGTGGGATAAAATTGAGCAGGACATCCCAAAAGCTTTCCTTGAAAGTTAGCCCGACACTGCGGATTTGGTCACATGTAAGACCGGCCTCTTCCAAAATATCCCTCAGCATAAATTCCTGAGGGGTAAAAAAGGAAAAAGGTGCCATGAGAGTGATCTTTTTGATGAAATGCTTGTCTTCTATTGTGTCTTTAGGATGATACGGTTCAAACATATCCTTATACTTAAATTGCTCTTCGGGCAAAATCAGCCATTCAGCGCGGGTACGGCAAGCTCGAGGATTGATCTTAACATCCGTAGCGCAACCACTCACAATGATGAAGGCCAGTAATAAGACGAGATAGACATGCCTACTGATCATTTTTGGCCTTCAATCCATAAACAGTAATTTCATAATTTTTGGGAATGTACATGCCGAAACTAAGCACCGTGAGGCCAAAATTTTGCCAGGTTTGAAATTCACGAATGGAAATACTGGAACCACTTTGGAATCCCATTTGGATAACCTCATGATCAGTCCAAACAATATGAGAATTCGGAATAAGTCCCCAAAGGAAAAATTTTTTTTCACCGATGACCTGGGCACGATGGGAATGACCTGCCTTGGTACCCACTAAAGCTTTAGTCTGACCGCTCGATCGAAAATGGATCGTGGTACATCCAACCGTCCATCCAAGGGCACAATACATGAGGATGAAGATCACGATCCTGGACATGCTTGACCTTTGGCCTTAAGAGAGTACTTATTGGCATAGGCCTGATGGGCCTTGGAGGGTGAAGTGCGCTTTAATTTGCCGAAAATAAATTGGCTGGCAAGCAACAGCTTTTGCATATCCACCCCGGTGGAAAGTCCCATCTTCATAAATAAATGCAAAACATCTTCTGTCGCCACATTTCCCGTGGCACCTTGGGCGAACGGACAGCCACCAAGCCCACCGGCCGAAGCATCAAACGAAAGTATGCCTTCTTCGTAAGCGGCATAAATATTCGCCATGGCAAGTCCATAAGTATCATGAAAATGCATGGTTAATTGATAAAGGTCGAAATGGCGCTTTAACTCCTGCACAACCGTCTTGACCTGTTCGGGGTGAGCAACTCCAATCGTATCACCAAAAGAAATCTCATAGACTCCATAATCAAAAAGTCGATTGGCGACCTTTTTTAAGGTATCGAGGGAGGTCTCTCCCTCATAAGGACAACCGAAGGCGGTACTGATATAGCCACGAATTTTGATTTCTTTTTTCATGGCCGCCAAGGCCACGGGACGAAATCTTTCTAAGGATTCTTCAATGCTCGCACCAATATTTTTTTCATTAAATGATTCTGAGATAGAGGTGAAAAGGGCAATCTCCCGAACTCCCACGCTCATAGCACTGTCAAACCCTTTCATGTTCGGGACAAGACAAGGGAGAGAATATTTTTTTTTGAACTCATCCGGCAATCCAGCATAGACTTGTGCTGTATCCTTCATCTGCGGAATTTTATCGGCGCGCACGAAACTACCGACTTCGACCGTGCTCAGTCCTGCTTCGATAAGAAGTTTAATGAATTGAATTTTATCAGCGCTTGCAATGACTTTTTTTTCATTTTGCAAACCATCACGTGCACCAACCTCAACAATACGGATATTCATCTTATTAGGATTCATCCTGGCCCTCACTTTCAAAGGCCAATAAATCCATGCCGCCGGAAACCAAATCACCGGGACGACAAAAGATTTCCTTGATTTTGGCATCACGTCCGGCCCGAATGGTGTGTTCCATTTTCATGGCCTCCATAATGATTAAAGCATCACCCTTTTTAACCGCATCACCTTGGTTTTTGAGAATCTTCATGATTTTCCCAGGCATGGGTGCTCGCGGATGGAAATCAACATTTTTTGGTCGACTGACACGGCCTTGAGTTTCTTCCAAAACGAAGCTCCTGCCCTCAAAATCTACCAATAACTGGCCGGTGGATGTGCGAAATAAGTTCAGGCGTCGGTGCTGACCGTCCTTACTGTTTTTAAGAATGAAAAGATCTCCTTGAGAAGAAACTAACTCAAAATCAAAACGCTGATCTTTTATCAATATTTCGATGCGCTTTCCATCGGTGGTAAGGTCACCGATAACTTCTTTGCCATCCAAGATGATTTTCTTTTCCATAGGCCTATCCTAATTTGCTGCGGATGAGTTCAAATACATCCGGGATTTTATCGGCCACCCGTCCATTCTTTTCACCTACCACATTAATTTGGGATGCCAAGATGGGGAGGGCCAACATCAACGCCTCTTCTTCGCAAGTCAAAGTTTTGGGCAATAAATCTTTGGCAAATGTTTGAACAAAGCTGGTGTATGTTTTACCTGCCTGAAAGGCGGGATGTCGTAAAATACGTCCGAGATAATCACGATTATTTTTCACACCTAAAAAGCACACGCTCTTCAAGGCCTGGATCATTCGCTCAATGGCCAGGTGGCGGGTCAAAGCATGAACGCACAACTTTCCCAAAAGCGAGTCAAAACTTACCGAGACGCCATTGCCTTCGCGATAGCCAGTATCGAGGCGTTGCCCAGGCCCCAAGTTTTGATGGGCGACTTTAAGAATGGTCCCGATACAGGGAAGAAAAGCATTATCAGGATCTTCGGCGCACAAACGGACCTCTAGAGCATGGCCTCTGTGAAATATTTCAGACTGTTTAAGCGGCAACACTTCACCTTGGGCCACTAACATTTGCCACCGCACGAGATCGAGACCGGTGACCCATTCTGTTACCGGATGCTCAACTTGCAAACGCGTATTCATTTCCAGAAAAAAGAACTCTCCTTGTTCGGAAAAAATAAATTCCACGGTGCCGGCACCAACATAATTAATATCGCGACATATTTTCAATGCCGCTTCAGTCATCTTGGCGCGTAAAACATCCGTCATAATTGGCGAAGGAGATTCTTCAATAATTTTTTGATAACGCCGTTGAATGGAACATTCGCGTTCAAACAGATGAACATAGTTCCCATGCTGATCACCGAAGACCTGAATTTCAATGTGGCGGGGATTTTGAATATATTTTTCGATTAAAACTCGGTCATCTCCGAAGGCCGCCTTGGCCTCGCGCCGGGCCTCACCCAAGGCCTCGATAAATCTCTGCGCGAAAGTCCCGTTATCTTCCACAATGCGCATGCCTTTCCCACCACCACCGGCGGAAGCTTTGATCAAGACAGGAGGCCCTATTTTTTTGGCGGCAGATAAAAGCTTTTCATCACTCAAACCCTCCGCTTGCACACCGGGAATCAGAGGAATTCCCAGACGGATGCAACGTTCCTTGGATTGAATTTTATCACCCATGGCCTTGATGCTCACGGCCTTAGGCCCTATAAAAATCAGCCCCGCCTTCTCTACTTTAAAAGCAAATTCCGCATTCTCTGAAAGAAGCCCATACCCCGGATGAATCGCATCGGATTTGGTTTGCCGGGCGATTTCAATAATCCTGTCCTGATTCAAATAGGTATCCCGCAGAGGCCCCACTCCGAGAGAGATAACCTCATCGGCGTAGAGAGTATGAGGCAGACCTGCTTCTTCTTCCGTCATCAAACAGACTGAAGCAACTCCCATCTCACGCAGGGTTTGGATAATTCGAACCGCGATCTCTCCACGATTGGCAATTAAAACTCGATGAATCTTTATCACTTCTGTCCCCCGCACCAAGAAGGAATGGTCTTTTCCAAGAGAGCACCCATCCCCTCTTGACCTTCACGACTGGCCCGCACGCGTGCAATCGTGGTCGCCGTCAACGTTAAAATTTCTTCTGGCGAATGCAGCGCCTCGACATTGAAAATTAAATTTTTGGCCTCCCCTTGGGCCACCGGTCCGGCCTTCAGAAATTCACTGACGGTTTTCTCCAAACACTCGTCCAACTGGGACTCATGACAGATTTGGTGAAGTAATCCCATTTCCATGGCCTTGGCAGCGTCGAAACGCCCACCAGACAAAAAGGTGGAGCGGGCATTTCCATGCCCTATTTTGGCCAAGACAAATGGAGAAATCACTGCTGGTACCAGCCCTAAGCGGGTTTCCGTCAATCCAAAGGTGGCCGAATCAACCGCCAGAACATAATCGGCAACCGAGAGAAGGCCAACTCCGCCTCCCATCGCCGGCCCATTCACCCTGGCCACTACTGGTCGGGGAAAACGATTAATCAGCCAAAACATGGAACCCATGACTTTGGCATCACGGACATTGTCATCGAAGGAATAGTCCTTCATTTTTTTCATCCAGTTAATATCGCCCCCGGCACAAAAGCTCTTACCGGCACCAGTGATAATCACTAAGCGAATTTCACTTTGCCGTTCCCACTGAGTAAACAATTGGGTGAGTTCGGTAATCATCACATCATTGAAAGCATTGTGGATTTCGGGACGATTGAGAGTGACCGTGGCCACGCCTCTTGGATCAATTGAAGTTATCAGATGTTTCCATTCCATATATCCTCTCCTTCGTTCTTTCTGTGCCGATCGCGGCCCACAAGTCACATTCTAAAAATACCAAAATTAGGAGATCCCATTGGCTCACGCAGACTCACTTCAAGCGCCATACCTAAAACTTCCCGAGATTGATGGGGCATGATGATTCCATCATCCCAGATGCGTGCGGTGGAATAATAGGGACTTCCTTCCCGTTCATATTTCTCATAGATCGGTCGTTCAAACTCTTCAATCTCCTCTTTTGTCATGGCCGGCCTAGCTTGGGCCTTGAGCGATCCCTGGCGCACCGTGGATAAAACTTTGGCGGCCTGCTCACCACCCATAACGGAGATCCGGGAGTTCGGCCACATAAAGAGAAAACGGGGATTGTAGGCCCGGCCGCACATTCCATAATTACCGGCACCAAAACTGCCACCGATAATCAGGGTAATTTTAGGCACATTGACGGTGGAGACGGCCGTGACCATCTTGGCACCGTGACGGGCAATGCCCTCGGCTTCGTACTTGCGACCAATCATAAAGCCGGTGATATTTTGTAAAAAGATTAAGGGAATTTTGCGCTGTCCGCACAATTCAACAAAGTGGGCCCCTTTGACGGCGCTTTCAGAAAATAAAATACCGTTATTGGCCACAATGCCAACCGGATAGCCGTAAAGATTGGCAAAACCGCAAACCAGAGTGTTGCCGTAATTTTCTTTAAATTCATGAAAGAGCGATCCATCCACAATCCGGGCAATCACTTCTCGCACGTCATAAGGAATTTTAACTTCCGCAGGAATGATGCCATAAAGTTCATCGGCGGCATAAACCGGTTCTTTAATCTGCAAGCGACGAACTTGTCCTTCCCTAATCTTGGCAGCATGATCGTTGATATTCGCCAGAATATTGCGCGCGATCACCAGACCTTCATTCTCATCATGAGCATAATGATCGGTTACACCGCTTTCAAAACAGTGCACCTTGGCCCCTCCCAGTTCTTCCGCGGTCACATCCTCACCTGTCGCGGCCTTGACTAATGGTGGTCCACCCAAAAAAATGGTTCCATTATCTTTGACGATGATGGATTCATCGCTCATGGCGGGAACATAGGCGCCACCCGCCGTACAAGAACCACAGACTACCGCGATTTGCGGAATTCCTCGTGACGACATTTGCGCTTGGTTATAAAAAATTCTCCCAAAATGATCGCGATCGGGAAAAACCTCATCCTGAAGGGGAAGATAGGCCCCACCAGAATCCACCAGATAAATGCAAGGAAGACGATTCTGAAGGGCAATTTCCTGGGCCCGCACATGTTTTTTCACAGTCAGTGGTAGATAACTCCCGCCTTTCACGGTGGCATCATTGGCCACAAACATGCACTCGACTCCATGGACACGACCAATTCCCGTCACAACTCCGGCAGATGGGGCTTCATCATCGTAGAGGCCATTGGCGGCCAGAGCACTAAGCTCCAAAAAGGGAGAACCGGGATCTGCAATGGCCTCGATTCTCTCTCGCGCCAATTTTTTCCCACGCGCTCGATGCCGTGCAACGGAATGGGCATCTCCCCCCTGCCGTACTTCGGTCAACTTGGAGAGCAATATCTTACTTAAATTCTTGTGGTGAATGTGCCGGTTTTTGAACTCATCGGAATTGATATCAACATTGGAATTCAGTACATGCATGGCCGACTCCAAAGACTCATCTTTAATAAAGGTAATTATGATTCCTGCGCCATTTTATGTTATCCTTTTAGGGAATACAACCAAGCGGCCATATGAAAATCCAAGGCGGGAGCAATCATGAATAAAGGTCATTGGTGGCCCATGCTTAAAAGGGCCACGATAGGTATCTTGGCCTTGGTAGGCATTTATTCCCTGGCCCACGTGCAACCGATCAAAGGCTACTTGGAACAATTGGATAACTTCTTTAATACTCCTTCAATGAGATCCAGCATTACTCAGGCGCAGATACAACGTGGCCAGGACTATTGGACTCCAAAAGGAATGCGGAAAATAGTTTCCAAAGCGCCAGGGCTTTGGAGAGTTTCTCATAACCAGCAGGATTGGTCGGATGGTTCCGATCTCGCTTTAGTCCTCTATAATGCGGGAGACATGGATGTTATAGAAATATCTCCTGGGACCTACAAACTGGACAAATTGTCTATTACCCGTCCCATCTTGATCAAGGGAACAGGCCCGAAGCCTAGTGATGTGCTAATTGAAGTAGCGCAAAAGAGTGAAATTAATCTTTTCACCGCTAAAATAAAAAAAGTCGAATTTCAAGGACTCACCCTCAAGTCAGTGGCACAGGGTGCGTACAATGATGCATTTTTGACGGTTAAAGATGCTGAAATTGGACTGTATAAAACCAGTTTCATAAGTTCCGGCCATGAATTTCTTGCCCATCTCTCTCGAAACTCCAAAATCCAGGGAAGAGAATGTGAATTTTCTTCGGGAGACCAGTTCGATACTTTGTTCTTTGAAGGAAAATCTCACCTTGATCTTGATAATTGTCATTTCAGAGATCACAAAGTGGCGGTGGCCACCCATATCAATAATTTTGAAGGCACTCTTTCCATAACCAACTCGGATATTATCAATTCCCGGGCCCACGGGCTCATTGTCTATGGCGGCCAGCTTAAATTAGAAAATGTTGAAATCCATAATGGAAAAGGCGGCCTCTATTTAGGTAATAAGACCCTTACCACTCTCACCTCTGTCATTTTAGACGGACTGACAATTAACGGCTTAGAAGTGACCAGTGGTGCCTCTGTTCAAATGCATGGAGTATCAATTACAGCGGAGCAAGCCGCCATTATGGGGCTTAAAGCAGGAACTTCAATTAAGGGAAGCGGTGTGACCCTTCGTGGAGGCGAACGCGGGTTACATTTGCGCGAAGGGGCCAATGCCATACTGACCAAGACCGGCATTCATGACTCCGTAGCTTCAGGAATAACTTTAGAACGTCAAAGCACACTAACTTTAAATGAATCGAGTTTGGATTTCACCACAGGTACGGCTTCAAATTGCATTGAGGCCAAAGATTCCGTTGCCACTTTGCACACTGTTGGCCTGACGGGATGCCTCTTTGGCCTTAATCTCAACCAAAACTGTCTCATCAAGCACAAGAATCTCACCTTCAAAAATAACAAGGAAAAAATTCACAACAATTTTAATTCTTCCAAAGTGCAGGAGCTTCCGTGATTTATGAAGCGGCCGATTCGGTGGATTCACTGAAATTAAACGTCAACCAATCCTGCAACTTTGCCTTGGCCTCCCCATGTAACTGTGAAATGCGTGCCTGACAGAGTCCCATCATCCGTCCAATCTGACGCAAGGTCTGTCCTTCGTAGTAATACATGTGCAGAATCTTCCCTTCACGATCACCAAGTTCACCCATGGCCTTGGCCACAAGTTGATTATTGGAATGAGCGATGGCCGAATCCAGCAGAACGTTTTGATCGGTATTGTTTTTCAATTGTCGTTTTGCCAAGGCATCTTCAAAAGAGATCACTCGGCCGCATTCTCCCTCACTCGGCCCGGTGGCACGATGAGATGAATGAAATGCCTGATTCTCGCTGGCCTTGACCTGTCTTCGACGTCCACGAGTCAAAATATCCAAGTCGCGCAACTCATCAATCATGGCGCCACGAATGCGAAACTCGGCATACGTTTTAAATTTAACACCCCGCTTGTGATCGAAACGGTCTACGGCGGTAAGAAGTCCGATAACTCCTGCTGAAACCAGATCATCATAATCAATATTGTGGGGCAATTTCTGCTTGAGTCGTTTGGCCAAGAGATGCACTAAGGGAAGGTGTTCTAAAATTACTTTCTCACGGGCCAAGACCTGCTGGGTAGGGAGACTTTTTACTGTGTTAACCGACATACGTGCAACTCCTTGATCTCTGGCCTGCTCATCCTCCCCAAGATTTGCAGGCCTATCGTTTATATGAATGATGCCATTTTAAGGAGAGGTACCCTCCCCCTTCATTAATTTGAGCAAATCTTGATGGCGCACACGCCCCTCTGGTTCAGGAGTGCCAGTTGGGTCCACAACGGGCCCCTCGACTGAAGCTGGGGCACGACTTTTCTTTTTCTTTGGTTTGGCCGCGACGACTGGCGCCGAACTACCATCGGGTACATAGGCCACAACTCCTTCTTCATCAGTCTGGGCAACGTAGACGCTGACGGTTTGATCAGCATTGACAACATAAATCGGAGCACCGTTGGCCAAAGCATACATTTGCTGCCGTTTTGTACTGTCGGCCCCATCAAATTCGGCCCGTGGAATAATAAACTGGCCGGCATTGGGAGTGAAACTCACTCCGTTTAAAGTCAGCGCCATGCCATTCACATTGGAAACAAAACCGAGACTGGAATAGAGATCATAACCAGTTAGAGTATCGCCTGAAGAAATGGCCAATGGCGGAGCCGCTCCATCAAACGCACCGGGACGGGCAACAGGAGCAGGGCCGGCACTACCAGGAGCACTACCTGGAACAGCGCCCGGAGCTGCAGGTGCTTTAGCGACGGGGGCCGTTGGTGTCGCAACGGGAGTCGGGGCCAAAGGTGCAGGTAGCGTGACGCCATTGGCAGCAGCTTGAGTTCGAGCAGAGGCCATCTCATCACGCAAACGTTTGATTTCATCTTTTAGACCACGCACTTCAGCTTCGCGATCACGGGTGGCCGAGACTAAAGAATCACCAACCTCACGGTTTTGGCGTGTCATGGCCTCGCGTAATTTTCGCTCACGGTCTTCGATCATCCGTTGGAGTTCTGCAATGCGACCGGCATAATCGACCGTTTCGCCTTCACTTGCCCCTTTCTTGCCGCTTCCTGAACCGGCCGCATTGGCGCTCCCTTCTAAACCAGCTCCTCCTCCACCCGGAAGTATGGCGGAACCACCACCCAAATTATTGAAATTTCCGCCTGAGTTTCCTCCATAGAGATTTTGATTGCTCTTGCCATTAGCTCCTTCATTATTTACCGGCGTTGTATTCGCAGGCGCACCGTCTGCCAATCGTTTAAGATCGGAATCGGCATTTTTGGCGTTGGGAACATTATTATTGCGACGATTGTATTGTCGTGCCACTTCCTGCATATGAGGGAGATCGATAATGATCTGTCCGCCAATAATCTCACCGTTCCGGATGGCATTACCTTGATTTCTTTGACCGTCGATCAAGGCCCGATCAGCATTATTTTCATGTTCAGGGGAATTATAAACCTCATCATCGGGGATATCATCAGGTATGTCAAAAACTTCACTTGGTTCTGACACCGGAACGCCTTCCGTATAGTTAAAAATCCCATTCATGGACGCTTCCGAGTCGCTATAGGCAAAACAAAGTAATTGATCCGATTGGACGGCGGATGATGCATTTCCCACTTTCTTCATGAGTTCGCTGAAATCTTTGCGTTCTGCGGGGGTGTTCAAAACACCAATAAGCGAGATGATGGAAAATTTATTTTCACCAATCAGCGGACAAATTTTCTCCTTGAGTGGTTTTAAGATTTTCTCCTCACACTCATTCAAGGTTTTTGTCAATTCACTTCTCAAAAAATCATGATGAAATTTTCGCATGAACTTCTTTCGATCGGGGATGGCCCCATTGGGTTCCTTGACGAAAGCTCTAAGTTTCGCCAAAAATGCCGTAATTTTTTCCGCCTTAACTTCCTCATCCTCATTCATAACATAACGAGCAATCAAGCCGTTCAATTTCAGTTTAGGGTAATCACTCTCGGGAATGTGGGCGGTCTCTCCTCTCATAAGCGCTTCATAGAGAATGACGCCCAAACGACGATCTTCCGTCATTGTGGCGACCGCTTCAGACGGTGGGGCTTCGGATGATGGGGCTTCGGACGGTGTATCACTCGCTGCAGCATCATCGGTCTCTGTTGAATCCTCTGGTGCGTCACTAAGTAATCTGGCATCTTGCAAAAAACCAGCATGCAGATGCCCCGCATCTGTATAAGGTAGGCCAACACCTTCACTAAAGGTACGCGTGTAGGCCCGATCGAGCACATCCCCAAAATTTCTATCGCCAGTTTCTGATGCAAAGGCGGCATTATTCTTGGGTTCCTGTACGATCGACATTCCCTGGTTGATGCGAGCGATGGCCTTCGCATTACATGCTCCATCTGTCATGAGCTTCTCAATATAGTTACCCATATTGCCCGGAACGCAGGCCAGACCACCACGGGCCGGGGGCAGTGTTGAAACACCTTCTGCACTCTGCATGGGAGCGACGGTGGGACGCAAGCTTCTATTAAAAGCAGCGTAGGTCAAGCCTCTTGCAATATGGCGAAGAGGGCCACGCAAGCTATTCACTTTTATGGCAACAGCGGCCTTCATAGCTTGCTCCTCAAGTTGAGCAAATCTGCCAGAACTGATTTTAGTGTATAAATCACTCGTGCCACTTGTGGTGAGGTCGCGAATACAATTACAAAATCTGCCATAAGCACCGGAACCTGGAGTATTTCGGTCAGCACTGCAAGTCATCTCCTGTGCGGCGGTAATAATCGCCTCTTGATTTCCCCCATTGGGACCCGATGTCGTGGTTCTATCGCAGCCAAGATTGGAATCGACAAAACCATTACTATCAGGAGCGAGACTAAGATTAGGCCCAGGATCGGCCCCCATTAAGATTGCCACGCGACTATGAGTATGGTACGCCGCACCCGCATCCGCTCCCGCTCCCCAAGCATTGCCATAGAATGGGTTATCAGGCAGTAAAAGAGACGCAAGAATAAACAGAGTCCAAATTCTCTTCATAAAAACACCTCTATTCATTCTTCTTTTCGGATCACTATGATTAAACTTGAGCATTTTTATCGCCTTTAAAACAATTGTCAGGGTTCCTTCTTTTACGATCAATCTTTTTTCAAAAATATTTTTTAAAACGTCCATGTTTGTAACGAAATGAAGAATAACTATTTGAAAATGCGGTCCTTGAATCAATATTGTCTAAGGTTTAGACACCCTTCGGTCCGATTTTAAATCGCCCAAAAAAATTGCCATGTAAAAGACTGTGCACTCAACACTTTTGAGGTTTTAGAAAAGGCCGTACACTCTTTGCACAGATTTAAACGCCTTTCAACGGGTTAACGAGGGAGTATTTTGTATGAAAGCTATTCACAATTTGAATGAATATTTACAGCAAGTTGAAGAGGCCAAAGTCAATCCAGATCAGTATTGGGGTGACATTGCCCGAGATTTAGAATGGTTTAAACCATGGAATAAGGTTCTATCGGGTGACTTTTCTGACCTAAACATAAAATGGTTTGAAGGTGCCACCACCAACATGAGTACAAATTGTTTGGATCGCCACCTGAAAACACGGGCCCACCAAACCGCCCTGATCTATGTTCCCAATGATCCCAAACAGGAACCTGTCAGATTCACTTATTTGGATCTCCATCAACAAGTCTGCCGTATGGCCTCTATTTTTACCAACCTTGGAATTAAAAAAGGTGACGTCATTTGTTTCTATATGGGAATGGTGCCAGAACTGATGATCGGCATTTTGGCCGCCACCCGTATTGGTGCCATTCATTCAGTAGTCTTCGGAGGGTTTTCCGCCCAATCGCTCACCGGTCGAATTCAAGATTGTCAGGCCAAACTCTTAGTCACTAATGATGGAGGGTATCGAGGTGATAAAATCATTGGGTTAAAACAAGTTTGTGATGAGGCCCTCAAAGACTGTCCGAGTATCAAGAAAGTGATCGTCCACCGCCGCACCAAAAATAACATCAATATGGTGGAAGATCGCGACTTCTGGCTGCATGATTTAGTGCCGACGGCCACCACAGTCTTTCCTGCCACGCCCATGAATGCCGAGGACCCCCTCTTTATTCTCTACACCAGCGGGTCCACTGGAAAACCCAAGGGTCTCATGCACACCACGGGTGGATATATGGTGTATGCTTACCACACCTTTCGCAATGTTTTCCAACTGGACGGCCATACTGAGGGCAAAGATATTTTCTGGTGCACGGCTGACATTGGCTGGATCACTGGGCATACCTATCTGACTTACGGTCCACTCTTAAATGGCAACACCACGGTTATGTATGAAGGTCTTCCGGTTTATCCTGATCCAGGACGTTTCTGGCATATCATTGATCAACTCAAGGTGACCCATTTTTACACTGCACCGACGGCCATCAGGGCCCTCCAGGCCATGGATATCTCCTTCGTAAAAAAATATAAACTTGATTCGCTGAAGGTCCTGGGCACAGTGGGTGAACCAATCAATGAAGAGGCCTGGGATTGGTATCATCAAAATATTGGCCAGAGTCGTTGTCCCATCGTGGATACCTGGTGGCAGACAGAAACCGGGGGAATCATGATCAGTCCTCTGGCCCATGTGACGGAATGTATCCCCGCTCATGCCACATATCCCTTGCCCGGAATATCACCTATTTTAGTGGACCATACCGGCAAAGAGATTACTGAGGTCGAAGCGGAAGGCAATCTTTGCATTAAGCACCCATGGCCGGGTATCGCGCGCACGGTTTGGGGTGATCATGATCGCTATTGCAAAACCTATTTTGGAACTTACCCAGGTAAATACTTTACTGGGGACGGGGCCCGCCGGGATGCCAAGGGAAATTATCGCATCACAGGTAGAGTGGATGATGTGATCAATGTCTCTGGACACCGTCTGGGAACGGCCGAAATTGAAGATGCCCTCAATACTCATCCTGACATTGTCGAATCCGCCGTGATCGGGTATCCCCATAATATCAAAGGGCAAGGTATCTATGCCTTCTGCATTTGTCCCCGTACCCAACTTGCTCCCGAGGAACTCAGAAAAGAGTTGATTGCTGCCGTCACGAAGGTGATCGGCCCGATTGCCAAACCTGATCTCATTCAGTTTGTCACTGGCCTTCCTAAAACCCGTTCCGGTAAGATTATGCGCAGAATCTTAAGAAAAGTGGGCGAAGGTGACGTCTCCAACTTAGGTGATACCTCGACACTCCTGAATCCTGAAGTGGTGGATGAAATTGTAAAGGGAAGATTGTGTTAAAATTTATTTTACTGTTCGCCTTAGTCGTAACACCTGTCCTCTCTCAAGCAGCGCCGTTGGTCTTACCGTTGGTCTTAAAAGACTTGCTCTCGCCCGGCCATACTCCCAGTGATGACCCCGCCGATTACCCACTTTTGTCCGACAAGAAATTTACACCAGAAATCAGTGCCCCGTTCTGGATCGTGCCGTCAGAGCATTTGCCGGCAGCACTGGCCTTGAAAAAATCCAACAATAATGTCGCCATTACCATTCAGGATGGCACACTCTTTATGGCCTTCAGAAATTCCAAAACTCACTTTGCCAGTCGCCAAAGCAAGATGGTGGTGATCTCCACTCAAGATGGAACGAAGTGGAAAGTCGAGGCCCAGCTCTCACTCAAAAAAGACGTGCGCGAGCCACAATTCCTTCACGATGGAAAAAATCTCCATCTGACTTTTTTCACCGCCGGAACTTCACCTTTCAAATTTGAACCGGGCGATGTCGTTCGCTATACTCGAACCGCCCAGCAAAAATGGATTGGCCCTCGCCCCTATTTAAATAAGGGCGAGGTTGCTTGGGACATAAAAAAACGTTTTGGCGTATGGTATATGTCGTCATACTCTGGCCCTCACTATCACATCTTCGGTCCTTCCAAAGTCAATTTGCATTTCAAAAAATCCCTCGATGGTCTGAACTTCACTCCGGTTGACGGGCGGGAAGCGGTTTACCAAGGTGGGGTGTCTGAAACCGCCTTTGAATTTGATCACCTCGGAAACTTGTGGGGAGTCACCCGCAATGAGGATGGCGACCAAAGTGGCTTCGGCCACCAAGTTATTTTTGCCGATAAAAATAATCTCTCACAGTGGCAGTTTCCGGACAAATCATCACCGGAAATTTTCATGAGTCCGAAAATGTTTCGCCATCAAACCAATTTATTCTTAATTGGTCGCAGACAACTGGGAAAACATCCTTTTGATCGCACACCGACTGGATGGGGAATGCCCATTCGACGACTCTCAAACTGGTTGGGTTATTCGTTCACTCCCAAGGCCACGACCCTCTATCAAATCGACCCGGGTAGCAAAAAAATTTCCCCCCTTTTCGACCTTCCCTCGGCCGGTGATACCGCCTTTCCCAGCATTGTGCGCTTGGACGCCCACCGTTTTTTGGTGGCAAACTACACCTCACGGCCTGATCGGCGAAAAATTTCCTGGCTTAAAGGGCAATTAGGGCAGACTTATCTCTACCTCATCATGATCAGCTTCAAAGACAGGTCGCTCTAGACATCATGGGTACTGACTCTCAAGACAAAAATACATACTATCCTTTGAGCGAAGAAGAGCTGCTGAGAGAAAAACTAAGTGGGATGACCGTCAATGAACGCCTAGTTGAAACGCAACAGCTGAATGCATTTGCTGAGGCCAAGCGAAATAAGGATGTAAAAGTTATCAGAAAAATACTTGAATCGATTTTTGTTGATGAAGAGTCGATCAAAAAAATTCTCTCAGGGTCTTGTTCTTAGCTTGGATTCATTCTTAAGCTTGATAAGATGCGCCTCGATGGTTTTAAGGGCATACTTTTTTAATTCAGGTTTAAGGCCTTTATAGACAATTTCCAACATCTCTTCATTGGTCTTACCAGCAGATGATAATTCCAGAATCTGTTCCTCCCGTTCCATGCGATGTTTGAGAGTGAGTTTAATTTGCTCTGTTCCCCCCATGGGCAAACCATGGCTGGGAAACACGATAAGAGGCTCCAAATCCAGGACGCGTTGAAGAGAGGCCATATATTTTGCCATGTCACCTTCAGCACCACCGATCACCACTGTCCCGACTGTTTGAATCAGATCACCGGCCAAAAACCAGCTCAAAGTCGGCGGCGCCAAGGCCAACTGGCCTTCGTCATGGCCTGGCACTTCATAAATCCGATGGCCCGCAAGCCAGTCTCCTTCTTTAAGAAAATGCACCACCACATCGGCAAGATAGGTTGCGCCATACTTTTTTTGCAGAAAATTCTGGGTCGTTTTGGATAGATACACAGGGATGCGCAATTCTCGCGCTAATTCAGGAGCATATTGATGGTGATCTGGATGATGGTGGGTGATCAGAATTTTTTTTATTTGAAAACGCTTCAAAGTGTTTTTCAATTTCACAAATTCATCATTATCTTGGGGTGAGGGATCAATCAAGAGATGCCCCTCTCCTTCATCCTTTTGTAAAACAAAAGCATTGGTGCGATTGGCCGGAGGAAAGGTTTTGGATAGAGGAAGCAGCATCCACACATTTTTTACAAATTCCAGACAGGGAACTTCAAGGGAAACATCACAGCGAGAATCAAGAGAAGGGATCGGCGTATCGGATGAGGCCAAAAAAACAGGTAAGGCAGAAATAGCTCTGCGCGTGGGAGGGACCATAAGTAACTGGCCTTGCGCGTCCTTCTGGTGAAATTCATCAAAGCTCATCCAGCGCCCATCACAAAGTTCCTGGGCCTCAAGGGCAAAATCCATGCTCTGCTCTATCTGACAAACGAGATAATGATTACAAAACCGTAGAGGCCAGAACTCCGGAGTGGTGCTGGAACCAAAATATCTGGCCTTCTGTAAAACTTGGGCCGGAATGGTCCAACCTAACTCTTCAGAAATTTCACGCTTTAAGGCGGGTTTCAAACCCTCTTCAATATAAGTATCAAGGCCTTTAACCTTACTACTTTCCTCTTGGGGGGCAAGCTTTCCTCCGGGAAAGGCGGTAAACCCCGGATAGATGGGTAAATCCTTACGACGTTTGATAAGAAAAATCTGCTTACCACCCGCAATAAGGATTAAAGAGACCGCTTCATTGATAACAGTATTTATGGGTGACATGGCCTTAATGTAATAGAAAGCTTCACAACCAGCCAGCTTTTTTTGTTATGGAGAGACAATGTCTCGAATCCTTTTAGCTTATTTTAAGATTAAGGTACTGGAAATTTCCTGAGTCCCAAGCTTTACATCAGTGATCACAAGAGAATGCCCTTGAGATAGGTCAATAGTGGGCGATAACAAAATCATTCTGTTCATATTACTCTCAATATAAGTGATCACTGCTTTTTCCAAATCCGTTTTAATTTTCGATAAGGGGATAGGAATAGAAAGCAGATGCCAAGGCCAAGTCAGTTTGGCCTTACCGACGATCTCATTAAACTTCAGGTCTTTGAGTTCAAACATCAGACCCTTTTCCGTGAGGGCGAGCCAAAGCCGTGCTTCAATATTAATTAAAATGCCGGGAACTTTTTTCTTATTTTCAGATCGCCGCAGAGACAATTTGGGAAATTTATCCGATTCCCCACGCAGTTCGGCCCACAAATTGAGCATTAAATAACCAGAACCCTCCCCTTCAGATCGAAGACGAATTGTTTTCACCGGCACAAAGTCATAAATAAATTTTTGCTTCTTGCCTAAAATTTTAATTTCACTCTCACCATTCTGACATAGTGGAGGTGGAGTGAGTTTTCCATGCCGATCAATGAAGGGATATTTGGCCATCAAATAAATGGCATGTTCAAAAAAAGAAAGAGGCCATGAAACTTTCATAGCATTGGTGTCCGCTAGGTCTCGCTCTGAGAGTATCCATTTGAGATTAGGTGGGTAAATATTGGGCCGTAGATTACCGGCGCAACTGTGCGCCTCCTGTGTAGGCTGCAATTGAGACGCCAATGTTACATTGGCCTTCCTTTGATCGGTAGAGAATGAGATGGGTATCAGAGAAGCGTTGACGCCAAAGTTTTTGAACGAGGCCAAGATTGTGGGGGCCTTAGCAAAAAAAGCATTCAAGGCATTGCTAAAGGTCAAATGCAAATTAGCGTCTTGCAAGTGTGTCTGAATCTGAGAATTCAACAGACCAAGGGCCAGTTTTTCTAAATCGGCAAATCTCCCAAAAGATGACATAAAAATCTGGGCCAGGCGATCCATGGGAGTGATTTGCACATGATCAATTCTCCAACGGGGAAAATTGATTGAACTTGCTACAAATAAGTTATTTTTTATTTCCAGAAAAAGTTTTCCAGAACCCTTGAGCCAGTCAATATCAGGCCCGACCATATTCTCCCTCATGGTGGAAATCGAAGCCGCCTCAATCTTAAATTTCATATCAAAAATCCTGCCTAGAACTTTCCCCCTGATAACCAGCTCCACAACCCCTTTGGCCTTGGGAAGTTCAAGGGTATATATGAAGGTTTGGCCGGGCATGGCCTCAATTTTAAAATTAAAATCCTGGGGCGAAGAGATGAGATCAAGGCGTGTCTCACCAAGCAAACATTGCAGTTCAATCTTCTGACAATCTTCAATTGTGGTGGAGGGGAAAGTGATGGGTTTTTCCAACTCCGCGGCCAACAAATCTTTAAGTTTCTCGCTAATATCTTCTATGTTTGTAATGCCTACATGAACTTGATCTTTGGACCAAGCAAGATCGATCATCAGTAAAAAAAAGAGGCATGAAAATAACTTAAGCGATTTCATAAAACATTCCCCCAAGACAAATAGACGATGGAGTAATTCTCTTGCTTCATGACACGATTGATAACCTTCTTTTTCTTAAAAATACTTACTCATTGCGCTTGCGAAAGGCGTGTCCCCTTGGCAAAATGGGCCGAACTCAATCTGGAGGTCTTTATGAGTCAATCTTACATTGTATGGGCAAGGCGTACCCCTATGGGGAAACTGGCCGGAAGTCTGGCCTCTGTGCGCACTGACGACCTCCTTTCTTACGTTTTTGAAGATTTTAAAAAGTGGTTACCCTTCGATTTAAAAGAAATTGATGATGTCGTGGTTGGCTGTGCCAATCAGGCAGGAGAAGACAATCGTAATGTTGCCCGAATGGGTGTACTCTTGGCCGGTTTTCCCTTTGAAATCCCGGCGGTCACGGTCAATCGCCTGTGCGGTAGCAGCCTTGAGGCCATC
>JACPIU010000007.1 GCA_016187935.1 Bdellovibrio sp.
GTGAGTTTGTGAGTGCCAATGGCAAACGCTGTGAGAATCGCCAATTCCTGCAGTGTGACCACGTCACACCGCACTCAATTTGCGGAGAAACAGCGCAAAATAACATGCGCATACTTTGTTCCGAGCATAACAAACTCACCTATCAAAAATTTTCCTGTTTGCCGCTTTCGCGAAGTTCGCAGACAGACGATATCTGGTAACCCGGTGGCGGTATTTATGCATGCACTTTCTGAATTAAAGAATAATAATGCATTGTAGCTACCCCAGGGCGTGTGGCACCGTTTGGGTGGTTTCGCCTACTTGAAAACACCATTTGCCATTTCACTATCACCAGGGTGGTCCCATCAAGTCGATTATGCCTTCATGCGGACTTTGCGAAAGCACTCCAAGCGTCATGGGTAAATTGAAAGTGAATTCGCATGGCACACCTTGCTGCAAAACGAGAAGGGTTCCAGAAAAGGTCTGCCAATCCAATTTCTTATATAATGGAACAAGATCTGGCTCGCATACAAGCAAAGCAAAATCAGCACCACCATCTCTAAAAAAATCAATGGCCCTGTGTATTCCCTTTGATGCCAGACCTTGTCGGCGTGAATCCGGATGAGTAAGGATTCCTCCGACGCCACCGATTGTGACTGGGGTGCCATTGATTTGGCCTTGCCGAAGAAAAACCCCTACATGTGAAAGGGCCTTTCCCTGCTCATCCCAGCAGAAAATTCTCCATTCTGCCGCGGCCCATTCGATGCTTCGACCTGGCCAATTTACAATTGATTCAGGCGGATAAACTGCTTGTGATAACGTCCGAAGCGCCGCGATTTGATTCTGGGTAAGTTCAGTAGCTCGGTATAACTCAATTCGCATTGTTTTTTCTCCTCTGGCTTCAGCATAAATCAAATTGGTCGAATAGAAAATCTGCGCCTATTACTTATTTACATACCTCTCGTTCCTTTCAGCGAGTTAGAGTAAAATTGCTTGAAAATAGATTTTTGGAGCTGATTATGTTGCGATTGTTTATCGCTTTTTGTTTTTTGGCCGTTTCATTTTCATCTTCATTATGGGCAAGCAGCGATGAAATTGAATCTTTTCAAACCGCCGAACAAGAGGCCACGACGGTTGCCTTTAAGATAGACGATATTCTAGAGGCCGGTGGCAAAATATCCGCTACTTTGGTTTTTGAGGCCAGAAAATATCTGCAGCAGATCGCCGAGTTGGCAAAAGACTTAAAAAGTCAGGATGAAATTACCGAATTGTCCTTCCAAGTGCAAAAGTTGGAGACTGCTTACCGCTTGCATCGCACTTATATGAGGATGTCGCCGAAGCTGAGAATTTTTTTTCGCGATCAATGGACCGATCCGGGAGCAGGGCTGACCCCTTTCCGCGATTTTTTACGAATCAATCTTTACCCGAATCATGCCAAGTATCTTGAAAAAAAATTGCGCCAGTACGCCAAGCAGGAACACCCTGAATCAGAGGCGCATGCTTTAATTGTTGCCTCGATGCCCTATGGACTGGTGAAAAGCAATCAATCGCTGATTGTTTTAACTCCCGGATATGTTCCGGTTGTCGCAGGATTTCGTGATGTGGGAGTTGATCTTTGGACTACGTTCAGTAACAAGGTGAGTGGCACCTATGGCAATGTGGTAGGAAAAGTGAAATGGCGTCAAGGTTGGCTCAAAGGCAATGATAAGGCCTTAGAAATTTTTCGTTCTGTCCTAAGACCACTTGATATTATTCTAAATAAAACCGGCAACAAACTAACCGACCTCAATATTCCAGGCAACTTCGGACATGCGGCCATTTATCTTGGGACTGAGGAACAATTAAAAGAACTAGGGCTTTGGGATCGCCCGGAATTTAAGGACTATCATGAGAAGATTCGCCAAGGTCTACTGGTCATGGAAATGACCCGTCATGGATTAGATTTTGCCTCGCTGAAAGAAACGCTTGAGGCGGACGAAGTGGCCGTGATGCGGGTTGAGGCCATTACTAAGGGGGAACGTGATTTAATGCAACTCTACATTCAGGCCCTGGCGCAAAGAGGGAAGACTTACGATTTCAATTTTGACGCCAACACGACCACACGTATTACCTGCACTGAATTCGTGGCGCAAACTTTTGATTTTCTCCCATGGGGTTCCAATTTAATTCTCGGCCGTCACGCCATCACTCCCGACCATGTCGCCCAAATGCTGGAAGACGAAAAGACCGGCGTGAAACTCAGGCTCTATCTGCGAGGTGGTGCCAAGGGAAAAGTTCAACGTTTAGATGCGGATGCCTTCAAGCAGGCCATTCGGCAATGATTTTTTCAAAGAATGAAGAGGTTCTGCTTTTTCACTCATCGGCCTTCAATGCTTTAAAAAGGTGAAATCGCCCTTTTAATATCATCAATTCGGCGATTTATTTCGGTTAAAATATCGGCCTTAACTTTGGCCATCACCACGTTCATGGGTGTGCCAGCAAGAAGTGGTCGCACAACCTCGCGCTTAATCGCATCCATGATATCGCGGCCGGTGGCATTGCGCTCAAAAATGGCCTGCATATTATTGGGCGAGACGACTCTTCTCCTGGCCTGATCTCCCAGACCAATCTCATCTGCCTTGGCGATAATTTTTTCCGCGATGTATCCCTCAATCATTGTAGTCATCAGGTCTGAGCGCACCAGTTCCTCGATAAACTGCTTATCCGTCATGGTGCTCGTGCCACTCAGACGAGAACGCATATGCACTTTAAAGTCGGTAATTCGTCTCTGGGTAGTGACTTGATCAAAGCGGGCCGAATCACCAAGGAACGTTGCCATCTGGGTAAAGGTATCGCTCAAGCTACCAATGGGATCGCTGGAGGCACTCCCAGAGGTAATGATTTTTCCATCAAAAATGGGGAGCAAAATGGTAAAGCCATCTTCTACCACAGCACGCTGACCACCATTTAAATTGGAGGGTATCTTGGTATTATAATAACGATGGACTTCTAACTTTAGATTAGGTTTTAGCGCGGTATTGGTGCATTTTTCCACTTCATCTTTGACCCAAGTGAGCCCGCGACTCAACTGGCCTTCAACAATATTTAAACAGGCCTGGAAGGCCGGCATGGCCACAGGGGAACCTGCGCGAATTCTGGACATATAATCCAGAGTCGCTTGGGCCAATCTCTCGGCAAAATGGAGAACCGTTTTCGACATGCATTCGTTCAGTTTTGTTTCGAGTTGCGTGTCAGTCCAACCGGCATACGCGGCCACGCATCGATTAAAGAATTGGCGTGTATCGGTAAGAACCGGGCCGGTGCGAGAAGGTTCTGAACTTAAGAATCCCAGATTGCTTTCAAAACTTTCCATCAGGGCCATTTCGGCAGTTTCTACTTTGATTTTTTTAGAACAAATATCCATGGCGGCTTGAACATTAACAGTCTCGCGTCTGGTCAATTTATCTTCAATGTTTTGAAAGCAGGCACGGGCATTGGCCTGGGCGCGCGGAACCACCCGCTCCCGAATACTTCCTGAAAGTGAGCGATAAAGCTCGCGTTCAACCAGAATAAGAGCGACTTCCCGTCCGGCACGAACTTTAAAGATCTCGCCAAGTCTTGCCACCGCTCTTGGGCCAGCGGCATTGGCCCGAGCAATTTCAGTCCACAAGCTATTGACCAACAGACGAGATTTTACCTGGCGTTGGGCGGCCCGATTACCGGAAATTTCAGCCGCAGTGCCTGTTGATACAGGAAAATATAATTCCAACGCACTGTTGAGCGATACTTGGAAAATAGAATGAGTGGCACTATTGGTGGCCTTGACAGCACATTGATCGAATTTCTTATCAAAATCACGGGCATCATCTTTAATTTTTCCCAGACATTTACGATACTCTTGAACAACTCCTCTGGTAATGCTGGCACGCGAACTAGCACTGGAGACATGCTCACGCAAACGCTCGGGCAAAGCTGTTTCCATAATAAGCGGAGCGGCGGTCTTTTTGACTTGCGCTTGGAGGCGTTTTTGAAGGGCGTCGTCGCCTGCCGCGATGGCGGCCCTCATTTGAGCTTCCCAGGTAGGAGTGACTACTTGAGCAATGATTTGATCACTCATGGCGGTCTGTCTTTCCTCATTCCCCGGCAAGTTATCTGCAACAGACCAGCGCAAAGACTGTTTCACAATTTCAATCGTCGCATCGGCGGTAAAGGCATCGACTTGGGCCATAATATTGGCCTCAGTATCAAGTCCCTGAATGCGTGCAGTGAAATCGGCCTTCAAACGCGCCACCAATTCGCGGCGCCGGGCCTCATCCGGCACCACTGATAGCAACTTCTGATTCATGGCCATTTCGATAACTCGCGGTAGAATTTCTTTATAGAGCGAAACAGTGCAACGGGCCTGGGCCCCCTCAAGCGCAGCGCTTAAGGCATCAACGGTATCAAATGATTTCAACTCTTCAAAAAGACAATGCTTCATTTTCTGTCCCATCTCGGTAATCATGGTGGGATCACGTAACGCTGGAATGTCTTTTAAATCCGGTTTCTCTCTTAAGGTTTTTAAATATTTCTGTCTGACCATTTCGGGGGCCAATTCCATAATGGCACGAGTGATACAATTGGCATTGGAAAAATCATCGGTGGGAATGGTGGAGCCATCGCGCGCCAGGGAGGTGAGAAGAACCGCCCGACGATCATCAAAGCATTTACGCAAATTATAGCTATAGGGACGGGGCTCCATGTTCCCCAACCCAACTTCACGTAAGGCCCAGTTGTAAGCAGGAGTATCTCGACCCATTTCTTTGGCAAGATTATCCTGTAAAATCAAAATAAATGACTCTCGCGTGGCGACGTTTTGGGCCATGGTGGTACATTTCGCCGGATCGGGAACTCCCCTCTGGCGCTCGAGACAAGGCTTAAGCCCTTCAGTCATGGTTAACTGAACAACTTGCTGGCGAAGGGCGGGATTATCGCGTGTGGCCTCCACTAAAGCATTATTAGTGGCCACTTGTCTTTCGATAACCACTTCAGCCGTTTTTACTTTAGTTGTTGCAATACACTCGCTCAGCTTCTGCTGAAATTGTTCCACTTCCAGACTCTGAAGATGCTGATGATTATATTGCCGGAAATTCTCCGCCTGAACGAAGTATCGGGCAGAGCTTAGGCACTGGCGCATGGCCCCCAGCAATTCCTCCCGTTTTGCTGTTCTTGTGCTGGAATCGGCCATCAGTGGTCTGAGCAAATCATCGATACTCAAGGTGGTGGCCTCATCTGTACCATCCATGACCCCTTGGAAAAGACAACTCATAATCACGTTATTAGCATTAAAAGGTAAATCATCATCAACAAATCCTCGCCGCACGGCCCTTCTCTCATCGGGTGGGCGGGGTGTCCGTGCGCGCCTTCTGTTGGCCGCAAGATTCTTAATATGTTCATCATAAGGTCGAAAATAATTACTTTGCGAGCATTGATCAAAACGTTTGAGCGAAGTCGCCAATACACCTCTTTTTTGTTGGGTGGTCAAGGTCTGGTCTCTAAGCCCGGCCTCAATATGTAAAGTGAGCAGTTCTCTTCCCACACGATAAGGGGCCGAGCGGGCAAATTTGGCGACGCAGACATCAATTTCTCCTGACGAACTGGCGGCCCTTAAGCATTGCTCTAAATCACGAGTGGCGCGGATGGCCACTCCTCTTGCCATATCGGGCAGCGAACCTTCCGGTAATTTTTCTAAGGCAACTTTTTTGACCAATTCAAAAGCAAATTCCATGGCAGCACGTTTTTTAATCCCCTCAGTATCGGAAAATGGAGCAAACCATGGGAGAGAGGCATTAACGGCAATTCGATGGGCCAAGGCACGCAACTCTTGATCAGTAAAAGTCTCGCGCATGGTCTCATTTTTCTTGGCCTCTTCATAAATACTGTTCTCTACCATTTCCCGTTTTTTTGCTCCTGAAACAAAAATATTCCAGATCAATGTTCCAAAAATCCCATCTAAAACCCCAGTCACTAAATCAACCGGTGCCTGAGCAATGGCCTGACCGACATCGAATTCGGGGTCGCGATCATTGGAAAGTGAGATATGTCCATCGAGTTCCTGGAAAAACATCAGTGACCACACATAACTGCCATTTTGCCGACGACGCCGAACCTCGAAATCATAGGTTTTGTACAAACCTCGGGCACAGTCTGTAATCACGGAGGCGGTAAAATCCCCACCCGACTCGGAGTCGAAACTGTTCTGCCCGGAGATACGGACCAAAGTGGTCGTTTGATTCTTGATGAGGAGCTGACCGTTTTCCTTTTCCACGCGTAAAGGCAATCGGCTTCCGTTCTCTGAGACGATGGCAAAGCGTTTAAATTTATGGTCGTGGGTAAGAATCGCTCCCAAATAGAATGCTGGGGAACCGCATGCCGGTGAGAATTTCACCAATCGTTTAATATTGAAATCTTCGCTAGGGGCCTCAAGACGGGAAACAATCTCCCGCGTTTGATCCGCCAATTGAAAAAGGTTCCCAACAGGAATGGCAAAAATAAGGGCCTGGCAATCCCTGGCATGCAGTCGATAGTATGTCTCTAATGGCCAATTCAGTTCAATCCTTTGCATCTCGGTGGTGGCGTGGGCCAATTCCTCGGAAGTATGCAAGGGATATTCTCGCTTCCAAACCAGCGTCCTCGGATTGAGATTTGTATTTGTGGCATACTTTTCAAGAATGAGAATACCGTGAGAAGAATCGAGTTTGGCCTGATAAAGAGTGCGGTCTCCGGTGAAATTGTTCCAGACAGATCCAACTTCAGAACGTGAGGCAATGACCTGGATTTCGGCCCAGGACTTGGCAGAAAATATCATCACCACAATTATGAAAAATAACCGCACCCATGCCCCCCTGGTCTTTTCGGATATCTACGCCAAAAATGAATGGTTAATTTCCACTACCCACCGATCAAAGTCATTGATAAGATTATGCTTTGGAAGCTCACAGTGAGGTTTTGTGAAAACAATTTCGATATTTTTACTAACTTTTCTCATCTCAAGCTGCAGCTTGTTTAAGCGCGAAGTCGACTGGGTTCGATATAAGAGCGATGTCGGCTTTCATTTTACCAAAATACGAGAGGCCACCTTGGGAAGGGTTTTGATCCGTCATTCTTTTTTCAAGGAAACCCGTACCTATTTACGTTATATAAACGAGGAAACTAGTCAATTTAAACAACAATGGCCAATTGTCCCCAATGAATGGCAGGAACAATTTATGCTCAAAGTTCAACAAGCGTCCTTAGATCAAGATGTTTCAAAATCAGGAGAATCTTTGAGTGGTGAAAAATTTGTCGCCGATATTAATCGCGCCCTTTTGAAATACATCGAACAGCTACGCTCGCTTGCCAATCCCAAAGCACGCGACGAACGACCGCGCAGTCTCTTTTTCTTTTTTTGATTTAGAGCCTATCCCAAAACCTTCAGATGCTAGGCGCGATTGAGGGAGCGCGGAGGCGTACACAGAGTGTACGCCGCACAAGCGAGCGATTGCAACGTCGCAGATGGGGGTTTTGGGATAGGCTCTTAGCTAATTCGAACCACTTTTACGCCTAAGGCCCGTAACTTACCATCAAGATTTTCATAGCCACGATCAAGGTGATAGACTCTCTGAATGTCAGTGGTTCCTTGAGCAGCAATGGCGGCAATAATCAGAGCGGCAGAAGCGCGTAAATCGGTACACATCACGGGAGCGGCAACAAGTGGGGTTGATCCCTCGATAATGGCGGAATTTCCCTTTAATTCAATTCGGGCCCCCAAACGACAAAGTTCTGGCACGTGCATAAAACGGTTTTCAAAAATATGTTCTGTAATAATCGAAGTCCCATGGATCTGGGTGCAAAGAGCGATCAATTGTGCTTGAACGTCTGTAGGAAATCCGGGAAAAGGTGCCGTGTCTATTTTAATCGCCTTCAAACTCGAAGGCATAACATGAATCCAATCCGGGCCAGTTTCAAGATTGGCACCGGCATCAACCAGAAGCGATATAACACTCTCCAAAAAAACCGGGTCGATTCCTCGAATAAAAACATCTCCCTCCCCTGCCAGCGCGGCCATGAGGTAAGTGGCGGCTTCAATCCGATCACCAATGGCCGTATAGGTAGTCGGGTGCAGATTTTTTACGCCTGTGATGCGAATGATTTTAGTACCAAGACCAACAATGTTGGCCCCCATAGCAATAAGAAAATTTCCCAAATCATCAATTTCGGGTTCCAAAGCGGCATTTTCAATAACCGTTTCACCATCCGCCAGAACTGCCGCCATCATCAAGTTTTCCGTGGCGCCAACCGAGGGAAAAGATAAAACTAATTTTGCCCCTTTTAATCCGGTGGTCGAGGCCTCCACATATCCTCCGGTCAAATCTATTTTTGCCCCCATCTTCTCCAAATTCACCAGATGAATATCGATCGGTCGGGCACCAATGGCACAACCACCTGGCAGCGAGACTTTGGCCTTTTTGAATCTAGCGAGAAGTGGGCCTAACACTAAAATGGAAGCACGCATGGTTTTGACTAAATCATAGGTTGCTTCCAGACTTGAAATATTGGCGGGATTAAAATAGGTTTCGGTCTGTCCTTTCCCATCAATTTTAACGCCTAAGTTTTCCAGCAATCTAAAGACGGTATCAATGTCGCGAAGATTCGGAATCTCGCGCAACGTGATGCCATTGGGATTTAACAGAACGGCGGTTAAAATTGGAAGATAGGCATTTTTCGCTTTGGAAATTTGCACTTCACCCATTAATCTCGAAGGGCCGGTAATTCGCAATTTATCCACAGTTCCCCCTTAAGACAAGAAAACGCTCTCTTTCAGTATAATCTCGTTTTATCTCAATACGAAATCCCAATTTAGACGCTATAGATGCAACCGACTTTAGATGGTTTTCACTTCCTTCGATCCAGGCCTCTCCTGATATCGCCAGTTGTTTTTTGATGTGAGCAAAAAAACCTTGATACCATTTTTCATATTCTTCATCTTTCAAAAAAAGTGCCAGAGCAGGTTCGTATTTTACGACTTGAGGATGAACAGATTCTCTCTCGCTCTCCATAATATAGGGCGGATTCGATACGATCAGGTCAAACTTCCTATCGGATAAAAAATCCCATTGCAAACAATCTCCGCAATGCCACTTGAGACGGCAATGAGGCGAGAGGGCATAGCGAAGACGATCAGCGTTCTGCTTGGCCAAACTCAGGGCTGTTGATGAAATATCCACCGCGGTGATAGTGAGCGGTACAGTGCCTAGATAATTGATCGCGAGGGCAAGAGCGATGGCACCTGATCCTGTTCCTATATCCACCACATTGAGTCCATCTGTCCCCTGCTTGGCCAGATCATGCAGACGGGCCAGGACACTTTCCACGAGAAGTTCAGTTTCTTTTCTGGGAATGAGGACACGCCGATCGACCCGGAGGGGAAAATTATAAAAGAAGGCTTCCTCGATGATATATTCCAACGGAATCCCTTTTTCCAATCCATCAAAAAAAAACTGCACGCGGGGATCAGCACCAGGAAAAAAGGCCGTGCACTGAAGATCAGAGTTTAAATATTGCGCTAGCTCTGATTGGAGTCGCTGAAGGGTAATACCTGGATACCATTTTTGTAACTTGTGCTGTTGACGCTTATAATACTGGTTTAGATGTGCTTTTAGGGTTTCCAAAATACGTCACTCTATTTCTATTTACTCTTCCTGCCCTTTCAAGATTTCCGCCTGATAATGGGTCATGAGCGCATCAGTGATTTCTCCCATCTCTCCCTCCATCACTCGATCAAGAGTATAGAGAGTGAAACCAATGCGATGATCCGTCAGACGGCCTTGGGGGTAATTGTAGGTTCTAATTCGCTCGGAACGGTCCCCTGTTCCTATCTGACTGCGACGTGTGGCCGCTTCAGCGGCATTCTTTTCCTGAACCATGGAATCGTAAATTCGGGTGCGCAGAATTTGTAATGCCTTGGCCTTATTTTTTATCTGAGATTTCTGATCCATATTGACGACCACTGTTCCAGTCGGAATATGAGTCACTCGAACAGCGGAATCAGTGGTGTTAACGCTCTGACCGCCGGCACCTGAAGCACGAAAAACCTCAATCTTGACTTCATTCATATTGAGGACAAATTCAACTTCTTCAGGCTCGGGCATCACTGCAACGGTAATGGTTGAAGTGTGAATCCTCCCCTGGGCCTCAGTTTTAGGCACACGTTGAACGCGGTGGACTCCCGATTCAAATTTAAGTTTGGAGTAAACTTTATCTCCTGTGACGGAAAAAATGATTTCCTTGTAT
The DNA here is from genome assembly GCA_016187935.1 of Bdellovibrio sp. Taxonomy (GTDB): domain Bacteria; phylum Bdellovibrionota; class Bacteriovoracia; order Bacteriovoracales; family Bacteriovoracaceae; genus GWA2-49-15. The sequence goes on from JACPIU010000007.1 coordinate 10,270, forward strand.
CCTTGATCTCCTTCGGAGAGCGAGATCACTTCCGAACGAAAACCCAACGTTCTAAAATAGTTTTGATACATGCGATAGACATCCGCCACAAAAATAGAGGCCTCATCACCACCAGTTCCTGCACGGATTTCCACGATGACGTTTTTCTCATCCAGAGGATCTTTGGGTAATAATAGAATCTTTAATCGTTGCTCTATTTCAGGTATTTTTTTCTCTAATAGAGCCAGCTCTTCTTTGGCCATGGCACGCAATTCTTCGTCGCTTTCTTTTTTTAAAATTTCTTGCGCCTCATTCAATTGTTGCTTACTCGCCTTATATTCCCGATAGGTCATGACCAGTTCTTCAATTTGCGCTCGCTCACTGGTAATGGCGCGATATTCAGCCTGTCTTTCATACAGGGTCGGATCGGCCATCTTTTCAGTCAGCTCTTCGTATCGTTTGGCGACTTTTTCTAATTTATCGTAAATGCTCATAGTGTACTCACTTAAGTAATTAATTAAAGTTGTATACTTGGGACTTTAAAGCTCAAGAAAGTCTTTTAGCTTTAGGTTTGACTCGGACAGATCAGTTAAATTATCGATTTCAATTTCATCGAGAGCAACGACGCGCTGTTGAGCTTCTTTTAAATTATATTTTTCTTCCAAAAGTAACACCGCACGAATAGAGGCCAGGGCGACCTCTAATTGCTTCTCATCCGGCTCACGGGTGGTGAGCTTCTGTAAAAGCTGGCCGGGGTAAGAAAGCACTTGTCCCCAGCGAGTTTTGCCGTATTTTCCCATTAATTTAATGAATTCATAAGCGATACCGGCAATGGGAAAAGTGAGTAATATTTTACAAACGATCGCCACCCCGTGGCCCGCGATCACCGGCAATCCTTTGCCAATTGGGAAAATTGCAAACACGATACTGAACAAAATGATTGAAATGAAAAGGAGAAAAAAGACAAAAGTGGTGCCACAACGAGGATGAAAAGTGGGATATTTTTTGGCGTAGTCCACCAACATGCTCTCACCGGCCTCAAATGTTGAAATCGATTTATGCTCGGCCCCATGATATTGGAAAACACGTTTGACATCGGGAAAAAGACCAATCAGCATGACGTACAAAAGAAAAATGCAGGCCTTGATGACTCCATCAACCGCATGGAATTCAAAACTTTGCAATCCCCACACTTGCCCGAAGAATTTCTCGATCAAGGCGGTAATAGCGTGGGGTAAAAAAACAAATAATCCAATCCCAAAAATAAAGGACAGAGCGATCGAGATGTAAGTGCTCCAGGATACTTTCTCTTGGGACTTTCTCTTTTTCTCGTAATCCTCCATATTCATGCCTTTTTTTAAGGCATCCTTCTTTTGCTCCTCGGCCAAAGCAATATTGGCCGAATAATTGAGAGAAACTATTCCATTGGCCATGGTTTCAATCAACACAAGCACGCCGCGGACAAAAGATCGCTTAAAAAGCGGGATTCTGTTTGCCAACCCATACCATTGATCACGTCGTAGGCGAATTTTACCTTCGGGGGTACGCACCGCTACCACGAAAGCATGAGGAGAGCGCATCATCACGCCCTCAATCACGGCTTGTCCGCCAATGGCAGCGTATTCCTTGCCCTTTGCCTGGCGATCAGACTGCATAATTTTATCCGTTCATGGAGTTCAGAAATTCATCGTTGGTTTTGCTTTTGGTAATACGACTGAGCATGAACTCCATAGCATCGATGGTACTCATGGGATGGAGAACTCGGCGCAGTACCACGATTCTCTGCAGGTCCTTCTCATCCATCAAGAATTCTTCCTTACGAGTGGATGATTTGTTGATATCAAGACATGGGAAAATACGTTTTTCAAGTAATTTACGATCAAGCTGAATTTCCGAGTTACCTGTACCTTTGAATTCTTCAAAGATAACTTCATCCATTCTTGAACCGGTATCAATCAAGCTAGTGGCAATGATCGTGAGAGAACCGCCATGCTCAATATTTCTGGCCGCGCCAAAGAAACGTTTTGGACGATGGAGCGCATTGGAATCTACACCACCTGACAGGATTTTTCCCGAAGGCGGAACAACAGTATTGTATGCTCGAGCTAGACGCGTAATTGAGTCAAGCAGAATAACGACATCCTTGCCGGCCTCGGTCAAACGTTTGGCCTTTTCCAAAACCATCTCAGCAACCTGGACGTGGCGAGTTGCGGGTTCATCAAAGGTTGAAGAAACTACTTCTGCCTTCACACCTCGTTTCATATCTGTAACTTCTTCGGGGCGTTCATCAATCAATAACACAATAAGTACAACATCGGGATGATTGTGAGCGATAGCATTGGCCATATCCATAAGTAGCATTGTCTTTCCGGCCTTTGGTGGGGCAACAATAAGACAACGTTGGCCAAACCCCTGCGGAACAAAAAGGTCTATGATCCGAGTTGAATAATTGGTCGGATGATATTCCAAATCAATCTTTTTTTGGGGATAAAGTGGCGTTAAATTGTCGAAGAGAACGGTATTTTTATGATTTTCCGGAGATTGGAAGTTGATGTGATTTACTTTTAAAAGAGCAAAATATCTTTCCCCGTCCTTTGGTGGCCGGATCTGCCCATCAACAGAGTCACCTTTGCGCAAACCAAAACGTCTAATTTGGCTTGGACTTACATAGATGTCATCGGCACCGGGTAAGTAGTTATACTCAGGGGAACGTAAAAAACCAAAACCATCCGGCAAAATTTCCAGCACACCATTACCGTTGATTTCTTGGTCATTTTTGGCATGGGCCTTAAGCAAGGCAAAAATCAATTCATGACGTTTTAACGCACCTGGGTTTTCTACCTCTTGTGCGTTGGCGAGGTTAATAAGTTCTTCCATGCTTTTTTCGCGAAGGTCATTTAAGTGCATGTGCTGAATCTCCTGAATTTTAGTTGGGAATTATAAAAATTAATATTTGTATCATTTAGTTTGGAACCATTTGACTCTCAGAACTCTCAACGCTGAAACACAAGCGGTGAGATTGCGTAATCACATTAACCGTTCTTATCTCTTCTTTTAATTTTAATCTCTTAAAAGAAAGTGGAATATTGTTCTGAATTATTAACGATTAAATAAAGTTTGAAATTAATGACGATTTTAATATATCTTTTTTATCTGTCAAGCACGAACAATTTAAAAACAACACTGTGAACGTCCTATACAGAGACCTTTTGGGCCAGTATATAAGAAAAATCATGTCTTCAAATAATGATTCTCCATCCCTTTGTTCACTCGGGCTTGAGAGCGGAGATACCTTACTTGCCATCGATTACGGCCAGAAACGAGTCGGACTCGCCACTTTTACCTTGAAGAGTGACCCATATCCTTTACCTTATCGCTGCTTATTGGTGAAAGATAACCCATCACTTATTTCGGAGCTAAAAGCGATTATACAAGCGGAAAACATTCGAGCATTGGTTTTGGGCATTCCCCATTTAACTGATGGTAAAACCACTGCTATGACGACTAAGATCGGCCAATTTGGTCGACAATTAACCAAAATTTTTCCCCATTTACTCTACTTTGAGCAAGATGAAACTTTATCGAGCTTTGAAGCGGAAGACCGCATGAAAAAGTCGGCCCGTTATAATTTTAAAATTAAGCGTGATGAGTTAGATGCCTTGGCCGCTAGTATTATTTTAGAAGATTTTTTAAAAAGATTTCCCAACTCGCGTTAAAATAGTGAGATGAAAAAGTGTTTTTTGAAGGAAATCAATAAAGGATGCACGGGCGGAAGGGTTGTGGCCCTTGATCCTATCATTTTGGACAGGAAGCCAAGATGAAGCGAAATATCGTCGTTTTTGTCATTATCGCACCTCTCATGGCCGTAATGCTCAGCCTTGCCAAGGCCTATTATTACTTTGATGTTTGGCAGTATGAGGGAGAAGATGTGGTCTTTCAGGTGCAACCGGGGGAAGGATTTTCTTCCATTAATCACCGTCTCGATCGTGCCGGACTCATTGGCTCAACTAAAGTTTTCTATCGTTACTGTCAATTGAAGAACCTCATGACCAAGTTCAAGTCAGGTCATTATGAGATTCCAACCGGCTCTACCATGCGGGACATTATCAACCTTCTTCTTTACGGTCGACCGATTACTGTTGAGCTGACCATTCCTGAGGGAAAAAATTTCTATGAAATTGCCGCCCTTTTAGAAGCGAATGGATTTATTTCCAAGGCCCAAGACTTTGTCAAATTGGCCCGTGACCCGGCCATGCTACGCCAGCTTAACATTACCAATGAAACAGTTGAGGGATATCTTTATCCCGACACTTACAAATTCGATCCTCATCAATCGGCGGCCCAAATCATGCGCGTGATGGTGGAGGAATTTCGTCAAAAAACCAAGTCACTCGATTACAGCAAAAGTACACTCACACCGGAACAAGTGCTCATCTTGGCCAGCGTGGTAGAAAAAGAAACAGGGGCCAGGGCCGAACGGTCACGGATTGCAGGCGTCTTCTTTAATAGATTAAAAAAGAAAATGCGTTTGCAATCCGACCCAACCACGATTTACGGGATTTGGGAGCAATTCAAAGGCAATTTAAAAAAAGAGCATTTGCAGGAGGTGACTCCCTACAATACCTATCGAATAAATGGCCTTCCCAAAGGACCGATTTGTAATCCGGGATTGGATGCGATACGAGCAGTTCTGACGCCTGAACGCCATGATTACCTCTATTTTGTCAGTAAAAACGATGGCACTCATGTTTTCACCAAAACCTATGCTGAGCACCTCCAAGCGGTAGAAATCTGGCAGGTGACACGCCAAAATCGCGAAGGGAAAAGTTGGCGACAAATGAAACAGAACTGAGCGAAGAAGTATCAGATCCCACCTTCGTATGACTTTTTGACAGAAGTGTCGAAGAATCCAACGTTTATGACTTGTATGAACCTGAAATAAAGGTGTTGGCCAGGCCTTCTTTGGAATTACTTTTGCATCTATCGCATTAGGGTTGTGGGGTTAAAAATGCAAAAAATAAATCTGATTTTGGCATTGTTATGCTTTTGTGCAAGCTCTGTTGGGTTGGCCGATGAATTTAAACAATCTGCCGTTCTCGCCAATCGCTTATTGAAGATTAGTAAATTGGCCGGTGAGGTCGAGGGTGCCAATTGCTTAACTTTTGAGCACACCATGCTTGCCGATGCGGCACTGGCCTTCAAAGGTCCCTCTGGCAAGAAAGAGATTCTAAAAACCGACGCCAATCATGACATTAGTGTTAGTGTGGTAAGCCCCACCAGAGTGCAACAACTTTTCGCCGCCATGGCATCACAATCACACATTCCATTCAGGTACCCCGATGACGGTTGCTATGCCCGGGCCCATGAGATGTCTAGACTTCTAGAGAGGCATTATGGAGTGATTACCGCCAAGGCCTTTATTGAGGGGGACTTGCAAGTGCAAACCGCCAATCACCCCAGCGGACAAGTGGGCTGGTGGTATCATGTGGCCCCGGTTGTGTTAGTTAAAGTCAATGACCGACATGTTCCCTATATCATTGACCCTTCCATTTTCAACAGGGCAGTTCCGTTAGAGGAATGGTATAATATCCAAACACGGCACACCAATGCCAGGAGAGATCGCGTGTACTTCACCAATCGCTTTGGTTACACACCATCTGACCGATTAAACACTTTATCTAGTTATAATGATGACGATAACTACACTGATGCAGTAAATACCATGCGTGAGTATCGTGACGAGCAAAAGAAAAGACACGGACGATAAATTTTAGTTCTTTTATTCGGAGTGCAGAATGAAAAAAATATTGATAGGATTGGCCATCCTGGGAAATCTGATAAACGGCGCTATGGCACAAACACAAAATATCCTGATCTTTGAAGACAAAGTTCTAAAAGTTAACGAAAGAGCAGATGGTGCTGAAGTCCTGTTTAAAAAACATGCCGCTCGATACAAAGTCGTTAAGGATAATGATCACTCTTTGCAATTGATTGAGGATTTAAAAGCATCAATTGGGAATAAACAGATCATCAAGGTAGAAGTCGAAGCCGATAGCAAGATTATCCTCAAAATCAAAAAAGACGAATAAGGTAAGTTCCCTTCCTCTCTTTTTACCACTCATCGCAATGAGCTTTTCTTCTCATCTCAATTTTCAATTCCCTGGGCCTATTGTTCCGAACGAGACCTGTCTTTTTCCTCTCATCTTTCTCTTGCGGGAACCTCCTGATTCTGTTCCGTGTCTATAATTTAGACGGCCCATCTAAAAACTGACTTTTATTTTTACAAACCCGGACTTAACTCCATGGAATTGCACCATTCCCGCCATTCCCAGACTGGCAGCACTTTTGCTTTATTAGGTTCAGCTTGAGGCTTCTGCCTCAGGATGCCTAGATTTGGAAGGATTTTCCATGATCGTGCTAAAAACATCAACCCGCCAGTTACTTCATAGAAGATGGGCCTTGTTGGCAGTTGTGCTCTTGCTCTTGCCAATTTACGGACACGGCCAGAGTTATCCCCTCGAATATTTAGATTCTCCTTATGTCAGTTGGGGTATATCGAAAGATCAAACCAACTCGATCAATCTGGCCAATGCTTGGAAAATTTTTAAAAAGAAAAAAGAAATTATTGTTGCCGTTGTCGACACCGGGATTGACCCGCTTCACCCTTTTATTAAGGATAACCTTTGGGTTCCTAGTGAAAGTAAACGTAGTCAGTCCACAACAGATAACTTCGGTATGGACTTCGCTAAGGGGCGCGCTCATGCCAATCGGCCTTATGATTCCCACGGGCATGGAACCCACGTTGCAGGAATTGTTAAATCAATTTTTCCGGAGGTTAAAATCCTTGTCCTTAAGTACTATAATCCCGAGGCTTCGGGACAGGACAATTTAAATTCCACCATCGAGGCCCTTCGTTTCGCTGTCAAAGCAGGCGTCGATATCATCAACTACTCCGGTGGTGGGCCTGAGGCCTCTAATGAGGAACTGGCGGTTCTAAAAGAAGCAGAAAAAAAAGGTATCCTGGTGGTCGCCGCTTCAGGTAACGATGAACAAAATATCGATAAGGGAAGTTTCCGTTACTATCCGGCATCCTACGGTCTCTCGAACATCTTGACAGTAACCACACATGATGAAAATTTGAAAATGCTCTCTTCCTCAAATTACGGCCCATACTCAGTGGATATAGCCGCTCCGGGTAATCGTATTAAGTCTTCGCTGCCCTACGAACGCGCCGGTTTTTTAACAGGAACATCTCAGGCCACGGCCTTCGTATCAGGAGTGGCAGCATTGCTAAAGGCCCAATATCCCGATCTGGATTACCATGCTATCAAAAACATTATTTTGAAATCCGCCAGGAAGGAACCAACTTTGAAGGGGATGTGCAATTCTGAAGGTCGCTTGGATGCATTTTTGGCCTTAGGTTTCGCCGCCCAGATAAAAAATATTCCTGATTTTAACGTCAAAGTGGCCCAACGTATGCCAAACTCACGCAATTTGAAGCAAAAAACTTCCAGCTACTTGATCAGAGACAACAGACGAATCCACAATTCTGTAACCACTTCTAAACGTATCAACCAATAAGTCACATAGACACCCCAACCAATAGCAAAAAAGACCGAAACAATCTGTGCCAGTCTTCTCATGGATGGCCAGGGGCTCATCGGAACTGGCCTGAATTTTTCGCGATCGCGCAAAAAAAGCTTTTGATCAACCCCCGCTTGCTCGATCATCCGCAAAGCATCGGGCCCAAGCTCTCGCCTGGTTATCTCATCCCAAATCCATTCTATTTCCAGCTTCTGGAGTGGTGCCTGTCCGGGAGATGCCCCGTACACTATCTGAACCAGGTAGCGCAGTCGATACATCATGGACTTCTCAAATTGTCGAGCATCGGCTGATGCCCAGCGCTCGATTTGAGGAAAATATCGAAGTAATGACGGCTCCCAAAAAAGATATTCGTCTTGGATTTCCAAAAAACTGGCGAGTCCAAAGATCTTTTCTTCCTTCTCCTCTACCTGGCGGCCAGAATCTTCAAGCATGACAGGTTTGGGGATCGGAGGAATAGTGACATGAACATAATATTGTGACGTCTCGATTTCGTTCATATCCTAATCTTACCGGCAATATCTCTCAGGTGCAAACAACCTGTTATAGGAAAATCAAAATCCGAAGGGTATAATAGACTATAAAATTTACTCAAAACAACCGCCTCCTTTGCCTATCATTTATAATTGTTGCATGCCTATTTTACGCGCCAGCTTTATAATGGCACTTTTAATCTCCACTTGGGCCTGGGCGGCCGAAGGGCCGACTCCACTGGCGCGATCTTACGTTCAAAAAATCAAAAATTCTTCTCATGCGTTAGTTGAATTCAATAATGCTGTCGATAGTTCTCAACAGGATACCATTTATTTATTTGTTCAAGGGATCGAGATAGGGAACGGAGAACAATGGGCCGCCGCCTTTGATGTTGCCATCAGAAGAAAGGCCAGTTTTTACTTTCACAAAATATACAATAGAAAATCGCTCAAACGAAATGTCTCTCTCATCAAAAAATCTATTAGGGAAGTTCAGCGTCGCCACCCTAACCAGAAAATAGAAATCTTGGCCTATTCCGCAGGCGGTGCCGCCACATTAGTGGCCTGGCGCGATCTGGAATCAAAGCGTTCTAACTATCATGATATTCATCTCACTACCATCGCTTCTCCCCTGAGTGGTTATGGTGCCCCCATCATTGCAGTCCCTTTTGTATCACTCTTTTTTGGTGCCTATAATGGGAAATTGGCGCGGGGAGTGGCGGATGAATTACGTGGACAACAACTCTCCCTTTGCCGTCATTTCGTAAATATGGATTGCAGACTCGATCGACATAGTTGTCCACGTCGCGGAACCAGCAATACTCAACTGCTCCCGGAAATGCCGTGTGGAACAGACAACATTACTGAATTTTATAATGAAACGCATGAAAGTATTATCGCCAGGGCGGCCGAGATGCTTGTTCAGTAGGCAAGGAATTCCCCAGCGCTCAATTTATCGTCACTAACTTCTCGCAACTACTCATGTAACCTATTGATATTCAAAATTTTCTGCCCGCAGAGGCGAACGTTGCGTATAATTTTAAAAGGGTGAGGGTGCTATGAGATCGTTTTTCTTACTTCCAATGTTTTTGCTTGGTTTACATCTTCAAACAAATGAGGTGAGTGCAGAAACAGCAAAAAAAACCGCACCACTAAAAAACATTACCACCCGAGCGCTCGACTCTCATCCGACGGAAATTGATAGCGATGGCGATGGCAAGACCGATATCTGGCAAACTTTTTCCTGGAACGGCAAGCTGGAATCCGCCACTTACGACAATGATTTCGACGGCAAAGCCGATGAGTGGTTAAAAATCGAGGCAAGCAAAAAAGAGCGCATTCAGCTTTCCGACTCCAACAAGAATTTACGTCAAAAAATTACCGAACTCATGGATGACGCTGGCATCACTCAGCAAATAATTACTGAAAGCGAAACCTCCAAGGACCAGTGGGAACTACGTAAACGCCAAACTTATTTGGCGGCCAAAAAGATTTATAAAATTGAAATTTTTCAGAATGGAAAATTGAAGGAAGAATATACTACTCCGGCCGAGGTTCATTAATATGATTATTCGAGCTGTAACCCTTTTGTTCCTTGCAGGGCCTATTATTCCTTGCGCACAGGCGGATTATTGGAGCGATTACAAAACCTGTCTCTCCACTATTTTTACAGGCGATCGTGCCGTTTGCGCCGAACTCATCTCATCGAGACAAAAGACCGCCGTATCGAAGTTGGCCACCTCACTGGCAGGTCTCTCGGGAGGTATTCCTTGCACGGACACCGCCAATAATAAAGTTTATCTCGGCAATGGTTTTATCGTGGATCGCGTGAGCTGCGGCCCCCGGGGAGAGAATATTCCAGGTTGCTCTTCCTTTTTTGGCCCGAGCACTCCCTCCCAGGACACCAGCACCGTCTGTGCTTCCCCTCTACCCGCGACATCCGGCGATGGTGGAGCGGTGATTGAATGGTGTTTTGAGTGTGCACCCGATGGATGCGCGGCCTGCGGATCGCGGGGAAATATGGTGGATCAGGCCGCCAAGTCTGTTACAAATTCTGTTGATAAACTGCTGAATTGCTTTAAACCCGGTGGGCGCTATCCTCAACCTAAAATGCGCAGCAAAATTATCAAATCATATACCGAGTTGTCGGCGAGCGGAACGACCTTGAGTTGCCCCAACCAAGATACTAGCAACGCCAGTTCAGGCGGGCTCACAGCTGGTCGCGCCAATCTGGCCGAGCGAACCATTAAAGTCTTTCCAGTCGGAATGGGTGATACCGCCACCTTTGGGCATGAATTTCTTCACATGTGTGGCAATGTCGATAATCAAGACGTTCACACTCACAATCATCCTTTTAACAATCATAAACATACGGGAAGCGGAAGCGGTTTCTCCCCAGCAACCAGCACCAATCAATATGGACTTCCCAACCAGTACTTTGATCGCGTTTACAGTTGTGAATCCCTTTGTTTTGAAAAGGAACTTATTAGTAAGGAACAATGCGAGTTATGTTTGGAGTATGGAGCAACCAATAATTCACAAAAAAAGCTCTATAAAAAACCTTGCCAAAAAATGCTGACACTTGAGCAATTGGCCGACTTAAAAAAACTTCAGCGTTACGCTGACGAGGAAATTCGTGACATGTGTCGTTTCCAAACATCTCAACTTTTTTCTCAGTGGAACGCCCCGATCACTCAGGCAATCAGCAATATACGTTCTGCCTCTGTTGAGATTCCTGATGTCTACTTCATTAATTTCCGCAGAACAGGCGCAATCGAATTGCGCACTTCCATCTCGGGAATGCCTCAATCCGGAACAACCAGCACCAGTTTGGTGGGTGCCAAAACACCGGAGCAAAGAGAGACCACTCCAACCGAACTGGGGGGACCAGTTGTCACGACTGATCGTGCCCCCACTTGGTCGACGGTGACAAGTCGTTGTCAAAATGGAATTGAGAATGCCATAGACCAGTTAGACAGCATGATCACTGCCGAAACGTCGAGAGATGATACCTCTTCAAACCGCAACTTAAGCGAGCTGAGGAATACCAAGAGAAAATATGAAATGGAAAAGCGTATTTTTGAATTTAAACGAATCTGCCAGAGAATCAAAGTTTATAAGATGGCTTCAACCGCTTGTTTGACGGCCGCCGGGCTGTCTACGGAAGCAGCCGCGCATCGGGGTTTTTGCCGTAATTCATTTAGTCTAACCAGTAATTCACGATATCCGGAAATCAAGGGAGCGCTCGATTCTCTCAAAAACAACATTGTTGGAAATGATAGTATCAATGGTTGGAATCAATTTTCCTCAGAAAACTCCCTGGCCAAAATCGATGCACAAGGAACCCCTTATAGTGATCAGCTATATGTTCCAGAGGCGATCACTATGCCCGCTTCGTTAGATCTCAATACCGCTTCCAGCTTGTGTAATACTCTCCCCTCCCAGGCGACTCTTATTACCCGTGTGGTAGGCACATTGCCTTAGGGCCTATCCCAAAACCTTCAGATGCTAGGCGCGATTGAGGGAGCGCGGAGGCGTACACAGAGTGTACGCCGCACAAGCGAGCGATTGAGCAACGTCGCAGATGAGGGTTTTGGGATAGGCCCTTAGTATTGCAATTCGAGCATGACCCCGAAATGATCTGATAAGTGGGTTTCAATCATGCGCTTATCCCTCTCAACAGAAACTCTTTCTGTCATGAAAAGTGAGGTTTTCAGCACCCGTTCTTGGTCAATGTTTTTCAATAAGATATGATCGATAATATTGTTACCATCCGTCGGCTTATTGAGCGAGTTTGAATTGCAATAGGTACAGGCGCGATATTGCGGCCAGACGATTGGGTCGAGATAGCGAGTATCGACGAAATCCCAATAGTTTTTTTCAAACTCTCCAACGATATTTTGCTCAGGAAAGCTTGGGCCAAAATTAAAATCGCCCAAGATTGCCATCGGTTTTCCTGCCGCCAACAACGATATCTTCTCATCGATGAATTTCATCTGTTGAGCATTCTCTTCCTCCCAATCCCGAAAGGGACCGGTATAGGGCGCGGACTGAGCGAGATTAGCACTTGGGTGAGTACAACCGACGAACAGCGCACCACCAGGTAAGTCCACTTCAGCGTAGAGAAAATCTCGCCTGGTTAAAGTGGAAAGTTCACGCATGCTGGTCAGTCCCTGCTTCCCAAAAGGATATTTGGAAAAAAGCATCAATCCGTTACTTCCCTTGTAAGTGAAGAGATCGACCTTTTTCAATGGGGATAAAAGTTGCAGCATTGCAAGAGTGGGATTTTTCCCGACTTGGGCCATGAGGGCCTGGGCGCATTGACGTTTGGACTGTTTCAAATTCTCCAGTGAAGCACGGCAATCATTGATGACACAGGAGGTGAAGGCCTGGCCTTGAAGCCCTTTGCATTTGGTTTGGAAGCAAGTCACGATTTTGGGTTCGCCACCTGTATCCTTGCCAAACAAATCTGAAATCTTACAAACTGGCGCACGATTTGCTTTGGTTTTTTCAATCTTCGGCACAATTGAAAAGGGATATTGTTTCGCCATGGCGCGAGTAATGGCCTTGCGATCTTTCTTGGACCAGACTTCCTGCATACAGAAAATATCTGCCGGCACTTTGGGCAGTATCTTTTCCTGTTCCACTCGCCGCTCTTTTGCCAGGTCCACAAACCCATGGGCCAACCCTAAGTTATAGGTGACCAGGGTGATAGGGGGTGAGATGGTTTGAGCGGAGAGATTCAAAGCAAAAGCAAGAAGAAATATCAGCATAGTAAAACCCAGTTTAATTTTAAAAATGCATGCATAAAACGAAGGGGCGAGAAAAGCCACAGGTTTGTATTATTTACGCAACTTAGAGGTGACATTATCATGCTTTTTTTGGTAACAATCTAGGTTTTGGATTTCTTTTTTGAATTTTTAATAAAAGGGCAAGCAAATGAAAGGAACGGTATTTCAAGGCAATTTGCAATTTCATGTAGATATACAGGGTGAGGCCTGGACCCCAGGCCAGATGCTGCGAGGCCAGCTTAATGTCAATAATCAAGGTTCGGCCCCCATAAACTTGGCCCAGGTCGGTATCACCTTGGCCCATGGCCTTTATAAGAAAGTCAAGGCCAGCGATCCCAAGGCCTTTACCGCTTTTACCACTCAAACATTTGGGTCAGATGCTGAACTTCCTCCTGGGCAAGCAAACCAACTGACATGGTCTATCCCCTTAGAGGAAACAGCTCCCATTACCGACAAGGCAGGATCACTCTTTTTGGTATTTGGAAATTTGGCGGATAAAACCAAAGGCGGGCACCTGCTCATCACTGTCGGACCAGGTTTCATCATTCAAGAATACTTGAAAATTTTTGAAAATTTTTTCCGCTTCAAAGCAAAAGAATTACGCCAAAGTAAAGATATGATTCAGATCAAAATGACTCCTCCTACCTCCAAAGAGTTTTCCAGTACAGAGGGCCTGCTTTTGTTCATCAAAAACCAGGCTGGTAAATTAGACCTCAAATATGAATTTACGATAAAAAAGCTGGGATACACTCAAGGTTCAGTGGCGATGGAAAAAAAAGAATTGATTTTTTCTTATTCGCTGGCACAGAAGGATTTTATGTTGGGTAAAGATATGATCGATCAAGATAAAATGCTGGCCCACTTCAATGAAGTGCTCAACCAAGTCAAAATGAAAGCTAATTACTAATAATTTTACGTACATCAATCGGTCCTTCGTCACTGACTAAGCGAGAGAGGACAGGGTGGCGCAAGACGGCTTCCATAGACATTTCCTGCCCATCCACCACTGCAGTGGCAGATACCGCACGAAATCCATGAGAGTAATCAACCCAGCGATCATCATGGGCAAGACTCAAAGGTTGGATGACGGTACCATCCTTTTTAAACCAACCATAAATTGCTTCACGATTTGGCCGTTCAAGCAAACGTTTGGTCAGAACATAATCTTTCTTATGTCCTGCGCTCAAACAATGGCAAGGGTAGAATAGATTCCTCTCTGCCAGTTGTTGGATGAGTAAATCTGTGTGCTCTAAAAAAATTGGCGAGGTTGTCATTTCCGGTCCGGATGACATGGTTTTAGACCAAATTTTAAGTTCTGCCTGTTGATAAATTATGTTTACCATTTTCGCAGTTGGAATGAGAATTCCCAATGAAGTCATAAGCTTTTTGACGGTGAAGAACTGCACAGGCGACCAAAAAAATTCATGTTCGTCTCCCAATTGCAAATAATCGGGAGAAACATAAAAGGTTAAGCTGTGATTTTTTGAATGGATGGTAATTGGTACAAACGAATACCAATCCGGAAAGGCCTGGTGATCACGAACAGCTTGCAGAACAAAACTCTCTCGCGCCTCCCCATCTAGTTGTAAAAACTGATCTCGCTGACCCGACTTGACGGTGGGAGCGAAGAGCATAAATGTAAGAACTAAAAGGCCAATTTTTATCACTTGCACGAATGCCCCTTAGACAGTATGAATTGCCCATTAATCAAACGTAATTTGAAGGAGTCCGTCAATGACCTTCAGACAAATCAGCATGGGCCTTTGCATGCTTCTGGCCTTAGATTCGACTTATGCTCAAAATATTGATTGCGTGGAAGAAGAAGCGCAAGATTTCTTAAAACGGGAAGTGATTAAGCGTAGTCTTGATCCGGATGGTGCGCTTAAAGCTTCAATTCAATATCGTATCTTGAACTACGGCCACTTCCCTAATGGGCCTTACCGCGAAATTAATCCCGTGCCTGTAGGGAACAATGTTCAGAAGGTGATTTTTCTTGGTCTGCCGGCAACCATTCACAAAAAAATCATGCGCCCTCTGGCGTGCGTTGAAAAGGCCATCCAAGAGGATTGTCAGCTAACGCCTTATTTTGCCCAACACCTGAGCACCTTTCGCACCGTGAACTCTTATCGCGGAGGTGAATTGTCGAATCATTTGTTCGGTCTGGCGATCGATATTGATCCCTCCCTCAACCCCTGCTGTGGCTGTGTTAAACCATGGAGTGACGATCCCTCCTGTCGACTTCCCGACCTAACCGCCTGGGAACGCACCAAGCTTCCCGCCTGCTATATCACGGCCTTTGAACGCTTTGGATTCTATTGGCTGGGAAGAGACCCGGATCTACAGGATACCATGCATTTTGAATACCTCGGTCGACCGCAGGAAACCAAAGCGACTGAAGAGATCTGCCCTTCCGATATGATTCAAATCAAGAAAGAAAATGGCAGTTTTTGTATTGATCAATATGAAGCGCCCAATCGCTTGGGTGAACGCCCCTTCGTGGCCCGCACCGCTCTCGAAGGGGAAACCTATTGTAAGTCCCAAGGAAAAGAACTATGTAGCGATGTGGCCTGGGAACGCGCCTGTCAGGGCATGCAAAATACTCCTTTCCCTTATGGCGCGACCTATAAGGAAGGGGTTTGTAATGATGATAAAATATGGCGTTCACCTTCATGGCCCCTGGTGGCGCGCTATAATCCCGCCAATCCGAACTCAAACCCGGCGGCGCGAGACCATGTCAATTACCTTAATCAATCTGAGCCCAGTGGCAAACGATCGAGTTGTAAAAGTGACGAAAACGTCTTTGATATGACGGGCAATGCCGCCGAATGGGTGAAAAATACCCGCAAAATTCCAAGCTCGGTGGATGGCAAGGTCAATGGCCACACTATCAAAGGGTGCTTTTGGTCAAAATGTTATAAAAACGATCGGCCATCCTGCGGCTTTAATAATCCCAATCATGCCAGTGGTTTTCGATCTTATGAGACAGGTTTCCGTTGTTGTTTAACACCGTGTTATTATTAGGATTGATTACAAGAACACTCGAACTGACGATAGTACCTCGAGTGTTCTTTTTTATTCTTTCGTTGGGGTTTGACGATGAAGCGCATATTACTTCTATTTTTGGCGGCCGGAAGCTTTCTCCCCTACTATGCATTCAGCGATGAGGTGAATGTAAGTGATTATAAGTGGAAAGGGAGTCCCGTTATTTTAAAAACCTCCCAAGTTTTTTCTGATAACGGGGAAAAGAAAAATTGTGGATCTCAAAATTATGAAATTTGTGTAGGAGCAGCTGAACTGAAAACGCCTGCGGCCGAAGGTCCCAATCCTGCCATCGTCGTCAAATGCTTTATCCCAAAAAATCAAACCGCTTGCCCTTCCGAGATAAAGACAACTGAACAATGCTATGTGGCCACGGTAGGCGCGCCGGCAAATCCAGGAGCAAGGCCAAAATGTAAAATCGGACAACCGCAAAACGACAACCTCACTTTTGGTTGCAACTGCCATCACTATGGCAGGCCCAATGACATCCGTCCCACCGCTGCTCAATGTAAAGCAGACAAGGACCAACGTGATCGAGAATATCGAGATTATCTCGTTCGTCTTTGCCCATCCCCATACACTCAGGCATGCAAAGACCATTGCGCCCCCACAGCAAGAATATCCAGTATTTGCGTGGCCGTGCGGGCAGCGGTTGTTGATGCCAATGCGGCGGCACATAGAGCAGAGATTAATACAGCGGCAGCAGCTTGCGGCCCGAATGGTACTCCGCTTAATTCCGATGGAGTTTGCCAGTGCAATACCCACTATGTGCAAGTAGACGGTGTTGGTCCATGCGTTCTACGCAACTATCCTCCTTGCATCGTGGGGTCATGCAGCGGAATTACCTGCATGTGTAATGGCGCACCCATCACCAATGGATATTGCCCTTCTACCGATGCAACAGCACCAAGTGCAGATGTCTCGGATAATGCTCCCTGCCTTTTCCCAACGAGCGATGGCTGTGCTGTGGCCATCAATGATTGCAGTCATCCAGACGCCGGACCTCCATGCGCCCCCTAATAGACTATTTTGAAATGAGGTAGATTATGAAAAAATATTTGTTAACAATTCTCTTCTCTATCACCTTCGCCTCGGTTTCCCACGCCCTGATGTTGGAAACCAGCATCCTCCAAGGAAAGGTGAAAAGCTTTGATGCCAATCAAGTTGTGATTATTGATGGTCAAGGAATAATCCATAAGATCAAACGTTCTGAAATTCCCAGCACAATCAGACTTGAACAAGGGAAAGAAATTTCCATTCATAAAAAAATCGACGCCCAGATGTTTAAGTTTTCTCACCTACCTTACAAGCTGGACAATGTTAACAAAATGCCCCTCTGGGCAATCGAACAGGTTCATCGTGCCTATACCATCTTTCTGATTAACATGGATAATCAGTTAAAGGCCGATGGAACTATGGATAAAAATCAGCGCGATAAAAAAAATCGTTTTACAAAAGTTTTTCAATGCCTGATGGATTCCGCTCAAGCCACGGATGAAGCGACAACCGCTCCCGCCAATTTCAACTGCTTTTATGCCGGTTGGCCGACGCCCAGAAATAGCTTGAACCAATGTCGCCCGCCATGGGAACAATCCGTCATGGATTCTCAAACAGGCGAGAATGCCAGCTTCCAATATACCCGTTGCGGGCCGGATGGAACCTTTCGATGTAACCCGGTTCTGTTTGGGCCTGGGACTCAACATAGCGGCACGAGCGGAGTGGGTGCGCCTGTCGCCCCTTACCCCAGAGCTACCGTGCGCGTAAGACCTACCACAAACCCTGACAAGGGCATCTGTGTGGTGGCAACCTATAGCACCATTGTGCAAAATTGCTTGGCGGCAACCTCACGTGATTTAGGTAAAATCATTCAACGTCTGAAAGATAATGCCACGACTCTGGCAGAATTTAACCGTTTCACCGCTTCTGTAGATAGTTTCTGCCGGGAGAGCATGCATAAAGCAAATCCTGCTTGCGTCCATTTAGGCGAGCGCTTGGCCTCCATCCAGTTCGGCTTGCGTCCGAATGCCACAGGTCGAACAGTCGCAAATAGCTCGGCCTGCACCAGCCTCCCGGGTTCTTACGGTAAATTTGGTGAAACTATGAATGGAGTGGCCGATGTCGCTTGCCCTGGAGAAACTTGCTTTGTCAAGGCCAGCTGTCCGACCACAGGCGGGGAGCCTCTCGAAATAACCTCAGTATGTTCTTGCTCTAAATTAATGGGTTCAGGCGCAACAATGCCAGAGAGATTAGAGTCGGGACAAGTAGTGGCCTGTATTAATGACGAAAGTATCAGTGTCATTAATCCTGCTCCTGTCACGGAAGGAAACAATCCGGCCAATACAACTATTTCTCATTAAAATGCATGAAAAAACAGCGTACTCCCATACAGAAAGTTGGTCTGGCCCCAGGTTCGCTGGTTTATACTGGCAAAACATATAACCGACCTGTTGAGATCAACCTCATCAGTATTCAAGAGCAGGGAGTGGAAAGCAGAGTCCTTACCATTAAAGACTTCCCATTGGTTCTACCCCAAAGCGGCCATCATTGGATTAGCGTTCAAGGTCTTAATGACGTACAAATCATTGAAGAAATTGGAAAGAATTTCTCTATTGATATGCTTATTCTCGAAGATATCGTCAATGTCCATCAACGGCCTAAATTTGAAGATGGCCCAGATTACAGCTATGTGGTTTTGAAAGAACCAAGCTTTAAACAAGACAATGGTGGTCTGGCCTTTAATCAAACCTGCCTATTCATAAAAAGTAATGTGGTCTTGTCTTTTCAAGAAGAATATTCCGAGATTTTTCGCAAATTCACCGAGCAGCTAAAAACGCCAAAAAGCAAAGGTAAACGCATCAATTCAGAAAAACTCTTTCATCACCTTCTCGATTGTGTTGTTGATCACTATTTCCCCGCGATGGCCATCGTCGAAGCTCGTCTCTACCAGATTGATTCCGAATTAGAAGAACTCCTACACAAAAAAAGTTTGTATAATAAAACTCGTAAAAAAATCTTTCAACAGCTTTTCCAGATTCACGAGGTGAGACAGGATCTCCATCAGCTCTTGCATTATACCACTCCTTTGATTGAACTAATTTTAAATTTGATTCAGAGTGAATATTTTGAAGAAGAACTGCGCCTGTATCTGAATGATATTCGTGATCACATTCTGCAAATCAATGACAATATTAAAGTTTTAAACGATCAGACTACCTCCATGCTGGAAATCACCTTATCCCTAAATAGCTTCAAGCTCAATGATGTCATGCGCACTCTCACTCTCTTTACCGCCTTTTTCATGCCTCTGACTTTTTTAACCTCTGTCTATGGAATGAATTTTAAGCAGATGCCCTTTTTAGATCACCCCTATGGGTTTGCCTTGATCGTCACGGTTATGCTGCTAATTCTTATTGGTCTAATCATCTTTGTGCGAAGAAAAAATTGGATTGCCTAATTATCTGTCGATCTTGTTGCAATGACGGGATTTCACTTCAGCAATCTTTTGGGCCTCGGGCCGGGGTATGGCAAGTCCCCATTTCTTTTTGACAAATTCCCAACGCTGCACATACTCACAACGGAAACTCTCTCGCGGTGGAAGATATTCGAGAGGGCCTTTATCCCCTTTACTGCGATTCTCACTCTTGCCCACCAAGATGAGATTGTCCCAATCATTATAAAAAGTGCGTCGTCTGGTCTTCGTCCAACGGGAAGCTCCTGCATTCCAAGCATGATTAAGCGGAACCACATGATCAACGTCGAGATCATTTGCCAGACGAATAATATTACCGGTGTATGGATCAAACCATTCACCCCGGGTGACATTGCAAAAACTTTTCCCTGGCATAGCGCGGTTACCTTGGTTGGCATCCTCTCGGTCGTAAAGCCCAGAGACACGCTTAAATTTGATCTTATCTTTGGAAGTTTTGATTAATATTTCCGCACGCGTATCTTGGCAGTCTTTATCGTCGTCACTCCAACCCTTCCCCCAGCGTTCGCTGCGCGTGGTTGCGCCCGCATCCTGACCAAGGCCAACGATGAGCGCCAGAAATGATAAACCCAAAAAAAGGCCAGACAAAATCAGTCCCCTATTTTAGCATTTCTCTCTATGTTTAATTGTCATCGAGTTGCGCCATTAATCAAAGTTAGTTTTTTTTGGGGCCTTTTTATCCCCTTTTTGGCCATCGCCCAGCACTCTGACCAATGTGTTGCTTTTCGGGATATGGGCAAGTTTTGTTTTCCTCATGAGGGGCCCTCCTCGCGCCCGCTTCTGGTATTTATACGCGGTCTTTACCAGGGAAGCGGCCGGATTGAATCAACCACAACGCGAATGACTGCTGCGAGTTCCGCACTTAGAGACTATCATTTGGATAGTTTTGACCGTCCCGTATTGGTTATGGGTTCGTCACATTTGGGCCTTGATTCTGGTTCAATTGAGGAAATTGAAATGCTCTATCGAAAATTCAATTTGGGCGAATTCAACCACTATGACCTTGCTTCTCATAGTGGCGGTTATGCCGGACTTTTCGAAACTCTGCGTGAGGCCTTGGCCACTCACATCCGAATGCCCAAGACCATCCTTATGTTGGACAATTTTTATAGCGTGCAAGCCGTTAACATTGAAACATATCAAAAAGTGCTTGCACAAGAAGTGGCATGCGGGGGATTTCTGACTACCCATAATCACGATCGTTATCAACGCCTGTATAAGAATGCTAAGTGTACTGTGACCGGCCCTGAAGGCCAAAATCACAATTTAAGCGTTATTCCCACGCTTAAAAAGTTTTTAGAGTGATTTTAGCCAATTTTTTGGAAGAGTGGTTTTAGGCATCTTATCTTCAAACCATTCACGCACATCAAAATCAAGACCGATTCCCAACATATAGTTATAGAGGGCCAGCCGCAATCCCTCACCCGCTCTCCCATGATCAATGCCTGTATCATCCTGAAAAGGAATTTCATTAAAAGCAAACAAACCTTGTTTTGGATGTCTTACGGGAAGAAGCTGAATGCCAAACTTGTCAGGACTTTTTCCCACCGGACTATGCGCGGTACAGGCGAAACGATGCCAATGGGCGGATTGGATATACTGGTGTTTGAAAAGTTGCCGTACCACTTCCAAACTATCGATGGTCTCTTGCTCTGTTTGTGTTGGAAAGCCGTACATGAGATAGGCGTGGACATAAATTTTCGCCATGGAAAAATTTTTACTCACGCAGGCAACCTGTTCGAGTGTGATCCCCTTATTGATCATTTCTAAAATCCGCTCACTGGCCACTTCCACTCCACCTGTTACGGCAACACATCCTGCATCGGCCATGAGTTCACACATCTCAAGCGTAAATTGGGGATCAAAACGCAAGTTTCCCCACCAGGTCACTTTGAGACCCCGTCGCAGGATTTCAGTACACAGTGCTTTGAGTAAGGCCGGCGGGGCGGCTTCATCGACGAAATGAAAACCGCTTTGCCCGGTTTCATTCATGATTCGCTCCATCTGATCAACCAAACGTTCCGCATTGGCCGGTTCGAAACGTTCGATATAGGCGAGAGAGACATCACAAAAGGTGCATTTCTTCCAGTAACAACCATGGGCCAGCATCATTTTGTTCCAGCGAAAATCACTCCATAATCGATGCATTGGGTTGGGCATTTCACACATCGACATATAATGCGGTATGGGAAGACCTTGGAAGGTTGGGCCTGGATGATGCTTGAAAAGCAAATCTGATTTCCCATCCATATTTACCCGAATAATTTTGCCCTGGTCAAAGTACCATGTTCTAAGTAAATCTTTTGCTGGCAAGTTACCTTGAAAATGGCCCAAGAGCTTTTCCAGTGGTCGTTCACCATCATCAAAAACTAAATAATCAAAAAATGAAAAAGGTCGCACGTCTTCCATCTGACGAAGTTCCGTATTAACGTAACCACCTCCAAGTATAATTTTGATAAGAGGAAACTCTTTCTTCACCAGAGCCCCTATCCTCAAGGCCCCCAGCACATTTCCGGGAAAAGGCACTGACAATCCAAGCACTTCAGGAGTACAGGTTTTTAAATCTTCTCGAACTATCTCTTCTAAAATCTCATCTACCACCGTTTTATTTTTCAATTTCTCAAAAAGAGGCGCAAATGAAGTCATGGAAGATGCCAAATTTTCTCCGTAACGTGCGAAGGCAAAATCTTGATCAATACCTTCGCGAATGACATCCGCAATATCATCAATATACAGACTGGCCATGTACTTGGCCTTATCTTGAATCCCCATGCTTCCAAAGAGGTGCATCAGATCATTTTTTTCATTCTGATCCAAAACCAGAAAGCGCGGGCCTTCGGGTACAAAATTACGGGCGGCCAAACGTAAAGCCAAGCTAGGATCTTTCCCCTGAAGAAAATGAACAACGGATTCAATGGTTTGTTTATAATCGACAAAACAATCAAGAAAAAAATTGACCGCATCTGTTCGATTCTTTTTAGGTCGATTTAATAGAACTTGCTTAATTCGAGTCAGCCCTTCCTTGGATAAAAGTTTGCGCAAGAGTTCGACACTCCAGTCTCGCTGCATCGCCGAATGCCCAACACTCAAAAGATATGAGGTCAGATAGGCCGTGGAAGGATAAGGCATGTTGAATTGGGCCATGGGAGGCAAGGCCAAAAGAATTTTCAATTTTACCTCGCATGAGCAGGTTGTTGAAAAAGGCCCAGATGCTAAGCGCGGCGAACAGACTAAGGAAACATCGACGATGTCGCAATAACGCAGCTGGGCCTTTTTTAACAACCTGTTAGTCTGATACCAGAATAAACTCGAACGCTTGGCCTGCCTAGAACACCCAATTTGCCGAGGCGCTATACCGAAGATGATGCGACAACAATGATCAAAACCAAAACCCAAAAACATCCCATCCAATGAACCACCGTCATAACCCCCTCCGCGAATGCACTAACTCCCCAGTGCCTGTATCGGGCATTAAGCAATCTCCATGCCAATAAAATCTATGTTTAAAAGGCCCAAATGGGGTCAAATGAATCCCAAAATGGGGTACAGCGAGCATTTTGTCTCTACTATGGTATAAATTTATTTCCCGAATACCAATTAATTGATTAGATTTATCGCGTATGTTTCAACCTAGTTCCTTTGTCATTTTAACTACCTTACTCGCCATGCTGTCCGCTTGTGGTAGCTTTCACTCCCAACCAACAGTCATAACGTTGGGACCACTCCAATTAGAACGCTCGGCCCCTATTAAAATTGGTCCCCCACTCCTTGCTAAGCAGGCCCAAGTGATGGAAGTGGCCGATACCCTTATGCTGGGGTTTATTGAATTTAATGAAAATAAAAAGACTGAGTTATTCAAGATCGGCACTTGTACAACCGATCTGGCCTCTGAGTCATGCCCTAATTTTATAACGCTTTTTGAAGGCACTTTTGCTTTTCATCCCCGTTTTCATAGAAGGCCGGTGCGAGCTGAAAAACCAGAAGAAGTCTGGGCCACCTGGTGCGGGCTTAAAGAAATTCCTATTCCCGATGACAATAAGTTTTCCTATCCCACAACTCTCTACATTCAAAAAATCTGGCCTTCTCTGGGTGCCGTAACCGAATTGAACGAACCTGAAGGTTATATCTGTGGCCAAGCGGGTGCTTTCGACGAATCCCTGTTTCATTTCGTCTATGAGCGGGCGGACAAACAGGGAATGTCCATTTTTTATCGCACTATGGATGTAGAATCCGGGTTGATCAGTGATGAAATTCGCTTAAGTCGTTCTCTCTTAAGCCGCCGTCCTGATTTAAAACGAGTAGGGCCCAACCTTCTCGTGGCCGCCTGGGATGAATGGGTTCCTGTACGCAAAAATAGACCGGTGGCGCCTGATTACGATGTTTACCTGACTTGGATAGGGCCGGAAGGCCCAGGCAAACGATCCCTGGTCCTGGACGAAAATAATAACGATTCCTTGGCGCAAGCACCTCAGCTTTTTGTCGATGGCACCAGCGTGTGGGTGGCCTACCATAAAAATACCGATGGTATTTTAAAACACTGGGGCTTAAAAAAAATCGAGAATGGCCCTCTTCATCCCAAAGTCTTAGACCTCAAGCTGGCAACCCCCTTTCGCAATGCCAATCCTAAAGAAGAAAATCAAGGGGCGGAGTTTCCCCAAATTTGGGGCATTAAGGATGGTTCGCCCATTTTCACTTCTCGCCCCTCACATGATGCCTTTTTACATTTTATAAATGGAGACGAAGTCGAGACATTAAGTTTGGACAAAGACGGATGGGGCGCACGGGATTTGTGGATGAGTGGCAGTTATCGTGATTCAAAACTGACCCTGATTCGCCGAGGACACAAAAACCTTCAGCTTGAGCAGTTCTCTTTTAAAGGAAAATTGCCGCCCGTTAATTTTGAAACGAGTATGGCTTCCCAAAACAAGAATATTCTTGCACCTGTACCTCATCGCCTTTCATATCCCAATACTCTCATGGGTGATGTACATATGCACAGCGGATACAGTGATGCCACCGGAGCACCCGACGAGATTTACGCCAGGGCCTATGAACTTGGGCATGATTTTGCCATCCTCACTGATCATGACAATATCGTTGGCTCACGACTCTTTCCTTCTCAATATTACGAGATACTGATGATCACCGATCTCTTCGATACCCTTCCCGACTTCACAACTCTCCAGGCTTATGAATGGACCACTCCGCCTCTTCCAAAAGGTTTTGGCCACAAAAATGTTTACTTCAAAGGCAAGGCACCTGTTCCTGTTTATAGTTATAAATTTGAATTTGAAACAACCGAGAAACTTTACGATGCCCTGAGTTCTTTGGGACGTAAAAAGGCGGTCTTCACCGCTCCTCATCACACCGCCTGGACCGGCACTGATTGGGATAAGGCCGATCCGCAAATCCAAAGACACTTCGAAATCGCCTCTGCCCATGGAGTTTTTGAAGATAAGAACGATAACCCCCTCAAGGCCTTCACCCGTGGTGATTTGGAAGGCCATTACGCCAGGGATGGAATCAAATTGGGAAAACAATTTGGTTTTTTAAGCGGCTCCGATGCCCACGGCCTCCTCTCTCATCATGGGCACGCCCGACACTTGGACCCTTGGGCACAGGGCCTGACAGGAGTATACGGGGCCCGACCTGACCGCGACTCCCTCTTCACCGCTCTCTACAACCTGCAAACGTGGGCCACCACCGGACCACGGGGTTTTATCCGCATTTGGACCACACCAAACATGAAGAAGAAAAAATTTCACAAACTCGATTTACACTACAGTGTCATCGCTACCAAACCCTTGAAGGAGATAAACCTGATTTGGAATGGGGAAAGCGCATGGACAAAAACTTTCGCAGACAATGCTTCCGCCCCCTTAAAAATCCAAGGTGTTATTCCTTTGCGCTCCCTGGGAAAACCCAAACAGGCCGGTCTTCAGAATGTTTACATGCGGGCGATCCAAAAAAGTGAAATGGGAATTGAAAACCAAGTTGACATGCTTTTCACTTCACCCTTGGGAATTCCGCAAGGCCCGAATTAACGGTCTTAAAACCAAAATTGCCAACACTCCAAAAACTAAGCCAAGCACATTCAAAGTGGTACGCATTCCACCATGATCTAAGCTATATCCCACCAGCGGGCCAAAAAGGGCAAAGCCTAAACGAAAGCAAAAACTTTGGGCCGAGTTCACGGTGGAACGAAATTTGGCCGGCGTTCGCCAGTTAAGGGCATCGCGAAGAAGAACTTGGGTAATTCCTCTAATAAAGGGAAAGAATAGAGCACAGGCGACACCGATAAAACCACTCGCCATTCCCATCCCAAAATAGCCAAAAAAGGCACACAGGGACAGCCCCCAAAGTAAGGTGATCGCACCTAGGAATTGCTCCAAACGATATATAAGCTTACCAATGAGTCCAACAAGCAAACTATGAATGGCCCAGAGGATTCCGAAATAGCGCAACTCAACACCTTGAACTTCCCAATATTTTTGATAGATCCAAACGGCAAAATAGGTGGCAAGCGACCACATGACCATATTAATAAAAGTGAGGCGCAAGATATGATCATCAGAGCGGAAAACGTGAATAAACATTTCTTTAAAATTCTGCCAATGGGTGTGTCGATCCATGACCTCTGTTTGTGTTTCTTCAAGCGTGAGTGAGATAAAAAAAGGCATCCATAAACCGATTGCCGTGGCCCATAAGACATAGTCGAAAGACCACATCACCAAAATGCCACCCAAGATGGAAGAGCTGGCTTCACCTAACACCATGGCCATTTGCAAGTTGGCCAAACCTCGAGTAGCAAGATGGCGTTCATCACTTCGATAGGAATCATAAATTAGGGATACGTCCGATCCTGAAATTAAGCTGAAGGCCAGGGATAAGATCAACTCATAGATGGCCAGTTGAATAAAGGAATGGGCAAAAATTAAATAGGTAAAACCTACGCCAGCAAAAAACGATCCCAGTATCAAGGCCTTCTTTCGACCAAAGAGGTCTGCTATATAACCGGTAGGAATTTCCAGCAGCAAAATTCCTATCCCAAAAATCGCCTGGAGTTGGAATACTTGAGTCATGGATAATCCCAGACTTTGGAAAAAGGGTACCATAACCGGGATAATGGCCATCGACATACGAAAAAAGCTAAAGAGAAAAATTTTATTGTGATTGCTCAAAGATGATCCTCGCTACCAGGCCAAGCCGCTGTTTAATCCAAAGCTCAGTTCGGATGAGGAAACAGCACCTAATGTAAGCTGTGATTTAGCGATATCTATCCCTAATAGAAAAATGCTGTATTTTAAATTGGTTCCTAAATGCAAGATGGTTAAAGTTCCCATATGCTGATAGACATCCCTAATGCCTTCATCAAAGGTAACGGCATAGCTTATTTTGGAGCGATAGTATCCTAAGTTGACCAAGAGAATATCCAAGGGCCTAAATCCGAAAGATAATTCACCATGGGGAGCAGCATACTCCGTAACAAAACCTCGTCGCTCAGTAGACGAACTTCCTTGAACTGATTCTGAAGGAATGGCACCACTGGCGACATACAGACCCGAGCCGAGGGCCAAAGCGAGAGAAAAATTTCCGCGTTTACTGGCACGCAAGCTCTCGCCCCATAATTGGAATTTTAGGCCAGCGGTGTTCGGTCCACCCGGAACCCAACCCCAGTAGAATTCCAGCGCGTTCAAAAATCCCAAAGTTCCTTGAAAGCCTAAGGCCAAAGTATCATTCATACTAGGTGTATTATCAATAGGGGTGGCGCGATAGTCCTGCGCTGCCTGAAGACGCCTCCCTTGAGTCACAAAAGTTTCTATCGACGCCCCGGCCTGCCCGATGTTTTCCGATTTTATAAAAGAATTTGTTGGAACACGGATAGTGCTGGCACAACCTGTAAACGTTAGAACAACAATAGTATGAATAAAAAGTTTCATTTTAATTTCTAACCGCGAAAAAGAATCCAAATACCCATCAACACAAATAATGGGCCAGAAACATACTTCATCTTGGCAGGATCGAAGAAGTTACCCAATAAGCTTCCTCCTAGAACTCCCAAGGTGCCGGCCAATGATAGTGCCAATACCGTGGCCAAAAGCACGCTCAAGGTTGCCTTCGTCTGTGAAGCTGCAGCGAGGGCGGCGAATTGAGTTTTATCGCCAATCTCTGCAACAAAAATTGTGCTAAAAGTGGCAAGAAAAATTTTCCAATCCATCATCGAAATCTCCCAGTAAACTACTCAAAAATACAATTTGCAAAACAAAAGGTTTGATCCATCTCAACACATATGGCTTCGCCAAGAGTTCCCGGCACATAAAACACGGTGTTTAATTTTTTCGCCATAGCGACTCCATAATTCTTAAGTATAATATTGCAATAGTCAGGAGAGAAACATGTTTCGATCAATTTTGGCCATTGCGTTGGTATTTACTATGAGTTTTATCTCCCTTGTTCATGCGAGCATTGGAAAAGTCACTCTTTTGAAAGGCCAGTCTGAAGTTGAACGAAATGGCGCCAAAACCCCACTCCATCAAAATGACGAGCTGTTTGAATTGGATATTGTCCACACGGCGGCATCATCCTTCATTAAAATGACTTTAAATGACGACACCATTATTCAGTTGGGACCTGAAGCCAGTTTTAAATTCTCCCAACATTCCACGGGAAATGGTCTGCGACAAGAAGTGTTCGAGCTCATCAAGGGGAAGCTGCGTACGGCCGTGCATAAGGAGGCCAAGGATGGCGAAAGCATAAAATTTGGTACCACCTCCATCGCCCTGGGAGTGCGGGGAACAGAATTTTTAACTAACACCTATATGGTTAAAGGTAAAATGACAACCGATGTGCTCCTACTTAAGGGCAAAATCGCTGCCGATGCATCACAACTTGGAACGTCAGTTAAAACTTTTGATGTAAGTGCCGGACAATATTTCAATACCCATCAAATTGCCCAAGATCAAGGGTTACAATCAATTAAAACACTTTCACCTGAGGCCCTTCAAAAGATACTTGATACCAAAGATGCCTTCTTACCCGACTTGATCGATGCCAAGGGAGTATTACAAGATTTAGGTTCTGCTCTTTCTTCAACACTCGGCCAAGTGGGGGCGGGAACCCTTGCCGGAGTTGGAGCAGGAATTGGAGCGGGTGTCGGACTTCTTGCAGGGACAACTACTGGCGTCTTAGCTGCGGCAGCTTCAAAAGATGACGATCGAAGTTCACCTTCTAAGGCCCAAGCGCAAACTCCGGATCAGGTTAAGCCACCAGTTCAAGCCCCATCCGTGGCCCCCACAATTGTTACAAAAGAAACTGTTACCATTGTCTATAAGGAAAAAGAAACACCTGACCCGGTCGATATTCGCGAGGCCAAGGAACAACGAAAACGGATGCGCAAAGAAAACCGCTGCTATTTTTGGTTTTACAAAATCATTCCTGGTTCCTTTACACCAGAACGTTTTAGAAGGGAGCGTGATTGTGATGAATACGAATTCGATTTATAAATGCGGTTGGACCGCCATGATCTTTTTGTTGGCAAGTTGCAGTAGTGGACCATTTGTTCAAAGCAAGGATGTGTGCGACCTTAAACGTCATCATCAGGACGATTTATATCAGGTCACTGTTAACGACGAAGCGATTAATAAGCACTATTATCTTAAGGACGACGCCATCGAGATAGCCAACCATCTAGCTTCACGTGAAATTAACAAGTGTGCCCCTCGCAGCTTCAATTAATTCTTTGCATTTTCTAGAAATAGGGATAAAAATTAGCGATCTTTATCTACGTTCTATTCCGGAGAATTTTTATGCTGTTTTACAATCGTATACTGTCATTTGTTATATTCACTTTTTTATCGACAGCACTTTGTGCTGCCACTCCCAAAGACAAGGCCTTTGAGCAAGTAAAAAAGAGCGGGAAACTTCGCGTCGCTATTGATGTCACCTATCCCCCAATGGAATATGAAACTCCGGATGGAAAGCCGGTGGGATTTGACGTTGATCTGGCCGAAGAATTGGCCAAAAAACTTGGCGTTAGTGTGGAATTCGTGGTGATGAGTTGGGATGGTATCTTGGCCGGTCTTGTCTCAAATCGTTACGATGTCATCATTTCTTCCATGAGCATTACCCCTGAACGTGCAGCAAAAGTCGATTTTGTGGAATATATGCAAATGGGCCAAGTCTTTGTTGCTCGTAAAAAAGATGCCCCTATCACCAATGAATCACAACTGGCCGGGAAAATTGTTGCCGTTCAGGTCGATACTACCTCTATGGCAGCGGTTCAAGACATGCAAAAAAAAGGTATCGCAATTAAAGATCTCAAGGCCTTTAAAGGGGCCACCGATACCTTTAGCGCTCTAAAGGCTTACCAAGCCGACGTCATTGTTACCGACGAACCTGTCGGCCGGTATTATGCGGGAAAAGATACCAACACTTTCGCCGTGACGGGACAAGCGGTTGTGCCAGAGCCAATCGGTATGGCCGTTCGCAAAGACAACCAAAGTCTGACCCAAGAAATTTCCAAGGCACTCTCTGCTGTAAAAAAAGATGGTGCCTTCAGCAAGATCTCCATGAAATGGTTTAATACCGATATTTCAAAGAAACCTACTCTGAAAAAGTGATTTAAGATATGGACAGTGCCGAGCTGAGTTTCTGGCAATTTTCAGTTCAGATCGTCCCGCGCTTACTTGTGGGAATGAAAATTACTCTCGAACTCACAGTCATTAGCGGTTTTTTTGGGCTTCTCTTGGGAATGATTGGTGCTCTTTTTCGTATTTCCCCCGTGAAACCGTTGCGTATACTCGCCACTGTTTACATCACGATGTTTCGCGGAACTCCATTGCTTTTACAGATTCTCTTTATTTACTTTGCTCTTCCTCCCTTGCTTGATCTGCGTTTGGATTCTTTCCCGGCCGGTGTCCTGGCCCTTTCTCTCAATGCCGCTGCCTATTTTACCGAAATTTTCCGAGCAGGCATTGAGTCCATTCCCAAGGGACAAATGGAAGCAGCACGGGCCTTAGGTATAAGTTATGGTACGGCCATGCGAAGAGTTATTATTCCTCAAACCTATAAACGACTCATCCCACCTATCGTAAATGAATTAGCGGCCCTCTCCAAAGACACTTCGCTGGTATCGGTGGTGGCCTTAAGTGAGCTTCTCTACGTCACCCAGCGAATTGGTGCCACCTATCTACGCCCTTGGGAAGTATATTTCTGGGCGGCCCTGGGATATCTGTTTGTCGTTGTGCTGCTTACTTTTGTCGCCAGCACTTTAGAGACCCGCCTTTCAACCAAGGGAGGGCATTAGTGATTAACTCGAAAGTCATTATGGAGATTACCAATCTCCACAAAAGTTTTGGACAAAACCATGTTTTAAAAGGCATAGATTTAAATGTTCACCAAGGGGAAGTTGTGGTGGTTATTGGCCCGAGCGGTTCGGGAAAATCCACGTTGCTCCGATGCCTGAACTATCTTGAAACACCAACCCAAGGTCTCATCTCTTTTCAAGGAGAGATGATTGGGGCCACTTTAGATGGTGATAGACTCAAACCTGTGACCGAAAAAACATTGAATGAGCAGCGTGCAAAAATCGGAATGGTGTTCCAACAATTTAATTTATTTCCCCACCTTACAGTGATCCAGAATCTTCTTGAAGCCCCCGTGCGAGTCAAAAAATTATCACTTGATGAAGCTCGTCCTCTGGCGATCAAATTGCTTGAACGTGTGGGGCTCTCAGATAAAGTAAATGCCTTTCCTAAAAGTCTCTCTGGAGGTCAGCAACAACGTGTGGCCATTGCTCGCGCCTTGGCCATGAATCCTCAGATGATGCTTTTTGATGAAGCTACCAGCGCTCTCGACCCTGAACTAGTCGGGGAAGTATTGAAAGTAATGAAAGACTTGGTGAAAGAAGGAATGACCATGATGGTAGTCACCCATGAGATGGGGTTTGCCCGCGAAGTCGCCGACCGGGTGGTCTTTATGGATGGCGGTCGCATTATCGAGCAAGGTCCTCCCTCGGAAATATTCAAAAATCCCAAAGAAACGCGTACTAACGAATTTTTAAAAGTCGTTTTAAACTAAAATATGACCGAACGCCGCAATCCTATAATTTTTAGTACCACTCTTGTAAGTTTTCTTGCTCTGGCGTACACCTAAGGGTTGAACACTACGAATCTTTAGCTGGCGGGAAACTATGAAATTTGCATGGCTAATTATGGCCTTATCCGTGAACTTATGTTGGGCCTTTAGTGATATTTCTATCCCATCTAAGGACAAGTTTTTTTTCGGTGTCTCCAATGCTCCCGCCCAAGTTGAAGATCAACTCTCTGATATTTGGATGGACTTTGCTCAAAATGGCCATATTCCGGCCTTCGACAATTATGCCTTTCCTGAGGACCGCATTCGCTTTTGGACCCAACCAGAAGTCGAAATTGCCCTTGCGAGGAATCTGGGCACCGAAGTGTTTCGCCTTGGGGTGGATTGGCAAAGAATTTTTCCCGCCAGAGGTCAAATTAACTGGCAAGCAGTCGAACGCTATAAGTACATTCTTCAGTTGATTAAGCAAAATGGTATGAAGGTCATGCTTAGTCTCTTTCATCATAGTGAGCCTCGTTGGACTTTTCGCCAGGGAAGCTGGAAAAATAAAAAAATGGTGGATGATTTTCGATCTTTTTGGACTTTAGTTTTAACAGAACTTGGACCATCTATCGACTATCTCGTGACGTTTAATGAAGGCCAAATCTATATTATGATGACTCAGGTTGCAGGAATTTGGCCGCAAGTTAGTAAACCCTTTGCTCTCGGACTTTTTAACTTTGGACCTTTTAAAGGGCGCTTTGAAACAAGTTTAAAAAACATGGCCCGTGCGCATAAAGAAATCTATGCCTGGGCCCGCTCTAAAGGTGCCAGTTATCCCATAGGCATTGCCCACAACGTCGGTTACTACTATGGAAAGAAAAGTTTCTCAAAGCTAAGTGCTAGAGTGAGCTGGCAAAAACTGAATTTTAGATTTCCTGATCTTTTGGCCAAGAGTTTGGATTATATAGGTATCAACTACTATGGCATTGAGGTGGTAAAAGGTCTGGGTGTTCCTTTCGATAAAGACTACGAATACAGTGACAGCGGACGTGGCATTTATCCTGAAGGTCTTTACAAAATTCTTACGGTTTTCAACAAGCGCTACAACAAGATTCCATTTATTATCACAGAAAATGGTATCGCCGATGGCAATGACTGGTTTCGTCCGCTCTATATCACGGAGCATTTGGCTGCTATCTCTAAGGCCATGAATGAAGGTGTAAATGTGTTAGGTTATATCCACTGGACGCTGTCGGATAATTTTGAATGGGGAGATGGCTATTGTCCTAAATTCGGATTTGTAGATGTGGACCGTCAAAGTCCAAACTTCACACGCACGTTAAAACCCAGTTTTGACTTTTATAAAAAAGTCATTGAAACAAGATTGATTACAAGTGAGGAGCGGCAGAATCTCGTTTTAACATTCAGAACAAAAATTGGCCAACTTCGGCCCATGTGCCGTCTCGATAATGGCACTACAGCACTCAAAGAGCCACGCCTTGTGCCAGTGAAAAATATTGATTGGACTTTTAAATTATAACTATCAAGCAACAATAACTTATCTAAAAAAGCCTTTTCTTCCTATCTCTATAAGCACTTCGTCTTAAAAAATAGACTTGGACGTCCTAGAAATCACGGTACGTTCTCTGGTGATGTTTTGTTTGTGAAAAAAAATCATTATTTTCAAATTTTCACATGCAAAATTCCACAAAAAATAGCATGTTAGGCGACCACATTTCAGAGGAGGGCGCATGAATCTAATAAAAATAAGCGATCATGACTTGCACGAACGAACTCGAACTGCAGCAAGTAAAGAAAAATTGAGCACGCTGGAATTGCTCCGCCATCTGGCAGAAGTACAGAGACGAATTCTCTACGCTGAATATGGATATTCGACATTGCAAAAATATGTCATGCAAGAACTTGGATATTCAGAGTCGGAAAGTTGGACGCGTATTCAGGCCATGAAACTGATTCGCACTTCCGAATTTGCCGAGAAGAAAATTGCAGAAGGTTCACTTTCGCTTTCCAACGCTGCTGAAGTGCAGAAATATATTCAAGAATTTAATTTCACGAGCACAAAGGAAATTGAAGAAACGATTAATCTCGCGAGTCAAAAATCCCATCGCGCACTGGTACAAGAGCTCGACCGCCAGGCTTGTCGTGAAAGAACCGAAAAGAAAATTATTTTACAAAAACGACTTTTAGAGAAAATCGCAAAATTGAATAAACTTCTCGATGCCGAAATGACGGAGTTAGAAATAATTGAAGCACTTCTAGATAAAGAAATTCGAGAAAATGAATTAAAACATTCTAGGACGTCCCAGGCAGATGACCTAAAACCCTCTCGATATCTCCCCATACAAGTCCGACGTACTGTTGTCACTCGATCAGGTCATCAATGTGAATATAGAGATAAGAATGCAAAACGATGTAGTGAACGCCGTAATCTACAATTTGATCACATTAAACCGTTTGGCTTAGGGGGAGATCGAAGTCATAAAAATATTCAACTCCTGTGCCCGGCCCACAATCAGAGGAGAATGCTAAAAACATTTGGAATCATTGATCGGTTGTCAAAAAAACATAGAACAATCAAACCGTAGGACGGCAAAGTTTATCTACATCAAGCCGGATATGGCGAAATAGCTTTAGTAACCAACGAACAAACGCCGTTTTCTTTTGATCCACAGGCATCTGAGCATGGCATCCATGAATTTCCTGAAATTGGTCAGTCAACATCTGCCGATGCAGCGAAATTCGTAAATTATCCAGCTCAACTTGGGCCTTGATTTTGGCTGCCCTAGACTCGGTAACCTGGAATCTTGTTTGAAGAAGCGTCATAATTGAGATCATTCCAAGATCATACTTAGTCTTTTTAATCTCATACACCTTTTTCATATTCGATTCGGCCAAGGAAGCTAATTCAAGCTGATCCTTGACCTGTGCTACGGCTTTTAGGCTGCCTTCAATGATTTGGGTAAGATCATGGAACAGTGCCAATTTTTGTAGTTTAATCTGCTCGATATTGTCATTGGACAAACTATATCCTGGGATCATTTCGAGGCCTAAATTAATCGAAACATTAGATGTCATATTGGCAAAGGAAACACCAGAAGAAGATGCAGATGACATACGACTTCCCAAAGTAGCACCACCGATAAATCCGAAGAGTTGCTTCCATTTACCAAATTTACTGGCCTTCATCAGGAAATCAAGCTGTGTATTCTCGGGAGATAACGCAAAAGCTTCAGCCGCTACAACTTCAATGGTTTCATCTTCGGCCGCAGATGGAGCAACTTCAAACTCATCAAAAATAATTTCCCTATCCAATGAAGCTCCAATGAGATTTCGAACTGCGGCAGTTTCTTCCGCTAGAAGTTGATCCATCTGGGAAACCCGCAACTCCGCCATCTTGGTCTGGGAAGTGGCATGAGCGAGATTCTCCAAAGAGATCATGCCGAGTGAATACTGACGAGCAAGCACTGAGGTGATTAAGGACAGGTCTTGATAATGGTTATAGAGGACATCTCGCAGAGCAATATCACCTCGGATAGTTTGATATAAAGCAAAAGCTGATGCATACTGATTTAACTGAAGTAGATAGTAAGAAATCTTTTCCGCTTCAAAAAGATTTTTAGAAACACCAACATTAAACCACTTCGCTGGCATGAGAAAAGATAACAACATTTCCACTGCAGCCAAGGCAAAAGTTGGTCCAGAAGAAATAACGGTACCAATATTAAGGTTGGGGAGCAATTGAGCGCGCGCGATACTAACTCTATGCTTGGCCTGTCGAACAGCATTCATGCCCAAAAGAATGGATGAGTTTTCTTCCAAAATATATTTGCGAAGGATCTCAGGATTGAGATGGAGAGGTGTAGTCTCGGCCAACACCATTTTGGAAACGAAAAAACACAAAATTATAATTAACGGTTTTACACTATTCATTAACGGCCTCGAAGAATCCCGCCAAAATTGGGCCTCGGGCAGAGTTGGTAATGCGACAATTCCAACCATTCACCCTGGCTTCGGCCTGTCTCAGACAATCTAGGGTGGTGGTGAAAGTATCACCACTATCTTGAAAGGAAGTCTTCCCTCGCAATGAAGCTATGCGGTCATCATAGAAGGTTTCTGGCATCGACATTGTGACCTCGCGACCCATACTGTCACCACTCCAAAAAGTAATCGTCACAAGGGGGCTTCGAATGGGGGAAAATAATCCAAGAAAGGTTTCCTCAGAGGTGATAAAGCTCGAATCAATTGCCAGTTTAACTTTGCTCGTCTCGATTTTGACATTGCCTTGACCATCCGTCACTTTCAGCTGTCGAGTCATGACAAAATATTCAATTTTATTCGCAAAAGTTGTGGCAGGTCCCTGGTTCACATTCCCATCACGTGCTAAATTGAATTTTCCACCATAATCGGGATAATCAAGAGCGGCAATTTCCCCCTCTATGGTATCGCCATGAACAGACCCCGAAATCTCCATTTTTTGGGTGCCGCCATTGAGTGTGGGAACGGCCGTAATGATCTTAAAAAAACTGCTTTCAGAATTATAAAAGCCTCCCTGGAAAGTAATCGAACTTCGTTCATTGCCATTTAAAGAAACGATAGCACGTAAGGCCGGGCTCAAGGCAGTGCCAGTGCGATCAGAGTTATCTTGAATGCGCACGTCAGAAGAGAGCTTCACCGTCATCGATCCCATATCAGTGCCATTTTTCTCTGAAATAAGATTCCCATTATATGTACCTGAGATGGCCGAAATTTGGGCCAGTTTTTCCGCCACTCGTTCATTTTGCCAAGACTCAACGGTACGATCTTTAGCGCATGAACATGTGACAATCATGAGAGTCAAAAAAAGAGAAGTCCCAGCAATTCTATGAACGTTTTTCATAATACGACCTTCTAAAAAAACTATATTTCCCTGTACCGCGCAACGCAACAAGGTGTCAACATTTGCAAAAAACGTTGACGGTCTAAAAGTTAGTTAACATACTGAAAACTGAAAAATTAGCTAATATTTCAAGAGTCAATTATGCTTAAGGCATTCTCGCGATTTGCAGCATGGCCGATTATGCTTGCCCTGGTCAGCAGCATTGCTTCTGGTGTCGAACAGAAATCAGTTTCTTCGATAGAGGTCTTTACTATTGCCAGAGCGGTCCAAAGGGCTTTCGAACGCAATCCAGAGATCCAAAATCAGCGCGAGCGAATTACGGAAAGTCAGTCGTCTGCTAATTATGCCGTGTCCACAGTCTTTCCTAATATTAGCGCTAAACTTACCGCCAATGAAAAGAAGGCCTCCGTAAATACTGGCACTGCCACTTTCGGTGGCGAACCTTATAATCAGTACATCGGACAAGTTGATCTCTCCCAACCTATCTATGTTGCAGGGGCTCTCACTTCGGCGATTGATGCTGCCAAAAAGAACATTCAAATTCGTGAATTCGATCTTGAAATTACTAAACGAGACTTAACTTTAAATGTACTCCAGGCCTTTTATAATATTTTGCTCAATGAAAAGCTGGTGGCGATCTATCGAGAGGCACAGGAAATTCAGAAAGAATCACTGGCGATTAGTCGGCGTTACCATAAATCTGGGCGTGGGCAACTCATCGATGTCTATCAAAATGAAACTCAGCTCGCACTGATTGAACCGAAAATTGTTCATGCAGAAAACCAAGTGAAGGCCGGGGAACATCTTCTCGCCACTCTTCTTCATTCCACAGACCTCTCCAAAATTCAAGCGCAAGGTGAACTTACAATCATCAACCGTGCCCAGATCAACCACATCTTTGAGCAAAGTAAAAAAGAGCGTTTTGAACTTACTCGTCACTCACTGACACTGGAAGAATTCCGTTTTAAACGAACTCTCGAGCTATCCTCCAATTACCCTAACCTCTACCTTATTGGGAATATCGCGCGAACTTCCACCGATAAAAGCGAACTCATGGATAGTAACTCCACCAGTTGGAGCATAGGTCTCCAATTAACTATTCCTATCTTCACAGGACTTTCTTCCATGCATCAGCGAAGCATACTGAGCGCTCAAGAGGCGCAGCTTAAACATCAAGAAGTGAGACTGAGAGATCAGCTTTCGCTGGAGGAAATTCAAGCCATTACCAATTTGAATAATGCCGAAACGGTGCTTCAGGCTTCGCAAAGAGCAGCGGATTTTTCCAGGAAGGCCCTGCTCGAAGCTAAAAAGAGTTACCGTCTTCAGACCATCAGCCCATTTCAGTTTTTACTTATTTCACAGAGTTATCTGGATGCTCAATCTGAATATCTCACGGCAAAATATAATTATCTCATTTCATTGGAACAATCCTTTGTGGCATTGGGAGTCCCTCTGTTGTTGTTGGTGGATTTATTGGAAAATTATCAGTCCTCTGAGACCCTGGAGAAATAACGATTATGACTTTAAGTGAACTCTCCATAAAAAAACCCGTCTTCGCCTGGATGCTCATGGCAGGTCTGATTATTTTTGGCGTACTGTGCTTCTTGCGTATGGGAGTGAGCCAGCTCCCAGATGTTGATTTCCCAGTGGTTACTGTCCAGGTTTCCTTGGAAGGGGCTTCACCAAATGTTATGGAAGTGGATGTGGTAGATCCACTTGAAAGTGCTCTCATGGGAGTACAAGGAATAATCGGCATAACCTCATCGGCGGAATTAGGTCAAGCCAAGGTCACATTAGAGTTCGACATTGGCAAAAATATTGATACTGCCGTTCAGGAAATCCAAACGGTCGTATCTCGAGCCACTCGAACACTCCCCAAAGACATTAATCCCCCTATAATCACCAAAAGTAACCCTGAAGACCAGCCCATTCTGTGGCTGTCAGTTTCTTCTTCTAAAATGAGCAAGAATGAATTGATGGCCTATGTTCGGGATAATATCCAAGATAAGTTTTCCACAGTAGAAGGGGTAGGAGAAATACACCTTGGAGGCTTTGTCGACCCCAATCTCAGAGTTTGGGTCTCGGGCGGTAAATTGGCGGAAAAGGACCTTGCCATTACCGATATTATTAACGCCATTCAATCGGAACACTCCGAGCAACCCTCTGGCCTTTTAGAGGGACGTGAAAAAATCTTTAACGTTCGCACCATGGGAGAAGCCCCGACCCCTGAAGAATTTGGAAAAATCATTATTGGCCGTCGTGGCGGTAGTATCAATTATAATCCGATTAAGCTTTCGGAGGTTGCTACAGTCGAAGATGGTTTGGCCGATCAATTCCGCATTACCCGAGTCAATAATGCGCCTGCGGTAGGAATTGGAATAAAAAAACAACGTGGTGCCAATTCTGTCGAGATCGCCAAGGCGGTGAAGGCCAAAATAACGGCGCTTAAACCAACATTACCCCCGGGAACTGAAATAGGCATTCGCTTCGATACCACCAAATTTATCGAAGAATCCATTCATGAATTAAATTTCACTCTAGTTCTCTCAGCGATTCTCACGGCCCTAGTATGCTGGGTGTTTTTAGGCTCTTTCACTGCCACAATAAACGTTATTCTGGCCATCCCAACCTCCATAGTCGGAAGTTTTATCTGCCTCTATGCATTTGGCTTCACCCTCAACTCATTCACTCTGCTCGGTCTGGCCTTAGCGATTGGTATTGTTGTGGATGATGCTATCATGGTGTTGGAAAACATTGTTCGTCATCGAGAATCGGGTAAAAAGCGCCGTCTTGCCGCGCTGGAAGGGTCAGTGGAAATTACCTTTGCAGCTTTGGCAGCCACTGCAGCCATCATTGCTATTTTTCTACCGATTGCTTTTATGAAAGGTATTATTGGAAAATTTTTCTATCAATTTGGTGTAACCATTTCCGTAGCTGTTGTCTTGTCACTGCTAGAAGCACTGACACTAACCCCCATGCGCTGCTCTCGATTTCTGGAAATTTCCGAGCATAGGACATTTTTTGGCAAATGGATTGAGAGAAGCTTCTTGGGAATGGCTTCTTACTATAAAAAAATAATCCCTTACCTAATTAAATTTCGTTGGGTTACGATCATACTGGCGCTAGTCATCTTTAGCTCTTCCATGCTTTTTATAAAAATACTTCCAAAAG
Source organism: Bdellovibrio sp. (assembly GCA_016187935.1). GTDB lineage: Bacteria > Bdellovibrionota > Bacteriovoracia > Bacteriovoracales > Bacteriovoracaceae > GWA2-49-15. Next base: position 49,783 of record JACPIU010000007.1, read on the forward strand.
AGTTTGCTCCGGCGCAAGACCAAGGCAGAATCATGCTTAGGTTGCAAACGGCCGTCGGATCGGCTTTGGATTTTACTGATACAAAAGTTCGCGAAGTGGAGAACTTGCTCAAATCCAAACATGATGTCGAGCAATTTTTCACTAATATTGGAGGCGGGAGCAGTGGCGATTCAAATAGCAGCATGATTTTTGTGACCCTCAAACCTCTTCTTGAGAGAGAAATCGATTCAACCACACACAAAAGGCTCACCCAGCAAGAATTTGCGGCAAAATTGAGAAAAGAATTAAAAGAAATTAAAGGAATTAAGGTCTCAATCATCGACCCATCTCTTGCGGTTTTTTCTTCACGCGGTGGATACCCCATCACCTTTTCGGTCAAAGGTCCTAGATGGAATAACCTGATTAAGTATTCTGAACTCATTATGAAAGAAATGTCCGAGAGTAGTCTCATGGCCGATGTTGATTCAAATTATAAAAGTGGCATGCCCGAAATCCATATTATTCCCAATCGGGTCCAGGCCAAAGAGCATGGCATCAGTGTGGCGGACATTTCGAGTACCATTAAGGCCCTGGTAGGCGGTGAGGTTCCCGGAAAATTTTCAAAAGCAGGACATCGATACGATATTCGAGTTAGCTTGATCGATGCCGAAAGATCTAACCCCTCTGATCTTATGAAATTGAAGGTTAGAAATAATCGTGGTGAGCTGATTCCCTTGGCAAAGGTCGTGACCTTAAAAGAAGAAGTGGCGATGCAATCTATCTCTCGTGAAGACAGAACGCGCGCCATCACCGTGCGCGCCAATCTCGGACTAAATTCTTCACAAGAACTCGCCATGAAGAGAGTTCATGAAATTGCGGCAAAAATTCTGCCGGAAAATTATTACATCTCCATGAGTGGCAGTTCAAAGACTTTTAACGAATCAAAACAGAATTTAATCTTTGCTCTTCTCTTGGGAGTCGTGATCGCCTATATGATTCTGGCTTCACAATTTAACAGTTTTATTCATCCCATCACTGTTCTTGTGGCACTCCCCTTCAGTCTTACTGGTGCCTTCATCGGACTTTACTTTTTCCACCAATCTCTCAATATTTACAGCATGATCGGAATTATCCTCCTCATGGGAATTGTGAAGAAAAATTCCATTCTCCTGGTCGATTTCACCAATCAACTTCGCGCCAGCGGTCTTCCCATTAAAGAAGCTTTGACGGAGGCCTGTCCAGTACGTCTTCGACCTATTCTCATGACCTCAATCTCAACTATCGCGGCGGCGGTTCCTCCCGCTTTGGCCATAGGCCCCGGCGCTGAAAGCCGAATCCCTATGGCGATAGCTGTTCTCGGTGGTGTCGCTCTTTCCACGCTCCTTACCCTGTTTGTGGTACCTTGTGTTTACAGTGTCTTGTCGTTTTTTGAAAGACCGGATAAGGAATAGGAAGCAGGTAAGGAAATAAAGATAAAGGCAGCAATGACCAATACCCCTCCAATAACCTGAATCAAACTAAGTTTTTCTCCCAAAAATAAAACTGCTAATGAGATTCCCATAAGAGGTTCCGAAGTGCTGAGGATCGAGGCTTCCCAACTTTTTAATTTTTGTAAACCGCTTTGGAACAAGGTCATTGCTCCAATTGAACAGATGATTGCCATGCCTAAAATGATCGGCCAAATATTTTTATAAACCATTACAGCGCGCGAATAACTCTCCAAACCAAGAACGCAAAGAATTACGCCGGCAGAGAGTTGAATATAGGACACAGAGATCAGGGGATTTATCTTCGAAAGTGATCGGCTGGAGATTAAAATATAAATGGCATAAAAGATGGCGGAACCAAGTCCACAGGCAAAAGAATAATAATGGCCAATTGAAAATTCTCCCCAAACTAAAAAAGTTATCCCAACCATACTCAGTGGAATTGTAAATTTGCGCCCCTTTGGAATTTTGTCTCCAAAAAACATTCTGGCCCCGAGGGCCACCCAGATCGGAAAGGTATATAGCAGTAAAACCGCCAGAGAGATCGAAAGGCCTTTAATAGCGAAGAAATAGAAGCTGGAAAAAAGAGCGTAGCCAAAAATTCCTAGAAGATTGCAGATAAAAAAATTTTTCCAAGAGAGCTTCAGAAATCGAGGACCATAAATGAGAGAGAGTATCGCCTGTAAAAGTAATCCACTGGTTATAAAACGTAGCCCTAATAACTCCAGTGGAGAAGCACCTTGGGCATAAGCATTTTTTCCAAAAAGGCCGAGAAATCCAAAACAAATGCCTGCCGCGATGACTTGAAGAATGCCTACGCTTCTCTGGTCAAAGGAAAATTTAAACATGTTCGAACTTAGTCATCGGTCTTTCCATGTTTATCTCCGTGCGAAGCATGGGTGGAATGGAGGACCTTTTCAGTATAGACATAAAATGCAGTCAGTATATCCTAACTTATATCTTTAAACGAGAGCGAATTGGGGCCTGAGGGAAAGCCGCTTTGAGTTCTTCCAGAGAAATTACACGGTACTCGCCCACCGCCAGGGTACCCAAAGTCAGGCCTCCGAAGGCCACTCTTTTGAGTTTTGTCACCTCATGGCCGATCGCCTGAAAGATGCGACGAATTTCCCGATTTTTTCCCTCCGTTAGCTCCACAGTGAGATGGGATTCTTTTTGGCTTAATTTGCGCAAAATGACATTGTTCACCTGGAGAAGCTGGTCTTTGTCACGAATACCATTTTTGAGCATGAGAAGCTCTTCCTCTTTCACAGGACCTCTTACGGTTACCAGATAGGTTCTTATAATTTCATTATCTGGATCTGTAAGCCATGCCGCCAAGCGAGTGTCATTAGTCAGAAGCAAGAGACCCGAGGTGGCAAAATCCAATCTGCCCACAGCACTCAGATGAGTACTGACTTCTGAGATCAGAGAAAAAACTGTCGGACGTCCTTTTTCATCAGAGCGCGAAGTAATAATACCTTTTGGTTTATTCAGGAGCAGCATCATTGCCTCAACTTGGCCGACAGGTTGTCCATCAAGAGCAAATTCAGCTTTTTCAGGTGTAACTAAATATTCCGGATTCTTTTGTACAATTCTGTTGACTTGCAGGCGTCCCTGAATAATCCATTTACGGGCCTGTGATCGAGAAGCAATGCCTAGTTTAGATAAGGCCCTCTCAAGCGCCACTTTCCCGGGAGGAAATTTGGATTTTTTTTGATTTCGGACTACCATTTTGTTTGCATTCCCCGCTTGAACAGCTTGCGCCAGTTGGGCCTAAACTGCCTTACACTTCTGGCCAGACTCTGGGCCAGGACCCTCAAGGCAGCTCTCTCCAAAAACGTTTGGGATTCTGAGAATCATGAGCATCCAAGACAAGTTCCCGTCGTTTACGGGGATTTCTTATAGTGATTATCCCCTGGCTTGGAACACTGAGAATATCTCCCCAAAAAAGCGGCCAATCTTTTATCCGCCGCTGCTTTTTCTTACCGGCAATTCGTCCTATTTCCCATTCTCCCAGTGGGGTTGAAAAATCAAACTCAATGGCCAATCCCCGAGATGTGACATACAAGTTGGACCGATTCAATGTGTATTTCTCATTCTTATTTCTTTTCAAAATATTGGTTTGGAAATTTTGAAAAGAAATATTGTCACTCGCTTCGACTTCCATAATGCCAAAATTATCCGTTTTCCATTTGCATAATAAATTGTTACAAGGCCCAGACCATACCGCAAGATGCAGCCCCCAGTTGAGGGAGCAATACTGATCTAAGTGATAAAAACTCCATGCGCCTCTCTTTTCCATGCAGGCAGACGGCAATGAAGCAGGCAGTTTGAGATTCAGGCCACAAGCGAAGTTGCCATAAACGCAGGTATTTTGTCGTCTCATCCGTTGTTTATGGCCGTCAAATCTGGGCCAATTTGTATAGTCGCTACGACTATCCCTACTTGGCATGATCGTTGTCGGCCTGGCCCAACCATCTTGTTCCTTGGTGGCCATGTCGAATTTATTCACATACATGCCTCCAGCACTGATTGTATACAGAGGAGCTTGGGCATAAATCTCCACACCACCATGATGAATGGCCTGAAAAAATTCTTGCTTACTGTCTTTAAGGATTAAATCTAAAAGTTCATGCTCCGGCCTATACTCACTAACTGCCGCGGCCATCATATAATGGTCACCGTAGGGAGGAACGTAAGGGCTTTTGAGATGGGCCAGATAATCATACTGCCCCGCCAGTAGATTAAAACGTGGAATCTCACCATCGCCTCGCAAAATCCCTGATTCACCGTCGTACTCTGGTTGACGTCTGAAAGGAACACTTCGTCTCCCGCCATTACTTTGCACGGCAAAGACACCACTTAACACATCCAAAATCATGTGGGCCTTAGTTTTGACTTTTTCATCCAAGGAAAAACTGTGCAGATTGTTCAAGGCCATTACGGTATAACCTTGATACGGTCTGGAATTATATTCCTCAAAATAAGTCTCAAAAAAATACTGTAGAAAATCCAGCATCCAAGTGCTCATGCCATTCTTTTGATTGTCATATCGTTCTTTCTGAGTCACATCTGGATGTCGATGCATGAGTTGATTGGCGAGAAAGCGAGTCGTCTCAGTCATGAGAATATGATTTTCAGTATCGCGATGAACGCCACATAATCCCAAACTAAAGTGAGTATAAGGTTGATTGCCCTTGGGGGTTATCAGAGTAAAAAGTGTTTTATCGAAGGCGGCTTGAGAGAGCGAGATAGGGGCCATGAGATGCGAAACGTACAGCATGCGAACCAGTCCCTGCAAGGTAAAATCGTAATCCCCCACTCTCTTGCATAGGCCACCTAAAATCACAATATCGGTACCATATTTGGCCCAAGGCAGGGCCTTCGGGTCCAGAATGCTTGCTTCTATTTGCGGTACATCTATACCTTTCAGCAAACGCGCCACACTTTTCATACCAAAGCTTAGACCATCTTCTCTGGTAAAAGCGGGAACTTTACCTTTAAGCCAATCCTCTATTACACGCTCATTGCGTTCACGAAAAAGCGCCTGTGATTGTGCCACTGTTTTGGATGAAGGAATATTGGAAAAATCCACGGCCTGCGCCTTCAAGACCCATAAAAAAAGAAGCAACGATCTAACAATCATTATCATTGTTACCCCGATGCCATTATATTGAGGAATGAGTATTTGTGAAAGAAAAGAAGATACTTGAAAGATAATTACAGAATGTATATTGGAAATTAATGACTTAAGGACAAGATGCAGGTGCTGGAGAAGGCCCAAAACCAGCGCTTCCTGAGATCGGAGCTATAGTCCCACCAGTACCAGGTGACACTCCTCCCGAGACATCAAGAATCAAAGAGCCATTGCTGGAAGTGCAATAATACAGTTCAGCCGCGCCACCGCCCCCGCCACCACCAGCGAAGGAAGCGGAACCACCTGCTCCACCTTTGGCCCGCGCTGTCCAGGCACCCGACCCAAGACTGTTGGCCTTAATAAAAATTGATCCACCACCGCCACCACCACCGCCTGACCAGGGATCAGTGACCCCAAGATCACCATAGGCCTTGACTAATCCGGTGCCATCAATGGTGTTAGCGATAATATAAACAATACCACCACCTCTGCCGCCGATTGCAGTTGCTGAAGTGGCCCCACCGCCGCCACCCATAAAAAGGCGCTGACTGGGCAAGCATGGTCCAGTACAATAATTTTGGGGCGCCCCCCCCATGCCTCCAGTGCTTGTTCCACCGCCATGACCACCGATCGCATATCCCCCGCCGCCAGCGGCTCCATTCGAAGTCTTGACACCATTGGCGCCGCCCATTGAGTTATTGGCAGCATCGATCGAATTATTAATAACACCAACACCTATTTCACTGTGACCTTTTGCACCGGAAGAACTATTACCACTTCCTTCAGCATAACCCTTGCCGGTCATATTAATTTGTCCGTTGAGGGTGAGCACACCCGCCACTCTCACGGCAAAAACACCGCCCACCCCAAGCGAATGATCAAAGGCCGGCACAAAGGCATCAGAAGCTGCATTGATAGTTAAATTGTTCAAGTTCGGAACTTTCACCGCTTGCATGCTACAAAATGTCGTCGTGCTACTTGCCTGCGTAAGCTCTGTAGGGTTTGGACTAAATCCTAAAGACACATCAAGCGTAATTGATGTGCTGGTTCTTGCGGTCACATTGGCAAAATTATAACTCCCCTGAAGGCCACCGCATGAGGTGCTGCTTGCCCCCGCCTGAGAGACAATCCACATGATCTCATCTCCAACATCAAATTGATTGACAGTGAATGTGCCTGATAAGTTTAAGACATTTCCCGATACGCTTACTATTTTTGCAACGGTCGTGGCATTTTTTCCATTGGTCAAACCGGTGGTGGTGAAATTTGTATCGGCAGTACTGATCGTCACATTACCATCAGCGGCCGAGCCAAAAAATGGTCGTAAACCATTTCCGTCTAAAGTCCCATTGGCCGACTGTCCACTCACACCATTATTGTAATTGAGAGTAATAGTACCGGTGTTGTACTTTACCTGTGTAGGTGAAAAGGCAACTTGCAGAGTACAACTCGCACCCATGGCCAGGGTTGTCCCACAGGTTCCTGAACTGCCAGGGAAAATACCACTGATGTTATAGTTGAAAACAGCATCTCCCCCGAAACTAGCATGAGAAATGCTCGTTGCCGTGACTCCTCCTGAATTTGTGACGGTCATCGGCAACGCACCACTGACTGATCCAACAGTCATAGGAGAAAAATTGGCCGATGAGATTGTCAGGAAGGCCGGCAAGGCACCTGTGCCTTGAATATTTCTCGTGGCCATCTGGATTCCGGCGCCATCGTTATAAGATAATTCGATGGTATCACTAGCAAGTCCGGTTGAAGCAGGAGAGAAAGTAACCACGATAATACATGAAGCATTGATATTCGTACTACTGCATGTTCCGCCCGTTCCAGGGTAGCTACCTCCCTTGAATATAAAAGGTGCGGCCAAACCTGCCCCGCTTATACTTGTAGCATCGACTCCACCTGTATGGGTGACGGTAAAAGTATAATCGACCGAGGAACCACTAAGTGCGGAGCCAAAATCATAGGTCGGCCCGTCGCTGATCGTAAGAGTGGCCGCGACAACACCTGTTCCTGTGACATTTCTTGTCGCATTTTGAATTGCAACTCCGTCGTGATAACTGATGGTGATCGTGTCAGGATAAGGGCCGGTGGAAAGAGGAGTATAGCTAACCACGATGGTACAACTGCTTCCTGAAGATAAATTAGTTGTGCATGTACCACCAGTCCCTGGATAGACCCCTCCCTTAAATGAGTAAGGGGAGCTCAGACCACCACCGTCCATTAGAGTTGTGGCAACGGCAGAACCAGCGGCATTACTGATGGTGAAGGTCACATCTGTGATCGAACCAAATGCCTTAATTCCATAATCATAAGTAGGCCCTCGATCAATGCTTAAGACCGCTGGGGCAAGCACTTCAATATCAATATTGCTTTGCTGGCCACTTCCCCCTGAATTTGAAGCCGTGACAGTGTAAGACACGCTGGCACTTGTCACTGTGGGGGTTCCAGAAATCACCCCGGTTGACGTATTAAATAATAATCCTGCAGGCAGGGCAGGTGAAATAGAAAAACTAGTCGCAGCACCACCTGTGATACTCGGAGTAATCGGACTAATTCCCAAGCCTTGAATGAAAATTGCAGGGTCAGTGTATCCCGAAACCGTAGGAGGTTCTACTAAGACACTAAGAACGAGATCAAAGGTATCTGAACCGGAACTATTCGTAGCAGTAATAGTATATGTGGTCGAGGCAGATGTTACCAAGGGTGTTCCAGTGATTTCACCTAAGGAAGTGTCGAAGAATAGACCAGACGGTAAGGAGGGTGAAATGGTCCAGGAACTTGCCGCTCCACCGCTGTTCACAGGTCTATTATTGCTGATGCAAACATTTTGATTGTAGATTGCTGGATCTGCTGAATAGCCTGTTAGCACGGGAGGCGGGAGCGCCACTTGAAGGAACAGTTCGGCGTACCCCACATTGCTGAAAAGTAGAGCATTGGTGGCACCAATAATCAATCCTTTCTCAAAGTTAAAAGCGGTTTTCATTCCAGTGCACTGACTTTGTGAAAAGACCTCAATCGATACCCCAATAGGGACGACGGGAATTAAGAAAGAGGTGGGGGTCATCGAAGTCGAATCCGACAATTCATCGAGACATGCCGAGATCAGCCCTGGGCCTAGCACTTCATCTTTTTGTATATCGTTGAAGATAATCTGGTACGATTTTGCTCCCCCCTTAGCTGTGCCATCGCAATTTTGTCCGGCCGTTTTGCCGGTGATATCCAGACATGCAATAAACTTCAAGGGAAGAAATGAAGCAGTAGAGACGTAACCCGCAGTTGTAAAATCTGAGTGACCACAATTGGCATCATTAAGATTCAGGGCGACACTCGTCTGTGCCTCACTTAAAACTTGATCCGAACTGCCACATTTCACGCCCCCATCCAAAGGCGTTGCCCCTAACCAGCCAGCACCAAAGAAGTGCCATGATTCCGCTGAAAGCTCGATTGACTTGCTAACTGTTTCATTCGCCATGGATAAGGCAAAAGTTTTTCCACTCGCGGATTTTCCCCAAACCATGACTCCACCGGTGAAGGTACTTCCTCCCATGAAACCCACAATACTTATCGAAGTTTTTGAAGTGGCCTGCTGTTTTGAACAAGAAGTGAAAATACTGAAGATACTTATGATCAAAACAAGCAAAACGATATGGGTACAATATCTAAACATTTTCACCATATTAATTCTTGTCGGTTATATATTTCGAAAGCTAAATTGCTTTGTACTTATCTTAAAAGCCATTGAAACAAGGTCGCAGCGGAATCGTAGGACCATGATTCTACAGCGGCTTCAAATGGATCATTTTAGTAGGTCGCCAATAATAATTGCCAGTATCATAAGAAATTCTTAAGGATTGGAGCACCAAGACTGATATTGCCATCTTGATTTATTTTATGAATTAAGTTAAATTCACAGCATGATTTGTTTGATCTATCCTCACATTGTCTGCATCACTATCACCACCCCTTAGGGGTCATTACATCTTTTATGACCCTTCTGGGTCAACATTTGAAACATTTTATTAATTTTTAATTCAAAACTCGAAAGAGTTTTATGAGGTTTTTATGATAAATGAATTCGACCATCGAGTTCTTGGGGCGAAGTATAATCTATTCTCTTTTTTTGAAGAAGGGCCTGGTTTTCCCGTATGGCATGAAGGTGGGCTTAGAATAAAAAATGCACTCATTGAGTATTGGCGCAAGGTCCATCAAGCTCATGGGTATAAGGAAATCCAAAGTCCGATTTTGTTGGATAAGGAACTTTGGCAGCGGTCGGGACATTGCGATTATTTTGAAGAAAATATGTATTTTTCTTCTATTGATAAACGCGATTTTGCTATTAAGCCAATGAGCTGTCCCGGGGCAATTTTGGTTTTTAAGCAAAAGAAACGTTCCCATGTTGAACTCCCCCTGAGATTGTGTGAAATGGGTTATGTCCATCGAAATGAAAATTCAGGTTCCCTGCATGGACTGATGCGAGCGCGCGCCTTTGTTCAGGATGATGCCCATATTTTCTGTAGTGAGTATGATTTGCTATCGGAAATTAAAAACATCATCCAACTTATACATGTGATTATGGAACATTGTGGTCTCAAGCAATATCACTTTGAACTTTCTTTGAAGGCCGAAGGCAAGAAGCAGTACCTAGGCAGTGATGATGATTGGGACTTTGCTCAACAGAAACTTGAAGAGGCCCTGATAGAATCCGGATTGCCGATCGTAAAACGGCTTGGTGAAGCTAAATTCTATGGTCCATCCCTTGACCTGCAAATCAAAGATGTTCATGGGCGCTCATGGCAGTGTTCATCCATTCAACTGGATTTCAATTTACCTTCACGGTTTCAGCTTCATTACTTCGATGAGAAAGGGGAACGCAAAATTCCCTATATGCTTCATCGTGCGATCTACGGTTCTTTAGAACGCTTTATCGGGATCATGCTGGAAAACTATGGAAAGGATTTACCTTTCTGGATGCATCCCATGCAGTATAAAATTCTAAGCATCGAGTCCGCGGTGAATGAGTACGCTGAAGAGATCGCCAAAGAATTACAGAGCAAAGGATATTTCGCCGCTTTAGATTTAAGCAACAGACCGCTCAAGGAAAAGATCAGACGATCTCATGAAGAAATCGTTCACTCGCTTATTATCGTTGGCAAACGAGAAATGGAAGAGAGAAAAATAGTCATCAAGGAAATGAGAGGGTCAGGTCAGAAAGAGTTGAATTGGGAGGAGTTTTCTGGGAAATCCTGATTTTTCAAAAGACGACTCGTAGCGATGCCATAATTTGCACCGGATTTGTGGAGTATCGAGAATCTTCTCCCATGGCCATGCTGGCATCAAGCGCTAGGACGATAAAATCGGCCGATTTCCATTCAGCAATGATACCGGCCCGTCTTTCTCCACCATCTTGGATGTTCATAGTGGTATTGGTTAAACGACCTTCCATATTGGCAAGTATCTTGACTCGTCCGGTTTGGATCCCCCCCTGGACGCGACCACGCAGGCCCAATTCATCTACCAAAACCATGGTGGAGGCAACCAGATAGGCCCTGCCGGCAGCCGATTGCGACAAGAGATAACGTCCTTCCGCAGTTAAAAAGAAATGGTTGATGACTGGCACAGGGGCCTGGATGGCGTAATTATCGCGAACATCTCTGATACCCGGAGACAGTTGCACTCCTGCACGATAAATGACGTCATACTTTCCAGAAGCTGATGATTGGTCCACGCGAATTCCAAATTGGGCATAAAGATCGGCCTGAAAGGAAAGTTTGCCTTCATAATATCCATTTCGCGCCCGTGAACCCATAAATATAATTCCCGCCATGGATTCAATTTTAGCGCGAACATGTTCGCTGACTCTGAGAGATTTAGAATCAAAGTGTTGCTCGATTTGAGCATAGATCATATCCAGATTTTTAGTGGAATCCTCATTCATCTGAAAAGTATTTTGATTGCGCTCTTGCGAGGCCATCGTGATGGATACTTGTCCAGAATTCCATTTATAAGAAGCTCCCCCATAATAATAATTGGCATTATTGTTATCTGTTGCTGTTCCCGCTCGAAGCGTGAGCCCTTTCACCACTTCCATGTTCGCCTGAGTAAACTGTGGTGCCGATCTGGCCATGGGATCAAGCGGAGTAAAACCGGAAGCCTCGGCCAGCATTTTGCCAAGAGAACTTTGGATATTATCCACCATCCGGCCACCGGGAATGAACACTCGGTAATTAATGGCGTTATCCTTGGCATCTTGTAACATGGATTCAGAAGTACCGCCGATGCGATCGCGGCGTCCATTGTAATCCAGCCCGTAAACTATTTGTGAATGCTCAGGGTCCTGTGCCAAGGTCGTGACGTGATATGAGCCCCCTAATTTAGAATAAGACCCTGAAAATTGGGCCGCTGATAACGCTTCAGAACTGCCTGTGGAACCTCTTGTCCAATCGTCACCATAATAGCGGGCATAGTTGTTATTGCGTGCGGTATTCAGCAGGTCGTCCATAGACCGGATTCCCTCGGCCTGTCCGCCGGCATCGTTGCGCACATCTTCGTAGTTATCAAGGAATTGTCCACCCCACATTTGTACCAATGTTAGTTTTTCATCGGTAGAAAGAGAGCCTTTTACATTATTTAAATAACTCAAAACAGACTCTTGATTTCCGGCATTGAGCATATTGTGATAATGCCTCATCAGAACAATATCCCGAGAGTTGAGTTCCTCTCCTGTCGCATTGGCCATTAGGCCTACAAATTCATCACTGGCGCTATCAAAGAGTTTTTTGAATTCCTCATAACTTTCTTTACCGTTACGCAAACGACACTCATTAATCTTCTGAATTGCCTCGGGAGACATAGTGCCTGTTAGAGTATCGCATCCACTGACGGACGGAACCATACTCCGATAAGATCGCAAGATGGCATCCGGCCTGGTTGACGATAACGACATGGCCTGAAAATTGGCGGTTGAACCACGCAAATAAATTTCCAGTTTAGGAAATTTTCCAAGAGGTAAAATACGGTCGGCATTTTGAATTCGATCCCACCATGAAACGGTGGAACCTTGGTTACTCTGAACACTCTCGTTGTTCAGATCATAGTGCAATAAACTTCGATCTGTTCGCGCCACGGCCGGCTTGGAGTAAATTTCAGCATTGACGGGCGTTTCGAGTTCTCGATCAAAATTGATAATTCCTTGCTTGGCCCATTCTTCTCGGCAGCTAACGGGCACCGAGACCATGGCATCGCCTCGATCAAGTTCTGCCTCTTTTCTTTGACTGGCAGTCAGTCCGCCGAGATCAACGGTGAACTTATTATCGGTAGTAAGATTGCGTTCTTCTAACCAGAAGTAATAATACAGACAATTTTTTCCACTTTCTAAGGCGTAGGCCTTTCCCAGCAACAAGAAGGCACACAAGGATATCATGCCCCATCCACAAAATGATTTCATTGCTTACTCCCTTCCCCACCCTGAACTTCAATTGTCGATATAATAATGGAGCAGGTTGAAAGCTCAATTCATCCTGTAAAATCTTCCCGCTTATAGCGTACTCTATAGATAATGCGTGATGAGTTCTTGGGATAGAAAACGAACTTTCTTTGCACGGGCATAATTATCATCAGCGGATCTAAAACCGGCGCAACAGGCGACAATGGTTTTCCACCCGCTGTCTTTCAAGGCCAAAATCTCATCATACTTTGCCGGTACAATTCCGCCCAAAGGACACGTATCAATGCCTAAAACGGCTGCTGCTGTCATGAAATTCCCCAGGGCGATATACCCCTGACAGGTGGCCCACGTGAGATTCTCCGGACTTTTGGGGTTCATTACCAAAGCCCCCATCATAATCTTTTTGTATCCCTCAAGGCCCGCCCTATCGATGGACCTCACTTGGGCGATACGTTCAATATAATGCGAAATAAATTCGCCATCAGTTTTTTCTTTCACCGCTATCACGAGATAGTGAGAACAGTCAGTAACCTGTGACTGATTCATGGAAGCTTCACGTAATTTTTCTTTTACTGCCTGATTTTGAATCACGATAAATTTCCAGGGTTGGAGACCAAACGATGACGGTGTCAACACCAGGGCCCTTTCTAAGGCCTCCCAGGCCTGTGGATCGATTTTTTTTGTATTATCAAATTTTTTAGTGGCATATCGCCACTCAAGACAATCTATGAGCTGCTCCGTAGTCATCTTTAACATTGTTTCCTCCAAATACCTTGGTATTTGTTCTCATCAGACATTTATACCCTTCGCACTTTGCTTTTCAAGCAAACCGCTACGGGTATACCACTCTTGCTTTGCATTTTCACTCACGTGAAAATCTAATCGTGAGGAGTATAATTATGAGTAGTATAATTTAGAAGTCATAATGCTTCAAATAAACATCATCACCATTGACATCATTGTCTAGCATCAGAAGATGAATAGCGCCTTCAACTCCATCAGAATTATGTTCGTTTTTCCGCCAGATGGTAATGCCTTCTAATTCCTCATAATGGGGAAACCCGGGCCTATAATCTACCCGATGGGAAAACTTGAAATTACCAGTGTCCATATCAAACCCCAGAATGCCACCAGAACTTGTGTCGGAAACCAGCATCAATGTTCTGGTTTGTAAATCAAATTCTCCCCCCTGAATATTGCGAACTTTAAGCAGCTTATCGCCCGTTTTGTTTTTGAGCACCAATCTGGTGGCATGTTCCAGTCTGAAACCCTTTTCATCATCGATCATTTTATAGGCATAGAGGCCAATCTTTTTTGCCGGCGTAAAATCCGAACTATAGAGAATGCCGGTTTCAGGGTTGATGGCAACATAGGGAGCATGATGTTGATGGGCCCAAAAATCTGCCACACCCTTTAACTGCATGGTTTGAGCGTCAAATTTTAAAAGTTTATAAGGACGATGATGACCTTCCACCGGGACATAGATGTGTCCCTGATAATGGTCGATGTCTCCCATATGGTAATAACCTTGCTTGCGCAAATTGGCAGGTATTTCAACTCGCGCAATTCCAATGGATTTCTCACGGCCGGAAAAAGAATGATTGAGATTCAGATCGGCAGGGATTCTCCATAAAGCATTTTTCTGAGAGATAAACCAATTATAATCATCATGGGTAATTCCTTGGACCTCATCAGACCATGAGAACGAACGATCACTGGGAAAATCGGCTTTATTTTTTAAGAAATTTCCCAATAAACCACTGTGCCCGACTGAGGTAAATAAAAAGACAAAAACGAGCAGAAGAAATTTTGACAGACTCACGAAGAGGCTCCAAGATCCCCGCTTTATTTTAACTGGTTCCGGCAAAAATAGGTCATGAGTCTAAAAAAATTACATTATGAAGTGGTGCCAGGGGCCTGGCACCACATTTAGAACCATCTAAGCTATTTAATTCTCAAAGTAATCGATGGATCACCGAACATATGATAGGTCTCAAAATAATAATCTGATCGACCGCTGCCGCCATAATGTTTCGCCATCTCTTCTAATGCGTATTGGGTGATAGGCCCAAAGGCCGTTTTTCCTTCAGCAAAAATTCCATCGAACATGCGCTTCTCTAAAATATCGTCCTCATCCCAATATGTGGAATCCATAGACCCCCAAAACATGACAGCTCCCCATTCCTGGCGTTGCCAGGTTTCTGCAAAGGACTCAGTGACCCGAAAATCCCCCGTAATGCAGGCATTAGAAATAACAAAGGGAAGCGATGATTGTGTGAGTGAACGAACATCTTCTTGCTCTACTCTTGGAGCGTCCCAAAAAGTATTAGCACCATGGCCGGAATAATCAATAATGCTTCTGCCCTTAGTGATGGCCGCCATGACCTCTGTATTTCCGGCATTGTAGGTTACGGCATAGAGCTTATCACCGCCGGCCTGTTCGACTTCGGGGAAAGTTCCGGTGTAACCACGGTTTTTTGTATAAGTATCCACAACATAGTTATGGGTCCCTTCTGCCAATTCCCAACGATCATCGGTGGCCAAAAAGGATGTATGATTAAGCCAACCGCGGCTGGAAAAATCACCATCCATATAACGGGTATATTTCAAAAGGATGACACTCAGTTGTTGCTCGTTCGTCGCTGAAATACGTCCCACAAATAAATCGGGAGTCTTGATATCATTCTCATAATCGTTGGTATCAATTGATGCATAATAGTGATCAGTTATGCCATAAATCGTATTCGATTGAAGTGCCGGAACATCTTCAGCATCACCAATAATGAGAACATATTTTAAGCCCTTGTTGGCGGTGTAAAGATTTTTGATCTTTGTACGGATTGTATCTGGATTCAAGCCAAGGGCATCAATACGTGAGACTTCCATTCCCATGGCGCTTTTCTTGGCCATATAATCCTTCAGACTTCGGGAATTTTTAAATTTCGCTCCTACCACAAAAACAATGCCATCAGTTGCAAAATTTTCTACCTCGACCGATTTGGCAACTTCGACTTGATAAGAACGGGCAATTTTGAATTCGTTACTCACACCAATAAACTGAGCTGGATAAAGTGTTACTTGGAATACTTTCTGGCCACGAACCGTACCTAATTCACTAATTTCAAAATCGCTGTCGGGATAGGCCGTCATACTTTTAAAATGGTCGTTTTTAAAAATCTTATAGCGTGCACCGACCACTTTTTCCACAGGCGCGAGAACTGGACTTAATTCACCATAAATGTGAAATTTGTTTTCACTCAAATAACTTCTGGTAGTGACTTTGATATTTTTTGCATCAGAAGTGAAAACATTAAAACGGATAACAGGAACTTCCGGCGATCCAATCTCATAGTGAATCCCGCTATATTTATCCACTCCCACCAAGTGGGCAACGCGGAATTCCTGTCCATCAACACTTTTCGAATCCACCGAAATACCTTCAGCAACAAAATCGTAGACAATTTTGTTGCCCGCATTGTGGACATGCACATAGGAAAAAGCTGGGAGAGAAAATGCACTAAGTACCAAGAAACAGACAGACCAAAACCGAAATTTAAATTTCATTTTAACATCCTTGTTACAATGGCTGAACAAAACGATTCACTATTGCCTAATAGTATACGCGAAGACGTCCGCTAGGGGGAAAATACAAGTTTAAATTTTCTGACATTTGGCGGAAGTTCCGGTGCATGGATTTGCAGGGAAACCTCCGTCACTCTTGTTTGATGACCGTTGTTTTAAAATTTAACGATCTCGAGCGACATTATCGGGATTAAAAAATGGATGGCATGCCAATTCATTCGACCAATCTCCACCACTTCGATCGATGCGCTCATACATTTGTCTGAAAGTGACGTTCCGTCTCACATAAACCTAAAAGACGCTCACGCATAGGTCCGCGCGATTCGTCCGTTAACTCGGGAAACCCAGATGGCGAACTCTTTCCCCTCAAATGTTCCTTCAAACCACATACCTTATTCTTTTCTTTAGGGACGAGATTCGGTATCAATTCTGACTTAGAATCCCAAATCAACTTGGCATGTTCTGATAAAAGATAATATTGCCAGAATGCTAAGGCAAAAAAAGAATTTCATAGAAACAACCTCACAGCTTTTGACATCCTTCTTATCGGTAAATGCGGAGGGACGCTTCAACTCTCATCAGATCTCATAAGCATCCGAAATAACAGATATATTTCTCGACGGTCTGATCTGAATTAGAGTAGCTTAAAGCTATTGGAGAAAGTCATGAAAGAAGCAACACAAAATACTTTACCAAGAAGTTTAGGAGCGCGCGATGCCATGTCGCTCGTTATTGGAACCATTGTAGGAACCGGCATCTTTCTAAAAACCGCAACCATGGCCCAGTTGTTGGGTTCGATGAACTTAATCATGCTGGCTTGGATTTTATCCGGCATTCTCTCCTACGCCGGGGCCTTAACCTATGCCGAATTGTCAGCACGAGTACCGAAAAGCGGTGGCGAATATGCCATGCTCAACCATACCTATGGAACGATGTTTGGATTTCTGTTTGGCTGGATGCGCTTCTTGATCGGCTCACCTGGCTCTATCGCCGCCTACGGCGTTGCCATAGCGACCTTTCTGACCGGATTATTTTCCGTGGAGATCATACCTGGCGGGACAAAGACCATGGCAGTTTTTATCATCATTCTTTTTTCCGTTATTAATTGTTTTAAAATCAGCATGGGAGCGAGGCTTCAAACCTTTTTAACCGTACTAAAAATCGTCCTCATCTTGGGATTGGTTATTGGGATTTTTCTTTTGGGAACTCCTTCCCCTCCAAATTCCCAATTAGAACCCACAGCAGCACCAGGATCACTGCTGAGTTCTTTTGGGCTTGCCATGATTGCCGCCTTGTGGGCCTTCGATGGTTGGAACAATCTTCCCATGGTGGGTGGTGAAATTACCTCACCTAAAAAAAATATCCCCCTGGCCTTAGGCATCGGCATGCTGGTGGTCATCGGCCTTTATCTCTTAGTCAATTGGGCCTATTTTCATGTCCTCACGCTTGAGCAAATTCAAAATGCCAACTCCAGCGCCCACAAAGATGCATTACCCGTCGCAACTTTGGCGGCACAAACCTTTCTTGGGAATTGGGGAGTCCCCGCACTCTCCCTGGCCTTTGTCATTTCCGCCCTTGGCGCAATGAACGGCTCGATTTTGACCTGTGCCCGTGTGCCCTTTGCCATGGCACAAGACGGACTTTTCTGGAAAATATTGGGACAAACCCACAACACAACCCATGTGCCCGTATGGTCCATCATTATCCAAGCGCTGATTGCCATCGTCCTTGCTCTTTCAGGAACATTTGATCAACTCACGAATTATGTAGTGGTGTCATCTTGGATATTTTACGTGTTAGTGGCAGCTTCCATCTTTATGGTTCGGAAACGGAAACAAGACCGGCCAGAGGATTTCAAAGTTCCTGGTTATCCGGTTGTACCCATGCTCTTTATTTTTGCCGGCGTATTTTTGATCGCTAATTCATTGTACCGTGGCCCTTTTGAAGGAATGATAGGAGCAGGCATTATTGTCGCGGGAATTCCTGTTTATTTCTTTTTCAAACGCCAATCTATACAGCTTTCCTGACATAACGAGTATCCTCCTCACTGCTGGTAATATGTAAATCTTCGCGCAAGGCCTTTTGCTGGGCCGTACTTAATTTTTCTTCTCCTTGATATTCAGGGTCGGCAGAATAGTTTGAACCGATCTTTATCGGGAATTGATTGCCACAGTCAAATTTGAGCACTCGCATCGAACAAGGATGTTGATTGGCCACTGGAATCCATGGGGCCTCAGCAAATATCTTACGCCCTTGGTTCAAAATCAAATAAATATGCGGCACCAATTCTTTCCATAACCTGATTCTTTTCGCCCGCTCCCATTCGATATCATTTAAAATAATCATGGTACATCTTAATTCCCCCTGTTCAGCGATAAGAGGATTAAAAACCTCTATCTGACGAAGCAAATCGCGCTCGCTAAATAGTTTTTCTTGGCCGATGTTTTCCAGCACATGCGCTCTGATGATCTCGGTATTCTCAAAGAGAAATAATAACTTGTTACCCAAAAAAATGCGCCGTGGCCTTTTCAACTTGGGAAGAGTTCGTTTTAATTCGGCCCTCTTTACCTCACATTGCACATAATCCATAACATCAAAACGCTCTAACTTTCGCACTTTGCCTCCCTAACTTTATACAATGCCATTTCCAAGATTCGTGAGCCGATGAATATGGTTCATTTCATCAATGCTAATTTCCTCCATCATCTCGGCAATATTTTCCAGTCCTTCATCTCTGGCAACCTTAATCAGAGCAACACAACCATCTGCTTTGAGCATTTCGGCCTGCAAAGCCGTTTTTATATTTTCCAGTGTATTGCCGAGTTTAAAACCGTAAAACTCATCACCACTATCTTTCATGACGCTAAAATAGCTATGCGTGTGAATATTTTGACAATGGGCAAACTTATTAAACTCTTCCGCAATAATAGTAAGTCCCTCCTTGTTTGCGATCTGAGCAAAGAACGTGGCACGTAAGGCGGTATAACACTCAGAAAAAAAGGCCTCTTTTAAAAGTTCGTATGTTTTACTTTCACGAAATTTCTTTTTGTACATTCGCACCCCTAAAACCCTGAACGAGATTTTTATTGCATTTTGAATCTTTATCAAGAATAAATTTTCCAGCGTTTTTTTAATATGATTAGGATTAAAAGAGGGAATGATTAAGAATCTATGCTCTTAATGAAGAGCTGGTTCAAGAATGTTGCTCGACGCTGCCAAATCTTCCCGTAAGGCCTTTTGCTGGGCCACACTTAATTTCTCTTCTACTTTTAAATCAGAAAAATCCGATCCTATTTTTACGGGGTAGTGAGATCCACAGACGAATTTTAGCACACGAATTGAGCAAGGGTGTCGGTTTATCGCTGGAATCTCTGGTATTTGAGCATAAACTTTTTGTCCATCATCTAAAACCAAATAAATATGAGAAGCCAGTTCCTTCCACATTTTCATCCTCTTAGGTCTCTCCCAATCGAGAGAGTTCAAAACGATCATGGTGCATCTCAGCTCACCATGCTCGCCAATCAATGGGTTAAAAACATCTAACTGACGAAGTAAATCATGTTCACTGAATAACTTTTCCAATCTGATCGTTTCAAGGACGTGATCCCTGACCATCTCGGTATTCTCAAAAAGAAATAACAGCTTATCTTTAATAAAAATACGTCGCGGTCTCTTAATCTTCATGATATTACGTCTTAATTCCTCCCTTTTTTCTTCATAGAGAAGATAATCCATAATATCAAACCGCTGTAATTTTCTCACGCTTCCCCCAATCCTTGTCCCAAAATAAATTCTTTCAGATAAATTCTTTTTCCAAGCTATCCAACCTGTGAATATGCGATAACTCGGTCATGGCAATCTTCTCCATACTTTCGACAACATTCATCAATCCCTCATCTCTGGCAGTGGTAATTAAAGCTGTATATTCATCTGATTTTAGTATTTCGCCGGACAGCGCCGTCTCTATGTTTTCCAAAGTATTGCCGGTTTTTAAACCGTAAAAAAGCTCACCTGAACTTTCAAGCAAATCAAAATGGACCTCCGCATGAAGATTTTGACTGCGTGCCAGACCATAGAAGGCCGTCGCAACATCAGGAAGACCTTCATCAAGAGCGATCTTGGCGAATATTTGAAACCTCTTTTCGGCATAGCATTCAGCTGCGAAGGCTTGCTTTAATAAATTATATGTTTGGGAACCAAATTGCTTTTTCTTTAGCATCTTCCTGCCTCTTAAAAAACACTTGATTAAAGCATAATATTTTCGCTTTTTATTTAGAATGACATCGGCCTCAATAGAGCATGATATTGAAACCCTAATGAAGATCGCGATGAATAACGTTGCTGGTCGACTCTAAATCCTCTCTCAAGGCATTTTGCTGCAAAGGGCTTAGTTTTTTTTCCAGTTTATATTCGCGATGATCCGATCCAATAAGTACTGGATAGTTATTGCCACATATGAAATTAAGAACTTTAAGCGTTCCAGGATATTGATTGATCGAAGCTGTTTCCGGCGCCTGGGCATAAACCTTGCGTCCATCATTTAAAATCAAATAAATATGCACTGATAATTCCTTCAATGGCTTCACTCGCTTTGGGCCATCCCAATCTGAAGTCCCTAAAACTATCATCGTACATCTCAGTTCCCCAGCATTGGCGAGAAGGGGATTAAAAATCTCTAACTGACGTAGTAAATCATGTTCACTGAATAATTTATCAATCCTGATAGTTTCCAAAACATGATCTCGGACCATCTCGGTATTCTCAAAGATGAAGAGCAATTGATCTCCCAGGAAAATTCGTCTTGGTTCTTTCATCTTGGCGATATGATGTCTCAACTCAGATCGTTTTTCCTCATAGAGCATATAATCCATAATATCATATCGCTCTAGCTTCCTCACCCTTCCTCCATTAGAAGAACAATCCGACAGAAATTCATAATAATTTTACAATTTCATCTTTTAGAATATTAAGGCGATGAATGTGCGAAAGTTCATCAATGGCAATCTCTTCAATTCTCTCGGCAATTTCTTTCATTCCCTCTTCTGTGGCAGATTTGATTAATCCTGTACATTCATTTGATTCAAGAACCTCTGCCTCCAGCGCTGTTTTAATATTTTCAATCGTATTTCCAACCTTAAAACCGTAATAGACCTCACCTGACTCTTGAAGCATTTTAAAATGGCTTTCCGCATGAAGGCTTTGACTGATGGCCATTTCATTGAATGCATCTTCAATGGCCGGTAGACCTTCATCACGAGCAATGGCGGCAAATAATTTGAACCTTCGTTCCGCAAAACATTCAGCAGCAAAGGCTTCTTTTAAACGCTTGCATGTTTTAGTGCCTTCAAGTTTTTTTTTGAACATAATCCCTCCTGGTATTTCCGATCATTCCTAGTCCGTGACTCATAACAGAAGACTTACCCTCACCTTAATAATAAAATAAAGGATAAGGCTTCTTTTTAATATGACTTCGGCCGAAGGCCAGAATGATTTTGATTTATCAGAACCACCATGAGTCAGCATTAGGCTACATAAGGTGACAAAATCTTTTTTGATTCCTTATCCAAGCTTTCGAAATCTTCAATCTGATAAAGATCACCATGAAGATCAGTAATCAAAAAATTTCCTTGTTCCATTTTTTTAGGCCAGTCATCCAAAGCTGTTTGAAAAGTGCGTACCCCACTCGGAGTACGCACCTCATAATGACGTAATTCAATATCCTCAACAATTTTGAGAATCTGAAGAATGCTCAAGGTAAATCCCAACTGGATCAGATGCTCTTGTATGATTTTTCGCATTTCCGCGGAAAGTGTTTCCATTGAACTAAGCAAGGCCAACTCGACACCTTTTTCATTACGGATGCTAAAAAAATTGTTTTTACGCGACCAAGGGAAGCATGGTCGCACTTCGACCCTGACTTCAGAATCATTAACTCTGGTACACAATAATCCAAGATGGTTTTTATATATTTCAATCATAAAAATCTCCAAATATTAGTTCAACAAGGGAGCACTCTCTAACTCAAATTGCAGGCGATACAACTCCGCATATTTTCCGTTAGGAATGCTCATCAATTCATGATGAGTTCCCGTTTCAACAATTCCTCCATTATCAATCACAAACAATCGATTAGCTTTCCTGAGCGTGCTCAATCGATGGGCAATTGCCAGGGTAGTCCTGTTTAAAACCAACTTATCCAGCGCATCTTGAATCTTCCTTTCAGTTTCAGTATCAACAGCGCTTGTGGCCTCATCCAAAATTAGAATTTTTGGATCATGCAACACCGCACGAGCTATACTGATTCTCTGTCTCTCTCCACCGGAAAGAGTATGGCCGCGCTCTCCCACCAGCGTATCGTAACCGTTGGGAAGGCTTAGAATGAAATCATGGGCGTTGGCCGTCTTGGCAGCTGCAATGATATCCAACTCATTGGCATTGGGTAACCCGTAAGCAATGTTTTCCCAGATACTCCCGAAAAAAAGATAAGGTTCTTGCAATACCATTCCCACATTTTTTCTCAACCATGCCTGTTCAAGTTCTTTTAAGTCATGGCCATCAATCTTGATCATTCCTGAATGAGGATCATAAATTCTTGCCAACAATTTTGTTATGGTTGATTTTCCACCTCCACTGGTACCAACAAGCCCTATCATTTCTCCCGGTCGGATGTGAAAATTCACATTTTTTAAAATTGGTCTAAGTTTGTCATAACTAAAGAAGACATTCTTAAACTCAATTTCCCCCAAGCAATTGATTGGTGTTTTTGTCGCTGTGGCCATTGGCATGGGGTTGCGCGTATCAAGAATTTCAAAAATTCGGTAGGCCGAACTCAAGGCCCGATTGAGCATTCTTGAAACCTGGCCGATGATTTCAAGCGGCCAAACCATCAAAGTGGCATATAACAAAAAGGACACAAATACCCCTGAAGTCAAATGCTCTGGACTCTCGGCAGGTGACAGCATCCTCGGTGTCGCCAGACTCCACATTAAAATTGTGGTGGAATGCACTCCTAACATCAGCAAAGGCCAGAATGTGGTCCAGGTGCGATGAAATGCGAAAGTTTCTTCCGTAAATTCCTTGTTCTTTTGGGTGAAACGTTTCACTTCGCGAGACTCCTGGCCGAACACTTTAACCACTTGAATCCCGGGGATGACATCTGATAAATGTGACGTCACAACCGACCATTTCCTCCAAGCACGAATAAAAAGTTTTTTCATACGTTCTCCTTGCCAATAAATGGCATAGAGAAGGAACGGAAGCGGAATAACCATGGCCAAACCAAGTTTAAAATCTCGCAATAGCAAGACCACAACCAGTCCGGCCAATGTCCCAAGGGCCACAGTGACTTCAACCACCCCAAAGGCGATAAAATCCCATATTCGGTCCGTATCAGAACCGATCCTTGAAATCAAAGAGCCTGAATGTTTGCGACCGAAAAAATCTGCACCCAACGTTTGAATATGCTTGAACAGCTCCTCTCGTAAATCACTGGCAACTTTCTCTCCAATAATGGACATCCGTTTCAAGCGCTGCCAAATGATAAACTCTCTGAGCAAGTAGGCACCAACCAATCCGAATACGAATGCAAGGCCCAAACGAGAAGCAATTTCTCCGTTTAACTGATGGGACTGGTAAGGGCGCACGACATCGTCAATTAACTTCCCCGACAAATAGGCCGGAATTAAGGAAATAAATGAGCCACACAATGCCGCAGTCATCCCTATAATCACTTCTTTTTTATAGGGTCGCAGATAATGAAGTAAGCGAAGCAAGGCATCTTTATGTTCATCGGCCAAATTGTTGCGTGCATCCAAGATCGGCTTCAAAATGGTTGTCTGATAGGTTTCAGTGGCACTGGCTTCTATTTTTTGCACCCCTTCTTCAATGGCAAAACGCATTTTTTCCATCATAGATTTTTGCCGATGGGTAAATTGCACTTCAAAGTAAAACGGCCCAGCATCACTTGCCAAAAATTGTAACGTGGTCAAACCGAGTGATTTTATCTCAACCACCTTTTTAATCTTATCCCGCTCCAATTCTTGCAGAATCATCAGTCGATCGTTTTTTTGCTCAAGCAAGAGAAGACGTTTGTCAGTCAAAACCAACCATCTCAAACAGAACATAAGTGACGAATCAAGATCGATAAGAGAAAAAAGTAGCACATTCTCACTTCCTACTATTTCCCCAAAAGAGTTCAAACCATCTGGTAAATCACTTTTCTGCTTCAAATAATTTTGTATCAGCTCACTATTCGTGTTCATAAAATCCTCTTCAATTATGTAAGAAAACGTGGTGGAAAATTTCCACTAATTCGTTTCTCGGCCGGATTGATGTGTTCAAATTTTGTCGGCGAGTGCCGATAAATGACCATACCCTGATCCAGCATCAGTAAAAATAAATCCTTGCATATCAACCAAAGACCTTCGAAAAATATGCAAGCCAGCCTGTAGAGCGCATGAAGCGTCTCAAACCCCGAACTTAAGAAACGCTCAAGTTCTAAATTGTAAGTTGTCTTTATCTTTTCCATATAAATCCTTTTTCCCTTTTTTCTCTTCGGTCAAGTCCAGATAGACACGTCCGAAGATTTGCAAATGCCTTTGAAGTTGAGATTCCAAACGCATGCAAACCATTTTGCAAAATCAAACTTCATCATCGAAATTCGTTGCGACTACTTAATTTAAAAAAATTTACTAAGTGCTAAAATTGCAAACCTGATCGTCAGGACTGCATGGTGCCCGCCATGAGCAGGCCATACCAAGTCAGGCCGAAGTCATGACGTAGACGGGATGAGGCCACCACGTTTGTGACAACAGCACAGAATGCAATGTTTGTCTTATTCATGGGAAACCTCCTTTGGTACACAGAGAACAGACTTTTTCATATTAATCATAATCTTGCGGTTGTCAAGAGAAGAAAATGCATATTGATACAAAACACAAATTTCGATGAACAAGAGAAATTCATCGAACTTGTTTATCACGATAATGCCGTCTCAAAATTATTTTCAGATCGAACTCACAATTGAGGGAAAACATGGCGAGAGGGCTGCATGAAAAAGATAAAAAATATTTTGGACCGCAATGGGTACCAATATTGAGAAAAGCAGTGACTGATCTCTCATGGCTTTGGTCCGAAAATTATGGCGAACGATCATCCCTCGAACTAGTAGGAAACCGCTATCAGCTTACCACCCGACAGCGTCTCGCTCTTAAGCGATGCAAAGCACTGATCCATTCAAATCAAGTTGTGACAACAAGTGATAGTCAAGTTTTGAATCGAGTTTCCAAATGGTACAATCTTACCGCGCGAGTTATTGATAAAAAATTACCCAAAGCGTGGATTATCGATCTTTCGAACAGCTCCTCATCTCAGAAGAAGACCTAATACCTTAATAATACAGGCTTCATTGATAAAAATTGGTGAAATACCGATAAGACCTATGGTGTTGTATGGGGAAATTGGCAAATAGATACCATCTTACAGTTTGGATTGGACTGTCATGTTTTCTAATCATGGAAAGTCTGGCCAATTCTGGATCGACAGAGGCTATTTCTGTTGGAGGATATTGGGGCGTCGATGTCTTCTATCGGACGGGAGCGCCCGATCAGGAAAAGGACCAGCTTCATACACTCTTGGGAACAAAACTTTATTATCGCTCTAAACGTTTTAATTCCGATGCGGTCGACTTGATCGCAATATCAGATAACCAGGATTTGAAAAAACTGCAAACTCTATGTCTGCACTATCGCGAGCAAAAAAACTTAGTCGAAAAATGTCTCATTAATAAAAAACCAGAAACACAATCCGCCGAGGAAGGTATCGATCAGGCAATTTGCCAAGAAGCACCCACGGGTTACGGCAACATCCCAAGCTTAAATTCACTGGCCACAACTATCAATAATATTGATCCCACAAACAATTGCCGGCCGTTTCCCGGCATATCACCTTCAGACGTTCCTCCTCAAACAGTTATCACAAGACCGGATAAAATGCGTCCTGACCCTTTCGGTCCCGGTCGTCAAATATCCTGCAATCCAAAAGATTTTCCTTTTAGTATCCCTGAAGAGCGTCCGGAAAATGATCCCCTTTGTGGTCCCTCCAAACTATCAACTTTTTGGTCACAGGAAGCTGTAGGCACACCCGAGGTACAGGAATTAATGGACCGTGTTTTACGGGAACGTCAAGAGGCCAAAAGAGCCGCGCCAGAGCGTGCTAAAGTCGGAATCATTGATGGCGGATTCGGTCCTATGACTGAAGTGCGTGAACGACTTCCCAATATCGGGACGGTCTTGCAACAGTGTTTAACTACCAATGCCCCCACCACCCCAAGAACATGCGGCCTTCGCCCCGAGAATAATCGCTCGACCCACGGAATCCAGGTCTCGCAACTGATCGCCGGAACATCGCCGGTGGGAGTCGGGCAACGCTCTGATGTGACAAGAATTGCGAGTGTCGGCACCCACTTTTCCGAGGCGGTAGATCACATGCTTGCCGATCCGCCACCTCCGCCAATTGTGAACCTCTCTATGCGTATTGAAGGCGATGCCTCAGTCCCCTACTTTGAACAACTGTCTCAACAGACTACGACGGTAGCGGCGGCAGGAAATTTCTTTCCCGCCCCGATCACCGAAGCCAATCTCAAGGCCAGCATCTTAGTGGGAAGCTTGCAACCGAATGGCGCTCCGAGTTCCTTCTCCAACGAGCACGACGCTGTGACCATCTCTGTTCCTGTTGACAACGAACTGGCCTACTCCTATGGTCACGAAAATGGCAATAAAGTCCTCAAGAAATTTGGCGGAACCAGTGCGGCGACTCCCATGGTGACAGGCGCACTTTCCAACGTTCAAAGTTTTTTACCGGGAATCACATCTGCGGAATTAAAAAAACTGCTAGAAAAAACTGCCATCCATACTTCAGGAACCCGTTTTGGAAAAAATGGAGCTGGCTCTCTCAATGCTTATGCCTTACTCCGTGTGGCCATCCGTCTTTCTCAAAATTGGCCAGCGAACAGAAATGCCATTAACGCAAATACCTCAGATGCCGATTCTCCCTATAATTTCATCGCCGAGTCGGAACGATATTTTTCCAAGGCACGACGCCTTTTAAGTCAATTTAATTCTTGTGCCAATTTAAAAGAAGGATTAAGTGCCATGAGAACGGCCTTTTTTCTAGATCCCACAAATAATAACATTCGTCAGGAATTGTACACTCTGTACGCTACCGCCGGTTATAAGGCCCAAGCAGAATTTTATGGCAACGTAGAAACGGCCATGAAAAATCCCACCACGATTGCAACGATTAGAAATCGCAGCCTCATGCGCGCCGTGAGTACCGGAGATCTTGAGGGGGTTAAAAAGGCCATAAAGCAAGGTGCCGATATCCACACCGCCAGTGGCATTCTCTATGCAGAGGGTGGCGCATCAGTGAATGGCAATGCCCAAGATGTGGCAAAAGCATACATCAACGATCCGGTGAAACGAAATGCTATAGTGACCTACTTGAATGGCTTGCCTTAAATATTTCCTAAAATTGCATCCAGCTTTGAGCACTTGGTTGTTCCGTGAGCACCATGAAACCCCAAGCGGCATTCGAGGTATAAGAATATGGATAGGCATCACTGAAATAAATGGCATTATCCCCGTAGGTGCTATGAGGATACGTTTCCTGTTGATATTGTCGTAATCGCTCATAGAGTGCATTTTTGAGCACATCATCCTGGCCTGAGGCCTTCAGTCCCATGGCGAGAAAGGCCGAATTATTTGTCTGGGCCTCGGCATCCCCTGGTTTCAAAACACTATGGCCATCTCCCTGGACCCAAGTTGACATGGTGGAAAGTGCATCTGTGCCATTTGTAAGATTCGAAGTTCCAAATACCCAGTTGCCCCACCCCTGTGCAAAGGCATAGATGGTGGCATCATCGCGGATTTTTGCCGCTCCCATGGCCCCTGTCAGACTGACAGAATATAAATTCAAGGCCGAACTCCAGTAGGCAGCATGAAAGTTATTTTTTATTGCTATGGCGTAATCCTTGTATCTTTGTGTGCCTGTCAAGGCATAGGCGCACATGAGTCCCAAGTAGACGTCTGCTTGACCGGCAGAATATTGCGCTTCATAGAGATGCCAAGCACCGCTGTAGTACTGGTAACTTGAAAAGAAAAAACCATTTGAAGAGTCATAATTATTAGCGATCAAGGCATCGATTCCCTGAATCATAATGGGAGCGTATGTCTGGATAAATTCAGTATCCTCAGGAAAGGCCGAAGCATAGATTGCCATGACAACGGCTGGAAAACTTTGGGCGGCATCGAGACTTCGAAGTCCGGTAATCGAAGGGACAAGACCAGTATATTGATCTCCTACCCAAGGTTCATAATCATCCAAACCATTGCGCGAATATCCCCAGTGCCAGACTCCATCAGCTTGCATGACATTGGCATACCAGACAATGAGTCGCTTAACCGCAGCGATATGATCAGAATAATTCCACCTGGCAGCAGCTAAGGCCAAGGCCATCCCGGCATAACCGGCATCGTTGTCTTGATTGTAATAATCTGAATCGTATGAATTTCTCGGTCCACCATCATCAGCACGGATTTGTGTCATTATATAATCTGCCAAACGAATCGCCCGGGCCTCATCAGTTTCGGAAACCATGGGAATACTAATGGCATCAATGTAAACGGTATTAGCAGAAGAGGCGGGATTTTTTGTGCCCGTGACATAGAGTTGTACTTCGTGATAACCGGCCGCGATGGCATACTCTGCATAATTGCGTGCAACTTCGCTCCCTGCAGCAGCATATTGGTCATAGGTGGCCTGATCTACACCATCGAAACGGACACCCAAAATTCCCAGAGCGGGATTTTTCGGAGACCATATCCGAAGAGTGCCTCCGACCGGAACATCTACCCAGAATTTGACGTCATCTCCGGCATTGCCGTCATAGATTGCTCCCGTTCCTGTCAACCCAGTTACAGAATAAGGAAAAACTCCGCTTGGAGCATTCGTCCCCCAACTCCCTCGAATGAGAAGGTGAGAGTGATCCTGTTCCCACCAACGTCTCCCATTTAATCCGGCGGAGCTATCAAGATTCCCTACCGCTACGATGGCATCAACATAGGCCGTCACTAGTGATGCTGTCGTGCTGGAAATCGTGATAGCATGACTTCCACTTCCCAGCGTTCCCAAATAGGTCGTTTGCCAGCCCGTATTTGCTGCACCAGCGGCGATATTCACCGTGGCGAGAGTTCCAACTGTTACATCCAAAGCGGCTGAATCACTCCAGACGTAATGAGAAATGTACAATCTTCCTGGAGCATTCAAGACAATCGTGCCGGCGAGAGAATAGGTGCCGGCGGCAAATGAAATATAGGTATAGCCTCCGCTAAAAAGGAGATCACTTACAACGAGCTGATCGGCCCAAGGTCCCGTCTTGGCAAGATCGGATGAATTTACCACGACCTGACTGGTGGTGACGGGATCGGACGTTATTCGCGTTTCGCCTTGTCCCGTCACGATGTTAAGCCCGGGCCCGGTTATCGCCGAAGATGCACTACTTCCACTGGCAGTGCCACCTTTTTTTTTGCTACAGGAAGTTGCCGTAATCCCCAGCAGAATCACAATTATTAGGAGCAATGTCTTCAAAATGCTCATATGATGAATGTTGACCCAATCACATATCGGCAATCTGAGAGAAATCTTGTCAGATATTTATCGGATTCATTACTCATTGCCGAAGTGCCAACAAGAATTGGCACTTCGATGGTCACGGACGAACTCTCACCTATCGCTTTGACCAACATCATTCTTATCGCCTCTTCGCTCCAGCTAGAATCCTCATGACAGGAAAATCGAACAACCGGAGAAGAAATATGAGTGATTTCCAAATATATGCCCGTTCGATGATCATGAGCTTGATTTTGGCGCTCTCACTGGCAAGTCCAAATTTGCCCATGGCCCAAGATAAAAATCAAGAGATCGATCGATTAAAAGTACAAATCCAAGAAGAGAACAAACTTAGCATGAAAGAGATTGACGTTTTAGAACCAGAACTACGCAGGCATCTGCAGAACAAAGGTCATGGAGATACTGTGAGGGCATTGGTGCATAACTCTCTTCAAAACGGCTGCAAAGGAACCTGCCTTGGAGAAGCTCTTCGGACATTAAATCGATCAATGTCCAAGGGGCTTACACATAAAGAAGCTCTGGAGATGGTAACGGGCCAAATGCGCCAAGAGATGCAAGAGAGAGATAGAAAACAGCTCAAATGGAGCGATCAGGAATTTGGCGAGAGAATTCGCACGAAAATGGAGGCCCGACTGATCGAACGCGAACGTTTGCATGAAAGAAAAATGGATCGCAAAGATATGAAGGGAATGAAACATCAAAAGCCACAATCAAGTGGTGGGATGAAACGATAATTGAAGCCAAGCTGGATAATTGTTCTCTTTATACTTATGGCAAAAATGTCTGCCCTGGCCAACACTCCTAAACTTTCACTAGATGTGGGAGGAGAATATGGTCATGTAAGTAATTTAAATAACGCCACCAATGATGATCTTAAAGAAGGCTCCAATTTTACCGCAGCATGGGCCACCATAGCAATTTCAACTGTTGTTGCTAAAAAGTTAGATTTATTTCTCATGGGTAGTTATGATCTCGTTAACTATGAAAAATTCAACGATCTTAGTTTGAATGCAATGACAGTAGAGGGAGGTCTTCTTTTTTCGATTAAAGAACCTTGGTTATTTAAGATATTTCTAAATGGTGGAATCCGAGATTATGGCGATAGCGATAGAGATTCAGTAATTTATGGCATGTTATTTTCACTCACTCATAAAACATTTTCGAAGTTTAGGTCAAAAGTGGCTTATCGTTATTCCGATAATAATGCCAACGAATCGGTTTATAGCTATTCATCCAATAAAATCACTTTCAGCGGCGAATGGCAGATCACTTCGCAGGGATATCTGACCCTCGATTATTCCAGCGAATTTAGGGAAGCTATCTTTTATGAAACATCGACACCATCAACCCAACCCCCTCGTGGGAGAAGGCCTTCTCGAACATTTGGAACGGACCAAGTGGCCTTCAAGGAAGACACAACATCAAATAGCATTTCGATTTTCTGGGACCAGTCTTTATACAAAGGGTTTTACGGCCAAGCCGGATATTCTCATTTCTGGGCTAAGAGCGATTTGGGAAAATACACTGGAGAAACAATCTCTGTCGGAATCGGCCATGAATTTTAAAAATGGCCTGCCTAATTCAGGTTGAAAATACTCCGGCCTTTGAGCGATGACGCTGAAAAAAATAATAGATGATGCCAAAAGCAACACCCCCAAGATGGGCACCATAACCGATAGGGAGTTCATGTCCTTTGGCCTGGGAGATCAGCCCCCAAAGATCAAGAGCCGACAAGGTCAAGGCACCGCTCAGAGCGGGGATGGGAATAAGTCCAAAAAGATAAATTTTTTCCTTTGGGAACAAAAGCGCAAAAACAATAACAATGGCCGAGATGGCACCTGATGCCCCCAATGCAGGAATCTCGGGCCGATGTAAAATCAAAGCGCAAACTAGAGCGTGACTCAAGGAACTGAATATTCCGGCAATAAGATAGAATTTGAAAAATTTTTTAAATCCAAGAAGCTTCTCCAATACTGAACCAAAACCAAAAAAAACATACATGTTAATAAAAAGGTGCCACAACAGATTATGGGAAAACACCGAAGTTATCAGAGTCCAAACACGCCCCTCGGTAAGCGCTGTCCAGCTGATCAGAAAATTATTAATCATAAATAATGGCATTGGAAATCCAATCAGAAACCACAAAATATAAACAACGATATTAATTTTTATAATGATTTCGACCGCAGTTCTTCGATTATTTTCTTGAACTGTGTATTGGGTTGGTCTAGAGGGTAATTGCTGATCCATTTGTATTGAATATTTGTACTGCAAACAGGCCAATTCATAAACATGAAGCACTATTTACGGAGGTGATTATAATCACTGTGAGAAATGGTAACGGCTGCAGCATTGGTAATTATATATTTTTTCGCGACAAAGCATTGAAGCAGTTTTCTTTAATGAACCACCATCTAAGCCTTTAATTTAAGGGCCAATAATACCCAAGTAAGCAGCCCCACCGAAGCAAAAGTCAGAAATAAGACCATAACAATTTTGAACCCGACACTGCTTATTGCATCCCGGTATTTTGCATTGATAATTCCATCTTCTGAGGCAAGTATCGGTCGCGTGCCAAAAATAAAACTGAAAGTGGCACCGTTCTCAAAAACCTTGCGAAAATCTTCAGCTAATTTCTCAACTAAAGGACTTGCCTCATTGATAATGATCTTTCGATGAGCGTTGTAATTCTTGTCGTGAATCTCATGGAAAAAAAAGTCCAGCTTACTTTTCAGATCATCATCTCTTCCAATAAATACTGAATAATAAGGGAGAAAATAGTGTAGGAAGTTTCCGGCCTTTTTTTCTGGAAGGATGATACTTTGACACGATTGGCACTCTTCAATAGTGGCATTTTGAAGAATGTAGGAATTGTGTATCGAATCCTTGTCGCAATTGACACAGTATTTTGAATTTGTGGCGATGGAATTTAATAGCGCCGCGGACATGCTTCTCCTGTATGGGGAATTGAGCAAGGTATATCCAAAAACCTTTTTCCCCCAAAATATTACGAGTATGATCAACACAAATAATTGCGATACATGGATGATCCCGAGAAAGACCAGTGCATCAAACAATCCATGGAAGAAACTTGCGAGCAACATGGCCTTGCAGATGCTTCGTAAAATTCTATCGTTCCCAATATTGGTGGCAAAAACGAGTGCCACCATTGTCGAAAAAATGATATGCATTGGAGTTGCCGTCACAATTCTAATTCCCAGTAAGAATGGCGCACCCATGGCATAGGCCAAGTTTTCAAGCAGAGAGAATCCAAGCGCCACGCAACTCATATAGATAACGGCATCAACCGGTTCATCGAAATGAACTTTAAAAAAGCGGATAAATAATAAAAATCCGATTAGTTTAGATGATTCTTCAATCGGGCCAGTAAAAAGAAAAAAATTAAGGATTTGTATTCCCTTATAAAGGCCCATCTTCTGAAGCACAAAACCTGAAGCCAATGTGATGCCAACCGAGATACTGCCTCCCAAAACAGTAGCAATAACCATCTGCCGAAGGGGTTCCGGACGATATAAATCTTGTTTCCGAATCACATGCACCAGCCAAAAACCAAGGCCTATATTTGCAATGATAAGAAAAAAGCCTACTCCCATGTCCACTCCTTGGAAGATTGAAGGCCCTGGACAGGGCCAATTTCCAAATTCAAACATGCTAAATAAGACTTCATCACTTTTAATCTTCTTTGTCCTTCTTCAATTCCAGAATCGGTCTTAAGAGTTTCAGCCGTTTTGAAGAGTTTGATAAAAAAATGATCAATGGTAAATTGTTGATCGTTAGGCGATCTGATTTTGCAAAATGGATCTTGAGGACAATAGAACGCTCTCTGCAGAAGTCCCGAAGTCGCAAAGCATCTGGCGATTCCAATAGCTCCCAAGCCATCAAGCCTGTCAGCATCTTGAACGATCTTGGCCTCGATGGTTTTGACCTCAATATTGGCACTAAAACTATGCCCTTCGATAGCATGGGCAATGTCATCAAAATATTTATCCGGATAATTAATCGATCTCAAAAACTCGATCGCTTTCGCAGCGGATAAGCGCGAGGCCTGACTACGAAGGGGACTATTTTTAGGCACGATGACAAGATCGTGAAACCAAGCTGCAGGAATTACGATTTCAGGCTTACCTCTTTCCCGCTCACAAAGATGTTTGGCAAGTGAGACAACTCTTTTAAAATGCAGAAGATCATGGGCGGGATCAGCCGATGAGGCCACCTCAGATATTTTCGATTCAAACTTGACTTCCCAATTTGCAAGCGACACATCAATTCTCCAGAGAATGACCTACTGCCTTATGTCGAAAACAAGTCACCACATGGTCATTTACCATACCAATGGCCTGCATGTAAGCATAGCAGATTGTTGTCCCTACAAAACGAAATCCACGTTCTTTCAAATCCTGACTCATCACATCTGATTCGGTTGTTCTGGTTGGAATATCCTTTAGCGTTTGACGCTGCTTTTGAGCAGTTCTCTTTGGAGCGAACTGCCAGATGTATTTGCTGAATGAACCAAATTCTTTCTGCACACGAAGAAAGGCCTTGGCATTTGAAATAACGGATTCTATCTTCAATCTATTTCGCACAATGCCTTCATTCTTCAAAAGGGTCTTCACCTTTTTTGCGTCAAAGCGGGATATTTTTTTTGCATCAAAATTAGCGAAAGCTTTCCGGTAATTTTCGCGTTTTTTAAGAATGGTGATCCAACTCAATCCTGCTTGTGCGCCTTCCAATATGAGCATTTCAAATAAAGTTCTATCGTCATACTTAGGTACTCCCCACTCATGATCATGATACTCCCAGTAGAGCGGATCGGTAGTGGCCCAAGGACAGCGAGATGTATTCATTTTTATATCCTTTTTCATGAAGAACAGCGTTTGAAATCACTTGTTCGCACGACAAAAAGTAATGACAAAAATTTCCCGTGCATCAAAATGAGACAATTCAGAACTGCTGGGTATTTTTTCAATTTGAACCTCATGAACAAAACCTTGCTGTTCCATGATGGAGACAAAGCGCTGGAGTTGACCTCGACCTTGATCGGCCACGATGATTTTCCCACCTGGCAGGCACCAGCGGGTAAGCGCGCTAGCGACTTCTTCAGGATGGCGACCTTCATAAAGCACATCTGAAGCCATGACCACTGAAAAGCGTTGGGTAACCAAACTCTCACGCCAATCCAGCGAATAGTAATTTAAATTAAAACGTTCAAGCTGGTTATGGCGACAATTAAAATTGAACATGGCCTTCACATCTTGGTGAAAATCACTGGCAACAACTTTTGCTCCTCGTTGGGCCGCTATCATGGATGGCAATGCCAGACCGGCCCCCAATTCGAGCATATCAACATCATGCAAAGGTCGCTGGGCCAAAAATTGGGCCAGGCCCAAGGCGGATGGCCACAATTGCCCAAAATAGGGACAAAGGTTTTCGGCAAAAACCTGATCATAGAGACGCTCCCTTTGCCCACAATGCTTTTTTTCCAGTGTCTGACAGAGCAGATCCACCGCTTCATCGAGATTTCGGATGGTGGCCAGTTGTAAGCGGTACTCCCCAACGCTCACCGTTCGCAGGATGAGTTCATAGGGAAGTCCAAGAGATATGGTCTTCATATCGAGCATGGCCATTCATAGCAAGGGCCATGCTCATTCGGCAATGGGTAAAAAACATTTCAACAGAAACTATTCGACTGTCAGAGACTTGGCCAAGTGTCTGGGCCTATCAATGTCCGTGCCAAGCACCTTTGCCGTGTGGTAGGCCCAGAACTGAAGCGCGATGGACGAGAGAATGGGCATCAGTGTTTCCGGAACGGAAGGAAGCTGGAAAAAATCCTGGCACTCCTCACGCAGTTCGCAATCTCCCTCGCTCCCCAATCCAATGATTCTCCCGCCACGCGCCCGAATTTCGCGCACGTTGGACATGATCTTTGAATACTGCGCATCTTTGGGGGCCAAGGCGATGACAGGCGTCGCCTTATTTACCAGGGCCAGCGTGCCATGCTTCAGGTCTCCGCCGGCCATTCCTTCGGCGTGAATATAGGAAATTTCCTTCAGCTTCAGTGCCCCTTCCATAGCAATAGGGTGATGCCAATTGCGCCCGATAAACAACACAGAGGAAACCGATGCATATTTCGCTGCCGCCGCTCTAAATAGCTCTTCGTCGTCCAGCACCTGAGACACTTTCCCAGGAAGATCCGCTAGCTCGGCAAGCTTTTGTTTGAGTGCGTCCTTGCTGATCAGACCGCGATTTCTTCCGCACGCCAGTGAGAATAGATACAGGCACAGCACCATAGCGGTGAAAGATTTGGTCGCTGTCACACTTATCTCGGGGCCGCAATGCAAGAGAATAGTTTTAGAAGCAAGCCGCACCAGCGCCGAGTGGCCATGATTGCATACGGCAACGATTTGACAACCGGCCACTCTGGCCTTCTGAACACAAGCGAGCGTGTCGGCGGTCTCTCCCGATTGAGAGATGGCAATGACCAGTGTCTTTGGTGAAAGCCCCTGCCCTGAATACCTCGATTCACTGGCCATCTCGACGGTGATAGGTAGGCGCGTGACAAGTTCCAAATACTTCTTTCCCAAAAATCCGGCGTGAAAGGCCGATCCACAACCGACGATATGCACATGGGCAACTTTCCCGAGATTCAATCCGGTTACATCAACTGCTTGGGCCAGTTCTAGGCCATGCACATACTGGCACAAAATCGTTCGCACTACCTCACTTTGTTCATGCATCTCTTTATGCATGAAATGTTCATATTCACCCAAGGTCACGCCTTTTGATTCCAGCGGAGCGGGTATGAATGTCGCTTCAATTCTGGTGCCGTTCCTCCTGAAACAAAATGCATGAAGAAGCATCCAATCAGACCTTCGCCCGTCGGACACACCGATGCATCTTGCCCAATCGGCAAATTAAATTTTGCGGTTATTGGAAGGATTTTACTGATGAAACCGACACTGAATGCTACTGGTGAATCTTTTCCTCTGATCTCGCGATCAGGTCTTGCAATTCACCTCTAAGGTCGAGCAGACCTTCAGGGTACCCGCCGAAAATTCGATAAGCCCTGTCCTCGTCACCTGGCCGCTACCAGATCTGGCGCTAATCATCTTCCAAGTGTCAGTATAACGCCAGTCAAACCTGTTCGCAATCAGGATTCATTTCAGTGACAATGGTCATCGCAAAGTAGACGGAACGATGCAGGAAGTTTCTCTTCAATCTGCATTCTGCCATACCCATTCCCAGTCAAAATAGATCGCGGCAAATAATAGCGCAGAAAGGGCCAATAAAAAGGCACAAGTCGCGCCGTATTTTTTTTGTTTGGAGACAATATATATCGATGCATTTAGAAGAGTTTCTTTTTCTGATTTAATGCCAAAGATTTCTTTTTTCTGCCCAATGCCTAAGAAAGGAGGAGCAAGCCAAAATGTCAGACGTGCAGGCGGAGTTACACTCGCCTTGATTGTTTGATAAAGAGGTTGAATTTCATGACTATCACCCGAAACAATATAGGGCCCTGTCTCATTTTTGGCCAAGAACTGAATATCTTGCTCAAACGACTTGGTTTGGTCTAAAACGATGGAGTGCACTTCTACTTCCACCATACGCATCGAACTTTCAAACGGTATTATAAGCAGGTGTCCCAAAGCGCTGATGAGAAAACTACCAGCAATCACAAATTCAAGCCATCGATCACGCCAACCCTTTTTTTTTACCCGATGCTTGGGCGTCTTCTTCTTTTTTATAACGCCCTCGATTTAATTGGAATCTGTTTTGAAAACGAGTGGAAAAGGCAGTTCAGATGACTTTTCGGGCACTCGTCCTTCTTTATACTTGGCATCTTTGCGCAAAATATAACCGGATAAAGCAATCATCTCAAGGCCATCGTATGAAAAATGTACTTTTGCCACGACTAAATTTCCACCAACTTCGTTGGCCAAGGCTTGGGCCATGTAACTTAGATCATTTAGTGAGTACGGTGAAAGTGTATGGCATGGCCATGCCGTGGGCGAAAGATAACGCCATAACGTTAAAGTTACCCAATTTAAGGGGACTTGCGGCCAGCATAAATATTTGCGCCAATTTCCCTCATAATCATCAAATTTGATCAATGGCCAACTGTCGATCGGTCTGCTGACATAGAAAGTTCCAAGAATCTGATGGGTCGATTCCTCCTGGACAATGAGACGATTGTCTTGCAGAAATGTTCCTTCCGGAATTCCATTGATCACGACTTGCACTTGACCGATCTTGAGGCCCACCCCTCGATGCCATTCATAACCTTGGGGAAGTTTGGTAGCATCGGAGGGGTACATCCCAATCCGTGCTGGCAGGCGACCACAACCTATGAGACATAAACTCAAAATAAATAGGATGACCGAGAGACTCGGTTTCTTATTCCACTTCAGCAATTATTCCTTGAATGGCTTCAGCTTCTTGCTGGCCCGAAATATCCACCGCCCAATGAGCGCGAAAGGATTGAGCAGGTGTCTGTCCTGGAGTTACCGCAAAGGGATGCACTTCACATTTTTCAAATTTTTCGGAAAGCATGGAAGGGCAACTCATATATTGTCTTACTACAGGGACACCTACAAATTCCATCTCTGTACCTTTGTCCGTCTTCTTTAATTTGACAAAAACTTTGCTAAAAAGTTCCTGGTTGACAGTGCTTACCTGGGCGGGAGTCCGCGTGTTATCCCATTTGTATTCATATTTTTGGGTTGAAGAATTATAGGTATTTTTATATCCAGATTCGCCTCCTCCTGTGGAAAAAGTCTGAGATTTATTGACCGTCTCGCTTTTAAAAACAACCAGGCATTCATTGTCTGAGCATTCCTTTTTTACAATTGAAAATTTTCGATCCTTACCGACCTTTATAAGTTTTTTTGTGGCATCTTCCGGTGAGACATTTTTTAAACTTAGCTGATGCGCTTTTCCCTGATTGAAATCCAATGAACTATGGGTAAAAGGAACTTGTTCAACAAACCATGAGGCGCAGCTTACCCATGTGCCCAAAAAAATGAAGCCTGCAATTCTCATAAAAAAGGACATACTTTTCTCCTCTGCTATATTTGAGTACATTTCGGCTAATTGATGTTTTTCTTTACTGCTTTCTCCTAACCTACTGGAATTTTTGCGCTAGTCTCAGCGAATTGGAAAGTTCCATGATGTTTCGTTTGTATCAAGATATGACTCTGAATATCCGATAAATAAGTTATGAAAATGGTGATTGGAAAAATCACGTGGCCAAGCTGTTTTTGCGCAAGCCTTTGCCTTTTGTTAGCGCTCTGTAACTGTTCCCAAAAAAAGACCGCTGATTCAACTTTAGCATCGCGCACATGGCACCACCCAAGCGGGCCGACTGATAATATTTCTCCCGATGTACAACATGTCGATTCTGCTAATGGCGACAGAGTCAAGGTAGCAATTGCCGGTAACGGCGATGCCATTATCGCTTGGATTCAATCCAACGGTTCGGCAAACCGCCTTTTTGTAAGCACATACTCCGCAGGAACTTGGACAAACCCAAATGACCTGACAGATATTTTTTCGGTAGAGGGAGGCACGGCGCCTGATTCTTTTCATGTGGCAGCAGACGCCAATGGCAATGGCATTGTCGTTTGGTCACAAGGCGATGGGACCAATTCTCAGATATTCAAGAGTCAGTACTCCAATGGCACCTGGACTCACCCCACCGGCCTTTCCGATAATATTTCACCCAACACTCGGGATGCTTTTGCACCCATTGTTGCCATGGATGATGATGGAAATGCTATCATCGTTTGGATTCAATCAGATGGAGCGAATGCCCAAGTTTTCAAAAGTGAATATAGGAATGGTGCTTGGTCACACCCATCTTCACTTGCTGATAATATCTCACCTGACACCCAAGATGTTGACCTCCCAAGAGTCGCCATGGACAACAATGGTAACGCCATTATTACCTGGCTGCAAAATGACGGAACAGACTTACAAGTTTTCAAGAGCGAATACCGTAGTGCGGCCTGGACTCATCCGGCCATCCTCAATGACAATATTTCTCCCGCCGGTTCAAGTCCCTCCGATCTGCAAGTGGGAATGGACGATAGCGGAAATGCCATTATCGTTTGGATACAAAACGATGGTACTAATGAGGCCCTTTTTAAAAGTGAATATCGAAGTGCCTTATGGACTCATCCCTCCGGGGCAACAGATAACTTCACACTGGATGGTTCCGATGTACTCTTTTTCGATCTGGCCACCGGCCAAGGCGGAGATATGGTTGTGGCATTTACGATGAACGATGGAAGTGACGATCATGTTTTCAAAAGCGAATACCGTCAAGGTGTCTGGTCACATCCCTCCACTTTGACTGATAAAATCTCTCCAAGCAACAATGGCGCTTTAGAACATCCGAGAGTTGCCGTCGATGCCGAGGGGAACAGCATTATTGTTTGGGCACAAAACGATGACACGGACTTGACGCGTGTTCTGCTCATGAGCGAATATCGCGCTGGCACCTGGACCCATCCCATATCCAACAGCACCAGCAAATTCACAGGAAATATCGGGTTCTGCACCTATCCTCGTGCCGCCTTCAACGATGACGGAGCGAGTATTATCGCTTGGCTGGCCTTCGACGATCAATCGGTTGTTCAAATTTTCAAAAGCGAGTACCGCTAATTATTTCGTTGGAACCAGTTCGACAACTATGCCAAGCCTGTTACGAACTACCATAGGTACTTTGTGGTACTCCGATAATCCGCTCCCCTGGAAGTTAAAACCATTGTTTTACACCTTAGGCCTGCAAACGCTTGATGATCTCATCCGCATTTTCATCGGTTAACTCTCCGGATCTAAGTCAAAAAGAAGTCCTTGAATTTTTAGAAGTTCAGAAAAAGAATTGGCGACTTTTTGGGGTAAGCTGGATTTTAGAAGTGGAACACGGTCCTCCGTTTTAAGAGAGGATCATAACTCATAACAAGGTGAGGACCGTGCCCAACAATTAAGGCGCAAAGAAACTCGGTGTCAAGAACTCATACCATAAAATTCTTACAACTCATTTTCGATGCGCACTTTATTTCTTATTCGATGCTTTTTTTTTATTCCTACTTGTTTGTTCACTCTCATCTTTAAGTTTGTCACTAGGGGCCGGAGTACTTTGCGATGGTGCTGAGTCATAACTGATGGGGAGAGGCCGTTGTCGTTGTGACGCTTCTCTCTTCAGTGTGGGATGATCCCAAGAACAAGCACTCAACATCAAAATAAGCAAGTAAGCCCTCAAAATACCACCATTCATCATATTATAGTTCTCCCTCGGGTTTCAATTTCTGTCTGTATGATTTTAGACAACTTAATAAATTGATTCTTTACGCCAAAATAAAAAAATTTTTAGAATTCAATATTCGAAACTTAAAAAATAAGATTAGTGATGAATTTGGCGGGGAACTGATATAGAATCGCCCGGTGAAACTCCTACTCGTCGAAGATGACATCAGACTGGCCGAACATTTAGTCTCAAACCTGCGAGATCACGGTTTTTTAGTTAAGCACATCTCCGACAAAGAGGGATTAGAATATACCTTTGGCGAATCTGATAAAATTGATGCAATCATTCTGGATAGACTTCTAGGCAACTTTGATTCAAAGCAAGCACTTCCTAAAATTCGCAAAAAATGGTCGGAAAGTCCGATTTTAATTCTTTCTGCCATCAGTACTCCAAATGAAAGAACTGATCTTTTGAATATGGGAGCAGATGATTATTTAGGTAAACCATTTTCTACTCAAGAACTTATTGCTAGGTTAAGAGCGCTCCTTCGTCGTAGATCAACACCGAATGAAAATTTTATCCAGATCGGCAATCTTATGATTAATTCAATCAAACGTATCATTTCAGTGGGAGATTCGTTCGATGTGCTTCCGGCAAAAGAATTCCTTCTACTTCTGACCCTGTGCCAAGAACCTGGCCGAGTTTGGAGCAAAGATGACTTATTAGATTATATATGGGGTCATGCCAATGAAGTCGAAACAAATGTTGTCGAGGCCACCATTACCAATCTAAGGAAAAAACTTTCTGAGATCGGTGCCAATCTTCTAATTAGAAATATGAGAAATACGGGGTACTGGATTGAGGCGTAGGTTTTTCCTAACAATCCTCGCAGTACTTCTTATTGTTACGGCCGGTTCAATTTATACTCATTCAATTTTCTTAAAACAAGAACGTTTACGTCTCATCGACCAGCAGGTTCGTGAAACGGCTTCTGCTCTGGTGGGATCTGAGCTTGCTGATCTTAGGAAAATAAATTTCGAGGAAGCAGATGCTATAATTTCAGAGGAATTAGGAGAAAGTAGGATTGGTAAATTTTTTATTATTAGAAACGCTCAAGATGAAATAATCTTCAAAAGTACCAGTGCTCAAGTTTTATCGATCACTGAAATTCCAAGAAAACCCCAGTGGATTCAACTGAACTCAAATGGAAAATACCTGCGCATTCTTAATTTACAACTGCCACGCTTTCAAGACCGCACACTCCAAGTTGGTTTAGTACTTGACGAAAATTTGACCGCTCCTAACTATTTTTCTCTATCCTCCGTGGCCTTTATTGCCATGGTGCTTGCAATTGGTTTTTTTGCCACACTATTTCTAACCTCATTCCTGCTCAAGCCTATTGCCCGATTAGAAAATTTTATCAGCAAAGTTTCCGATCAATCTCGTACCAATCCTTTATTACCTAGTGTACCGAGCGATATTCTTTCCGATTCAAATGCAACTTCACATGATGAGTTCAATAAAATGGTCACAGGTCTCAATGTTTTGATCAGCAAGGTAAATATGAACTATCAATTCTCCCGGATTTGGGGATACCAAATGGCGCATGAATTAAAAACGCCATTGGCATTATTAAATATGGAAATTGAAAAGCTTCAGAAACGAACACAACTCGGCCAGAGCGAAATGCAAGGGGTCTTAGGTGAGGTAGGAAAAATGTCAGAAACCATCGGCTCTTTTCTAAGCTGGGCCGAATTAGAAAATTCTTCACCGCAGAAACATCTCTTTGTTAACCGTCTAGGTTCCATCACCCTATCCATCTGCGATCGAGTTCAACGTAATTTTCCCAATCGGATCGTTCTCAATATTATGTCTGACCCTGTTGTTATCTCGAGTCCACAACATCTTGAACAGCTTTTATCAAATCTTGTTCTGAACGCCCTCTCCTATTCACCTCTTTCAACACACGTCATGGTAAACATAACTTCTGATTCGCTTTCGGTGTGTGATTCGGGGAGAGGCATACCAAGACAGGTTTTAGAACGTCTTGGAGAACCCTTTAATCGTGGCGAGTCGGGACAAGGTAGGACAAAAGGACATGGACTCGGTCTTGCTTGGGTCAATTCTGTATGTCGTCTTTATTCTTGGGATTTAAAAATTGCATCAACCGGTCATGGCACTAATATTTCTATCACCTTTCCTGGAGACAATCTTATATCTGAAATACAAAGTTCAGCCATCTGAGCTTTCCCAAATAGGTTGTGCTTCGACACAAGTGTCGGAAAATATGAAGCTTCTGATGGCACTAATGGCAGCTCTATTCCTAAAGGCAACCTGCTCGAGCGAATGTCCCGCACCGAACGAGCAACACAAAGACCTCGGTACC
Source organism: Bdellovibrio sp. (assembly GCA_016187935.1). Taxonomy (GTDB): domain Bacteria; phylum Bdellovibrionota; class Bacteriovoracia; order Bacteriovoracales; family Bacteriovoracaceae; genus GWA2-49-15. Next base: position 93,259 of record JACPIU010000007.1, read on the forward strand.
CATAAAGCACAAAGCGTCGAGGAACTGGCAAAAGATTAGGTACAGACTACCAGGTCTTTAGAATTAAAGTCGGTGTTGTCGACACCATTAAAAGTGACAATGTAAGTTTTCGGCCGACCCATTATGCGCCATGGGAAGCGTGGAATTTGACGGATATAAATAACAGATGGGCCTCAGCAGCCAAAATACCTTTGATCAATATACGGGTTCTGCTATGGCTGGGATCTTCGCCGTGTGGCAACCCATTCCTGTGTCGGGGCCAGCAATATGATTCAAAAATCTTCAGCATCATTCCCAAGCATGCCCCCCGCTACTTCCGCGCCGACAGCGCCTATGGAAATGGAGCAGACAGTCAACCATATTGACTTTATAGTCAATTAAGTGTAATCTGAAATGAGAATGCAGATATGAAGCCAACCGATTTAGTTCATTGCCCAATCCGTCCGACGCACATCAATTCCTATCTCATAAAGGCGATAGAAGTTGACCTTAGGCATATCAATTATGGCCTAAGTCGAACCAAGGGATATGGGAAAAAGGCAAGGTCGCATTTTAAGATTGAGGATGTCATTTCATTCTTTGAATCTTTGAACTTTTTAGAAATCAATTCTGAAAATGATGGGGATTGGGAATACTTCGTCGTTGATAAAGTTTTTTTTGATCAAAAGAAAAAATATCGCATTGTTTTTTGTATTGATCAAAAAAAGCCAGAGGCCGGCGGCGTTATAACATTATTTGAGATTAAAAGGGGGAAATCATGAGCTACCCAGACAGAGAAAGAATTTTTAAAGTCCTTGATAAAATAAAATCTGGCAAAATCAAATCAACGGAAGCACTTGATGCATCGGCATCGCCGCTGGATAAAATGAAGTTTAATGTCTGCCAGCAAATTTTGAAATTCAAAAGGGAACACAACTATTCCAATCTTGAGCTGGCCGAGATCATTGGTGTGGGGCCGGCCATCATCAGCCGAATTCTGCATTGCCAGATTGACCGATTTAAAGTGGATTCTTTACTTAACTATTATTTTGCACTGGTAATCAGTTCAAAAAACAACAAACTGATTAAGCAGTTCAATGAAGAACTTTCAGAGTTTTTAAAAGATTTAGCGGCATAGAAGTTCTTTCGACAGTCCTCGCAAATTGAAATTGGCGGCATCCGCGATAAGCGCGGGCATCGGGCCACGACAAAATCAGGCAAGCGCAGAATCGTCCCCATGAACGATCAGGTTAGATCACTTCTGAAAGACCTCTTTTTAAAGCGCAAGAGTGACTACGTGTTCGTTGATGAGTTAGGCAGGCCGGTTGACCCTCACCACCTCTACCGCGACTTTAGCAAGGCCCAAAGACGAGCGTCACTTGAACGGCATTTTCGCTTCCACGATCTTCGGCACACTTTTTCCAGTCACTTCATGATGAATGGTGGAAACCTCTACGATTTACAAAAAATCTTAGGCCACTCACGAATTGAAATGACCATGCGATATGCGCACTTGTCGCCGGACCATCTGGCCTCTGCAATCAATGTGGTTAATTTCGGTGCTGAGGAAAAAATGAAGTGATAAATCTGTTCACGCACCAACAAAATGCTACGCTCTAAAAAGCGTAGTACACTTTTAGTACACATGACCTAAATTTGTTGCTTAAAAACTCTTTACATTCAAACACTTGCAGGATTTATGGTGCCCAGGACTGGAACGCATTCATAGCATTTGCAATCTCTGACGCCAATCAATTTCTAATCCCAATGATGTTAATGATTTGTCTTCATTTTCGGTAAGTTGAGAGTGCTTTTAACAAAATTAATATTGGCAAAAGTTTGCAGTCTGTAGTTGTCTTTTATGAGGTGTTTTTGGGTGTGGTAGCTCATATTTAGCTCACGTTCTCCCTGGCCTATATTTTTAACAAATCTCCCTTCTAAGGATCGTGGCTACACAACGATCCAAAACATCATAATAGTGATCTATTAACTCGTAGGTACTATTATTTTCGCTATAAGTTAAAAAACTTTCGGTTTTGCACGTAATGCAACTAGCCTTAGTTGGATCACAGATTGTTTGATCACTGGGTAAACAAGCACCACGATGAGCCGTGCAATTTCTATGCTGATACCAAACTGTCAAATATCTATCAATCAACTCATCATTAGTTCTTGCATTAAGTTTGCTTCCAAAATAGCCCTGAACATTTATTCCACTTAAAGATTCTCTTAAAAGCTCAAACACCTGCTCCTTCGTATGTTCTAAGATAGTTCTAGGTATACCTCGGATATTGCATACTTGTTGGCCTGCCCAATCGAGCAATGGGCGACCAACATAATTTTTCGTTTTTGCGATTGTCTCCAAGATATTCCATAATCTAAAAAATCTAAAGTCTACTGATAATTCTCTTCGCGTCTCATTATACAATTCAAAATAAAGCTTTGCTCTCGCATTTATTCGCAGTGAAGCGATCTGAGTATAAGTTTCCTCAACATCCTCACCAGAAATAAAACCTCCTAACAAATTACCGCGATATGTAGGGGTATTTAAAAATATATTAATTTGATCACTTCCAAAATGAGCGACAATAGCACATAGAATTTCACCGTGGCTTTGACGATTTAAAGCAGCCAAATTCATGAAGGACTTGGCTTCATCATAAACAATACGATGACATTCCTCCAGATCACGGGCATGTATTTTCGGATATAAAACAAGCGCAGTCGGCTGATGACCACTAGAATCAATAATCTCTCTGACTCTATTCCCATCCACACCAATCTTATACTTTTTAAAGAATGACATCACAAGCTCATAAATATTACTCATCCCAAGCGGGTCAAAGGGTTCAACAATGAAGTCAAAGTAATCAATTCGATTCGTAAAATAGACTTGATTGAGAAAGACCACGGCCTTGTATGTACATCCGCCTAAAACTGGAGCACCAAGTCCTCGACTTCGCATATGCTCCCGCCTTGCTAACAACTCTTGGTGTTCTTGTAGAACATCTTTCAAATCTCTTCCTGCTGATTTCAAATTAGACCAAAAAATTACTTGATTGCGAATTTCTAATGGCACATGTATTTCAAGATTCTGATCCACACCAGTATTCCCCAATCTGATTTTTTCAATATATCTAAAATCTAGTTTTTCCTGCTCAAAAATAACATCGTGTTTTAAGGTTATGGCAACATAATCGTCTTTTCCCTTCACTATTTTTGCAGGATAACTTCCTTTCCATGTATCGAATAATTTTCCACGAATTCCAATCGACAGGCCTGCGCTATTATACAATTCATGCTTAATGCATAAATGAATGCATAATTCATCTGTAATTTGCCTCTCTAACTCTAGACCATAAATTTCATTTTTATTCATTTAATCACGGGCTCCACCCATTCAAAGTCCATCTACTGTAACAATTTATATTCGCTTTGAGCGCCCTTTCGTTTTGTTTATTGTCCTAACTCGCCTTTCAATAGTGCTATCATGGCTTTCATAGAGCATCTTCAGCACTACTTCCATTATTTCATAAACTTTCCAAGCATCTTTCTGTTTAGTTCCTCCTCGGTGACTGCCAATATTTCCCATCCACTTCAAGGCATTAAGCTTGGAAGCAACATCCTTCCGTGCTGAAGTTTTATATTTTTTCCGAAACAAATCAATCCTTGCACCTGTGCTAAGAAATACCTGTTTACCATGCTTATCTTTTAATTTTTTCTTAATATGAAATGAATCGAGCAGGTGCTCAATACTCACTCTAAGCTTGTTTATGCATGCGTCTGGCTCACTCCAAAACAACGAAAATGAACTTAATAAATTTATCTTCACCTTTTCAGGTACTTTGGTTGGTACCTCAAAAAGGTGTATCGTCGGGTAAAAAAATAAGGGCCTAAAATGCAAAGTGTATTGGGGCTTCGGGAAATTATTATCTGGATTTGGATCAGGTGCCATCTTGCCATAACCACATGTCGTGACACAATCACTACAATTTTGGCATATTAGAAGAGTAGAAAAAAGATGCATCTGATCCTCACAGTCTGCTTCTTTCTCTGCCCGGTCGTTCTTACTTCTTTTTGTCTCCATAGTATGAAAGTCAGCAGTTGCACTACTTAAAAATCCCTGATTACAGTGAGGACAGAACATGCCCGTATTGTATCCTGGCAAAATTAAATGTGGAAATTTCGCAATTTTTATCATTCGTCACCTGCCTGAGAATCTAGCAAAACTGATCTGGATATTGAGCACCCAAAATAAACAATAGCGCGGTTGTCATCATCCGAGTCATCATCATAATATCCAAGTTGGCCTTTGCGCTTACCCGTCGTAAAAATGACTGCACCATAATTTAATGCATCTTTTTCCATACAGACCTCCTGCATTGCAGGTATTTTTACCCTACTCCTGGCCAGTGGTAAATATTTTTCATATACCCTTGAAAATTGGTTGTCACCTGGGCGCAATGGCCATGATGCCACTACAATGAATCTTGGCCGGGAGCTTTTTCCCAAGGCATTGGCGATTTTGACCAAGGTGGAAACTTGAAAACCTTTCTTTCCACGCAAGAGATTAGAGACCATGGTCTTATTCAAACCCTTGTCCCAGCAAAACTGCTTCAGGTATCTCGTCGTATTTATTTCAGAGTCGAATTCGGCGACCAGATTATATCATTAGACCTTCGGATCATGGCCTGCAAGGCCCTCAAGCTCGACAACAATTGCAGCTTTATGGGTATGATCCTTCAAGGGGGACAGCTCATTCTTGTTTCCTGTCACAAAATAGAACGCCGGCCGCTCATAGTTCTCGGATTTCGGGAGTCTCCCTGGGCGTTTCTGTTTCCTGACGCTCGCTCCAGCCTTGCCCTTTTCTCGCCCCTCCGCAGGTCTCACGCCATCCGCTTTGCTCCTGGCATTCGTCCTGCCTGACTTCGCGGTCGGGGCGCGGGCAATGCCTCCACTCGCTTTTTTCCCTCCTCGGGTTCCTCTGGTCTGGTGAAGGAACCCTCAATCAAGAGGGAAAAACAGACAGAAACCAGGAGACTCAAAAATGAACAACGAAATCCAAGA
>JACPIU010000008.1:0-58909 GCA_016187935.1 Bdellovibrio sp.
CACCGGACAAGGAGAGCTTAAAAAACTCACATACGATCCCTTGTTCATGCTCAATCACACCTATGCCATGCTTCGGGCAAACATCAATCGCCTTTTTAGAAAAACTTGGTGCACCACCAAGGACCCCGCCATGCTTAAGCAGCATCTTGACCTTTATATTCAGTTTCATAATCAACAGCTTATATAAAAAAAATCCAATTACTAATTTTAAGTGAATTTGCAAATGCCGCTAGGATCGCAAAAAACACCACGGTTGTAGGCCAGTTTAAACTTGCCATGGTGTTATGATGTATTTATTATCTGAGTCTAATTATAAGAAGTAGGAAAGACTTATGAGTATTTGCCCACTCGTTCGCCTGACTCTGTGCTGTGCTCTGTGTCTTCCATTTCTCGCTTTTGCCCAATTTCCAAGCTATTACCCCATCGATTTACGAAAAAACGTTGAGGCCAAAACCATTCGTAACGAAGAATTGAAAAAGGCCTTTTTTACCGTCCTGCAAAAGGGGCATCATGCTCAAACCTATAATGAGGCCCGAAAATATTTATTCGGTAAGATCCATTTGGAATCTGATGGCCGGGGATATTTTGTCCGCGATGTCTATTGCAATCGCGATTTCCGTGCATCTATCGGGGTTGGCCCAATGAGTATTCCCAAGGCCGACATCTTGAATTGTGAACATACTTGGCCGCAGAGTAAATTCTCTTCCATCTTTCCTAAGGATACACAGAAAGCTGACTTGCACCATCTCTATCCCGCGGATAGCAAGGTTAATAACACACGAGGAAATTTACCCTTTGCCGAAGTAACACCGACGACTGAGATTGACAACTGTCCCGATTCAAGTCTTGGAGTACCTGAAGATGGAACTGGGCGGGCATCCAGTCTTTACTTTACCCCACCTCGTGATCATCAAGGAAACGTAGCACGTGCGCTGTTTTATTTCTCCATTAGATACAAAATGCCGATCGATCCAATTCAAGAAAAATATTTGCGCCAGTGGCATCTCAATGACCCTGTCGATCAAGTGGAACAGGAACGAAATAATACGATTGAAGAAATTCAAGGGAATCGCAATCCCTTCACGGATATGCCCGAAGCTGTTCAATTAATCAGTGATTTCTAATTTACTCACCCGAAAGCTTTAGACTAAGTCGAAGAGTCAGCAAATCCACAAAGGCCGCTTTTTTTAAGTATTCAGGCAACATGCCACAGAATTTTTTTACATTATGGCGAAAATCCTTTTCTTCCGAAGTTGCGGTCGAGTGAAAACAGGAACGAATATCACCTGCTCCACATTCCCGTTCCCAATTTTTCCGCGCATCGTTCTGTTCGGCGGTTGTTAGTGTCTGATAAAATTGCGGAATTGCCTTGCTCACAACAGTTTTTTCTCCCACACCATCTTTCCAAAATAAAACACTCTTTGGTCTAAAAGCTTGCACATTTTCGTCCGTGGGCAAAAAACAGGCCAAAAGAATACACTGATCGTCCTGATATTCCTGGCATGATTTCACCAGCATCGCTAGCACTTTTTTTTGACCGGATGATCCCATAGCACTCGCCAACAAAGGGGCACAGATTTGTCCTTTGCTGCACAAATTCTCTAATCTCGATATATACATGGGGTGTCCCAATACCATTTGATCAGCATCAAAAACCACTGATTTCTGGCATTCTCTCAAATCGTGTAACAGATTTAAGGGAAGGGTCTCCACCGCCAATTTGTTTACCACCAGCGATCGAAAATATTGACACTGGAGAACTTGGGCCAGCATACTCTCGAAAGGCTTCTGTTCATCCGACAAGAATTGACTCCAGAGATGACACGCATTCGTCAAGGACTGCGGTCGACATTCCGGCGCGATAAATTTCTTTACCCATTCATCATGGGGTTTATTTTTCAGATAGTCATAAATCAACCCACAGCCTTCGGGATGACTGCCATTTTTACAAGCGAGGAGCACATTTTGAAGAGCATTCTCCGGCCACTCTTGTTTTTTTTCCTGGGATACCATCGATCTTCGGAGTGTTTCGGCACAGTCAGTAAAATATCCCCTCTTATAACACTGACGGATGGGATCGTATCTTGTGTAGTAGTTATAAAGAACTTGTAAGCTGATAGCACCAATCACTATTCCGACGATCACAGGCAAAAACCATCCATTTAACCATTGAAACATGCGATATCGATACAGTGGTGCCATGGCACGAGACAATACATGGGATGTACGCAAGGGATGATAATCTTGCAAGGGTGTCGCAAAGTCTAAACTTTTGGATTCACCACCAAGGTAACTCTTCAATGTCTGTTGTATGTAGGAAGGCATGCCCTGACATTTTTCAATTTCATTTTTCAAATCATTGAGAAGCTCACCTTTAACGATTGATTTGTATGCGATGACCCGTGAACGCCGAAGATAACTCAAGGGAGTGCGTGAACCACCGATTTCTCCCACTTTGAGAGAAAGATCCCTGCCACCTTCGATCATCTTTTGAGTGTCTATATATTCAAAAAAAATAACTCCGCGTTCATCATGAACAACCAACAGATTGCGTTCGCCCTCGGAAAACCATAAGGTAAGACCACGCAAATCTTGGCGAACGCTTTCAGGTCTAATCAGTTGTAAGGCCATATTTTTGCTCTAATCCATAGATCATAACAAGCAAAGGCAGTTTTGTGTTCACAAACTGCCTTTGCTTGTAGATTAAAACATTAGATTAAGGTTTATACCAGCAAAGTGGTCGTGTCCCGAAGGTGTACCCCTGGGCCAGAGTGCAAACTCCCTTTTCTGCATCACTGTTATCAACTTCGTCACTGACATCTTTATCGCATAAAGAACCTTGGAAATAAGTATCGAGGCGACACTGGGCAGCTGGATGGGCGTCGTTTGTCCTACTTACGCGAGAAGCATCGGGAGTAGAAAAATTAACCACACCTCTTCCGCCAAGTTCGGCAAGAAGATCGGCCAGCGATTTACCGGCCATCGCAGCTCGAACACAGAGGGCCTGATCGTTGGCCAAAGTGAAATGTTCCGCGCAATTCTTCTTTACCAAGGGATCGACATTCATTCGAGCAATAACAGCTTGATTATCTTCGGATTCAAAAACTCTGCGGAAACACTTCATGGTACCAAAGTAATCGGCTTGTCCTTCATTTGAGGCCCATTGAGAAGCCGAACCACCAATTTTGGGGGCCCCACCTAAGTGATGGCCTAATTCGTGACAAACCACCAAAGCAAAACCATCATCTGTCACCAAGGAGTGACGGGCCAAACCGCCGTACATATTGACCTGCCAAATTTTAAAGATTCTCTGGGCGCTGGCATTAACTGTAGCATCATCCCATTTTCGGGCCCATTTCAACATACCGCCCTTGCTCTTCACAATCGGCCGATAAAATTTGTCAACGCCATCGATAATGGCATTGAAACGTTCCTTGGTCATAGTGTTGGATGCTTTATCGCCAACATGAATTTTTAAATTATTCTCTGGCAAAAAACCTTTATGTCCATTGACTGGGTTTACACATGAAAGACTGGCAAAAACTGAGGTAGTCAAAAACAGGCACAATGCGGCCAAGACAGTTAACTTCATAATTCCTCCATGAACTATTAGAGATGTAAATCTTCTCAGTTAAGGGTAGGGGACGCTGGGATTTTGAACAATCAAATAAATCTTACTTAAACAAACTTTTCCGAAAGTGATCTCTCACATCGGGAGTCGTGATCCAATCCATCTCTCACAAAAATAATAGATGAGAGGATCTATAAAGATTTACAAATTCTTATCGACCAGATCTCCATACAAATCCGGACGGCGGTCTCTGAAAAATTGATAATTGTGACGAACATCATCGATCACGGATAAATTACAATCGGCCACCACAACTTCATCTTTATCCTCTGATCCTTCCGCGATGATGACACCTTTTGGATCGACAACATAGCTTGTGCCATAAAAATAACCGTGTCTCCAAGGATCTTCCCAACCGACTCGATTGTTGGTTGCAACGTATACGGCATTGGCGCAGGCCAGTCCCGGTTGTTCAATTTTCCACATATAGTGACTGGTGGATTTGATCGTTGCCGAAGGATTAAAAATAATTTCGGCGCCACGAAGAGCAAGGGCCCTGGCACCTTCAGGAAAATGGCGATCGTAACAGATATAGACACCAATGGTGGCATACTTGGTTTTAAAAACCGGGAATCCCAAATTACCAGGTTTAAAGTAATATTTTTCATTAAAGCCGGAACCTTGGGGAATGTGAGTCTTACGATATTTTCCCAAATAAGATCCATCGGCATCAATGACAGCAGCCGTATTGTAATAAACTCCGGCCATTTCTCGCTCATACACCGGTGCGATAATCACCATATTATATTTTTTGGCCTGCTCTTGGATTATTTTGACGGTCGGCCCATTGGGGACTTCCTCGGCAAAACCATACCATTTTTTATCTTCGCAGGCGGGGAAAAAAGGCCCGTTAAACACTTCTTGCAAACCTAAAATTTTCACTCCTGATTCATGTGCCTTTTTTATAAGTCCCAGATGTTTTTCAATCATGGCACCCCGAATTTCATCGAAAGTTCCTGTCGTTTTAGGAGTAGAACACTGCACGACTCCAATTTTTACAATTCTTTCCATAAACGCTCTCCTTGCTCTTTGCAATGGGCGAGAATCTGATGTTCATCGACCAAAGTATGTTTCTTATTTTTAATTATAACTTTTCCATTTGAAATAACTGTATCAACGTCGGCACTCATTATCCCATAGAAAAAATGCCCGAGAAAATTACCTGTATGCACTGTCGTAGGCGCAGGGTAATCATAAATTACCAGATTGCTCGCATCATCCCCCGGAATTTTATTTTTTGTCAAATAAGAATGAATATTGCGCAAGCGTTTGTATGCCGTCATTAAATCGATATTTTCAGTATGATGATTTTGCAAATAGTGAGCACGAGCACTCTGCAACATATCAGAATGCATTCCATCAGTCCCGAGCATAATACGCTCGCATGGCAACCCTCGCGATGAGAATACTCCCACTCTGTTATTTTGATTACTTTCCGTTGAGATTGCGAGAAAGGCTTGCGTTGCCGTAAACAATTCTCTCTCGTGTTCAGAGAGATGAACGCCATGAGCAAGGATGGTTTTGCTGGAATTGAGAAAACCATATTTCTGAAAACGTTCAAGCACACGCAGATGGTATTTCTTTTCACACTCACTTTGATCAATTATATCTTCAGCCACATGCACGTGAACACCTGTGTTGTATTTTTCCATCAACACCGCAGTTTTCTCCAAGGTTTTGGCGTTCAAAGTAAAAGAAGCATGAAGCCCTATTAAGCCATTATCAGGATTTGTTTTCAAAAAGGTTTCAGTTTCATCAAATCCCATTTTGAGAGCCGCAGCCCCATCACGATCAGACAACTCAAGACACAAGAGATGTCCTACGCCAAGCTCCTTGAAGGCCTGGGATATGATTTCCAAAGACCCCGACGAGGCCATCGGAGAAGAGTGATGATCAATCACGAAGGTGACACCATTTTTGGCACACAGTAAGGCAGTGCCACGAGCACTGGCCTTGATCATTTCTAAATCAAGTTTGCGGTCAAGGTTCCACCAGATATATTTTAAAATTTCATGAAAATTACTGGGAGTTTGTTTTGGTGCCGGCATTCCTCGTGCCAAGAAGGAATAGGCATGGTGGTGGGCACAAGCAAAGGAACGCATGACAAATTTCCCTGCAGCATCGATCACCTGATTGGAGTTGTCCGCATTATCTAACTTAATATCAAAGCACTTAACCTCCAGCGTTTCCCAATCGACATAGGTCCCATTTTTTATCACTAATCCCATTAGTGCGCCTTTCTCTTCATAGGAAGAGTCCGTCGTCGAATTCCATCAAATTGATAAAAAGCATTTCCTACCGCTGGAGCTGTTGGAACTAAGCCAATTTCTCCCACGCCTTTGGCACCATAGGGGCCTAAGGGATCATGTACCTCGACTCCTTTCACCACAAAGTTGGGAATATCGCGTGCGCGTAAAATCTGGCAATCTTTTAATTTTTTGCTGATCAGATGACCGTCTTTCATGGGGAGGTCTTCGCATAAAGCATAACCCAATCCCATATGCAATGATCCTTCAATCTGACTTTCAAAGAGAGTTGGGTTCATGATTTTGCCGGCATCATGAGCAGCATAAATGGTATCGATTTTACCTTGATCATCGAGAACAACCAATTGGGTGGCATAGCTGTAAGAGTAATGAGTGACGACTTTTCCTTCCTTGTTCACCTTGCCTGGTTTGGTAGTGAAATCACAAATCCATTCACCCGGATATTTCTTTCCCACCAATTTTTTAAAAGCATTTTCCTTTAAATCAGCATTGATTTTTTTACAAGCATCGATAATAGCATTTCCCACAAGTGAGGTAGCACGAGATGCAGTCGTCATTCCAGTAAAGGCATTGCTAATTCGTGATTCAACTTTGACTTCCACAATTTCAGGAGGAAGGCCGGTCTCCTGGCAAAACGTTTGCAACGCCATGGTATGCACACCTTGCCCCATTTCGGTCCATCCGTGATAAATAACCACGCGATCTTCTCTTTCAATATCAATCTGCACCTTGCTGGCATCAGGCATTCCGTTGCCAATCCCGGTATTTTTTATTCCACAAGCAAGACCGGCATAACGGGCCTTTGCGTATTCATCTTTGAGTGCGAGAAGTGTGGCACGCACTCCTACACCGCCACTTAAGGCTTGCCCGGTGGCAGTCACCGAACCATCCACCAAGGCATTGTTATAGCGAAATTGCCAACGATCGAACTTACCTTTTTCACAGATTTCATCAATCAAAGTTTCAATGGCAAAATTGGCCTGATTAGCACCAAACCCGCGCATGGCCCCACAAGGAATGTTATTGGTGTAAACGGTCTTGGCCTCCACATCCACAACAGGAACATTGTAAGCACCGGTGGAATGCCCCGCAGCTCGCTCCAATACTTTCATACCCACAGAAGCATAAGCCCCTGAATCTCCCACCATTCGGGCCTTGACGACGGTGAGTTTGCCCTCCTTATCGCAACCGATTTTGTAATCCATCCAAATGGGATGCCGTTTGGGATGAATGGTGATTGACTCTTCACGATTCAAGGAAATTTTCACCGGCACTTTCAAAAGATAGGCCGCAAAAGCGGCATGCCCTTGAACACTCAGGTCTTCTTTGCCTCCAAAACCACCACCATTGGGTACTAAGATCACGTTTATTTTTTCCTTAGAAATACCTAGAAGCATAGAAATCTGGCGTTGATCTTCGTAAACACCTTGGCCTGGGCTGTAAATATCAAGGCCCTCTTGTTCTTTCGGCACGGCCACGCATGCTTCAGGTTCCATAAAGGCATGTTCAATTCTCTGAGTTTGAAAAATACCCGAGACGACGAAGGCCGATTTAAGAAAAGCGGCTTCAGCATCCCCGCCCCTTTTCACAATACAATTATCAAGCAGATTACTGCCACTATGTACAATGGGGGAATTTGGCCTGAGGGCCTCATGGGGATCGACCACGGGAGGTTGAATTTCATATTCGACATGAATGAATGCCGCGGCATTGCGTGCCTCCAATTCACTTTTGGCAACAACCACCGCCAAAACATCACCTATACAATGAGTGACCTCGCCTTGTGCAATCATTAACGGCCAGTCGGCAATAATTAATCCGATTTTTCTTTCGCCCGGTACATCTTGAGCTGTGAGAATTTTCACCACACCGGGTTTCTGCGCGGCTGAGGTCGTGTCTATTTTCAAAATTTTTGCCCGCGGATGATCGGTCAATTTAAGGGCACCAAAATGCAAATTGGCAAACTTTAGATCATTAACAAAAGGACGTTCTCCTAAGGCAGTCTTGATTGCTTCATATTTGGGTTCACGGTCACCAATCTGTCCACGAGTTTTGGGTATTACAACTTCACGTTTTTCACTGATGGCATCAGCAGCGTGACGAATTCCTTCCACAATTTTTTTATAACCGGTACAGCGACAAAGATGCGGACTTAAGACTTTCACAATTTGATCATGACTGGGCCTGGGGTAATGGTCGAGCAACACCTTTGATCTCACCAAAATTCCTGGAGTACAAAATCCGCACTGAACAGCTCCGCTCATGGCCAGCGAGCGGGCCAAACTTTGCTTGGTGTATTCGGGCAGACCTTCAAGCGTATAGATGGCTTTTCCCTCAACTTGTTTCATATGAGTGGTACAAGATAAGACCGCTTTATCGTCCATTTGAACCGTGCCACAACCATCTTTGGGAGAAGTCAATCCTTCGATATCCCGCAGATATTTTAGAAGTGAGAGTTCCGGATCACCTTCAAAAACTTTTTTCTGATTATTGAGTGAGAAACAGATCATTTTTGACTCCCAATCTCACCGGGCAGAAAAGCATAGAAGGCCATAGATTTTACTAAATCATCAATCTTGACCCGATCATTGGTAGTGTGGGCGTCATCTTCTTTTGCCGGTCCGTATCCGATGGTAGGAATATTGAGTTGCCCCATACTGGAAACGCCGTTGGTACTAAAAACCCACTTATCAATGATCGGCTTTTGTTCGGGTGTGGCCTTTTTAGCGGCTTCATGGCCGGCACGCACCAAGGGATGTTTTTCAGGCAAAACCCAAGTCGGAAAGAAACATTCTGTTTGCAAGATTTTTCCGGTGTAAGAAGGGGTCTTATAGATGGGAACCACAATCTCCATCGCATCGTGATCAAAGCCGGGCAAATCGTGAATTTGCTTAATTGCCAAGGCCTTATCCTCCCCCCAAGTTAAACGACGATCAATGTGAATTTCGCAACCGTCAGGAACAGCGCAAAGGCTGGGGGTTTGAGCGGTAATATGAGTAACCGCCAAAGTGCCTTTGCCGAGGAAAGCATCTGTTTGCAGCCGTTCATTAAGGGCCTCAAGGTCTTGGATTAATTTTGTCATTTTATAAATGGCATTTGTACCCCGCTCGGGAGCTGAGCCGTGACATGATCGGCCCTTGGCGCGAACTTTGATTTCCATGCGACCGCGATGCCCGCGATAAACGTTGAGATCAGTGGCCTCTCCCATGCAGACAAAGTGAACATTGCCTATACTTTTCTCTAAAGCGTATTTCAAGGCCAAACCGTCACAATCTTCTTCTTGAATTGATCCCACTACAAAAATGCTGAAATCTTTTGTCGAACATGTTTCTTGAAATATTTTAGCACCGTAAACCTGAACAGCACTGGCGGCTTTGTTATCACTGGCGCCGCGACCGTAGATATAACCCTCTTCCACTTTTCCTTCGAAAGGATGATAAGGCCAGCTCTCGCGATTCCCGATCCCAACGGTATCAATGTGTCCATCGTATACAATGCGAGTGGGGCCTTGCCCGATTCTGCCTATCACATTTCCGTAATCATCGATCCAGGCCTGATCAAAACCCAACTTCTCCATTTCCTTTTTAATTCGCAAAGCCACTTCTTTCTCACCAGTGCTAAAACTTTGCACTCTCACAAGATCGCGCAAAAAATCAGCACAAGCCTTGCGACAATCTTCAGCCTTTTTTAAAATAGTGCTATTCACAGTTATCCTCTCTGCGTAAGAGAGTCGCTCCGTAGCGACTCGATTTTGAAAGACCTTCCAATAAAATTTTCAGTTTCAAATATTTATCCGATGGGACACGATCGCTTGCAGACATTGGCTTATTGGCAGAAAAAGCAAGTAATTTATTTTGGGTATCAAAAAGGAAAGTCCCCATCTCAGTAAGAAATTCCCATTGAGCTTTTGCAACATCTTTTCTCAAAATGTATTCAGCGCTATCAAATTTCCCGCGAATGCAGTTGTCTTCAAGCCAAAAGCCCTGCGTCTGATGCCTTTCATAATTATCTCTCTTAATAAAAAACTTTGGCTTTACTATATAGGGCCCGCCGACTTCAGGACAGAAAGTATCGCAATTAGAACAGTCATTGCAAAACTCGCTCAAATTGGCAATTTCCGCCCCTTTCTCCAGCTTAATGCTAATGGTTCCATCCGACACAAATTCGCATCCATTCCAGCGATAATCCGGCATAGAATATTCTTGTGGTGGCATGGGAAAGAGAAAATTAGCTCCGTTAGGGCACACTTCCATGCAGATGTTGCAAGTAAGACACTCAAAAAAATCTAATTTTTTTTCCGTCTTCTTGGGCAGTTTCATGTTTTTCTCGAAATGATAGCGCGGATTTTTTGACAGCGTTTTGACGTACTCACGGGAATTGCATAAACCGGCCTGCTCCAGAGTCTCGGCACTCTTAGCGCGCTTCAAAATAAATTGATCTAAACTCGTCACTTCCGCTTGGGCAAATATCTCATCAATATTTTTGAAATACTTATTTAATCGGGTGTATCCGCCGATTTTAAGAAGATCGGTGCAAACAGTGACAGGTATAATATTGCAGGCCATCGTATCGGCGACATTGGTAGCATCAATACCGGCGGAAAAGGAAACCGGAAATTCTGCGCCCATCTTCTCACGAAATTTATGTAAGGCCTCCATCGCCATCACATGCAACGGAGGACCGGATAGATATTGTTCACTTGGTGATAATTTAGAATGCTCACCGCCAACCACCAAAGTATTGGTAAACTTGGCCCCCAAAAAGCGATTGCACGATTTTGCTTTGCCTTGCAAACGTTTCATCATCGCCACTGCCTGCTCGAAATTGAGATCACTTTCAAAGGCCTTGGACAGGAGAGCAATATGGGTGTAACCGAGGTCTTGGTGTAAAATCTGCTTCACCCGTTCCTGACCCAGCAATGTCGGATTCATTTTAACAATGACGTTCAATCCAAGATCACCCAGTAAATATTCAACCATCTTTTCAATCTCACCCGCGGGACAACCATGAAAGGTTGAAAGGGTCACCGAATTGGAGAGGGAAGTCGGAACGCTAATTCTCTTTAAGTGTTGGTAACGCATTGGCAATTGCACCAACTGCTCCTCTATGAGTTCCCTGGCATTTTGCATATGCTTAAACCATGTCGTCATCTGGGGAGATGAGATCCCCTTGAGGTCGTAACCAGCGGATAAATCAAAATGAACATTATACAAGGGACTGCTCTTCACAACTCCTAACAGTTCTAACTCACGAATGAAATGCAACAGCAGCCAAGCCTTAACATATTCACGCGACGATTCTAGCAGCGAAAGCTCCTGCGACCATTCCACGTTAAAGCAAATATTGCGTGCGTCGATGCAAGGTCTGGGGATGTCCAATTGGTCTAAAATCTGAACCGTTTTGAGTTCAAAAATTCGAGCACCGCCCAGAAAGGCCAAAACGATATTTTGGGCCAATTGGGTATGAGGCCCGGCCGCCGGCCCCAAAGGGGTGGCAACCTGAGTTGCGTGAAAATTGACTGAGAGATCAGCAGAAAACTGTCCCCGATACATTTTGGCAAAGGGAAAATCATAGATCGTTTTAGAGGACTTAAATTCCTCCAAAATACTATCTAAATGTCGTGTTATCGATATTCCTTGCAGCTCAGACATGTCCGACAATCCTCGTCAGTAACAAAAGTGAATAATGCTACCCAAAGTAAGGCTCCCTTGCCAACCGTCAAGTGTGACAATTAGTTCGGAGTTGGGTAATAATAAATAGATGTTATCAATATTGATTTCTCTCTCTATTGTCTTAGTTGCCTCCCCTCCTAACTTAAGTGCCACAGAAGTGGGGGCCCATGTCGTTTTCATTTCCGACTCACACGGAAATTGTGAATTTGGCGAACACCTGAACCAACTTTTGCGCAGCGTGAATAACTCTTATATTCATTCCCTTGCCATTGGCGGCTCATCTCCCGACACATGGCTCCGCCCCAACCAGCGCGTCGTCTCCCCTCTGGGAATAGAGGAACGAGGTTACACCAGGGAACCGGTCATCCGTCCTAGAAAGTTAGTCAAAACCACTACACCTTATTTTCCCGATTTCCTGCAAAAATCTTTTGCCCCAAATGCCACAGCAAAAAAGTTAACCGTCATCAACTTGGGTACTAACTCCCTAGCCCCTATCAATCTACAAAAAGACTCGGCACGTATGGTGCGTGTGGTATTTGAACAGGAATCCGATTGTGCCTGGGTCTCTCCTCCCAATAGTCGTCGTTGGAGTAATGAAAAGACCGCCACTTACTATCAGGCCGTTAGACAAGGGATTGAAGCGGCGGGAGAAGGTGGGCCTTCGAATAAAAAATGTTTGCTTATCGATAGTGGAAAATTGACCAACTTTCCGCCTGAACTTCCACGCGGGCCAACGGTCGACGGTGTCCATTATTGCTGGCATCCCGAACTCATCAAGCGCGCCAATCTATGGGCAGAAAATGTCTTTTCTCAAATCAAAAGTTACTTCGCCCTAGATGTCGTAGACCCTTAAAATGTCATCGTTGCTTCGATCGGAAAGTGATCGCTTAGATCTCTAAAAATATGCAAACTATCCAAGAATTTCCAACGTCTTTTCGACTTGAGTGGAATAACTTTCTGTTCGAAAGTCGCAGGAATTAAATGGTTTTCACTATAATAGATGTAGTCTACTTGCTGAGCAGAACCTGAACTGGCAAGTTCGTTATATTCAGGGTCCCAGCTATAGGGTCGGTCATCAGATAAGATCGTCTTTAGACTATAACGAGAAAAAGCATCAGGCGTTGTCTTTAAATTTATATTGTAGTCTCCCATTAAGAGCACGAGTTCTGCATTGTTACTTCCTGACAGTTTCCGCAACATAAATTGATGAATACGCTCGACTTGACTTTTGCGAGCAGCAATATCCTTGCGACCATCACCATTTTGCAAATGGGTTGCAAAAACATGGATGATTCGTTGTCCATCCCACAGCTTGGCGTACTTAACTCCTTTGTCCGCGAGGCAGTCTTCAAAAATGCGGGCACACTCACTACCAAATAGATATTCATCTTCTTCCAGTATGGGAAAACGTGTCGCAATAAAAACACCACCGTCTTGTTCAAACACCCGGTCTGTTCCTACCACGGTTGATTGGAAAGGATACTTCGCTGCCAAACCCATTTTAAGCACACCTCGAACGTCATCATCGAAGGCCTCTTGGAAAACCAGAATATCTCGTCCTGCCAAGGTTTCAGGCAGTAATTGGGCCCGTTCATATTGTCCATTTTTAAACAGGGAAATGGGCCGCATATATACGTTGTATGAAATGGCCTTTAAGTTCTCGTTTGCTGTTGGAGGCGCGAAAGTTTCAAGCGTGTAATAGATGTTATCGTGCATACCTCGTCCTGTATCATGCACTCGCAGTCGCACCACGGTTGTTCCTATTACTTTTCCCAAAAATTTTCCTTGGTGATCCGTCCCCCATTCTTTATCTCGTCCATCGATAATCATTCCATGCTGTAAACGACTTCCAATAAATTTTCCAGTCAAGATTTGATAAAAGTTCATGTTCAAACTGGAAGATTTTTGTCCCTCACCTACACTGATGTTGGTTGTAAACTTGTAGCTTTTACCGTTTTTAATTCCGCTATCGCGGTTAACCTGCATTATCTTCAAAGTCTGCCCCGGCAAAATCATGCGGGCACGTATTTGATAAGCATCTCTTCGCAAAGGTGTACCCGATAAAGAGGTTTGAAGTGTGATTGATGAACCAGTCCTATTTTCAAAATAGACACTTGTTTCAGCAAAGCCTTCTTGGGCCCAAACCAAACCTAAAGACAACAACAGCAAACAAAACTTTAATTTACCCATAAATTAACCCCGCCCTTTTTTTTTAAAAAAACTCCCTACGGATGTGAGAGTATAAGGGTCAATAGATATAATGCAAAGCGTTGTTGATTTTATGTGTAATTATTTCAGGATGTTAGACAATGTTATGAGAATTCAGCAATGTTCTCGGCCCGAGGACGATTAGTCATGAATGGAATTAACAACTAAGTAATTGAAATAATGGGCAATTCATAATCTGAGACAAGTTTAAGTGCCGATATGCAAACTTCACTCAAAGCTGATCTCAAAGAAATTCTTAAATCGGAATGCTTGTGAAACTGTCATCACAAATTAACTCCATCCCAAAGAGAAAGCGCGAAAGCAACTTCTGTCATTGTGTATCTGCATTATCTGCGTTATTCGTTCCCAAAAATATTGAGTTCTCCGGAGGGATCATGAAAAAACGAATAGCAAGTTTTCTGCTTTTGATTTGTGCCATATTACCCAATCCTGTCTATTCTGCCGACGCTCTCATCAGCTTCAGTCATCGATTCCATCTGGATGAAGTTGGTGCAAGTTGCTTGGACTGCCATGCCAATTACAAGAAACCAAGCATGGAGACGTGCAGTCAGTGCCACGAGGGAACCGGTCCCGATATGCCTGTTGTCGAGTGTCTGAAATGCCATCTACGTCTCGATTACGGTGGAATTGCACCACATACGGCCTTTTATCGAATGTTCCAAAAACAAACTGAAGGAATCTGTGATCGAACCGATCAAGTGCAACAAGAACTCACCATAAAACTTAATCGTCCTTGTAACCAGGTGAGCGATGCAGACCTTCTGACAATCACAAAACTGGATTTATCCTCTAAGGGTATAAAGAAACTCAGATCTGGCGATTTCAAAGGATTATCCAATCTTGAGACTCTCACGCTGGAAAATAATAAATTGAAGAAGCTTCCCGAAGGAGTTTTTGGCGGATTGAGCAAACTATATTTTTTAAGCATCGGTCATAATAAAATTCGCTCTCTTGATGAAAAAACTTTTTCCGGATTAAACCAACTGAACACGCTCTTTTTGGCCGAGATGAAGCTTAAAAAAATTCCGACGCGTCTTTTTTCCGCTCTCAATCATCTGGAAAATTTGAATTTGAGATTTAACCGGCTTTCAAAATTCAGTTCCGGTGATTTACTCGGACTTCCTTCCTTGAAACGCCTTTTTCTTGAATACAATTCTTTAAAAAAGTTACCTGCTGATTTTCTTAAAAATTCTCCTAAGCTTGAATGGATATACTTCACTCACAATTCTTTACGCGAATTACCTCCAGGACTCTTTACAGACATGAAGTCACTTACCAGCGTGCGCCTCGGGGCCAATCGTTTTAGCGCCAAAGAGCTGGAGAGAATCAAGAAGGAGTTAGGTGGAGTGAGTCCGACGGCAACAATCTGGACAGAGTTATAAGGAGTTCTATGAAAGCGCTAATCCTTTTTCTTTCTATCGGGTTATTCCTTTTTTCCAGTAACTCCTTTGGATGGGGTTCCATAGATCAAGTGATCTGGCATTATCCCCATATCAGCTTTAGTCACGAACTCCACGTCGAGACTCTTAATACGGATTGCAACGTCTGCCATAGTGATTTTAAAAAACCTGGAATGAATCAGTGTGAAGCCTGCCATGTGACTGTCGATCCAGGATGTGCCGACCGTAATGCCTGCAAGTGCTTCACCTGCCATGTCGAAAAGCGCCCACCGAAATAATGGGAAATCCTTATGGTGCGAAATTGTATCGTTATATATTTTTTGTTGTTCTTTGCCCTGCCAGCTCTCGCGCTGGAGACAGATCAATATTTGAGTTGGCAAGTGGAATTGCAGGATTCCCGACCAGCGGTCAATGATTACGTCAATTCCAAAATGTTGGCAAAACTCGAACGCTCAAGTGTGCAACAGGCCAACTCATGCCACCTCGCCGCTCGCCGTATTATACGCGTATTTAGGCGACCTTTTTTTCAAATTATTGAACAATGGGCGGAAACCTCACCCGCAGTCGAAGTCTACCCGTCCAGAAATTTTGCTGGTTCTTACCGTAATGAATCGATCTATATAAAAAATGTTTTTCCATTTATTTTACCTATGGCACGAACAATGAACATTAACGGTGTTTATCTTGGCACCGATAAGCTCGGTCATTTTATTTCCTTTGGAGTTCGTTACTTTGGAATCTTCCACCGGGCCATAGAGCGAGGAGCTGATGAGCGTACGGCAATGGAAAGAGTCGTGCAATTCGGTCTTATGAGCGAAGTCGATCTGGTGGGGAAAATAGTTACCGGCGTTTTAAGCTTCGCTGATTTGGAAGCTAATTTCCAAGGCATGTTATTTTTCCGATCTCTTTGTGACGAAAAATCATCTTTCCATCTAGAGAAAAATTCATCACAGCAATGGAGATTAGTGGGAAAATTTGATATCGCCCGATATGTCAATGGTGACTGGGACGAATCCTACAACGAATCTGGTTTCTCACGCGCCCGTTTTCTTCTCGCATTGTTAAAAGATTTGAACACTACCAAACCCATTTCACGCAAAGTTTTAGTCAGCAGATGATCCTTGATCTTGAAAACCATGGAACTCTCCAGCATCGGGCCCATTATAATTTTCATAATGCCTGTTCGTTTTCTTCTGCTGCCAGCGCAACGCCTTGAATTTAGGCGTTTTCGCCAAGACCGGAACAACCGACCATTTTGATAATCACCTTCCGAGGCCTCATCCAGACTTGAACTATTTGAAACTAAAAGATTTACGCTTATCATGATAGGTAAATCAATAAAAAATGGAGTTGCCATTGAACGCCAAAATTCGAGTACAGGTGGACAAAGATTTGGCCGATATCATGCCCACTTTTTTAAACAATCGGAAAAAAGATATTGAATTGATCACGCAAAGTTTGGCCAAGAATGATCTGGCCAGCATTGAAAGTGTGGCCCATAAGTTGGCCGGAAATGCCGGAGGATACGGTTTGGCGGAATTGGGATTAATCGGCAGAGAAATGGAAACTTCTGCCAAGCAAAAGGACATCGAAAAAGTTAATAACCTCTTCCAAAAAATGAAAGATTATCTGGCCAGCTTGGATATTGAATTTATTTGAAATTATGGATCTGAGAAATAAAACCATTTTGGTAATTGATGATGATGACGATTTATGCCTCTTACTCCAAAAGATGTTGGGGGGAAGTGGATTGCATGTTATCCGGGCATCATCCGCAACTGAAGGTTTGGATTTTTTAAAATCCCATGCCCCTCATATTGTTCTTCTCGATCTCAGACTGGGAGAGGAAAATGGTATTACCTTTTTGATGCAAAAGAAAAAACTGCCAAATCCAGATATCATACCGGTTATCGTTATGAGCGCTTTTAACGATAAAAAAATTCTGGCCGTATGCCTATCACTTGGTGCAGTGGATTTTATCCCCAAACCGCTTAGTTCCGCCAAGCTGCTTATCAAAATTAAAAAACATCTCAAAGATTCTGCCTTTCCAACTATCGACCTGCGATCAGAGCGATTGCAGGCCTCATTGGAATGCGAAGGCGATCTCACTCATGTCAACGAGGTTTCCTGTTTGATAAGATCTTCAATCAGGCTCAAAAATGGGTCTGGGTTAAAACTGAAAGCACCCTTTTTGGAAGATTATGGACTGGATAAATTAAACTTTCGAACGATTGGTCAGGGTATTTATGAATCTTCCGGAAGGTTCAATAATGAAGTGGCATTCCTAGGCATCACGGAAACGCAATCAAGAAAAATAAGGATGCTCGCGACGAATGTCAAAAAATAAGGCCTTTCGACCATTTATTTTAACATTGGATGATGATGAAGACTTCAATCGCTTGCTTGTAAAAACACTTCAGAAAGTTGAACTTGATGTAGAAACAACAACTGAATCAGAAACTTTTTTCCAACAGCTTAAGCACACTAATCCCAGTATCGTAATAGTAGATTTAAATCTTGGAGAAAAGCTTGGCGCAGGTTTGCAGGTGATTGAACATATCCGACGTGAAAGAGGTGAATCACTTCCCATCATTGTCATGACTCGCCGTTCATCGCCTGAAGATATTTCCCTGGCCTTTGAACTGGGGGCTTCCGATTATATTACCAAACCACTTGATGATCTTTTACTGATATCAAAGATCAAACAATTTATTCGCATAAGAGATGGCAAAGCCGTCCTTACAAAAGATGATGATTTTTTTCTGCCTTTCAAACAAATCCCATTGGGGCGCCGAAAATGCAGCTTTGAGGTCTCGCTCAGAATTACAGAAATTTCTGAATATGGCGTAAAATTTGAAGGAGACCATTTTTTTGCCAGAGGAAGTTCACTCAAAATTCAATGTCCTCTTTTTACTGAAATTTTTGGCGAAGATCGCGCTTATCTCTTCGTTGTGCACAACAACTGGGTTGATAAAGATGCCGAAATTTGTGGGATATTTGTTGAATTTGATGCCAGTAACGAAAACATGATGGCCAAACTTAGACAGTGGCTATCCAATCGCAAAGCTCAAGAAAAATCATCCTAAATCAAAGCCCGACTATTTTGCATAACCATCACTCAATCACTGTAAGACAGTATTAGTAGTGGGGGCGCTGACCTTTGTATCATAATGTTGCATTGGTTTGATTTTCTCCAGCTTGGATGGAAGATTTTTTAACAAAAGGATTTGTATGAAAAACCTGCTGCTCTTGTTGATACTTAGTTTACTAGCAATGGCCTATGCCCAGGCCAAACAATCGCCTCCCCATGCCAGTAACCGCTTAATCGTTAAACTTCATGAAGGGGCCACCATACCAAATGCCATTGGTGTGAAATCGTGGAGAAACCTCTTCGGTCAGGTTTATCTTGTATTCACCACCAACTTAGAAGAGACGGCACAAGAATTGAAAAATGATGGGAACGTAATCTATGTAGAGAGAGATTACTACGGCCGACGGGATAAAATGGATTTAAAACTCTCCGACATTAAAGGTCCAGGTGTTGTATCAAGTGAAAAAGGCCAACCTTTTAATGACCCCTATTTATCCAAACAGTGGGCCTTAACAAATTCCGAATCCTACGGAATGTCGGTCATTCGCGCCTATCAAAATCGTCAATCAGCTCCCAAGGAAGAAATTATTGTTGCGGTCGTTGATACCGGCGTCGATGTCAACCATCAAGACCTACCCATCTGGAAAAATCTTGATGAAATTCCTAGTAACGGAATTGATGATGACCAGAATGGATATATCGATGATATCTATGGCATTAATACTCTGGTGAGGGATAGTCAAGGCCGCGCCACGATGGATAACCGCGACGGTCACTCTCATGGCACCCATGTTTCTGGTTCCATTGGGGCGCTTCAAAATAATTCTGTTGGAGTCGTCGGAGTTGCCAGCAAAGTTAAAATCATGGGCATTCGAACCGTACCCAATAATGGCGATGAACTTGATACAGACGTGGTTGAGGCCTTCATCTATGCCGCTAAGAATGGAGCACGCGTTATCAATTGCAGCTTTGGAAAGGCCCACAACGAGGGCGGCATGGCGGTATCCGAGGCCATTGAATATATTGGTAAAAATTACAATACCTTAGTTGTTGCAGCGGCCGGAAATGATTCTAGCAATATAGATCGCACACCAACTTATCCAGCTTCCTATACCAATGACACCTTACTCGTTGTCGCAGCGACGACCAGTTCGGGTGGTTTGGCCTATTTTTCCAATTATGGAGCTGTTGGCGTGGACGTGGCCGCTCCGGGTAATAATATTTACTCATCTTTACCGGGTAATCGCTACGGCAATATGAGTGGTACCTCCATGGCCTCTCCCAATACCGCTGGAGTGGCGGCCGAAGTGTTGTCTTACTTCCCTGAGTTGTCGGCCAATGAGCTGAGAGAAGTACTCATTCGTTCCGTGGCCAAAGTTGGTTCATTTAGTGGACGTATGGTAAGTGGCGGACGGGTTGATCTCCAACGTGCTCTGGAAGAAGCAGGAAGGGCCTTGGGCCAATAATTGCGTTTTTTCTTCAACTTTCCTATAAAAAAGGGGTCTAAACAGACTCCTTTTTTATAGGCACGCTATCAACTTGGCCCATTCTCTGGCATAATCCGGCGCCTAAACACACATAAGGTATAAGGAAAGTTCATGGCCCAACAGTACGCTACGATCAAAAACATTGCCATTGTCGCCCACGTCGACCATGGAAAAACCACTCTTGTCGACGGATTGCTTGAACAGTCTGGTACTCTAGGAGAACGCTACGAACGCGTTGAACGCGTCATGGACTCAGGCGAATTAGAGCGTGAAAAAGGCATTACCATTACCGCCAAAAATTGCGCTCTCTATTGGAAAAATACCAAAATTAATATCCTCGATACTCCAGGTCACGCTGATTTTGGTGGCGAGGTCGAGCGAGCTATTTCAATGGTTGATGGAATTCTTCTTCTCGTGGATGCCAGCGAGGGCCCACTTCCTCAAACCCGTTTCGTTTTGCAAAAGGCCATGGAGCGTGATCTCAAAATTGCCGTCGTCATGAATAAGGTTGATCGCCCTGACGAAAGAATTAGCGAAGTAAAACGCGAAATCGAAGATCTCTTTTTAGACCTGGCAACTTTTTTGGGGAAAGAAGATCATTATTTGGAATTTCCCGTCGTCTATGCCTCTGCCAAACATGGTTGGGCGTCCAATGATTCCAACAATCCCAAGGCCAAAACAGAAAATCTCTATCCTATTTTGGATTTGATGGTGAGCGACTATTACCCTTCTCCTCGAATTAGCCAAGGTGAACACCTGCAATTATTAATTTCCAATCTCTCTTACTCATCCTACTTAGGCCGATTGTCGATAGGTCGGATTCAGCGAGGAAAAATTAAAAAGAATGTTCAGTATACCTTGATGGGTGAAACAAAACCCATCAACTTTAAGGTCGTCGCCGTGCAAATATTCCAAGGTCTCGGGACCACTGAAGTTGATGAGGCCTTTGCCGGTGATATTGTTTTAGTTGCGGGTGTAGACTCTGTCAAAATTGGAGACACCATCACCGCGATCGATCGACCTGAAGCGCTTCCACGTATTAAAGTTGAACCACCAACCGTATCAGTTTTCGTATCAGTCAATACTTCGCCGCTGGCAGGCCAAGAAGGTGAATATTTGACCAGCCGTAAACTGGAAGAAATGCTTTCTCGGGCCTGTCTTCTTAATGTGGCACTCCACTATGCCCCGACTGATGATCCCAAGGTCTTTATATTAAAAGGTCGTGGAGAACTCCAACTGGCCATCGTCTTCGAAGAGATTCGTCGAGCCGGATACGAACTTATGGCCGGTCGCCCTCAAGTAATTTTCCAGGAAGAAAATGGCCAGAAATTAGAACCTTTTGAGCAGGTGGTGGTGGACCTTCCCAATAATTATGTGGGTGTCATTACGGAAACAATGGGCAAGCGCAAAGGAAAGCTCTTACATATGGCCCCTTTTAGTGAAGGACGTACACGTCTTGAATTTGAAGTCCCTTCACGTGGTCTGATTGGTTATCGCTCACAATTTTTAACCGATACCAAAGGTGCCGGACTTATGTCCGCTCAATTCCTTGGCTTCAAACCCTACGCCGGCGATATGCTCGGGCGAAATAACGGGGCACTCATTTCCGATCGAACCGGCAAGACCACCGCCTATGCACTCTTCAATCTTCTCGCCTCTGGTCGGCAGTTTGTTGAAGTCGGTGAGACTGTTTATGAAGGCGAAGTTGTTGGTGAACATAACAAAACCAATGAACTCAATGTGAACGTCGTTCGGGAAAAGCATCTCACCAATGTCCGTACCGCAGGCAAAGACACCAACCTCATACTTCCTCCAATCCCCAAGCGCACTCTTGAGTGGGCCCTGGATTGGATCGATGGAGATGAATGGGTAGAGATCACTCCCCTATATATCCGGATAAGAAAAAAAGAACTGGATAAGACCAAACGTTCAGTTGTACGCAAGCTCGAAAGCTAATACTGATCGTATTTTTTTGACGAGCCCTTCACTTTTTCAGCAGGATATTTTTTGGCATTTTCCACCATCTTGTCGATTAGGGCCTTGGGAAGGTCGATGTCTAATACGGTGGAGAGACGAATAAGATAAACTAATACATCGGCCATTTCCCGTTCAATATTTTTTCTTAATTCAGCATTGGCCAGGGACGATTGCATTGACTCTTCGGCGGTCAACCATTGAAAAAGCTCTAGGAGTTCATTGGCCTCTACAGAAAGTGCCGAGGCAAGATTTTTGGGAGTATGGAATTTTTCCCAATCGCGTTCCTTGGCAAAGGAAGTAAGGTTCGATTTCCACTGGGTAAGATCAAGTATTTCATGACTCATTATTAAGAACTCCATTCACAAAGTGAGGCCTTGAAAAATCATTCTTGCGGAGAGAATCACAATCAAACTCTTGAAGGCCCAAATGAACCATCGATCCGGCAGTTTATCTAAAATCCATTTTCCAATATAATTACCAATAAACACCATTGCAAGCATCCCCATCAATAAGAGAAGATGATGACTAACGGCGAATCCCATAATTATGAAAGTCGCCACTTTCAGAAGATGAGTAAAAACCTGGCAGGCAGCTTTGGTTGCAACCAAAACATCCTTTTTCCAATTCTCCGATAGATAAAAGGGAGCAATAAGAGGACCTGTTGCACCGACAAATAATCCTAAGAAAGTGGAAATACCACCTACTAACGACCATTTAAATCGGAACGTCTTTCGTGATCCGGGTAAGGGAATAAAGGTAATGCTCAAAATGAACAGGCCTAAGCCAACTTTATACCATTGATCTGGTATTTTTATGACAAGTTGAGAACCGATGATTGCTCCCAGAATAGCTCCGCCTGCAAACTGGAGCGTAACTCTTCGATCGAAAGATTTATAACTATAGACCACTCTTGAGGCATTGCTCCCAAGCTGAATTAGGCCGTGGAGTGGTATCAATATCTGGAGAGGGAAATATTGCCCCATAACCGCTAATAACAAAATCCCTCCACCCATTCCAATCGTGCCCGACATAATGGACGTGAGAAGAGCGGTCAGTAACAAAATGATTGATGTAAAATCCATCCCCATGACCTAGAACCCTAAAAATTCCGAATCTATTTTTTTAAGTAAAAAATCAAGACCGTTTTGAGATTGGACCGTGATATTTTGACAACGACTTTTCATAAATTGATCAATCGTTTCCATAAAATTAATGTTCGGCAGTTCACTTTCTTGTATTATAAGGCTGCCAATTTTATTCTTGGCTTCAAGAGCATTATAATATTGTTCATTTTTCTGGGCATGGGGAAGCGGAATAAAAATACTTGGTGTGCCGATCGCCAATAACTCAGATACGGTCCCCGCTCCAGCACGAGAAATAACCAAATCGGCCCGTTTTAGAATGTCAATCATTCCTTCGTTGATAAAATCGAACACATAATAATTTTCGTTTTGCAGGGGCGAAAATTGTGCAAGAAAATTTTTTCCAACCTGATGGATAATGCGAAATCTTGTACTTAATTTTTGCAAATTATTTCCTACCAAATTATTTAATACCAGGGAACCATTGCCCCCACCTGTAACAAGCAGAACAGATCGATCGGTATCTAATATATTTTTTCCTTTAATCAACAATGGATTCACTAATTTATCAAAACAATCACGCCGAAGGGGATAACCGGAATATTCCGTTTTCTTTTTGCAAAAATATTTGGCAGATTCTTCAAAAGAAATAAACACTTTATGAGCAAAAAAACCACAAATGCGATTGGCCAATCCGGCACGCGCGGTCTGCTCATGAATAAATACCTTCACTCCCAAGAAGCGACCGGCAATGGCCACTGGGACGGAGACAAATCCCCCGGTTGAAAACACCAAGACATCACCAACGGCCTTTGTGTCTTTCTTGGCATCGAGAATGACTTTCCTGGCGTCAAAGAGGCCTTTGATGACATGAAAAAAATCTTTGAAATTCTCCCATGAAAAATAACGTCGCAACTTCCCCGTGGAAATTCCAAAATATTTAAGGTCTTGGGACAGGGCCAGTTCTTTTTCAATACCCTGCTTGCTTCCGATATAACGGATCTCCACACTCTGACGTTTTCGAAGCTCATTAATCAAAGTCAGAGCGGGAAGCACATGCCCACCACTGCCGCCGCCCGTGAACAGAATAATCTTCTTAATGTCCGAGTTACTTTGTCCTGTTTTAAGCACCATGATTTTCCTATATGATGGAAGTTATCATTTAGTATTTTCAAAGGAATTTCATGAGAAGGCAATTTACTATTTTCTCCATCGTTACGTTTATTTTGATTATGACTGCCGGTTTTCTCTTTCATTCCAATTTTTTCTGGGCCTTCCTGCTTTTTGGGCCGCTCTATCTCGTTGGTGCCATTGACATGTGCTCCACTCAACACTCAATTATCGCCAACTGGCCGATCGGAGGCCGCTTTCGCTATTTCATGGAAGTTTTGCGTCCGAAGATTTATCAGTATTTCGTAGAAAGTGATACCGATGGTGCTCCGATCAGTCGTATTTTTCGAAATGTTGTTTATCAACGCGCTAAAAAAGCGCTTTCATCCGCCCCATTCGGGACTCAGTTAGATGTCTACCAGGTTGGATATGAATGGATCAATCACTCTATCTATCCTTCCTCTTTACAAGCTATAAAACCAAATGATCTGCGTATCACCATTGGAGGAAAAGATTGTGCCCAACCCTATAACGCTTCCATTTACAACATTTCGGCCATGAGTTTTGGTGCCTTAAGTAAAAATGCCGTACTCGCTCTAAGCCAAGGGGCAAAATTAGGCGCATTTTCCCATAATACTGGTGAGGGTGGTCTCTCACCATATCACTTACAAGGAGGGGGAGATCTAGTCTGGCAAATTGGGACAGGATATTTTGGCTGTCGAGATGAAGAGGGCAATTTCTCGGAAAAACATTTTGGTCACAATGCCAATCTTCCCAATGTTAAAATGATCGAACTTAAACTTTCACAAGGTGCCAAACCGGGGCATGGAGGAATCCTCCCGGCGGGAAAAAACACTCCTGAAATCGCTTCTATTCGAGGAGTGAAGCCTGGGACCACCGTTTATTCCCCTTCAAATCACTCGGCCTTCAACAATCCCGAAGGACTGCTCAAGTTTGTGGCAAAACTCAGAAGTCTGTCGGGCGGCAAACCGACGGGATTTAAACTTTGCATTGGTTACTTAAATGAATTTGAAGATATTTGTAAGGCCATGATTAAAACGGGAATTCTTCCGGACTTTATCACCATTGATGGGGGTGAAGGTGGGACAGGTGCGGCCCCATTGGAGTTCTCAAACTCGGTAGGAACTCCGCTCCGCGAAGGATTGATCGGTGCTACCAATCTTTTGACTGCCTATCAGTTACGCGACAAATTAACCGTGATTGCTTCAGGAAAAATTTTAACAGGCTTTGATATCGTCAAATACATCGCCTTAGGCGCTGATGCCTGTAATACGGCGAGAGGAATGATGCTGGCCTTAGGTTGTATCCAGGCCATGGAATGTAATAAAAATACCTGCCCAACAGGAGTGGCGACTCAAGATTCTAATTTGGCCGCAGGCCTCAATGTGCGAGATAAACATGTCCGTGTGGCCAATTTCCATCATCAGACAATTGAAGCTGTGGCCGAAATCATCGCCGCCACAGGCCTCACACATACTCGTGATCTTCGCCGCCATCATATTTGGCGCAGGCTAACACCGACCAGCGTGCAAAACTACCAAGAGATTTTTCCTTACGCTAAATTACTTTGATAGAAAGAAGAGGGAAATGCTCGGGACGAAAGTAATGATCATCAGACCGATTAAAAGGGTGAGAACAAGAGGCATGACGGCCTTGATCACTTTTCCCAGAGGTTCATTGAAAATACTCGAGGCCACAAATAAATTGATCCCGACTGGCGGAGTCAAATAGCCGATTTCCAAATTGACGATCATGACAATACCAAAATGAATCGGGTTGATCCCAAAGTGGACGGCCATGGGAGTTAAAAGAGGAGCAAGCACCAAAATAGCGCTCATGATATCCATAAAGCAGCCCACAATTAAAAGCAGAATATTGACTCCAATCCAAAATCCGAATTTTGAATTTATCAAACCTGAAAGTTTCTCCACCAAACTCTGAGGGATTTGTTCATAGGTCATAAATTTATTTAAACTTACGGCCAGTAAGAGAATTAAAAAAAGTGTTCCGAGCATGAGCGCTGTTTCGGAAAACACTTTGGGCAATTGCTTGACTTTCATTTCTCGATGAATCAAGAACTCAACCAAGAGAGCATAAACAACCGCCACTCCCGCCGATTCAGTGGCGGTAAAAAAACCAGTATAGATTCCACCCAAAATGATTACGGGCATCAGCAGGGACAAAATTCCCTGTTTAAAACTTTCCCAAACTTCGTGTTTATCAAGCTTACCCCGGGATTTTTTTCCTCCGCGCAAGAGGGCAAAAATCATTAAAAGAATACTCAAAACAATGCCTGGACCGATACCGGCCTTGAATAAATCTACCACCGAAACTGAGGCCATGATGGCAAAGATAATCATGGGAATACTTGGCGGAATAATAATTCCCAGCGTTCCGCCTGCTGAAAGAAGACCAATCGATAAATTTTTATCGTATCCTGCCTTACTTAAAGCAGGATAAAGAATGCTTCCAACCGCGATCAAAGTCACTGGCGAGCTGCCACTTATCGCGGCAAAAATCGAACATGACATAACAGCGGCGATGGCCAAACCCGAAGGTATCGGTGCTGTGACGGCACTGGCCAGGCGAATCAGACGCTTAGCGATCGTCCCCTGAGTCATAAGATTGCCGGCCAGAACAAATAAAGGAACGGCCAAAAGGACTTCCTTATCCCCAGCAAAGAAAATATCCCCAATAATCACTTTAAGTGATTCATCAGAGTAAAAATGAAAGCAGTAGGCCGTGACTGATCCAATCAGTACGAAGAGAGGTTGCCCCAAAATTACTAAAACTAAAATGAGTAGTGCTAATCCCAGTCCGAGCATTAGGTTGGCTCCCGTACTACTGAAGGCATGGTACTGGGAAAAAATGCAAAGATAAAATTCTTAAAAGCGTTCAAGAAGAAGGTCACAGGAATAACCGTTTGAGCGATCCACATTGGTAGCATGAGAACTGGGTTTGTATCTCCCATTTCATAACTCTCACTGAGATAACCTATGCCATAATAACAGGCGAACGAGCAGAAAATTGCCGTAACGAAATGACGAATACGATGAAATGTAGCTTGGAATTTGGAGGGCCAAAGCTTATCACCGATTTCAGGGCGAAGATGGGCACCTTTGGAAGTGGCAAGACCGGAGCCAATGAAACCGGCCCAGATCATGAGATAAAGTGCAGCCTTTTGGGCCCAAACGATACTGACACTTAAGACCTCTCTGGAAAAAATATCGGTCACTACCAAAACTGTAATGGCCACCATGCATAGAGAGGCAAAAACACTTTCTGCCTTCTCTAAATTTTTTAGAAGTGTGTTTATTTTTTGCTCCCTTTTTTCTTAAAAGCAGCCTTGCCTTCCAAAATTAAATTATAAACCTTCTGAGAGTCTCCTCCCAAATTCTTTACAATTTCATTATCTAATCCAGCAATTGAATTTTTGAAGGCATCTCTCTCTCTTGTCGATAAGGTGTAGACGTTAATGCCTGAGGACTTGAGCACATCCATCAGTTCAGCTCCCAAAGTCCGCACAGATTTACGTGACGGAGGGGCCAAAAGATTGCCTTCACCCATTAAGGTTTTACGTTCAGCTTCACTTAACCCATCCCAAAATTTCTTGGAATAAATGACCGCCGCAGGTTGATAGATATGCTGTGAAACAGTGTAATACTTAATAGCGGTATGCCATTCGGCCGCTAAAGTAAATAGCGCGGTATTATCAAATCCTTCAACCACGCCTGTCTGCAGCGCTGACAATACTTCAGGAATGGCAATGGGCACGGCACTGGCGTTGACTTTTTTCCAGAATGCCAGATGCGTCTGACTTTCTTGCGATCGAATTTTTACACCACTCAAATCCATCGGCGTTTTGACCAATTTGCCTTTCAGCCCAATATTACGCCATCCATTTTCCGCCCAAGAAACAAAAACCAATCCTTTATCCAGAAACAATTTTTTAAAAGGTTCAAGAAGATAATTATCCAAGACAAAATCGGCTTCTTCATAGGATTCAAAAATGAAAGGTATCTCAAGAACGTTCATCTCTGTTATGACCGAAGCCAAGGCAGCAGAAGTTAATCCGCCACCTTGAATCCGTCCACGTCGGATATCGTTCAAAATTTCCAATTCACCACCGAGTTGCCCCCCCAAATAAACATTAATTTTAATGTTTCCTTTGGATTCAGCATCAACTCTCTTCTTAATTTGCTCCAGCGTATCTGCCCAAGGTGTTCCCGAGGGTGCCACGGTTCCAAACTTCACAGTAACAGCTTTACCAAGCGCGACACTCGAAAAGAGCATCACAATAAGAAGCAACTGAAGAAATTTTTTTAAAAACATTGTTTATCCTTTAGAAGAGTTCTTCCATTTGCTCAAGTAAACGACGTGCTTTGGCCTGCTCGATCAAATTCTCCGGAGCAATTTCCTGAATCTTATGGGCATCGGCCTTCAACACGTAATTGAGTTTATCTTGAAACAATTTTCTGTCGCCCTTTTTGCTGGCATATAGTTCTGCATAGAGCACATAAGTCCCCAAATAGTCCTTTTGAAGTTCCAAAGATTTTTTAAAACTGCTTTCAGATTTATTCAAATCTCCGCCAGCAAAGGAAGGTGCGATGGCATAATAGGCACCCCAATAACGTTCAACCGCTCCATGAAAAAAAGTGGGATCTAAAACACCTACGCGAGTGATCATTTCTTTAATGCGCGTTTTATATTTAAGCACAGTGGCGATACCGGCTGCCTTGCCCCATTTCCCGAGGTTCACCGCTGTCCAATAAATTGATTCAATTTCATTTTTGGTTAATGTATCAAGTGCCGCTTCCACTTTGCCACCTTCGGCCACAACTTTAGCTTTGAAATCAGGATTTGTGGCCATAGCACGCTCACCAAAGGTCACGCCTTTTTCCCAATTGAGTTTCTTTTCCTCAATATCGGAAAGATGTCCATCGGCGAAAAGGTAATATCCACGACAAAGACCTACAAGATATTTATAGTTATTCTGGTCGGCCTTAGAGAGTGTTTCATAAGCATCAATGAATTTTAACAGTTCTTCTTTAACATGGCGCTTTCCCCAATGTGCCTGGGCCTTAGCTTCCAACTCTTTTTTATCTTTATCTGATAGCGTTACCTGTTCGCTGCCTTTATCCCATCCACTGGTTCGGGAAGTAGCGCAGCCCGCACCAAACATTAAGGCCATTAATAAAAAGACTAAAGGTAACAAGCGAGCACAAAAACCCATAAATCCTCCCCACTAAATATTTTTGTGGCGTACTCTTGCATATTTGCCGCGATAATAAAACTAGGACTTAAGAGAATTTTTAAAATGTGTAATTAATTCACATTAAGAAAGTATGGGCCAGAAAGGCCATGCCATAACCGAGAAGACCCATATATAAAAACATAATGACAGGAAGCACAAAACCGCCTGTTTCACGCATCACCATTGCCATAGTTGAGGTGCACTGAAGTGAAAATACAAAGAAAAAGAGAAGTGCCCACACAGTTCCAATGTCAAAAACGGATCGCCCGGTGGTCACATCCACCTCATTCTTTAAACGTTCCCGCAGAGGTTCGGAAGTCTCATCCACATCACCCAAAGCGTACATGGTTCCCATAGAGGAAACAAAAAGCTCACGAGCACCGAAGGCCACCAGAATCCCCACTCCCATTTTCCAATTCATTCCAATGGGAGTTAAAACCGGCTCAATGCCTTTGCCAACACGGCCAATGAGCGAATTTTCCAAGGTAAAACTGGCCACCTGTTCTTCACTTTTCCCCTCAAGTGAAGCCAATTGAACATCGGTTGGACGAGGGAAAGTGCTTGCCACCCAAAAGACAATCGAAAAAGTGAGAATAATGGTTCCGGCCTTGGTCAAAAATATTTTCCCTTGGCGCCAACTATGCTTCCATGCCGTCATGAGTGGAGGACGCTGATAGAGAGGCAAGTCCATAAGAAAACCCGCACCTTCACCCTTAAAAAAGGAAAGGCGCAATACTTTTGCAATGACTAAGGCCGAGATGCCACCAAGAAAATAGAGGAAGAAAAAGCTCAAGGCCTGCAAATTGAAAAAACCCAAAAGCTGTGTGCTCGGAATAAAAGTTCCGATGAGTAAAATGTAGACAGGTAATCGAGCGCTACAGGTCATGAGTGGAATAGTCATGATTGTGACAGTTCGTTCAAAGCGATTAGGGATCGTTCTGGTAGACATGATGGCCGGGACAGCGCAGGCCAGACCAGATAGATAGGGCAAGAAAGACTTTCCTGAAAGCCCAAAAAACCCCATCAGGCGATCGGTAAGGAAGGCCGCGCGTGCGATGTATCCCGACAATTCAAGCAAAGAAAGTAGAAAAAACAAAATGATAATCTGGGGAAGGAAGATAATAACACCTCCAACACCTGCCAAAATACCGTCAATAACAAGACTTTTTAGCAAACCATCATCCATCAATGTCGAAAGTTTGCTGCCTAACCATCCTATAAAACCATCAATCAGTTCCATAACAGGAGCTGACCATGAGTAAATAGCATGAAAGAGGAGATAAAAAATGGCGACAAAAATAAG
Source organism: Bdellovibrio sp. (assembly GCA_016187935.1). GTDB lineage: Bacteria > Bdellovibrionota > Bacteriovoracia > Bacteriovoracales > Bacteriovoracaceae > GWA2-49-15. Next base: position 30,525 of record JACPIU010000008.1, read on the forward strand.
GCTTCCCCATAAAGGGTGGAGAAGGATTTTATCAATGCGCTCCGTGAGCACAACTTTAGGGGCCTTCACATTTGAAAAAATATCATCAAGTATTTTACGCGCATCTCGATGGTACTTCTCTACTTTCGCCAAAAGTTCTGTTTCGTGAGAATCATCGACCACAATAAGATGGTTGGAAATATTCTCTCGACTCATCTTAAAGAAATCGAGCGAGCGTTTTGTAATCAAAAGCTTTTTCTCTGCTTTAACTGACCCCTCTTTTAAATTGTGACGAAAAAATTTATCGAGAACATTGACATCACCTTTTAAAGCGGAAAATGGCAAAATCTCAACTCCAATTCGCTCCTTCAGTTTTGCCAATTTTTCAGGCGGTAATACTTCATTGGTATCGGCCTTATTGATAATGGCAACCAGGCGTTCGCTGCCTGGTCCCTGAGCGTGACTCCCAAGCACGTCGCGCAAATAGAGGAGAAGCCCTAGCGAAAATTCCAAACGATTGACATCTAAAATGACCGCTACACCATTGAATGAAGAGATATTAGAGTCCAAACCTAAGATGGTCTTAACTGTCACGGCTTCATCATAGCTTCCGGGTAATAGCCCATTAATACCCGGTAAATCCACCACAGAGATTTTACGTTCCTCAGACTTATTTGAGAGTAGTTCACTCTCTGCATTATCGACTGTGATGCCTGAATAATTTGAAACGTGTCTTAGTTTTCCAGTGAGTAGATTGTAGATTGAAGATTTGCCTGAATTAGGCGGGCCGACGAGAATAACTGTTTCCACAAATACCTCTAATAATGATCCTCTAATACTATGAGTGAGGCATGTTCGCGTCGAAGAGCAATGAAATTACTTTTTCCTAACTTAATGGCAAGCGGAGACCCAAACCAAGCACGACCGATCAATTCCACATCGTCACCTGGCAGCACTCCAAGGGCCAACAAACGCTCACGCGAATCTTCACTGCCATTAATCGTTTTGATTCTTGCCTTAGTACGTTTAGGTAAATCTAAGAGAGTTCTTGTTTCCATAATGCCTCGTTTGAGCTCAAAATACTCGTCTATGTTTGAGCAGTCAAACTAAATTATAGCACATATAACAATTCCTCTCCACCACGTAATTACAGGCACTTATTAGTTATTTGACATGTTCCTTGTCTGCTTTGCGATCTCGTCTCCTGACCATTCGGTATCTCGTGCCACCTGCCCTTTTTCAAACTTGCCCTGTTTGAGTTCCACCAAATGGGCATGAGTGGTGAAAAAAGATAAAGAGTGCCCACGAAACTGCTCTATAGAATTGAAGCCATGTTCCTGCATAAAGTTCTGGGTGGTTGTTATCATTTCTTCCACCATGCCAAAACCTTGTAGCATTGGGGCAGTACAACTCTGAACTGTATGACACCCCATAAGAATAAACTCCAAAGCATCTTTCCCACATTCCACCCCACCAATTCCACTCATGGTGATGTGTTCTTGTTTGGTAGTTTTAAGCGCACGCGCAAGATCGAGCACGTGTCGTAAAGCGATTGGACGAATGGCCTGCCCGGAATAGCCTCCAGGAATCGAATGCCCACTCACGGTGGGCAACGGACGCAAAGTTTTGAGATCAATTCCAATCACTGCCAAAATGGTATTAATCAAACTAATACCATCGGCACCGCCAGCGATCGCTTCAAGTGAGGGGACAGAAATATCCATTATATTGGGAGTCATCTTGGCCCAAACGGGAACGGGAGAGACTTCTTTCACCCAGCGAGTAACCTCTTTGACCACCTCTGGGCACTGGCCCATGGCCGATCCCATTTTTTTCTCTGGCATCCCATGAGGGCAAGAGAAATTTAATTCCAAAGCATCAACCCCGGTTTGGCAAACAGTGCGAGTAAGGCGTTGCCACGCCGATTTATCATAGGCTTCCATAAGAGAGGCAATCAGTACTTTCCTTGGGTATTCTTTTTTGACCGCCTCGAAATCTTTCAACCACTCATCCAAAGCACGGTCAGAAATGAGTTCAATGTTTTGAAAGCCAATCACATCGCCAGATTCGCGGGCATACAGTTTGCCATAGCGAGGGGCCACATTCTTAACCGCACTGCCATCGAGTGAAATGGTCTTGGCAACCACTCCCCCCCAACCTTCCTTAAAGGCCTTGCTAATAGTCGCTCGATTGGTGCCTGGTGGTCCGGAGCCAATGACAAATGGATTTTCAAAATTAATCCCATTCACTTTTATGGATAAATCTCTTGCCATGGAATGACTCCTATAGGTGCTCGCCTAAATTACGGCGAATATAACGTCCAGCTCCGCGCTCGACTTTCAAATTGCCATCATCAAATTGCACTCTGCCATTCACAATAACTTTCAAAGGACCGCCTTGGGTTTTAAATCCCTCAAAAATATTGCGATCACATTTATGAAAATGAGTTTTGGCCGAAATCGTACCCGTTTTATTTTTATCCCACAAAATTAAATCGCCATCGGCCCCCACCGCTACGGCACCTTTACGGGGATACATCCCGAAAAGTTTGGCAGGTCTGGTGCAATTTAAATCGACAAATTGATGAATATCGATTTTGTTTTCTAAAACACCGTAAGTGTAAAGGAGTGTCAAACGATTCTGAATCCCGGCTGCCCCGTTGGGAATTTTCCTGAAATCGTTTTTGCCAAGTTCCTTTTGGCCCTGTTGCCTGAAGGGGCAATGATCGGTTGCTACGGTTTGGATGATGCCCGATTTTAGAGCTCCCCACAAACGATCTTGGTGGCCATTGGGTCGAATGGGAGGACTCATCACGTAAGCCGCACCCTCAAAATCCGGCCTTTCATAAACACTGTCATCCAGGAGAAGATATTGGGGACAGGTTTCGCCAAACACAGCTTGACCGCGGGCGCGCGCTTCACTAATCGCATCGACCGCTTGAGCGGCCGAAACGTGGACAACGTAAAGCGGAGTCTCAGTCATGCGCGCTAACATGACGGCACGACCGGTGGCTTCCCCCTCTAGAGGAGCAGGCCGAGAAAGTGCATGATATTTTGGCGCAGTCTTACCTTCGCCAAAAAGCCTGTTTTGCAAATCCACCACCATATCACCGTGCTCACAGTGAGCAGTAATTAAGGAACCTAATTTCTTAGAAACGTTCATGATCTTGATTAATTCATGATCCTCCACACCGATGGCACCTCGATAGGCCATAAAAGTTTTGAAAGAGGTAATCCCTTCTTCCTTCACACAGTGATGCATGGCCTTTTCAACTTTGTCGCCATACCAAGTGAGTGACATGTGAAAGGCATAATCGGCCACCGATTTTTTGGCCTTTTCCTTCCACGCCGTCAGGGCCTCCATAGGGTCTTGATTGCGAGAGGGAATTACGAAGTCAATAATACTGGTCGTTCCTCCGGCCACACCTGCAGCTGTGCCGGTTTCAAAATCATCGGTTGAAACTTCACCCATAAAAGGGAGTTCCATATGAACATGCCCGTCGACAGCACCGGGTAATACAAAAAGACCTGTGGCATCGATCACCTCAGTGGAAGACGATGGCTTTTCCAGATTTTTGCCAATGGCCTTTATCACCCCGTCTTGAATGAGAATATCGGCCACATAGCGATCAATGGAGGTGATAATTTCACCATTTTTTATCAGTAATGATTTCATAATCGACTCCTTATTTAAGACATCCAATTTCGACTTTGAGGTTCAATCCATTTCACGGTAATTTTTTTATCTTGAGTCCAAAAAGAAATGCCCGCATCACCCGTAATATCACCGGCCCCAAAACGTGATTCGTACCACCCTCCGAAGGCAAATGGCTCACGCGGTACAGGCACGCCAACATTCACTCCACACATCCCGGCCGTAGCATTTTTGATAACGTAATCAGCATAGCGCCCGGAAGTGGTAAAAATCGAACAGGCATTACCGTAAGGATTGCTATTTTCTAATTTCATGGCCTGTTCAAGAGTGTCGACATGAATGATGGCAAGCACAGGACCAAAAATTTCTTCTTTCAGCGCAGGAATATTTTCCTTCATTTTATCAATCAGTGTCGGACCAACCCAATATCCATCTTTGGTACCATTTGTTATTGGAGTTTTGCCCCGTCCATCCACCAGAATTTTCGCGCCCATCTGTTCCGCTTGCGTGATATATTGGTTGATTCGCTCCACACTCTGCTTGTTGATGATGGCCCCCATACTTTCACCTAACTTTACTGAATCTGCATAGGCCTTCATCTGCTCTATAATCTTGGAACAATCCCCTACTGCAATCATCACGCTCGCGGCCATACAACGTTGACCGGCGCAACCGATGGCCGAATCGACGATTTGTTTTGGAGCCGTTTCTACGTCGGCATCAGGCATAACAATCAAGTGGTTTTTAGCGCCCCCTAAGGCCAATGCTCTTTTGCCACTGGCCGTCGCTCTGGCATAGACTAGTTTGGCGACTTTTGTGGAACCAACAAAACTTACCGCCTTGATATCGGGATGATCACAAATTCCATTAACCACTTCCGCGCCACCATGTACGACATTCAAAACACCATCAGGCAGCCCCGCCTCCTTGAACAATTTGGCCAAACGAATGGCCGATAATGGTACTTGCTCCGATGGCTTAAGCACCATGGTATTTCCCACTGTCAATGCGATAGGCAGAGTCCACATGGGAACCATGATAGGAAAATTAAACGGGGCAATGGAGGCCACCACACCGAGTGGGGTCTTCAGATTGCTACAAAAAATATCAGCACTCACCTCTTGGGCCTGTCCGGAAATTTTATTGGGGATAGCGCAGCCAAATTCTAAAACTTCAATGGCCTTGGCAACGTCACCGGCGGCTTCCACAAGCGTTTTACCATTTTCTGTGCTGATCAACTGGCACAGTTCATTAAAATCTCGTTCCATCAAAGTCTTCAGCTTAAACATGACCTGCACACGCTGCTTAATATGAGTATTTTTCCAGCCAGGGAAGGCCTCTTTGGCGGCCGCAACCGCAGCATCGACATCTGATAAAGTTCCCATGGGCACTTGCCCCAAAATATCACCTCTATAAGGTCCGTAAATATCTTGATAATTTCTGGCCTTGGATTCGACTTCCTTATTGCCGATCCAATTTTTGATTTTTCCATAACCCGAAGTAAATTTAATCTCATTACTCATAATAGCTCCTCGCTCAATTTTTGAGTTTTAAAATACGCCATTTTCGCGGCGAAGATATAATAAAAAGCCGCGCCAAGCGCCGAACCTACGAACCATCCATAACTATAGACCCACGAAAGGATATCGCAGGATTTACAGACAACAGTAAAAATTACCGGAATAAAAAAGGCCAAGAGGCCTGGCCAGTGAAATTTTGGATAACTCGGGTTCTCGGCCTGATAGATATGAATGAGATTAATGTGCTGTTTTTTCACCACAAAATAATCAACAATCATGATGCCGGCAATGGGACCGAGTAAAGATGAGTAACCTAACAACCAATTAGAATAAAGCCCTTCTATACTGATATCAGAAATGACCCATCCCAGTTTCCGTAAAAGTTCCCATGACATTAGCAAAATGCCAACAATACCCGTGAGAAAAGTTCCGCGTTTTAAATTAATGAGACGAGGAAAAGCATTTTGAAAATCATTAGTGGGAGATACCATATTGGCAGCAGCATTGGTTGAAACGGTGGCCAGAATAATAATCACAAGTCCAATTGAACCCCACAAGGGGCTTTTGATGGCCCCAATTAAACTGACGGGATCAGAATAAGTTTGGCCGACAATGGAGGCCGAAGCCGCTGTCAGCACCACTCCTAAGGCGGAAAATAACAACATCGTCAGGGGAAGACCCATGATCTGTCCCCATATTTGATCCTTCTGAGATTTGGCAAAGCGGCTGAAGTCCGGAATATTGAGAGAGAGGGTCGCCCAAAACCCTACCATGGCGGTTAGGCCACCAAAAAAATAACTCCACATGGAAGCACCTTCTGGTCTTTTCGGAGGTACATTAAGCAATTCGCTAAAATTAATTTGTGGTGTGGCCCATGCAAAAAGCACAAGTCCAACCAAGAGCAGAAGAGGTGCCGCCAGCACTTCCATGAATTTGATCGAATCAGAACCCCGCAGAACGATACTCACATTCAAAATCCAAAATAGAAAAAAGCCTATGACTTCGCCGGTTCCACCGAGAGAGGCCCAAGAAGAAGAAAATTGCGCCAACAAGAGATGAATGGCAAGGCCTCCGAACATGGTTTGAATCCCAAACCATCCGCAGGCAATAGTGGCACGAATCAGGGCCGGGACGTTAGAACCGTAGATACCAAAAGATGATCGTAACAGCACTGGAAAAGGAATACCGAATTTTGTTCCTGAAAATGCGTTGAGGATAAGAGGAATCAAAACAATCGTATTAGCAACCAGGATGGTCCAGAGTGCCTCCCCGACGGTGAGCCCAAAATACGAAGTAAGAACACCACCGAGAGTATAAGTTGGAACGCAAATGGCCATCCCCACCCACAAGGCGGCGATATGCCACTTATTCCAGGTTCTCTCTTTGATTTTGGTGGGAGCTATGTCTGAGTTATAAACAGGACTTTGTAAGATGTCCTCTGTGGGCTCAAGCTCATAGAAATCTTGCTGCTTAATAATTCGTGACATAATCCGAACCTTTGAAAATCAAAGATGAACGACGCCGACGATCGCTCCTGCTCACATCAACATACGTACATCTTTGTACATAAAAATAAGCGATAATAAAGTCATAAAATTCAGAAAAAGGCAAACTCCTCCCTTATATGCATCGCACTATTCTTGACTTCACCTTTACATAGGAAGAGAAACTTTATAGCGTTTAAGACCAACGAATATTCATATTAGACACGAGGTTTTTGTGAACAACGAAGAAATCCTACAACTCCGTCAGAAACATGTTTATCCCACCAAAGTTCCTTATTATAAGACGCCCCTCCACCTGATACGCGCCAAGGGGTCCTATGTTTGGGACGATAAGGGTGAAAAATATTTGGATGTTATCGGTGGAATCGTATCTATTTCTGTCGGGCACAATCATCCACGAATTGTAACAAAAATAAAGGCCATGCTCGAAGGAGACGCAATTCAACATACCACATTTTTATACCTCTCTGAATACATGCCCGAATTGGCCAAGAAATTGGCCGAAGTAGCTCCGAAGGGTTTAAGCAAATGCTATCTGACCAATTCCGGTTCTGAGGCCAATGAAATGGCGGTGCTTTCGGCACGCACATTCACTGGTGAACCTATGGTGGTCGGACTGCAACATGGTTATCATGGCGGCACCACGACACCGCTCTCTTTATGCGGTCACAGTACCTGGAAATTCCGTTCTCAACCCCAGGCCTGTGTTACTCATGCGAAGGCCCCTTACTGTTACAGGTGTCCCTTCGGACAGAAAAAAGAGTCATGCAATCTCGAATGTGCTGACGATGTCAAAGAAACCATTTTGACAACCACCAGTGGTAAAATTGCCGCTTTCATTTGTGAACCAATTCTTGGCGTGGGGGGATTTATCGAACCTCCTGTGGCCTATCACAAAAAAGTTTTCGACATCGTGAAAAGCTTTGGCGGCCTGTATATTTCCGATGAAGTGCAGACTGGTGTCGGCCGAACAGGTCTCCACTTCTTTGCCATCGAAGACTCTGGTGTTGAACCGGATATTATTTCCATGGCCAAAGGTATCGGTAACGGTGCCCCAATGGGGGCCATTATTGCCAAAGCGGAAGTGGCCGATAGTTTAAAAGGTAAACTCCACTTCAATACTTTTGGTGGAGACCCCTATCAGGCCATGCAAGCAGCCACCACAGTTGATATCATTCGCGATGAAGGTCTCATTGAAAATGCCAACAAAATGGGTCGATATCTGAAAGAAGGACTACAGGATTTGCAAAAAAGTTTTCCAGTAATCGGCGATATCCGAGGGCGAGGACTTCTTCTGGGCATTGAGTTGGTTAAAAATCAGAAGACCAAAGAGGTTGCTTCCGCGGAGGCTGCCCAGCTCTTGGAATTTGCCAAGGAAGAAAAATTGCTCATTGGGAAAGGTGGGCTTTTTGCCAACGTCATCCGACTTGCTCCACCCTTAAACATCAGCAAAACTGAATGTGATGAGTTACTGTCAAAGTTGAAGCGTGCCTTTGAAAAATTGGCCAAGGCTTAGAGCCTATTCCAAAACCTTCAGATGCTAGGCGCGATTGAGGGAGCGCGGAGGCGTACACAGAGTGTACGCCGCACAAGCGAATGATTGAGCAACGACGCAGATGAGGATTTTGGGATAGGCTCTTAGTTTTTCTTCAAAAGTCCGTGGCCTTTTTTATTGAGCACTTTCGGGCCATATGGCGAATAAATTTGGGTCAATTCACCGAATGCATCGCTGGATACAAGACAAGTCACTGACTGTCCCGATTGTTGCGATAATCGAACTAACTGATTTTGAACTTTTTCCAAAAATTTCTGATTACTAAAGAGAACACAATTGATGGCCTCATCCCAAGCATTGTCGACGTACTGGGAAAGATCGATATCTTCTATCCTCACCCATTGATCTTGCTCACATCTGATATAGGGGCCGAGCTTTTTTGCAAAATGCAAGACATCAGGTCCCTCATGCAATAGATGGTTCCAGAAATGCATTCCTTTGAAATTTGCCGCCAGGTCAGCAAATGAGATGATGCCAGTCATATATCTTCCCAATATCCCGGTTTCAGTCCCCATTCCAAAATCCAACACTTTTTCAATCGCCTGACCTTGCAGATAATGCCTTCTAAAATAATAGTAACCCATGCCAAAAAAATGCTCGAACTTATCGCCACCGATTTGAACATTATGGATGTTGAGAACAGGTGCATTTGAATCATAAACCGCTCCCAGCCCCCCCATTATCAATGAATTAATCGGCGATGCATCGGCATAAATACTATCTTTAATTTTGGTCGTTCGCCTGGTCACATCCGGTGAGGTATGCACATAATCGGCGAATTTATCTTGGTACCGGTCACGAAATCTTAACTTTATGGCCCGATAGAGTCGCTGCTTATCGCAAGCACCACTTTTGTTCGCCGAAACGACGGCCTGATCTAAAAAATGATTGGCGGCCTGATTAAGTACATCTGTTGCATCACGAAGGGGTTCATCACGCCTAGTGAAGTTATCGACTTCGGAGGCGAAGCAATGAAAAGAAAGCACAAGAATAATGACAAAATAAAATTTCATAAAATTAAAAGTTAAGTGACAAATTGGCATCATGAGGTAATACATCAACAAAATGAACGTCTGTAAAGCCCAATGTAAGAAGGAGGGCCTTAATGGCCCTCTCAGAAGCCTTGCGTGCCCGCTCTATCAATTGAACATCGGCACTAGCTTCACGTTCAAATGCATTTTTTGCCAATTCAAAAAGCTGCGCTGTCTCGTTTGAATCAAGATTAGAGCCAATGATCTCAGTCTCAGATGGATTAAGCTCAATAGTGACCTTAATCCGAGGCAGTACCACAAATGCCACATGACCATGAATCCCGACGTTGTTCATGTCTAACTTCTCAAGATCAATACCAAGCCGGGCCTTGGCAAACACAATGGCCTTACCCTTGGGAGAACGCAACGTAAAGCGAACCCAATTATTGACATCATCCCACAAAGAACCGGATGCAGGCGGGTCAGGAGTGAAGGTTATCTTCTTATAAAGTGAAACCTCCAATGTTTCCAATCGTGCCACTTCACGAATCTGCATCAATACCACAGATGATTCTGGTATGCGCGGAACCGTGCGTGTCATCAGCAAATAGGCCATCAATCCACCCAATCCAAATGCAATTGCCAGAATCAAGGCCGTGAGAGGTCGAAAAATAGTGCTGTGAGAATTCCGCATATATAAAGATTATAGAGAGAGGTTTGCTTAATGAAAAGTATGATCAATCCTATAAATTGCTCATATATGCACCATGGTTATTTAAAGTTCCAAGGGCATTTTGTATATTTTTCATACTTCCAATCCAGGACGTGCCAAACCGTTTGAGAATTCGATATGGATCAAGCAAACTAAATTACAGGAATCTACTATGAATAAAATTGTTATTGTCGCCGGGCTGATGCTTTACACTTGTACCGCATGGTCATTATCCTCTTTGGATTCCGGGAAATTTTCTTTATCCCGAACTCTAAATGGCAAAGAATTCACAATCTCCCTTAACGATTACAAACGCTTTGCTGATGAATATGTGAACGTCACAGGTGATTCTGACCTTTCTCCTTGTCTCGGTTGGAGTTCATTTACCAAAATAAGCAGGACACACATCGATATGTGTACACGCGCAGAAAAATTAGGTTATAGCATACAGGTTCTCAGTCAGTTTAAAGCGAGTACTCTCAACGATTCCCGCTGTCTCGGCAAAATGAAATATTCTCTCCAAATCATGCCTGGAACCAGGCCGGCACTCCTTCCTGAGAATGTACGGTTGGTGCAAACAGAATTTTGCCTTAACGCTGATGGAAGGACTGTCTCTTACGATTCTTATATTGAAGAAGGTCCACATAAAGGTCTCCTCTTTCCATTCATCGCCGTTGAATTTAAAAAACTAATTCCTGACCTGATCAAGAGCATTCAGGCATTGGTACGATGATGGATCTCGGGGCCCTCATTCTCGCTACCCTGGTGGTCATGCTGCTTAAAATTCCTATCATGATTATCAGTGCAAGACTCATTTTTAAAATGTATCGCTCAACTCATGCCTCGCCACCTAAAAAATTATGGTTGGTAATTCCCAAAGAACATCGCCAAGAATTTAGATGGCTATACTACTCACTGGTTTTTTTCTTCATCTCTGAAGCATTCTGCGGTGTCGAAACGTGGATACTGATGCGATCGGATGACTTCATGAAAGCGGCACACTCTCTCTCGTCAGGATTCGGCATGGGGCTCTTTGCAGTCGGAGTATACCTGCTCTTCAATAAAAAAATAATTTTCTACGCTGAAAAAAAGTGCACCCTTAATAAGCTATGCCGAGGTTGTACTTTATTAGAGGGATTGGATTGCAAATTTAATTCAACCGTTCTTATCTTTGCCACTTTCATTTTGTTGGCCGTAATCCCGCCTTTTTTCGTGTCAACAGAGATTATGAACGCCGATCTTTCAAAGTATGCTCTCCCTGTCAGTATCACCAATTGGTATGAATATTCTGTTGTACCCTTCATGAAAACCATTGATCCAAATTATAAAACCATCAAAGTTATTTTCTTTTTGCCCACCAGTACTCAAATTTTAGAAAATCGAGTTTTTCCTGCCGTTGTTGCCATAATGGTCATAGTCGGTATCGCTCTTTTTTTATCCAAACGAGTTAATACGAAATTCAACGGACTTCTCACAGTTATTTTTGCGACCGGAATGTTGTGTTATACCTATTTCGAACTGGTAGTAACGCGCATGATGGGTGATATCTTTTTGGGAGGTATTGCTCATGAGGTTGCGGAGTTTATTTTCATTTTTATTTTGGTTGAGTTTTTGTCTGTGGCGTTCAAGCCTCAACAGTCAGTATTACAAGTTGTCCCGCAAGGAATTTAATAAAGCCGGCGCTATTGTGCCTTCACTATCCAATGATGGGTGGATATGCAAGGTAATGGAAAGTTGATCATTCCAGGTCATAAATGCTACGCCAATAGGGTGGGTCCTTGTTACAGGAGCGCTTGCGGCCCATACATCGGAAGAATTGGGGGCACCCCATACACCCATGTTGCTCAATACTCCAGTCCAAGAATGTTTCTTTGCATGATATTTGTTAATGATGTTGCGCATTCCCTGTAGACCAATAAATTTGCCAATAAGAAGCCCCCACCAGGCCGCCCAATGATAACCATAGTCAAATGCCTTTTTATATTGCTTGTCCAGCTCAGTCATACTCACCTGAGGATTCGCTTTAACGGCAAGATAACTATAATGATTACTAAGAGGATTACAACGCTTGATACTTCCACGCATATTCACCGGCACTAGCCAAATATTTCGCGCTTCAGGAAATTGTAGGTGGGTCCTTACCATCTCATCGACGTACTTCAAGATAAACATGCTGAGAGAAACTCTTTCAAAGCGTGCTCGTTCGATTAAATCTTTAGTTTGTTCAATGCTCATCACATATACATGTGGGGTCGTTGTCTTTTTACCTGCAATGTCATGCAAGCGTTTTTTCCATAGGATGGAACGGACTTTGGTATCTCGGAGATATTGTAACAGGCCCAAAATTTGTTTTAAAAAAATCGGCCGAGGATTTTTCTTCACTCTTTGACTTATTCCGGGGGTTTGATTCTGCAACGTCAGTATTTCCAAGGCGCCTGAACCATCATAGAGTCCATGATCGAGATAATACACATCTTTAATCTGGCCGGTCTGAGAACACTTGGTGAAAATCATATCGGTTTGTTCACCCAGCGAACGGAAAATCGGATACCACTCACCTATCCAATCCCGCTTCCAATGACGATCGTAGCAGTCTTCCACCATATATCCATCCTAACCTGATGGACTTAATACACTTGGTGGATTATTTTTTCCACTCAATTTTATATTGCACTAAGGTCGCTCGATGATCCGATAATCTTTTCCCACCTGTGAAGTCATAAAAGTGACGATCAAAATACATGGGTGTGACTGTCACGCCATGGTTACTAGAGGAAATATAAAACTGGTGATCAATCATACTTTCCCAATGTTCTTCAGGATTGTCAGCGCCTGCACATTTATAAACCAGGGCACATTCCTGAGCGCTGTGCTTTAAGGACAGATGGTCGACAAACGACCAGTACATCGCATCTGATTGCCTAAAATTGAAATCTCCAACCACGAATAACAAATGTTCTGAGTTATGAGTCTCTAAAATAAAATTGGTCATCTGTGAAACTTGTCCATCACGAATGGCATCACAGGTTTCGCGGCTAATGAACGGATCGCCAGTCGGGCCGGCCTGAGTATGTGTGGCATAAATATCAATCAGAAACGGAAGATCAGGTATTTTCACTGTGGTCATGAGAACACCCTTGCGGGCGAGACAGTCAAAACTACCACAGCGATCAAAAACAAATTCTTTCACTCTGACAATTTCAAAACGGGAAAGGGTTTTTAGCCCTGCGCTAGTGCGCAGACCTTTACCGAGCGGTCCTTTAGCATAGAATGGCAGAGCAGCAGCTTTTCGAATCTCTTCAGTGTGCCTATGAATGGCCTCTTGCAAATTAATAACATCAGGAAACAGGTTCTGACCTCTCAAAGTGTTTAATGCTTGACCTATGCGCTTATAGCGTGCTTTATGCTTGAGCCATGGAAGTGGCAGCCCCTTGATATTGTAGTTCATGAGTCGAAAAGTGAATTCATCAGCAAGACTTTTCCCGGAAAATAGCAGAGTCGAACTTAGAACAAAAAAAATAAATAAACTTGTATGCTTTGTCATTTGCATCTCTTGTCCTTGCTGTGTCATTTACTCTCATTTTAACAGGAATAAATGGGAATCATCGAAGCGGCAATATTGTTTATCATCACATGATGGGTATTAATGCCTGAACAATTCAGTCTGGGTTGTTTGTCTGATTGCCACCTGATTGCTAAAAGATAGACAGTACCTAATAATGGAATAATTAATGAGGGATATCCTATATGGAAGAATTAGGGATCAAAAAAACCATGGGCCTTTCCGATGGGAGGGAAGTTGTTTATCGAACTAGCTTTAAAGAGAATTCCCCTCCACAGGGGACACCTCTGATCGTCCTCAATAACGGATTGGTTTGCGGGAATGCCTGGTGGTACTACACGATTAAGCTTTTTGACTCGATAGGTGTTCCCTATCTGATGCACGAATACCGAGGACATTTTGATGGCAACTACGTCAAAGATAAAAAGAAAGTTAACCTACAGCAATTTTCGCATGATTTGGAAGAAATTTTAGATGGAATCGATGCCGATAAAGTTATTATGGTCGGGCACAGTATGGGAGTCAATGTCACTCTTCATTATTTGATTTCGCATCCGCAAAGAGTTCTGGCGATGGCGCTCATCTCGGGAACCCCCATTGCCCCGGGCGATTATCTCTTCAATTTTAAATATGCCAAGCGTCTCCTACCGTTACTCTTTATCGATAATCCGCTGAAAGATTTAATCTGCAACCAGCTTTGGAAAACATCACACTTCAATCCGGTGGCCTTAAAATTGGTCCATGTCTTAGGCACTGATCCAGAGCGTGTGCCTGCCAAAATTATCAAATGGTACATGAAGGATTTGGCCAGCATTGATTTTAGAGTGTTTGTCCAGCTCGTTCGCGAGATGGAAGACTTTAATGTTCTCCAAGAACTTCAGAGCATAAATATTCCATCACTGGTTATTGGCGGAACCAAAGATCCCTTATGCCCATTGCCTTTACAGAAAATGCTTCATGAGAATTTGAAAGGTTCAGAATTCCTGGTCATTCCAGGTTCGAGACATGTGCCGCAAATCGATAATCCAGAACTTGTTAACGGGCGTATTCTGTCATTGCTCAAGCGTGTTTCGTAAGACTGATTTATTTGCATTGGGACAAAGACGTAATCATTTTTAAAAATTGAGTTCCTTGGAATCTGGTGGTTGCATTTTGACAATATAGCTTTAAATCCCACTTCGGATTATCAATAATATAGTCGGTCAAATCATGGGCCACGATAAATAATATACTCATGGGATGAAATCGCTTGAAATGAATTCCATTGGGAAAGCCGCTTCCATCGGGCAATTCATGATGTTGCCGAATAATGGTAATCGCATCGGCAGGAATCACTTGTACTTTTTCCAATTGAATTGCCATCAATTCAGGGTGTTCAATGACGATACGATCTTCGCGGAATTTCAAGTTCGCTTTTTGTTGCTCCAATTGCACTTTTGTGGAAATTTTAGCCAAATGTGGTTTATCAATTAAATATAAATCATGCAAATAGGCCGCATAAGCTAATTTCTCCAAATAAGATCCATAGGACCATTCGTTTTGTACAGCAATCCCCGTGGCAATATTAAGCAATAATCCGATATGTTCATTGTAATAACTATCAAGACTTCGATTGACTTTCAAAGTATCAAACAATTTTTTCAAACCAGGATGGTGTTGCAGTTGATCGAGAACATTTACAACGACATTTTTTAAATCAGGAGGAATCTCAAAGGGTTCTTTGTAAGAAACTCCCTCAAACAAAGCAGGGCCGGAAGCTTCAGGTCTGACTGAATCCAAAGAAACATCTTCAGGATCGATCAAAATACGTTTCAAGGCCTGAATAATATCGCAATCACTAAATGGCTTGGCCAAAAAATCAGCGCACTTCTGTCTATTTTTGGAAATAAATTCAGGAGTGAGGTGCGAACTAACGATAATACTGGGCACATCGCGATTCAAATGAGAATCAGAATTTCTAAGATATTTCAGAATTTCGCCACCGTTCTGTCCATTAAGATTAATGTCCAATAATAAAACATCATACTTATTTTCATTGAGACGGCCTTTTGCACTTTCAATGTCCCCGCAAACATCTATTCGTACATGTTCATCGCGCAAATAATTTTTAATGAGATTACAAAAGTCCGGATCGTCATCAACTAGTAAAATTGGATTTTCGTGCATATTTTACAAAATCATTAACTTCGTAGACGTCAGATACTATCCAAGATCACATTATAATGAAGAATCACCTCTAAATGAAGTGTAAATTTGACACGGAAAAAGATTTCCCTCTAAGCAATGCTTGACTTAAAAATTATCAGAAAAGTTTGATCCAGTATTATACTCCTCACGATTAGATTTTCACGTGAGTGAAAATGCAAAGCAAGAGTGGTATACCCGTAGCGGTTTGCTTGAAAAGCAAAGTGCGAAGGGTATAAAAATAAATTTTGTCATTTTTTCCGAGGTTTCAACAAAGCAGGCTGTCCCGTGGATTCAAGTACATTGCGCCAGAAGGTGCTATCCGGCGAGATCACCTGCCGCCCAACTGTCACGGCAGTAAGAGGTACGTAAGTGAAACGCCCCAACCATAGCCCAACAACCATTCCAGTTTTACCTGCCATTGCCGCGTGAACAGCTTCTTCAGCAAGTTGACCACAAAAAATTGAATCGCCGGCATTGGCGGGCGCTGCTCGAACGATATAGCTCGGATCGATATACTTCAAGCTTATACCTTCATCGCCTAATTCTCTTATAAGTTCGTCCCGAATAAAAACTCCAATATCTGCAAGCTTGAGATTGCCAGATGCATCGCGGGCCTGCATTTTTGGCAAATGCTCTTGCCCCGCCCCTTCGGCAACAACGATCAACACATGCCCATTCGCGTGCAAGCGTTCACGCACATATTGCAAGAGGCCATGGGGGCCATGAATATCAAATGGAATTTCTGGCACCAGAACAAGATTCGCCTCTCGGCAGGCCATGACCGCCGATGCAGCAATAAAACCCGAGTAACGTCCCATCAAGTGCACCAGACCGACACCATTCAAAGTCCCTACCGCTTCAACATGCGCAGCTCGAATAGCATCAGATGCTATACTTACGGCGGTTTCAAACCCAAAAGTCTTTTCAATAAAAAGCATATCGTTATCAATTGTCTTCGGCACACCGATAATGGCAATTCTCGCGTTTCGCCGACACACCTCTTCATAAAGCGCCAGCGCACCATGCATAGTACCATCGCCACCAACAGTGAAAAGAATATTAATTCCCAAACGGTTCAGAGTATCAACCATCTCTGAAATTGATTGGGGACCGCGAGATGAACCGAGAATAGTTCCGCCAAGGAGATGGATATCGCGAATGACATCAGGATTGAGAATCATGGGAGCTTGCGGAGCACGATCAGTCAAACCTAGAAAACCATAACGGATGCCCAAAATTTTTCTTACTCCATAAGAGTACCATAATCCGCGCACCAAACCGCGCGTGACATTGTTCATACCGGGACAAAGTCCTCCACAATTAACGATTCCGACCACGACCTCTTCACCCTTAAAAAAGACATGTTTCCGTGGCCCAGCCAAAGTAAAGAAATTTTCCGGCGTCATACCCGTGGGATCATAAAGAATTCGCGCATCATCGGAAGTAAAGTCTGAAATATAATCATTGGTTACATTTGAAAACATCAAGGGCGACGGAGTATTTGCCTCACCCAGCACAGGAATAGAAAAATCAAATCGCTTGGTCATGGCCAATGCTTGCACAAACCTAAGTTTTGAGCAAAATTTTTCTAAATGATGATTATCAACAGGTCCAAATGCGGTTGTCACTTACATAAAAAAGAAAATCATATATTTTTCATTCTAGTCATCCTCGTAGAATTAGGGAGGTATCATGAAAATTGTCGGACTATCGGGAAGTCTAAGATCAGAATCATACAATACAGCTCTTTTGCGAGCAGCAAAAGAAACTGTGAGTGATCGAATAGATATGCAAATTTTCACTCTTCACGATATTCCCTTGTATGATGGTGATGTAGAAACTAATCAAGGAATTCCTTGGCGTGTAAATGAATTGAAAAAAGAATTGATTAATTCTGATGGGCTACTCATTGTCACACCCGAATACAATCACTCTCTACCAGGTGTTTTAAAAAATGCCATAGACTGGCTCAGTCGTCCGCCGAAAGATATCAAAAGCGTATTCGGTAACCGACCGGTTGCTTTAATTGGGGCTTCCCCCTCAGGTTTTGGCACAATCCTTGCGCAAGAGGCGTGGCTACCCGTAATACGTACTTTGGGAATGAAGCCTTGGTTTGGAAACAGCTTACACGTTTCACATGCTGATAAGGTTTTTGATAAGGCCGGCAAAATGACTGATTCGGATTATACATTGCAGCTGCAACAATTTATGCAGGGGTTTGTGGGATTTATCAATAAGGAAACGGCGAAGCCAGTAAGGGAGAAAGAAGAAATGGCCAAAGAGCAACGGGAGCCTTTGCATCAATGAATATCACAACAATAAGTTATAATTTTATTTTCTTATTTTTTATTTCAGTGTTCATTTCATGTTCAGTGATCGATGTAAAACAAGACTATGATGTAAAATATGATTTTTCAAAGCTTAAGAACTATTCATGGCAAGTTATGGATGAAAAAAGTCCCGTTGTACGCAATGCTCTGGTTGAGGACAGAGTACGAACGGCCGTCGATAATCAATTATCTGCCCAAGGATTCAAAAAAGATGGAATCGACAAAGTAGATTTCTTCGTCAATTACCACTACATAGTGCGGGAAGTTTCAGATAAAGATGTTATGAATGCCGGTTTTGGAATTGGGAGTACTCTTGGTAGTGATAGCACTTTTGGCAGTCTCGGATTTGGCATTCCGTTAGGGGATCGAGCAAGCCATATGGTGGAAAGCCTGGTAATAGATGTCATCGATGCCAATAGTGGGAAATTGATTTGGCGAGGATTTGCAAATGAGAAGCTACTGAATTCCACACCAGAAAAAACCAATGCAAACTTTATCAAAACAGTCCAAGCAATTCTTCAAAAATTTCCACCATCTAAGAAGAAAAAATAACTTGAACCACGTTCACGCAGCACGAACTCTATCAAGAAAAAGCCTAGCTTCATCTGCATTTTCTAAAGTTGTTTTGATTCGTCCCAAAAATTGAATTGCCATTTTTCCGTCAATCAGACGATGGTCATAAGTCAGGGCCACATACATCATAGGTTTGATTTCCAATTTAAGGCCTTCGCTGCCATTTTTGACGGCCACAGGACGATAATCAATACGATGCATACCTAGAATGCCGACTTGAGGAGGATTCAACAAAGGAATTGAAAACAGCGAACCAAACACCCCTCCATTTGTGATAGTAAAAGTGCCTCCCATTAATTCCGTCAAATCCAGATTACCCTTAGCGGTTTTATTTGCTTTTTCCGCAATGGTTTGCTCCAATTCCGCATAGCTCATCTCATCTGAATTATTTATAACCGGCACCACCAATCCCCTCTCTCTAGTCACGGCAATTCCCAAATGAACTTTTTTATTATAAATAATTTCATTTTCATTCATTCGAGCGTTCAGAATGGGAAATTCTTTTAAACCAGAGATAACTGCATCACAAAAAAAGGACATCAACCCCAGCTTCACTCCATACTTCTCCTTAAATTCCGTTTTTCGCCTTTCACGAATTGCAATTATCTTGGACATGTCGACATCATTATAGGTTGTTGTGGGCACAGCTTCCTGTTGTCCTTTTAACAGCCTTTTTGACATTGCTTTAACCAACGGACTTATTTCTTCCGACCATTGTGAGTCGCTCAAAGTTTCTTTTTGATTCACGCCTGAAATAAATTTCTTTTCAGGAAAGGTACTAGATTCATTTATTTTCCCTGATGCCGTTTTAATATCTAACACCGTTCCTTCAGCGATGCTCTCAATTTCTCCCACTTGTTGCCCGACTCTCACGGTGCTACCAACCGAGGCCTTGATGTGCAAGACACCTGTTTCCGGGGAATGAATCTCAACATTGGCCTTATCTGATTCCAATTCAAGAATGACTTCATCTTTTTGGACGTGGCCATTATCCTGGGCCAACCATCGAACGATGATGGCCTCTTCAATTGACTCACCCAAATTTGGTACTTCGATATTCTTGCTAACCATAAATTTTCACCTTGCGGATCTTAAGGCCTGGTTAATAATTTCTCTCTGATTATCATCGTGAACGGCGTAATTTCCTTCTGCCGTTACAGCGCTGACAGGTCTGCCAACGTATTTTAATTTCCAATTTAGCGATAAAGTATTCAACTTAATAAAAAACCATCCACCGGCGTTTTGTGGTTCTTCTTGAACCCAAATCCAATGTTGAATACGTTTGTTTTCCTCCACCACTCCTTTTAGTTTGTTAATATCTAGGGGATAGAGTTGCTCAATGCGAACAAACATAATATTTTCTAACAGTTCCCTCTTCTTGGCTTCGCTATAAACATCCCAGAAGATTTTACCGGAACACACCAATCCAACTTTTTCACCACCATTGGACTCTGACGAAATAATATTAACGAAACCGCCGGAAATGAAATTCCCAATGGGGGAAGAATTCAAATCGCTCCGTAACATACTTTTTGGCGTGAATATAATAAGGGGTTTCCTGAAATCTTGATGCATTTGACGACGTAATAAGTGAAAATATTGTGCCGCAGTTGAAGGTTGAGTAATTTGAATATTCAATTGTCCAGCTAATTGCAAAAATCTTTCAATTCTCGCGCTCGAATGGTCAGGACCTTGACCTTCATATCCGTGAGGCAACAAGAGAACAAGGCCGCTGGCCCTTTTCCATTTAAACTCTGATGATACTATAAATTGATCGATAATAACTTGGGCACTATTAGAAAAATCCCCATATTGTGCCTCCCAGATCGTTAAACACTTCGGTGTTGACAATGAATATCCGAATTCAAATCCAAGCGTAGCATTTTCAGATAAAGGCGAATTGTAAATCTCCAAGAGAGAATCGTTTTCAAATTTTTTTAAAGGAATATAACCTTGTTCCGTGTCTTGATCCAAATAGGTAATATGACGTTGACTAAAAGTCCCTCTCACACTGTCCTGCCCCACCAACCTAATGCTGTACCCCTCAGAAAGTAGTGAAGCAAAGCTTATCAGTTCTGCCAAAGACCAAATAACTTCTTTAGTGCTTTTATATTTCTCATATCTTCTTGCGAGGGCCCTGGATAGTTTTGGGAGAATATGAATTTCGGGTGGGATATCCTTGTGTATAACTTCGATGATATTCTCAAATAAGAACGCGGAAATTGGAGTTTGTAGCAAGCTTATCATCCGCTCAAAAGTGGGGGGCTTATATGAAACCCACTCCCCTTGAAAAGAATTATCGCTCAATCTTACGGATTTTGTCTGGACTTCCTGTCTCTTATCTTCCAAATGATTAATATACGCTTTGTTAAAATCATCTATTTCTTTTTGACCAATTATGTTTTGATTCACTAATTTATCTTTATAAATCTCACTTACCGGTCTAAATTTCTGAATTTGATTATACATACGAGGATTGGTGTAACGTGGTTCATCTATTTCATTATGACCATACTTTCGATAACAACAAATCTCGATAAAAATATCCCGTAAAAACTTCTGTCTAAATTCAAAGGCCAACTTTGTGATTGTGCAAATTGCCTCGACATCAAAACAATTTACATGAAAAATGGGAGCTTCTAATGCCTTGGCAAAATCGCTACAATAAATTGATGACCTGCTTTCGGAGGAAGTGGCGGTAAATCCTAATTGATTGTTAAGTATTATATGAACGCTCCCACCGACAGCATACGGTTTCAACTCGGAAAAGTTGAGAGTTTCGGTAACGATCCCTTGGCCAACAAAGGCCGCATCACCATGGATGATAACCGGAAGAATCGCTCCCCATTTGCTATTATATTTACTCATTATTTTTGCCCGCACTTTCCCTAAAAGCACCGGATAAACAAACTCCAAATGCGAAGGGTTAAAGGCCAGCGAAATATTTAAATCTTTGCCCTTAACCTTGATTTTATTTGTGTGTCCTAAATGATATTTAACATCCCCTTGAACAAATGCCGCTTGGTCTCTTTTAAGCTCTTCAAATTCTGCAAATAAATTGATCAAGGACAAATTTAAAAAATTGGCCAGGACATTTACTCTTCCTCGATGGGCCATCGCCAACCCGATTTCTTCTACACCATAGTCAATGGCAATTTCTGCTAGTTCGTGCAAGGCACAAGTCAAGCCTTCTGCTCCCTCTAATGAAAATCTTTTTTTACCAGGATATTTATCTTGCAAAAATTCTTCTAGTTTTGTGGTTTTTATCAGGAGCTGAAGCCATTTTATTTTTTTATTCGGATCGATTTGTGTAATATTTTTTGGATTTAATTTATTTTCAAGCCACTGCCTAACTTCAATATCGAGGATATGGGCAAATTCAATCCCAATATTACCGGTAAACATCGTTCTCAAATAAGATTTAAGATCTTTAGTTGTTGGGAAATTCAGTCCTGCAAATCCTGGCGCCAAATATTTTGTATTATCATCGAAACCATTTAATTTCTCATGCAACTGACATCTTTCGGCCTTCTCTTCAAAGAGATCGATGTTGGCGCACTTATGTCCGTTAATTCGAAATTCATCAATTAGGGCCTTCAGATATAGCTCATGTAAAATACGGCCCTCAATTTCGCTTTGAGCGATCTTATGTCCTTCAAAAAAGGCCGTCCATGTGGGCGGTAATGCAGCGCCAGGCCCCTGTAAAAACTTGCCATGCATAAATTCTAAATAGCGAGGAGAAATATAGGATAAAACATCTGACACGTATGACTCCACATATGATTTTCTTACACTAAACCAGATATGGAGGACAGAAGAAGAACGAGTCTTAACCTTTCAGATGATTTCGGTAAATAAATCTAAACACAATTATTTCAAAAGTTCTTTGACCAGATCATTAAACTTGCTTGCCTCTGCACCGCATGCCGCGCAGGTTTCCTTCTTGGGCGTTGGCGTACTCATATTTTGATAAATTTTTCTGAGCGTTTTTTCCAGTTCAACATTGACTCCCAAAGTGGCCAAAAATTTGCGCGTTTTGATTGACTCTTCCAACCAGCGATTCATCTCATTTCGCTTAGCGATTGAAAGCTCAAAGTATTTATTGTTCCATTTCTTTTCTTTACCAAAGATAAAAAATGTTTTTGAACGAAGCATGCTAAAAAGGATGCTTATCTTGCTCTTCTCCTTAATGTCTGAAATATTGGCCAAGGTCATGACAGGCAACATTTCAAAACGCAATTTGAGCAACAATTTGGCTTCTTCGTGGTAAATTTGTGCCTGCCTTTCATATTCCTCAAGATCATTAACATTAATTAAACCTGAATCCACTTTCGCAAGTTTTGACAGGCCATTTTGAATCATTTTGAGCATATCAAATTCCTCAAAACCTTTTTCTTTGGCCCGAAGTGTTTGATAAATCTGTTTTTGATGCATGGCCACCGCGAGAGCATACAAGGATTGAGTTTTGTTATCTTCACTCAGAGGAGACAAATCCGCCCAATCTTTCTTTTTATCAGGTAAGAATTCATAGATTGTGCGGAAAAATTCTTCCAAGGCCTCTCTCATCATCTCTAAGCGTCGAATTTCAGTATCGGCACCTGAAGCGCTCCAAAACTGATACTCAAAGGCCTTATAATAAACAGCCGCCTGGGTAATTTTTTCATTAAACGAATCGGACTCAAGCAGCTTATCGCGGCTTCTGACTCTAGTCTCTTGCGCTTCTTTCACTCTGAGTTTTATTGTCATATCATCCGTGTTCTCGGCCATGTCTTCAGTGATTGTTTTCATTTCATTGGTCGTCTTGGCCATTTCGGTTGTGGTGCCGGCCATATTACTGGTGGCGGTATCCATGCTCTTGGTCCGATTCTCAAGCTCTTGAACTTTTGAGCAACCACTAGAGAGAATCATGCCAAGTGTTGCGCACATGATGGTAAAACGTAATTTCATAACATTATCCTCAGTCGAGTTTTAGCGTGCCATGCGTCAATATATAGAAGTTTAGAATTTGCTGCTATAAGGCCGTAAATTTTTCACGGGAATCACCTTCTATCAAGGACTTACCCTTTACAATCAGGACGCGCTTTTCCAGTGAGATGTTGAATACGAATGGCGATGACCTCTGGGTGATCAATTTCCTGCTCAATTTTATGCTTTCCTTGCATTTCGTACTCTTTGCAGTGCCTCTTCACCAACAGGCCTAAAGCATGGGCGCGCTCGTCGCGACCAACCACTTCTGCCATGCCAAAAGCGCAAGCGCTGGTATATTTGGTGGCGAATTGCTCAGGAAGAACCTGGCCGTCCAACACAACAGAAAAACATACTTTGCTATTATTTCGGATGTTATCAAGCTTGTGCCCTTTCTTAGCGCAATGAAAATAAATGGTATCGTTCTCAATCACATGATTGACCGCAATAGCATATGGCCAACCATCAGCTCCTTGCGTAGCAAGCATGCCGAAATCACATCTCCCAATAATCTCTCTCGCCTCTGATTCCTGAAGCGCTCTATCTTTGCGTCTCATTTCTTGGAACATATCTTAAATCTCCACGTATGTATTAATCTTGGTAAAAATCTATCCTTGTATTGATACCAGAATAAGAATTACACAAAGAGAGCACACATTATCGCCTATATCCAAAACATGCAAAACAAATTAAGCATCATAAATTGCATTAATTATTGATTGAGATAGTTACGCGGCATACTCGATTTTCCGCGTAACTATCTGCCTTGTTTATCGCTTCAAACTCCATTCACATTCAATCAACAAGAGCGGGATTTTTCATGATCAGGATAGCAGCGATTAATTTCGCTAGGTAATTTTTATCCCCTTCATATCCTGCCGTGATAAGATCCCAAGCATTTCGCGAACCGACTTTATTGATTGCTTTCTGCACGTTATTCTCTCCCATATTGTAAGCGAGAACGGCAAGATGCCAATCCTTAAAACGTAATTGATTTGCCAATAAATATCTGGCGGCAGCATCAGTTGCCAGTTCTGGATCAAGTCTTTCATCTAACTCCAGGGCCCTGTCAATTCTCAACCCATAATTTCTTGCCGTCGCCCGTATGAATTGCCAAAGTCCGGCGGCGAACAAGGGATTCTGGGATTCGGGTAAGTTCTGATAGGCCGATTCAATAATAGGAACCGCCAAAAGTTCAAATGGTAGATTATAATTTTTTAATTTGCCTTCAATGAGAAAGCGATATGTTTCCATTCGACGTAAAGCTTTTTTCATAGCTTCTTTTCCTTGAACCGTCCCAATATAGCGATTGAGTTGTTCCAAAACGAGTTCGTTCACTATGATTGGAAATTCACCTTCCTCCCCTACGTCAAGTGCTAATTTTTTCACTTCGTCCATTGACATAGATCGGCTACCTACAAAATTGCCTGTTCCAAATGCAAAAGAAGCCATGGATGAAAGCAAAAAGGCGACCAAAAACATAAAAACAATTTTGTTACTCACATTTCTTCTAAACATAAAATCAATTCTCCTTTTTAATAAATGTCGTTCAGGCAAAAAGGGCAAACCTGCTGCGCATACAAGCTGCTTTTCTCCCATCACAACGGACTCGGCCACATCGATCAGACATTGAGCATAGTCTCGGGGGCTGACTTTCCCGCGGCCAATTAAATTTTCGTCAACTTTTAATTCCTGTAACTCTGAGATGACTTTCATCCAAAAATGCAATATCGGATTTACCCCGGCAAACGCCTTGAAAAGTTGAAATAGATAAACCCATTGAGTGTCACCCTGACGATGGTGCTGAAGCTCATGATAAATAGAAATTCTGGTCTTCTCGGATTGCATCATATAGGATTCGGGCAAAACCACCCAAGCATGCTTCAAAGTCAATAGCGAAAACGGGACATTAATCCTATCTGAAAAAGCAATCCTAACTTTTCCTAAAGATTTCACTAAAAAAGATTTTCGCAGTAATGACGTCATTTTTAGAATTTCGTTAATCGTTCTGACAAAGCAGATAAAACAGGAAGTCAGTAGAAGCCATAATGCAAAATTTTTTAACCATGCGAGAGGAACGTCGGTATGAATTTTAGACTCACCCAAAATTATTTTTTCATGGGATTCGGCCGGCGGCAGGGAATCAAATTCCTTATATGTGGTGGCACTAAAGGTTCTTGTAATGGGTTCAAATTGATAGCGATCGGTGAGGAAAGAAGCAGCAAGAGGCAAAACAATTATCAAAATAAGAAGCAAATAATTTAAATGCAATTCCTCCTTGGCCTTCAGAGGTATCCATTTTTTATTATTTGCCGTTCGTAGCAAATAACTTAAGAAGGCGGCTCCCAAAATGACAACATGAAGACTGAAATAAAGATTGAGTATGGACACGTTCATCATTGTCTCTCTGCTTTTTCAATAAGTTTTTTTAACTCAGCCAATTCATCCTTCGACAAATGAACCGTATTGAGCAATTGTTTGGCCAATGCCATCGGCGTGCCATCAAAAACATGGTCAACAACATGGCGGAGTGTGCGTCCTTCATATTCTTCCTTGGCCAAGAGAGGAATATAAATATGACCGCGACCTTCCTTTCTGGTTTTTAAAACTTTTTTTTGCTCCAAGATTCTAAGGATGGTGGAAACTGAGGTATAGGCCAAAGCGCGATCTTTGGGCAGATGCTGTATGACATCCGCCACTGAACCTTCACCGATTTTCCAGAGGATATTGATCAATTCAAGTTCTGTTTCCGTCAGTAACTTTTCTTCCTTCATTTTTTTTGTCACAAAACACCTCACGATATTCAATAGATTAACTAAATCATTAGTTCATGTCAACTAAAACATTAGTTTCTAGATTTCTTTGCTTAATACACTCTGAAAAATTGTCCAAAATCATCATCAAAATTGTATGGATAGATATAATAACGCTCATGCCTTTACGAAGAACATTTAGAAATAGCGAACAAATCCTGGCCATCGTTTTGCTGACTGTTTCTAGTTGCACCAGTGTCATCGATACTAAAAACGAAAGTTTGTTGAGAGCAGGCGGGTACTATTTTGAAAATGTCGATGTGGTTCAAATCACATATATCTCAACACAACTCTTCAAAGTATCACATATTGAGTTTGAACCAAGAAAACAATCGGTCAGGATTTCCACCATATTAGAGAATGGAATCAAGCGACGAGAGGATATTGCTTTGGCCGTTCAACAAGTACAATTTCTTCAAAAGCTCAATGTATCAGATGTCCTTCAAGCTCAATATAGCAAAACCCCAAAAAATAACTATGTTTATAAAGGCCTGTATATCAATGGTCAAGCGTTAGAAGATGTATATTATCAAAGAGTGCCGGCCCGCTGGCGAGTTATAACTTCATATTAGAGAGTTCCTCAAGAAACGACACCTGGGCGGGATTTAACTTTTTGCGTGCGTCGCTTAGCTGAAACCATTCGGCGCGATCGACTTCAAGAATTTCGAGCGTGTGCCCGGACTTCGGTGGCCATTCGATAGTACACGTATTACTGATGAGCTGGGTCGAGTCCCAGTCTCCCATAACGGCCCAGGCATGAACGATCTTACCACTCTTCTGACGAACGGGTGTCAACGGATAAAAAGGCCCCATCGGTGTATGTCCAGTTTCTTCAGTGAATTCGCGGATGGCAGCCTTGAACGGTTCCTCGCCAGGATGGAGCTCACCCTTGGGAATGTTCCAAGCGCCTTCGTCTTTGTGTTGCCAGTATGGGCCCCCAGGATGAACAAGAAGAACCTCGAACGTTCCAGCTCGGCAGCGAAAGAAAAGGAGAC
Organism: Bdellovibrio sp.; assembly: GCA_016187935.1. Lineage (GTDB taxonomy): Bacteria > Bdellovibrionota > Bacteriovoracia > Bacteriovoracales > Bacteriovoracaceae > GWA2-49-15. The sequence goes on from JACPIU010000008.1 coordinate 57,846, forward strand.
CAGCACTGATTCGCACATGCCTCATAGGTACGATCCAGCGTTAAATTTAAGATGCTATAAGCTCTTCGCAATGAAAGCGATGATCCGTCTTGCAGTTTTGGAAGACTTTAGAATTATCTGTGCGTGATATTTTTCACGATTATTTACAATCTCGCAAATTCCACTGGATGTTGCCGCTAGGATTGAGGAAGTATGATTGTAGTCTGCCTTTAGTGTCAAACGCAGCATCAAGGGACCATACTCCCCAGCCGTTAAACCAGTGATAGATTTTACTCGCCTCAACATTTCCTCGATATTGCCCGGTAGCAGCTAACGTTTTATTGATCTCATCCAAAGTCGTTTTACAGACCACAAATTGATTGATTTTGGCACTAAATTCTTCTGAGGGAAGAGGTGATTTATGGGGAGGAGAAGCACAGGAAACTAAAAAAAGAGATAACAATACCACCAGCGTTAGTTTCAAATTCATAAACTTTCCCCTTTCAAAAAAAAATAAAACGCATAGCAAATTGTACTTGGCCCGACCTAAGTTGACCAGTCAGAAGTTATCACCTATCGCATATAAGAATACTGGGACATATTTCTGTATCGATCTTTAATACTCTTCCAGAATTTACATTGAGAGGGAATATTTTGATCATAAAATTGATCGAAGGTAACAACCCTTTGTCCCATCATCTCGATAAATTGCGCTAAAGTTTTGAGTGGGTCTGTTTTATCAAAGCCTTTCTGCAAATAATATTGTTCCATGCGATCAGTAAAAGTGAGGCGAGCATCATCATGTCCGTAAAGTGAATAATGATCCAAATATCTGCCATTGACCACATCGTATCCAAGACAGTTGGCAGTGCTTTCAACTTCAATCTGACCGATCATTTTGCCTCTGGGAGGAATGTACTCCGTCTCGAATTTCTGTTCACAATTCCAGATTTCCACCCCCACATCACTCACCTTGAAAATCATCCGGGACATTTCCCGGGGATAATCTTGATAGTCATAATTATAACGGATACAGTAATTTGATGGCCGAATGTGATCATCCGTGGAAATCATGCTCGGCAGAA
>JACPIU010000008.1:58915-376775 GCA_016187935.1 Bdellovibrio sp.
CAGCATTTCCACAATCAATTTTCGGCACAAAAACAAAAGGTCCGCGCACGGGGGGATGCTCTCGCATATTTCTAAGCAGCGCCTTATATCGACTCAAAATTTGAGTTTCAACTTCATTTCGGAGCTTGTCCACTGCATCCATCTGATCATAGTAGGCCTGCGGCGTGATTCCCGACCTGATCTTCTCCAGTTCATGTTGCGCTTTGAAATATTTTTCAATCAACACTTGGCCACCCATATCTTGGACCAACCGTCGCATAATCTTCATTTTCTTGTCGTCCTCACTATCTTTGAAAAATTTTGAAAAATGATCGATCTTATACTGACGATAGGCCTTGTCATATGAGCGATTCAATTCCAGATAACTCCGAAGAATCTCTGATGCGATTTTTTCACAGTTGTGTACCGAAACGTCATTTGCATCGGCCTTCTTAATGATTCTTTCGATATCCTTTGCCAACTGCTGAGTAACCTCTCCCTGATTGAGCACAACGTAAGGACATTCCGCTTTACTCGGAGTGATGATCCAAAAACAAAAGACAATAAACAGGATTGGAATTATCGAGCATGCCATGGATATATTATATTCGCCGTCGATAAATTTACTGACTTAGGCAAAATTGATGCAGCTAAAAGCCGACAAAATCCCTTCACTTTCAGGTTTTATCTAGCATTGTTTTAAGGGATTTGACTGCGGCAATAAATTTATCATCATTTTTGTAGCGATCCCACAAATCACTGATAACAAATTCTTTTTTAGAGGGTTCAAAATTATACCTAAACATGGCATCGATGAAGACATCGCCTACAATAATAAGTGAGGACAATTTGGAAATCTGCCACGAGTGCAAACCTTTCGGGAAACCACTCCCGTCGGGAGCCTCATGATGTTGGATGATAATCGCGGCAACATCTTTCGGAATGTATTCCCTTTTGGCCTCATTGATCAAGGCGGCCATGGCCTCAGGGTGGTTTTTGATTCCAAAGGATAATTGGTCAATGGGTTTTTCACGCAAGGCCTTGAGTTCTTCGTTCGTTAAAAGAATATCTCGCAGCATAACCGCAAGACACATTTTTCCCCTTAAGGCGGAATTGCTCCAGTCAAAAGTTTCCAGCATCCCGGTCACTATCCATGATAAAAGTGTATTGCGCATATAGGCCGCGTGGCATTTATCCTTGAATTCCTTAAAGAAACTAAAGACATTGGTTTGCTCAGAAATAAGCTCCAAGGATTTCTGGGTAACCTCTTTGGCGATGGCGGCCACATCCTCACTGAGTCCGATGCGGATGAGAGAGTCATGGACCATCTCATAACCATCACTTAAATTTTTGAGTTTTTTCTCCTTTGGAAGGGTCTTATTCCCGAAGGTTTTTTCCATGTCCTGGCGTATGGTATTTACGAAAATGACATAGTCCTCTTTATCGGCATAGAAGTATTGGATGCCTTTCACGGCATATTTCGCTATGACGTCTTTGGCATTACTGCCATGCTTTTCCAACTTTACGACTTTGTTGTCAGATAATTGCAGGTAAATATCAAAAGGAATGTTATCGGCGTAGGTCTCAACAATATTGGCAGGAATGCGGCAAAAACCATGCACATTCTTTCCTTCGTTATTTTCCGACATGGCCCATCCCCATCTATTTTTGCTAAAAGACGTTTCCCAGCTTAATTATACCTTATTTAAAAAAATGCTCAAACCCAGACAATTTACGGGCACACTCTTTTTCTGATTAACCACGTATAATCACTTCCTGGTTGAAGCGCAAGATATTCGGTTCCAACTGCATAGAGATTATGTCCGCTATCTTCTACCATGGCATAATAGATGGCACTGGATCTTCCATCAATCTTTGAATGTCCTTCCCAGTTGACTCTTCCCTCCGTCTTCTGCTATGTAATTCATAAATGAATTACATTATCCTTTTTTTATGGGAGGGAATGCCCATGGATTCAAGATACACTCATCACCCTATGAGACAGAAAATATTTCCCCAGAGACCTCATCACTTAAACCCAAATGGCGCTACCCGACATCTTGTTATTTCTCCTCTAAAAAAAGGCAGCAATATCAAGATGGTTGCTAGTATGACCATCGCTTGCATGGATGTGGCCCGGGCCCTGGGTGGAATTTATCTCTATGCCCTTTATCGTCAAACCGTGGGGCGAATTATAAATCGGCGTGATTAGAAACTACCTTAACATCAAGATTGCTGTTTATTCCCAACTGGTGAGAAAACCCACTCCCCACTCACGAACTTCTAAACCACTTGTCGAAGCAACAGTCCTGATGGCCGGAGGAGTCCAGTGTGAGCTTGGCCTCTGGGTATATTTCTGCAGTTCTGGGTGGCCCATAATTTCTTTTGGAAGAACGAAAAAAAAGACACGGGTATTTTTTGATGGTGTAGGTGTCACTTCTAAAACCACGCTTCCTTTTATTTCAGTTTCAACCTGAGGATAAACACAGTATTCTTCTGATGCTGGCATTTTAGCTGACCAGTACTCGGTAAAATCAGTAATTTCTTTTCCCTTGAAGTCTAATTTTTTGAGAACATTCGCCATCTTCGGAACAACTTCCGCATGGGAAGTGCAGAAGCCTTTATCGAATTGAAAACTGTCGAGCCCAGTTCTGTAATCATAGAAAAGATAACCGTAGGTGGCACCGTTGGCGGAAATGCGGTTATTTTTGGATAGTTTGAAGTTCCATCCCTCTTCACCAATGATGGGAACTGCCGCAAGAATATTATTACCAGGAGCAAGTTGCATTTTCACTTTGACTTCAGTGCCAGGTCTGCCGGAAAAATAAACGTTAGGCTTGCCCATCATGCCTGGAGCATGACCAGGATAAGCGCCCCCATTCATTCCACCCCATCCCCACGCTCCGGGATAAGAATAATTTGAGTAGTTATTCATGCCGTAAGTTGCCCATGGAGGTTGGGCATAAGGCATTCCATAATTCTGGTATTGGCCTTGCATGCGGCACTGAACGCAGTCAGGTTGCATATACGGGGACGATGAAAATTGCCAGTTATTGTTTCCCATATAGGATGGAAACATCTGTGGGTAGGCATAAAACGGAACACCCCCGTAAGGCGCGCCATAGTAATTGCGTTGGGCCATACATGAGGTACCACAAACACCGGGCCCTCCCCCAAAGGCAAAAGCGGAACGCACGCCCATGAGCGCTAATAAAATTATGATGAAGAAGAACACGACTTTTTTCCATCGATGCAAACAATAAGAAAAGGCAAGGATGAGTAAGGTCGAGAATTGGGCCACACTGCCTGTTTCCATGTTAAAAAAAATTGAAGGAAAAACCATGGGGACCTCTTCAGCTTTAAGATTTTATCACGAAAGAACCCTTTTCAAAATCGATGCAAAAATGCTCAGAGGGTGTGAGAGACGCAAATAATTTTTCTTCGACATTGGCCAATATATTGATATTTCTTTCCACTGCCGCCAGTATGCCGTGGCCCAAGATTTGTGAAGATGGAGTAATAATGATTTTGCTGGAGGGTACCCGATAAATAGTGTCAGGAATTAGCTCTTTCAAAAGCAGTGCATCCCTCCCTATGATTCCTTCATGCAGGCCCTTACCAAGAAAGTAAGCGCCACCACTCATGGCGGTAAAAGACGCTGGAACAAAAGGTTCTGATTCATTCTTGCGAATTTCTGTTGCAAGCTTTAAATGTTTTTTGATAATTTCGGTTTGCCAGTTAGATTGCTTTCCATAGGACAGCTTCAGAAAATCCACAAAATCACTGTCGTATCCATGCCGACGGTTCATCTTGCAATAGAGATAAAAATAGTGAAAAAGAAAATACCAGTTAGCAAATGCAGCCGAGACACTGGACTTGGAATGATCTTGGCGACGGAATAAAAAGGCCTGCCATTCGCGTGACAGAAGTTGCCAAAACGATGGCGCGGTTTGTATGGCCGATTTGGTGTTAAGAATTTTACAAAGAAGATCATCGGTAAAAACAGAATTGAGCAGATTAACTGGAACCAACACCGCCTGAAAAAGAAAGATTCCCTGTTGTGAAATGCCTAATTCAAAAAGCCATTTCCCCTTTTCAAGTCTATGCTTTAAAAGTTCGAGAAAGGGAATTAATAACTTTTCATGAGGAAACCTTCCCATTTTTGTGAGTGGGGATAAAACAAAAAAACCGCTTTCTCCTTCAGAAATGAAATTGCCATAGAAAAAATCTTCGTCCTGTAAAACAGTAAGATGATCGATATAAAAAATCTGTTTTTGAAGAATGATTTCATCAAGATTTTCTTGTGCGGAAATTTCCATGTAGGCATTTTTATAGCTTTCCTCATCGTAGATTTGCTTAAAACTCAGGCTTTTGCCTGCACCTAGGAAAGAGATATTTCCTTCATTTTTCAGAGACGAGCGCAAAATGCAAGGGGATGTACTCAGGAATTCAGAGATCGAGTCATCAAAATCGCAGGACGTCACCTGCAGCAAATCAGGGATGCAGCGTTCAAACATTTTTTCCCGTTTCAGCATTTTTATGATTGAGAATTTTGTCCCCTTGTCCATATAATGATTATACAAATGCCGGCGTTTTATTTACAAGGAATTATCAATGAAGTTTCTTCTAGGTCTGATCTTCCTTTCGATTACAGGACATGGCTTTACGGCAACCACAGAAGTTCGATCTCAAATTGGGCCACTGATAAATCCGCCGGTGGTCAGTGGGAAAGATCTCTATTTACTGGCGACGACTGGAGTTCTCTATCAAACTGATCCTCTCATCACCAAAACGAAAGTTCTTTTTCAAACCAAAATTAATTCTATCTGTCCCCTCACTTTAAAAGATTCCGTTCTCTACTTCGGCGAAGGTTTGCACGATGATATTAAAACTGAGTTTTATGCCTACGACTTAAAAGAACAGAAACTTAAGTTCAGTTTACCTCAGGAAGGACACATTGAACGTGCCCCGCTTGTCACGGCAGAAAAAATCTTTGTAGGCCTAGGCCCTGGGGGAATCGCCGCCATCGATCTTAAATCACAAAAAGTTCTTTGGTCGAAGAAAAAAATCGAAGAAGGCGATCTGCATATTGATTCGACGCCCGTCTCCTACAAAAACATGATTTGTATTGCCTCAGTCTATACTTACAAAGGCGTCGTCTGTCTGAACGAAAAGAATGGAGAAAAGGTTTTTGCTGTCGCTCTCGACAAAAATCCGAAATCTGAAATTAGGTTGTCAGGAAATCTTCTTTTCGGCATGAGCACAGAGGCCACCATCATGGATAATAACTGGAAAACACCCTCCAGTCTTTACGTCATTGATCTGGACAAAAACAAGAAGACTGTCGACATCAGCTTGCGCGGATATAATTTTTTTGCTCCCACCCTCACTTCCGCTCAAGAAGTTTTTCTCGGTCTCTCCACTGGAGACATGATTCTAGTGAATCTAACCAACGGGGGAATAACTTTCATCGGTGAAATGAAGGCCCCCATCGCTTCCACCCCGTTTATCAGACATGGTTTCTACTGCGCTACCAGCATCGAGGGAAGATTGCGCTGCTATCAGCGTGGGAAAGACGAATTCAAATTGGCCGAAGAACAGGAATTACAGGAAGTCATCACGGGAGTTGTATCGAGCATTAATGGAAATTTTTATATCCCAACTAGAACTGGCCATCGGCTACTGCAATAAGAGGCACATCATGAAAATCTTCATTCTCATTACTTTAATTTTGAATTTTCCTCTCTGGGCCAGCGACAAAGTCGTTCCCCTCAAAGACGCCTCTGCCTTGCATGGCAAAATCCTCGGAAACAAAAAATGTGCAGGCCCCGCGGTCATCTGGATTTCAAAAAAAGCAGAAATTTTGTATCAGGTGGAAGTTCCTATCAATGGAAGCTTTGAATTTCATCTCGTCCCAGGTGATTACGATATTGCCGCGACAACTTCCAATAGCTGTCAGGTGAAAAAAAGCTTTACAGTTGCCAAGAATGAATCAAAAACGATTGAAATAAAACTAGCAAAATAGGTCCCAAATCTAAATGCTTTGCTGCACCAGACGTGGTTTCGACAATCTGAGATAGACGCGGGATAAGTGACAAACAGATGTGATTAGAAAATTTCAGGAATTCTTCCTTGGATTGTCCTTCAAAACGCTAGGTGAGACTTTGCACATGGCCAAGAATAAAGTGACGATCAGTGGTCCGATCAGCACTCCTAATAGCCCAAAAACCTGTATTCCCCCAATGACAGAAATTAATCCGACAAAGGGATGAAGCCGCCCCTTTGAACTCTTTAAAGCAAAGGCCCTTATCACATTATCAATCAGGCCCGTTACGATACCGATACTAATCATAAAAACTATTTTTAAAGTCGTGCCTTTGAAAATTAAATATATGACTCCTGCCACCCAGACAGGAGTCGAGCCTATAAAAGGAATAAAAGAAAGCATAAATGTGGCTCCGAAGGCCAAAAAGGCATTTGGAATTTTCAAAAAATAAAAGCCCAATAAAATTAAAAGACTTTGTCCAGCTGCGGCCAAGAAGGCCGCCACAATTGCAATTTTTGATATTTCGTTGGAAGCAATGACCAAACTACTTTTTATATACTCCTCAATTGGAATCAAATTGGAAATAAAGCTATAAATTTTAGGTCCATTCAGAAGAAAAACAATAAAGCTAATTAAAATAAAAATTGTATCAATAAACAATGAAGGAAGTTGTTTGGCGAGTTGCAAGACAAGGCCGCTGACTATTCCAGTAATCGTTCTGGCCAAATTTCTGAGTTCCACTTCAAGCGAAGATGAATCAGAGAAAAAATGATTTAAAACAGGCCAATTGATAATCTTGTTTGAAATAGAATCGAAGGTAATGTCTGAAGATGAGATGTATTGAGTAAATTTACTTGACTCAATTATCAATCGTTGAAGAAAAAAGAAAAATGGACCAATCATAATTATGACGAGAGCAATAAGAAAAAGATAGGCTGCCAATTTCGCATTTACTTTTTTATCTATTAATTTAATTTGCAATGGTTTTGCTTGCTGGGCGATAAGTGCACCGACAATGATGGCCAAAAGGAAACTTGAAACGATTTGAAATGAAATTACAATTACTAGAAAAAAGAGTATTAAAAATGAAATTTTCGCATAACGTTTCTCATCGATTGAGTTCATAAGGTCCCAAAATTAATTCAATTTTCTACCCATCGTAGTGCCATGATATTTCAAAAAATTCAAATCGCTTTGATAAATAGTTTTACTCTTAGTGATTTTATTCATTGGCAGTGTTTAGGAAATTAGCTTTGAAATTTATTTGGACAACCAACATTCTTGTAAAGTGGCCTGCTCAAAAGTATGAACTTCGGGTTGATTGAGTGTGAGACGTGCCCCTGTAAAAGAATAAATGCGCACACGTAATCTTCCCTCGATAAGAACCTCTTCAGTTTGCAGATATTTACCATCGACAATAAAACCCGAATATAGTGTTGCTTCTGAAGAACGATAGAAGGTATCGATAAAGATTCCATTTTTCTCATCTAAAACAAAATGTCTCTTCTGCTTGTCATAATAGAGTTCATAGGGACGGGCCTCGGATGTCGTTCCCATTTTATAGATGATTTGCCATTGATAGCGGGCCGGTTTATTAGCAATTTCCTTTATGTGCATTTCCATCCTGAAAGGGGCGTTTTGATTTAAGTTATTTGAGTTGCTCGTGTGCAATTGGCACTGGCCCTTCCACACTCCCTGCCAGCCCAAACTTAACGAAGATTCATCAGCACTCGCCATCATGCTGAAAAGGATAATAATACTAATGAGATAATACTTCATGTTGCGCTTTTACTTGGATTTTTTCTTGTTGGCCATAGAGCGGGCCTCGCCTATACTTTTTACAACAATTGCCAGGAAGTCTGTGGCTTGATTCAAATCCCTTTTTCCCTCCCAACTATCTATAATCTTGTGCTTTCACTAAACCGACAAATTACGTCGGACCATACTGATTAATGATGCGCTTGATTCAAACCTTTTACCATTTCCTATGCCCTGACCGATAAGAATAGGAATGAAACGAAGCATTTTTTTATGTTCAATACTTCTCTTTATGGCGTTCTGGCCTGGCAAAGTTCCTTTCGCCATCAGCAACTCCGAAAAAAAGAAGTTCGTCCGTCTCTCCGACCAAATATTCAGGGCCAAAAGTTGCGTAAATTGTATTGGAAATCCGATAAGCGCTTCAGATTGTGAACCGGTGGCAAATAAATTAGACAGGATTTATTGCGACAAGGAAAATACCATTGTCAATCCCTTTATGGTTCTCACCGGATTTGCCAAAGGACATACTGATAATAGATTGCCTTTACGCTGCCGCCTTTATCTCCTGCAAAATGCCTATCAGCAATCAATAGAATTAGTTAAAAGACGTGATATCAATGCCAGAGGAAAATCCCTTATTCAATTTGGCGGAAGCCTTCATTTTATGGCGCAAAATGGAGTTTTGAGTTGGGGTAGTGATGATCGGGTGGAAGAAGAAGGCAGTGATTTCGAAGATTGCCCGGTAAGTCCCGCCATTGGGAAATTGTCACGTCAGGTGGCGCAAATCCTGGCGCCTGACTACCAACAGGCCTATGGCGACTCCTCTCTTCCCGACAATGGAGAAACCCGCTTGACCAACCAATACTGTGAAGCTGTTCTTCCTGCCTGCCAATTACTAGGCGGCAGTATGAAAAAATACAAAGGAAAGTTGATTTGTCGAAGGGGCGGAATCGTTCTCGATCAATCATGCCTAACTCTGAACACAGAAAAAAGAAAAAATGTCGCCAGAGCGCTGTCCAACGTCGTTGATAAGGGCGCGTTGTGCCTGTTTAATGACTTTTTAAAACCACAATATGGAACTGCAGCGTTGAAGGCCGGTCAGGCGCTTGCTGATCACTTGAATACCCCGGAGAACATTCGAACCCAAGTTTGCTGTGGCGATGATGGTTGCAAATCCAATCTTAAATCGGAATTTGGAAACTATTCGCGGTTGCCGGCAAGATCATATTCTGGCATGGAAGCGATGGCCTACAGCACGAGTTCGGAAGAGGCAGGGCGGTCCAAGGGTATCATTGAAATTTCAGACAGAGGCATGGATAGTTTTACTAGTCACCCTGAGAGTTTTTCTGCCACACTTTTTCATGAATTCCTCCATCGCGTCGGACTCCCTACCAGTCCTTATCACAATTACCGAGGTGGAATGGTGGAGGCCAAAAATGGGGTCTGCCCGACTTTAGGTGATGATACCTTCCAAGAGAGAGGGGGAATGTGCTTCTCTAATAACCCTTGCTATGATAGGGCAAGAGGAGAGAGTATCTATCGCTATGATGTTGTTTATGCCTGTACTGCCGCTTGTTTCCCAGGCACGCAACATAACAGTCAAGATCCAAATAAAAATCTGACCGACAAGGAAATGGACGAGGCAAAGGAAACTTGTGGCCGTTATGCCGCTCACGGAAATTTTACGGGAACCAATCTCATTTCAAATTTACCACCAGCTCCAGGCACGGGCCCTGACCAGGAAGAAAATCTCTGCACATTCTGGAGAGATCGCACGCTGTGAATTCCGGCGGCACAGGCCTAGGTCCGTGGTCACTTCATATAATTCCGCCAGGTCGCTATCGAGCATGGCCCAATTTTCAAGAATCAATAGATTCGTCGGATTAGTCCATGATTTCCAAATGTTAAACCAACAATAAGTCTTTTCTTTGTCGTCTGTTTTTGTCTTTTTTGGGCTATTTTTGGGGATTTTAGCGCCAAAATAGCGCCAGATTTTGTGTTTTTTACAAGGGTTTGATTAATTCACCTATCAGGTGTATTATGCAGAAGGATAAGTGATGATTACAAAAGTTGTATTGAGTAAATTGGCCATCAAGCAGTTAAAAAAATTACCACGGCATATCGTCGAAAATCTGGCGGCGTGGGTTGATGATGTGGAAAACATCGGGCTTTTCGAGGCCAGAAAGATTTTGGGTTATCACGACGAACCGTTGCATGGTGATCGGCGAGGTCAAAGATCAATTCGTTTAAGTCGGGCCTACAGGGCGATTTATATTTTAAGGGAAAACAACCAAATTGAGTTTGTTTCCGTAGAAGAGGTAACCAAACATGACTACTAGAAGAACGAAATCAAGTACGATGAAATTTTTAGAAAAGGCCGCTGGCCGTGCTCTAACACTTGCAGGCCTACTTGAGTCCATTCGCCAAGGCGAGGAAATGTCCCAAATCGACTTTGCAAAAAAGCTGCATATTTCACCTTCCCATTTATGCGATATCGAGAAAGGACGCAAAGTTATAGGCCCAGAGCGCGCTGCTAAGTTTGCCCGGCTTTTAAACCGCTCTGAAGAGCAATTTGTCAGATTATCCTTGCAGGAATTGCTGGATGGGGCCGGACTCAAAATGAAAGTCAATATTGATGCCAAAACTTTTTAAATGATGGGATAATGAAGTTCTAAAGACATGTCCGTCCAATCGTAGACCGAATTTTCATTCACGAAAATTTCCAGATGCGGGCGATTGTCCAGGCGGACTTTATTTTTTGCCAGCCAGTAAAATTTGAAATAATCCAGCACATCGGTTTCGGCGGCAAGATCGCCTCGCATTTTTACCACTGCATATTTTCCGGCGGGAACTATTTGCACATTCATATTGGGCAAAAGCACTCCTTCCCAGATGGCGGGAAGAATGACGGCGGCATCGTAGATAAATTGCTTATAGGGATCGAGATCGAAATCCTCATAGCAAATTCCCAAGGGCCCATAAGGTCGAAATATTGGAATGCCTGACTTGAGCGCCCATTCAGTGAGTATTACCAGACATTGCGCGGGCGAAGAAGAATGATGTACGGACATGGCATTTAAAACCCGGATATATCCAATTCGAAACGCGGGATGGTGGCGAATTTCGATATCCGTTATCGCCGAGCAGTTCATGCCTTGCTTGAATTCTTCAATTCGGAAAAAACGCTCGCGGCGATGGTCGTTTACGGAAAAAGTCGCCCCTTTTTGAATCTCAGAGGGTGTCAGATCATAGGCTTCTTTCACGGAACGGGCGAAATCCGAAATGGATTCAAAGCCATATTCCATCCCGATTTCAAGTACCGAATCTTTGCGATAGCGAAGTTCCTGTACCGCGCGCCTCAAGCGATGGCGCTTCAGAAATTTTCCCGGAGTTTCTCCCAGATTTTTTTTGAACAATTGATTGAGATAGCTTGGAGACAGGCCGACCAATTCCGGCAGATTCATCATTTGTCCCTTGAGGGAAAAATCCGATCTGAGCAGATTGACGGCCTGGTATAATCGCTTAATTTCTTCCATAGTTCATTTTTAGCATCCGCATAAATTACTTGCAATCACCGTTGAAAAGAAAAATTTTCTGACCTTCCGGCGACCTGAAACCGGCCCCGGTCACTTTTCCTTCCGCATCCCGAAAATATACATCCATTTTCACCCCGCTTTTTTCAAGACTTGAAATTCTGTCGGCAGCTTCACGGTCAAAATAAGTTAGCGTTGGCCCGGTCCAGTCACTGGTCTGGTGAAGACCAATTGCCACTTTTCCCTGTTTCAAAATGGCCCAGGGATACGGCTGATCATAGCGTCCCTTTAATTTAAAACCGAGTGACTTCCAGTAGGTGATCGAATGCTCAATATCTTCGGTGGCCAAAGACAACTCGCCAAATTTTCCGATCGGGTCTTTGGAAAGGGAATGGGCAGACAAACTTGAGAACAAAAACAAAGCGGCCAAAAACGTTTTCATAAAATCTCCTCCTTAATTATGGGTTGAACCAAGATTAAGGAGAACAAGACAAGCCGTCTGAGCAGAAATTACGACACGTGGCAAGACCTGTTCCAATTCCAGGATCGCAGTCAGACCATCCATTCCATGATCAATAACGCCCATCGTGACTTCCCAGATCCCAGAAGGGACCATTCAAACCTACTTCACCAAAAATCCTCTGGGCATCGCGTGCGTTCCACTTGATCCAGTCAGGGTTCCGATGCCCTCCGTACCAGACGCGGGCGAGTGCCAACAGCACGTTTGGCGTTATGCTTTCCCCAAGAGGCAATCCATGTGCCTTGCACCAGGCTGGAATCTCCTCCTCATTCCTAAAAGGCTGCACACAAGCGCAAAAATGATGGACGTTCTCCCAGGCATCTCTTGGCGGAATAGAGAAATGGATCACGTATTCCGACCCTTCCGCCAGGACCCCGTCCATTATGCGGAATAGTGCGAGACGTTCTCTTCCTCCCAAGCGGGAGTGGATGCGGACCTCGCCCTTCAACAAAAAGGCCATCCCAAACGCGCACCACAGACAGGGGGCCCACCAACCGCGCTCATCGGTCTCAACCCATGTGGTTGTCGGCGACACCGAGAACGGGTGAATCACCCAGACACGAGTGGTGCCAGGATGCAGGACGAGTGCGTGGTTCTCTGCCAGGCGAAGAAACGAGGACTCGATCTCGCACACAGCAACCTTAAGCCTCTCCGAAAGATCGAACGGAAAGGGACATGATCCCTTCTCGATCAGCTCATTGATCAACTCGCAATGTACCTGAGAGTCAATATTATCCCAATTCACTGCCATCTCCCTGTCCAAGAAAGCGATGCATGATCCAGGCGTCCACCAAACCCTGCTCAGAATGCCTGAATGCCTTTGGCGCTACCCCCACGACAGAAAAACCAAGGCCTTTCCACAAAGAAATTGCCGCATGATTGGTACTCACCACAAAGTTGAATTGCATGGCCAGATAGCCCTGGCGAGCGGCCTCGGCCAGCGCGTGGATGCCCAGCATCCGGCCGATCCCCGGCTTCCTTAACTTTGTGAGAGAAACCTGGAAAGCGGGTATCAATTACTTCATGTCCTCGTACCGACTCTCCCTTTTGCCGAAGTTAATATCATTTTGCAAGATCTGAAAGAAGAACGGCGTAACACAAGTAATCTAACAACGGTCAATGGCCGCGTTATTAGTATGAACCTACGCCGTTGGCATAAAATCTATCTCGGCTTTTCAGGTTTTCTTGGTGCCGCCACTAGCATCCATGAATTCACACACGTCAACAACTACTGGCTTGATGAAGGAGAAGAAAAGCTCCATCGCGAACAAACTGCGGTGGCATTCGAAATTCTACATCTGGCGAAGCTGAACAGCATAGATTGGGTACTCGCCAATTACCTCACAAATATGGCCGGTGTTGTTGCTAATCCACAAGATCTCTTGGCCACTGAGTATAAGGGCATGCCCCCACTACGGACGCTCGTCTATGGTCTCCTTAAAAGAGTCTGGGATGGAACCTATCATGTTTCCGGTGATAAAATGGAGGCCATCGAAACTTGGGCAGCGACCTATCTTGAAGATGGTAACAAGGGAGATCGTGGATTAAACCGCGCATTCGTTTCTGCCAAGTTAAAAACCAACAGTGGAAATATACTGACAGCAACCCAATGGCGCGCCGATGTGTATCAGAGCTTGGGACGAAGGGCAAAACCGAACTTATTCAAACTGACCAATGATGAACTGTTGAGTGAAATCGCTCGCAAGGTAACAGCTGATAGTTTTTTCAGCGCTAATAGTGAAACTAAAATGCTCTTAAGAGTTGCAGGACACCGCAATTTGAAAAAAGCAATAACCTTGGCCAACGGGTATGATCGCAGTCTAGGGGAACGCCGTATCCTATTTTTCAAACTGCGCGACAAGAATTATCTCAAACGAGTAATAGAAGATCCGAATCTATTTATTAATAAAATGAAGACAAAACTTGATTCATCCACACAAAACGAGAAGCTTCCCATTGCCCTGGCCACCTATGCGGTTCGAAATGCCAGCGAAGAGGCCCTTAATGGCAAATATGGTCTCTCTAAGGCCGGCCATAAAATGCACAAGGCCTATGAAAAATCATTTGACGGCTAAAGAATATTCATGAGCCTCATAAAAAGGCAGCTGAACAGGCCAAGCTCTTTAAACCTTTTCCTGTGAGATAGAATGCCCCCTAACTAAAGATGTATAAAGTTGAAGGAACCACAGAATATATAAATTGGTTTAATAAACAGACAGCTAAGGAGCAAGCTCAAATTCAAGCGAGAATTGCAAGAATTAGAATTGATGGGCATTTTGGTGTAGCAAAAAAACTGGCCAAAAGTCTCGCTGAATTGAAATGGGGAAACGGAAGAAGAATTTATTTTACCCTTCGAAAGATAAGGATGGAAACATCATCATCCTGCTCATAGGGGGAAAAAAATTCACAAGATAAGGACATTATAAAAGCTAAATCCATCTTGAAAAAATTAAGTGAGGATAATTAAATGGCAAAATTCAAGCTTGATTCATTAACACCTATCAAAGTTAAAAAAGAAAAAACCCTTTTTAAAAATGATTCGGTCGAATTCTTTAGCGACAGTAAAGCTATTGCGGAGGCACTTTCCCAGGCGATCCTAGATGGTGACAAAGAGGCCTTTCATGAAATCATCGCGGGCCATTTAAGTATTATTAATAAAGAGGAACTTGCAAGAAGATCAAAAGTACCAATCGCTACTATCAGAAGAATGGCCGCTTAGTGGATATTTTACTCAAATGACCTGAAAAATAACCAGCGACCAAGAATGATTGTAGGGAGTTAGAGAGAGTTCGTGCCCAGGAAAGGATTGCATGGGCTCGATTTTCAAGACTCAATAAATTGCCGGAACACTTTGTTTTTATCTCGTCAAAACCCATGCCTTTATGGACGCAACAAACGCGCGGGCGCAATCGTGGCCATCACCTTTTCAAATGAACATGGCCGAGATCATTGACGGTTGTGCTGCTGGAAAAGTCAGCAAGGAACAGTTGGCTGAATGGTTTGAGCTGCATAAAAAGAAATTTGAGTAACACCTTTACATTAAGCAGTGCTTAAGGACTTTGGTGCTGGTTCTAGCTTTGCTTTTTGCACTATGAAATCCAATTATAGTGTATAATCGTCCCAGAATAAATGATAGAGATTGGCGTGATACGGGATTTTTGTGGAAAATTCAGACGTTTCAAAAATTACTCAAATCATCAACGAGTTCATTGAATTTATCGAGCAAGAATGGCGAGACAAAATCAATCGCAATAAAAAATTGCTGATGCTCCTAGATTCTCTAGCGCTTGCGCAGGCAGACATAAAATATAAATTTGATGAAATGGATTACCCCGATCCGCCGAAAAATCATTTCAGTGAGGTTATGAAATTGGTGAGGCAGAAATTTAATGATTTCGGAAATTATAATTGGCCAGCGGAAATTGAAGAGAATTTATCCAAAACCGATATCATAGTTGGAGATGCGATTGATGATATCTTAGACATTTACAGAGAGATGAAGGAAATACAATGGAGATTAAAAAATACAAGCGCCAACGATGCATTATGGTGCTTTGAGAATCATTATAATATTCATTGGGGAACTCATTTGAGAAATCTTCAGAGATATGTTCATTATAAAGAATTTAGAATTTAGCTGTATGGCAATGATTCATGGATATTTTTGGGAAACGTGAATCTCAATTTCGGCCGTGGAGAAACTTTTAATATTGGTTGTTAAACAAGAAATGCGAATGGTGATTTTTAAAAAATTTCTGCTAATTGGCTTATGTCTGATTGCTTTTCTTGTGGCGGCGGGGGTGAGCTTTTTTACTTATATTACCATCCCAAAGTATGATCGTGTTTACATTAAAAATGGCGATTTTTTTAACTTTAATCATCTTAATAAAATTTACGACATGAGTTATGAGCAGCAACGGAAAGCAGGAAACTATCCAGCAGAGGTACATCGTTTAAAGAAAGGAGAAAGTGTCATTCTTATTTATCGCTATTTTCATGAACCTGATATTATGATTTTTGATGATGAGATATATAGAAAATTAACAATATCTCTCGATAACAATCTCATCAAAAAGGGCAAAATTATATTACCAAACCCAGGAGTAAGAGCGGTTTATTCCGACGGCGGAGCTGCATGGCCAGAGGCAGGTTGTCACGGCTATGCATCCAAAGGCTCTGTAGAAATTCTTGGTATTGACGAGGAGCTGACTGTTAGAATTGATTTAGGATTTTCATTCGACCAATTTGGGGAAGCTAACAGTGCTTACTGTGATGCTAAGACATTTAATAGTACAGAAACTTTTAAACTTATAGAGTTTTCAGAGCTTTCCCCTTACATGGGAGCAAAGGCTGAATATCCTTATGAAGCAACATATCGTTGATAGGGTTTAGGGGCCCTTGAAAAGTAGGTTATGGCGTGAATCTAGGAACGAGAATTTTGATTGGAATCATTAGCTTGGTATTACTACTGGGAAGCCTAATCTTCCTGGTCTCATTTTTCATTTTGCTAATTTTATTTTTAATAGCATTATTTCGTGGCGAAATACGACCTGGATACCGAACCAGAGCGCATTTTAAGGAAAGCTATATAGGCTTCATTGAATTTTTAAAATCGGCGCTTCAAACTAAAAAAGTGAGGAGTGAAATCCTCGTTTCGGGCTGGCGTTGTGTTAACGGCATAAAACTTATTGTAGGGATTAATCTTAAAGCATTGCCATTCTTTTTAATCACAATAATCTCACTGTACGTTATGGGGAACTTAGGATTTGAAGAGGGCAATCCCGAAATGTCGGCCAAGATTCAACTTCAAAATCTCAGGGAGCGATTAAAAGAGTACAGGCGACACTGTGGAATCTATCCCAAGGAATTAAACTTCCTAACAAAATCAGTTTCCGGAAAAAATGCCAACGATGGTCCTTGTGACCACTTCGTTTATCATGGTAATACAGAACATATACCGCGCGACCCATGGGACAAAGAATTCGTATATGCTCAAACTGAGGCTGGAAAAAAATATTCATTGAAATCATTTGGGCCAGATAAAGTTGAAAGTACTGATGACATCACAACAGGCGGAAAGGAAAATGGCTTTTAGCTCCTTTAATAAGATTGGAGATACATTGCTTGATGATTTTGATGGATCGGAGATGAATAAGAGAATACCTCGGGAAGTGTGCAGGAAATTTATGTCATTCAAAAGGGATTGGCGATTGGGTTTATAACATTCCTTTTGAAAATTTTTCATTTTTTTTCGAAGAAGTCGATTTTTGGAAAAAAACTGACGCTTAAAAGAATTTGGTGCTGGAACTTAATGTAGTAGGAATCTATGAATTCTGATGCCGACAAAGTCCCTTTCTTGTGGAGATTCCTTCGCGGAGATATTGAGACATCTGAATTTGAAAAGGCGCTTTACAACGATGCGAGTTATGAAGCCTTTTTCGGTAATGACTTTTTCTTAGATCTTATTGAAAATAACTATCATGACAAAAATGAAGTGCATAAGTTGAAAGAAAAACTTAAAGCATGGCTTGGTGTGAACTATCCCAAAAAATGCAGATGTATTGAACTTCGTGATTTAGATTATGTTGATATGACTGGTGACTCAGAAACTGGTTATTTGAGTTATATGAATACAATCCATGAAATTAAAGCAAGAGGTGGAGAATTATGGTGGTTGTATTTAGCCCGATGTGGAGAATGTCAGCAGAGTTGGCTTGTTGCATCGGATACAAGGATCAACGATATTTTTATCCTGAAAAGAGTCGAGGAAATAGATGTTGAAAAGATATTAGGTGATGATGTATGGCCAAGAGATTTCGACTCATATGCAGATGTTCTTGTTTTTGGGTGCAAGAGTGGGAAACAAGCCAGATTTGCAGACCCAATGAACAGTCCTTCATTGGCATGGACGATGATTGACATTGCAAAAGAAAAACCCGGTATGAGTGTTTCATACTTTGCAAAACTTCTAAATGTCGATAGAACAACCGCCATTGCGCTTGCTGAAATTGTGATGAAGACAGAAGGAATCGTGATCAAGCTAGAAGACTAATCACTGCCCGTGTATTCCTAATCTGAAGCGATAGGCATAACATATGAAATACTACAAATTGAATGATACCATTATTGAAGAAGAATACTTGCGCGAAAATATTAAAGAAGCTTTGGGATATCAGTGGGGGGAAGATCATTGTAAAAATATTGTAAACCATCAGCACTGCCTGATTTGTCTAGTTGCAATATATCCCCAGAATGGGGCCGGCAATGATAAATATTTTAGAACCATACCTCAGTCCGCTAAAGAATCGAATAATACATTTTTCAAGTGCACCTTTTATTCGTTGTGCGTTAATTGCTGTGAAATATTTATTGATTCAAAAGAAGGAATAGCAGCCATTGAATCTCTTGAGAGCATAGATCGATAGCCGAGCAGTATAGGTGTAGCAATGAAAAATTTATTGCGCAACTTACTTCATAGTGGAACGAATAAAAAGAAAGTTATTTGATGAATCGAGTTCCGCGATTTTTCTGAATAAAGGTAAAATTACAAGTTTGCATATTATTGATGGTTTATCTGGACATACCTTAAAGTGACTGTAGGAAATGGTTCGTGGTGGTAGAGGCCAAAAGGTGTCAAAGCAATGAATGAACTTATATACATACAAAGAACAGAAAATACATGCGTTCGATATTTTAAGCGCACATAGAGGTAATTTAATCAATGGAATTTTTTTTAGAAGCGTTATTTGCTGCCTTGATAGAAGTTATTGTTCCTATTTTGGCACGAATCATATGTGAAATTGTTTCATATATGCTTCCTACCGATAGCAAAGCATTCGACAGGGTGATTAGTTTTGTATTTATTTTTGGCATTCTCGGCGTCATTTCAGGTTTTGTCGTGCCTCCATTTTTGATAAAATGGCCCACCTTAGCAATTACCAATCTCATCTTGTTACCTATATTTGTTGGATATGTTTTTAAGAAAGTCGGCGACACAAAATTAAAGCGCGAAAAACATGCTTTGAAGGTTGATACATTCTATGGTGGATATTTTGCCACGCTAATTTATCTCCTTGCACGGCTTTTAGTTTTAAACAAGCATCTTGATGGCTTATTTTATTGATAATCAGATATTGGGCCTCACGTACATTCCATCGATAGAACAACTCATCAGCTTAATTTGCACTATTTTGTAGCGAGATACCTCAAGTATTTTTCTTTTATCCCTTTATCAAGCTTCTCACCTTCATTGATTAATACTCTCATGATCCAGCATGAGTCTTCATCATTAGCATTTCCCCCTAAATCCAATATTCGCGTCATTTTTTCTTTATCTTTTTCAAGATGTGATGCAATTAATTGCAGACCTTTAGAAAAATCCTCAGCAGATGCAGCGGCATATCTTTGTTCGTCAAATTCTGCAGCTACAGCTGCATTTGTTATGGCAAACCATTGCCCTGCTACATCTTCGCCGAGCCTAGAAAATGCTGCAATTAAGTCATCTTCTGTTAACTTCCCATTCCAAAAACCAGTGCATACTTTTGGAGACACGCTCGCTAGTTGGGCCCTTATTCTATTCCATTTTTCAAGGTCTACATAATCCAACCTTTTCATTCCTTTTTCAGCCAATTCGTAAACGTACCTTCTCACTTCGCTCGTAGTTTTCAATTCTCGAAATTTACGTTTTAGAGGAGGAAGCCTCATCAATGCGTTCATATTTGTCGCAAACCGTTCCTTGATTACATAATCAGGGATAAACTTTGATAGGAAATAACCATTTATATCTGAAGATTTTCCTGCAACACAGATGACTAAAAAGGTGAGTGATGCTGCGAAACTTGAGATTTTTATATCTAATTTTCTTCCCGTCACGCTTTCATTTGTTTTAGAATTCCGAGTTAGCAAGACATAGATCAACCTTGAGATGGCTCCGGCAATACTTAGCAAAATTATATTGTAGATACGTTCAGACATGGTAGCCAACCTTGGGAAGTCGAAATGTCTTTCTGCAAGATCCCTTTTTCCTATTGTAAAATCTGGCATCACGCATTTATTTCAGCGAGATTATAACATATAATGGTAATGAAATTCGCAAAATAATGTTAAAGAGGAATTGGAATGGATCCCGCTCAAATGCTCTATTTCCCAATCTATTTCATAGTGATGTGGCTGTCTCTTACGTGCTTATTGGGGCTTTTATCAGGTTGGTACTCATTAATGGATTATTTTCCAGATCAAAAAGAAAAAGCGCTACTGACATTAAAGCATCAAGGCGGGACGATGGGGTTGGTCAGTATGAGTGGAATCCTAATTCTAGCTGTATGCCCATCTGGATTACGCTTGGGGATAATGAGAATCTTTGGCCCATTCAGCCGCAGTATATTTGTGCCTTGGAAACAACTTTCTATCACGAGAAAGCAGGGATTTTTTGGTCGAAAAGCCATCTTGCAATTCGGCACACCTCAAGTTGGAAAAATTTCAATAGCAGGATATATCGCCGATAGGCTGCAAAAGATTACTCCAGAGCAATGGCCGGAATCGAATACCATTTTCGAAGAAACTCGAACACAAGCGCTTCAAAGTGTATGTAAGATATGGCTACTACGCACCTCTTGTGCAGCTGCCTTTTTTATGTTCGCTCCAATGATAGTTGCGCCTCAGGATGAAGGCGTATCTAAAAGTATGTGCATTTCGTTTCCTGCAATAGTTTTTGGATTTGTTGCCCTTGGTGAGTACTGGTATCGAATTAAACATTTGAGGAAATGAATCATGTGGGAGAGCTGCGCGCATACGGATTCATGGACGCACTCACATAAATTCGATAGTTACAATGTTTCAGCCCTACCTTTCTATTTAAATAGTATCACATCTTCTACATTGTGATGTTATTTATGAATACTGATGAAAAAGCAAAAAAACTAAAACAAATCAATAAATGGGCCTTCACCTCCAAGAAGGCAATTTCTGATGCCGGTCTTTCTTATTACGACTTGAATCTACTTGTACGTTTCGTTTTTAATAAAATCCGCTAAATGAATTTTTCTCTTACGCTATAGGATATTCCCAAGAAAGAATGCCTAACTGCTGAAGATGTTTTAGTTTTTTGATTTAACTACTGCGAACCTAGAATATCTGTTAAACACTGGAATGCGAAAAGGCGAGCTGGCAGGTTTGTGTTGGGATCGGCTGGATTTTTCCAGAAGCATGATTGAGGTAAGTCGAATTCGTGGCCGCTACGGTTTGCGCAACACCACCAAGTCAGGAGTAGCCCGTCATGTGCCCATGAATGAGATGGTGAAGCAGACGTTGATGAACTCTACTCGGTGAGGAAAAACAATTTTGTTTTTCTTAAGGCCGATGGGCAAGCGATCAACCCGCTTCATATTTACCACGATTTTGGCAAGGCCCAAGCTCGTGCCAAAATGGACAAGCGCATCCGCTTCCACGATCTCCGGCATACCTTCGCCAGCCATTTCATGATGAGTGGTGGCAACCTCTACGATCTGCAAAAGATTTTAGGCCACACGCAGTTCGAGATGACTCAAATCTATGCCCACTTGTCCCCCGACCATCTGGCGAATAAGACCCAGATTCTTTCTTTTGGAAGTGAAGTTTTGGACTCTCTATCGCGAGTACCGTTAATTGATTAGATTTGAAAAAAGGCCTTGGGATTTCAAAGTTCCCAGGGCCTTTTTAATAAGGTTGTATTAATGTGCTGTGTTTTCGATAGGTTAGTTGCTCTATGTAACATACATATTACATATGCACTCTAAGTTAGACATATGTTACAATAAAGGCGAGAGCAAAACAAGGCCATTAAGGCGATATCAAAAAAAGATAGTCAAGCTTTGGAGAAAATATGGTAAGCACCGCAGTGAAACAAAATATTGGTAAAAATTATCGGGCAAAGAAAATGGGCCTCAAAGAAAAATTCGGACATCCCGATTTTATCCTAGAGCAGATTTCAGAGTGCGTGAAAGATGGAGATTTTGCTTCAATCACAGATTTTATTTCATCCTATGTTTCTAATAGTCCCAAATACAAATCCCAAGATGAATTTGCAGAGGCCATCGGAACGACCAGGCAAACACTCCACCGAATGTTTGCTCACGAAAATGTCTCTCTCAATATTCTATTTAACGCACTTGAAAAAATTCATGCTGATCAGACAGCTATCGCGCAACCTGTGGACAGCAAAAAATTTCTGGAAAAGGCCAAAGGGGCCTTGAAGAAACATAAGCACGCTATGGATAAATTGAAATGCCCAACGTGATTTCAAGCATATAATGCTGAAATTCATTGTGTATCCAATAGATACACAATGACTATACAAAGCCCCATCTTGGTGCTATAGTTTGTTAGGTAAGAGGTTTTAAAACATAGGACTATTCCCATGATGAAAAGTGAGATTATCAATTCCAGGGTCGATGAGGAAACCAAAGAATTTCTAAAAAGAGCGGCCAAGCTCGCGGGTCTGGACTTATCCGCCTATGTAATAAGTCGCGCAAAAGAAGCCGCGGCCCAAGATATAATCCGCTTTGAACAGGCCAATCGCATTCTCCTCAATGAGGAAGATTTTAATTTTGCAAAATCAATTGCCGAGGCCCCCGCCAACGTGACGCCAAAGTTACAATCAGCTCTGAAAAAGCATAATAAACTTAAGAACTCCCTCGACAAGGTTAATAAAAAATACGGGAAGACCCTTAAAAATTTGGCTTAGTTCCACCAGCTCACTCTGATCCCTGAGCACTCTTGAAGAAAAACATGTAATATCAGTACGTTGCATAGCCTTATGAACCAAAAGTGACATTTTTATGAAATAATGTCACTTTTGGACTATAATCTAAATATGATCAACAAAGAAAAACAACTCCAGATACTAAAGAAGCTTGGACCGTTTGATATAAAAACCGCAACTACCAAAACGGGCATCTCAATAACTACACTGAAGCGATGGACCCAAGAGGGTCTAATACGAAAGATTGGCAGAGGCCTCTATGTGCATCCCGAGAGTCTTGAAGACCCTGCCGTAGAAGACTTTTGCGCTGCTTGTGCCCACTTTGGCAAAAAATCGGCAGTGGGTGGACTCACTGCCCTTTTCCATTATGGATTAATTGAACAAGTTCCCACTCAAATCTGGATGATTGTCCCGCCTTCAAGTAAAACAAGACTTTCGCTGTATCGTCTAATAAGAAGCAAAACACCATTTAGTGTTGGCATTGACGATCACGGGAGTTTTAGAATTACCTCTATTGAAAGAACATTGGTGGAAGCTCTCAAATATTCAACCAAGATAGGTGTTAGAACTGCCATTGCGGCGATAAGAACCGCCATTAGGGATCGCAAGACTACGGAAGTAAAAATTGGTCGAATGGCCGACAAGCTAAAAATGAAATCAGTCCTGATCAAATATTGGGAGACATTTGTCGAATGAATATAAAAGAGCAGGCACGTTCCATAACACAAAAGTTAGTCAATCTTGCACAAAAGAAAGGAGTCGCTCACCCGCTGGTCGTCACTGAATTTCTTATTGAAAGATTGCTAGCGAGAATTATTTCCAATCAAAAACTCCAAACCTCATTGATTTTTAAAGGTGGCTATGTCGGATTATATAGAATTAAAGAGAAAAAAGAGAGTTGGTGCCCAGGAGAGGAGAGCCAGGGACCAGAAAATGCGCAACAACAGACAGCAACAAACACAAACAAGACACTGAAATTATTCATAACCATTAACCGGCCTTATTGTCCTTTTTTGCCAGCTTTATTCAATTTTTGGGGATTTTGGTCCAGATTTGGTCCAGAATTTTACCTGTCAAGTTTGCCGTTTTCCAATAGATTTTTAGTTCGTCCTAAATGTTGAAATTCATCACGCCTAAAACAAAATTTCGGTGAACCATTTAGCCTTTAATTGGTCTTGTACTTTTTTTACTTGCTCTCTAATAATATCTAATTCTGTCCCATAAAAGGATGCATTGTTTCCAATATGGCCAATTTGAGCGATCGTATTTTTAGGATTTAGCGTTAGATTTTCGAGACTTCTAATTATTTCAGCAATGTCAGCGTCTAAATCATTTAATCCATAAATGTCGGCAATCTTGTTGTAATAAATGATTTTTCGCTGCACTTGATAAATATACGAATCCAAGACATTTCCCAAATTTGCATAAGTGAAATTAATCCCCGTTGGAGTCCGTTGAGTTGAAAATATTTGTTTCACATTAGTTGATTGAGGCATGTAGGTTATATTTAAAGTTTGAAGGACATCAAAAAATTTATCCTCCACCGGAACGACTTGCCCTGTTTGTTTTAATTCTTCTTTTAGGTCGAAAATCAAATGTTGAAAATAGGATTCTATTCGTCCTGTTTCGTTGGCAAAGCGATTCAAGATATTTATTTTTTTTGCGGCAGATGGAAATACCTCTATCAGAAAATAGAATACGAAACCAGAAATAATTCCTTCACAGACTGACTTAATTGTTTCGTAATTTGGGGGCAACAATTGGAAAGTAATTAACGAAAAAACAAAGAGAACAACCATAATATTCCTGGGGAATTCATTAAATAGTGACTCTATTTCTTTTCGGTAAATAGCAACTTCATTAATATCAACATTCATATTGCGATCCTTCACTTGGGCATGGACCATTTTGACATCAAACGATTAGGAACCTAGAACCTTTTTTTAGAACCGACGTTTTTAGTACAGAATTTTCATAGATGTAGTGAAGATGAAAATATCTGCCAAATTCTTTTAAAGTTTTACTAACTTACGCTTCGACTTACTCTTTTTCTTTATTACTTTAGTGGTTTTTTTCCTCGGTCGGCCGATTTTGCTATTTGATGAGTATACATATCTTTTATCTTCAATGATTCCAAGCCCCTTTCCCCAACTCAACAAAACTTTGATCACATATGCAGCGCTGATTTCCGTTGATAATGACGGAAGTATGCGCTTTATTTCAGACATTAAATCTCCGCCACTTGCCACAACTTTCCAAAAATCGCCTAGTGTCTCTTCAAACAGCCCCGCAGCATCTTCAATAAACTCACTTTCATCTGCAACAAGAAGTTCATTTCCTTCAGCCCATCCGCCATTTTTCAAATCTGAATACGCTTTTTTATCATTACTATCAAAATTGTCAGAGTTGAATTCCCCTAATAAGGAATATATCGACACAAAATTAAACGAAAGTGAAAAACGATAATTTGGAATAAAAATGCCACGGTTCCCTCTACGCCCACGTGCCTTAATATTTGTCAGATTTCCTAAGGTGCTTACAATCTCATCACGGGTTAAATCTGGAATAGATATAATGCCTGTATGTTTATCAATGCTAATAAATATTAAAGCTTGCATCCAGCTGAGAAGGGCTTTGGAATATGCTTGCCAGGTTTCGCGACTGGCCTCCACAAAGGGGAATTCCATTACTAAAATTTCAGGGACTGAGTCCAAAGAAATTGACTTGCCTTGGGATAGTAGATTAAGAATGCATGATACTGCTTCATTTTTTGCCAGTTCACGTCTTAAATGGTCGCCTAACCGACCTTGCTTGATCACATCTAAAACAATCTGAGGGATCTTCCATCCAGCATCCGTTGTTTCGACAAGATTAAGTGTTTTCCATTCTCTCACTATATTAAAAGCTGTACCCTTTGAAGTATTCGTTTCTTTCTGCACTAAATCCGCATCAAATTTTGCATGTGTGTAAATGCTTAAAAAATTTCGGATGACTGTGTAAGCAGATAATCGGTAAAGGGTTTTCTGCTTAAATTGTGGTAATTTCCGAAAAAGTACAAACTCTTTAAGTACGTCATTATAAGTGTCGTAAGTGGAACCCGAAAGCCGAATTAATCTTGTTTTGGTCAGATGATCCAGCATTTGCTTCAAAAGAGGATCTTCGTCAAAGACTTTATGCAATTGATGATAATTTGCAGGCAAATTCTGAATGATTCTTGATAAATAATCCAACTGGACTTCATCAAGACCTGCTAGCTCCTCATTAAAAAGATCATCCAATTTTAGACCGGTGGCAATTAGATCGCTTTGGGAAATGCCTGCATTGAGTTGATTTAAAATATGAGCCATAGTTCTTTTGATCAACCATGGAAACCCTTGAGAGAACTCAATTATATAGGAAAGAACTTCTTGGTCGATACTACTGCCCCAAGCATCAATAATTTTCTTTACGAGTAATACTGTTTCTGCCTTATCAAAATCTTTTAACGTAAAACTTTTTGAATTAGCATTAATTTTATCGAGCGAAATTTCGGTTTCATCATATGTTGTAAGTTGGTCATTCTTCCTTGCTATAATGGTCACGATCTTTTGGGGGTAATTGGACAATAAAGAAAAAAGACTTTCATATGCATCAAAAATCTCTTTCCTGCTGAAAGTAGACTCAAATTGATCTACAAAAAAAAGTGCTTTGTTAGTTAGTGAATTTGAAAATATCCTAATTTGCTCATTCACTTCTCTAAAATCTTTTGCAATATCGCTAGCCCCCGTGAATCTCTGAATCAGAATAAAGATGTCTAGGCTTGCTTTGATATCCCTCGAATCATGCAGCTCAACTTTATTTCGTTTTTTCCCGTATCTATCAGCAAGCAATGCTAATAATGAACTTTTGCCGACTCCTGAACGACTCTTAATTTGGAGAAGTGATGTATTGCTGTTTGCAATTTCAAATTCTATTTGCTTAATCGTCTCAGCACGACCAACGAAGTATTTTGGTGATGCAGGAAGCTTATAGTCAGTCCAATCCGTACTTAGTTGCAGCCCTAATTCAATTACTCTTCCTCCAACCTGAGAAGTTTTAAGATTTGCACTTATTTCTTCTAATTCTTGCAGTTCAGCCACATGCTCACGAATATTTTTTAGAAATGCAGCATCAGTTACAGCGATGCCTTTCTCATTAAATATTATGAAACTATTAGGCGTTCCACTTTGCTCAGATCTACAGATGAGTACCTTAAATATACCCGAGTCTGTTACCAGCAGATAATCTATGGCCTTAATATATCCTTTGGGTATGCTTTTCTCTAACGTTTCTGTTTTTGGCAGTGTCAACTTTTCATTTATCAGAAGAAAGAGTTTATTTCCGCAGTATTGTTTTATATTTATGTTCCCTAAGCTGATAAAATAATCCTCAGCTTCGGGTGAAAAAGATGAGGTTGACATAAATAAACCGTGAACTTTTTTTTCGTGTATACCCAAGGGAAATAATTTCCCAACAAATGCTGCCACATCTTTACCTGGAATCGTATTTTCATGCGCCTTAGCTTCAGCAACCAGCACTTCATGAGTTATTTGATTTTTCCCTTCAATGTCGTACTCAAGGCTATTTTTTTTTCTACGTACATCTACTTGATATCCAAGCTTCTCAAACAATGTCTTAAGTAGTGTTTCAAATAATACCCCCTTAAAACATCGAGAGTTAGCATCCGTTTGTTCTTTATGAAAAAATAAAAACATTATGGCCATCCTTGTAAATTAAAATTTGTATCTTGCAGTTCGAAAGAAATAGGCCTCAACCCCATGTGCTCCATTGCCACCTACCGGTCAAGCTATTTG
Source organism: Bdellovibrio sp. (assembly GCA_016187935.1). Taxonomy (GTDB): domain Bacteria; phylum Bdellovibrionota; class Bacteriovoracia; order Bacteriovoracales; family Bacteriovoracaceae; genus GWA2-49-15. The sequence goes on from JACPIU010000008.1 coordinate 86,322, forward strand.
TAGATGTCCAACTTGCCGGACATAGCTTCTACCGCGGAAGGCCACTTCCCCGACTCTATGCCTTCCATGGCTTGCAAGAACTTGTATAGAACTGGTCGGTGTTGCAACGGTGCCTCTACTTGTAACTCTTCATAAGCGATCAAAATGAGATTAATGCTATTAGGGAATCTGCTGCGGACAGTTTGCCCCGCTCGCTGAAGAGCGCCTGGTGAATCAACACTTCGGAATACGCACTTACACCAATGTTTAATTTCCGCATCAATTGCTCGCCTGTCCCGTCGATTATCGTTTCTGACGAGCTGCCAGTAAAAGAAAATTGTTGCTACTAACAAGCCGTACTGCGTGACAAGATATTGCTTCTCAAAAAATGTCATAAAATTACTCCCCAACTCGCGAACACTTATTTATTCATTAAATATCTTCTAAAAATTGATGAAACTGTACCCTAATCTTTTCCACATCGCAGGATAAAGCATAGTCGCCTAAAGCTTAATAAATCAATTTTTGCTTTTATTCTGGTTCTCATTCTCAATTTCTTTAATCAACACATTAATATCTTTCGTCAATTGCTGCATTCGTTGATCCGTTCTGTAATCGTTGTAATACCCAAAAAGCGCTACGCCGAGGATTAGTACCATTGTCAGGCGAATCATTTTTTTATCAAATCTATGTTGATGCTCATTCATTATTTTCAGCACGTCCCCTGATAAGGGTGCCACTTCTGATACGTCAAGCATCTCTGCCTCTATCTGATTGGCCTCGATGTATTTGCCGTAGCAGTCCCTTATAAACTTGGCAGCATGACAGGTTGAGCGCCTGGTAAATTCGAATATGGCCTCCCGTTTCTGAACGACCCTTAAAATTTCCATCGCCTCGACTAAGTCTGGGCAACTTCCCTCTTCCCTTGGATTGAGATAGCGGCCAAGAGTTGTGATGTTGATTCCGGTTTTTTCTGCAATATCTTTTTGCGTATTGGTCTTTGGAAGGTACAGGGAAAGGGGAGTTTCAAGATGATCTTTTGTGGCCTTCATCACGATTTGTTTTAAAATTTGGTTAATCGTTTCATTTTCTGCCACAAACAACTTCCTTGCATTACAGACAATAAGCAACAACAGAGCACCGAAATATTCGATAAGACATTATCGCAAAGTTCAGCGTGAAATTCATGATGGAATTTCAGTTTGAAGTTCACGGAGGTGGTTTAATTATCTGATTTTACAGGCAAAAACCTTGTGCATTCGCATTTTTCTTTTTATTTATAACGGCAAACTTTTCACTTGGAGGAACTTTTGAGTCACAAAAAAGAGCAACAATCGACGGGCGGCCTCGACATTGTAACCCCGTTTGCGGAGATTCTAGAGGCCGTTTTTAAGCAGCTTTTTGAACTCGCAGGCATTTTGCTGAAGTTGGCATTTAACAAAGGCCTGGCCTGGTATCAGGAAACCAAAAAGGGGGTGTACACCAATCACCCCCTGCGACCGAAGCAACTTCATTCGACCAAGACTTCCTTTGAACTTTTTGCTTCAGGCCGTTCCATCAATAGGAAACGGCCTTTTTTCTTTAAAGAACTCAATACCGAACGCCATACCGCCATCATTGGCTCTACAGGGTCAGGCAAGAGCGTTTGTATGAACCATTTGATGATTCGGGCCTTGGTTAATAACTTTCCCATCATATGCTTCGATCCAAAACCGAGTTGCGAGTCGGTCGAACAATTCAAACAAATGTGCGCTCATTTTGGACGTAAGGCCTATGTCGTTAGTGAGCTACTGCATCCAAGTGATGTCTTTAACCCTCTCGTGGAAGGAAGCGCCCACGAGGTCACAAATCGCATCATGGGCGCTCTCGAATGGAGCGACAGCTATTATAAAAATGAATCACAGCGCGCTTTATTTGAAGCAGTCATGCAGCTTGAGCGCGAGCAGGCCGGGGTTACGATTAGTAATCTAGTCACAAAATTGACCAGCTACCACGACCGAAAAAGTATCTCAGGGCTCTATACTCAGCTCGTGGCCTTAGCAAATTCTGAATACAACTCCTTCATGAATGCAGGTGCGCGAGAATCTTTGAGTTTCCGCAAGATTCGGATGGAGAAATCCTGCCTGTATGTTGGAATATCCTCTCTCGGCATTGGCAGTATCGGCCTAGCGGTTAATAAATTATTCTTTGGAAATCTTTTTTATCACAGCAAGGAGGCCTATAACGGGGTCATCCCTGGGCTTGAAAATCCCCTGGAAGCACCTATTGCTGTCTTCTTTGATGAATTATCCAGCACGGTCAATACATCATTTATTGATCTTCAAAACAAATGCCGGGCCTCGGGTATCCAACTTACCTACGCCACTCAGTGCCCTTCTGATCTAGATCGAGTCTCGCCAGAATTTACCAGGCAGGTGTTTGAAAATACCCACAACTTTTTTATTTTCAATCAGCTTGTGCCTGCCCACACCGAGTTCTTTGCAAACTTGGCCGGAACCACGACCACGCTAAAAAAGACCTACGCCATGGAAGATGATAAACGCAGCAACTTTGGAACTGAAAGGGAGGTGGAAGAATTTATTGCACACGCCAACATCTTTCGCGGGCTCAAGGTCGGACAATGTATTTTTATTCAACGAATGCCTAAACGTGTTGACTTGATCAACGTAAGGCCTCGCCTTGAATTCAAAAAATGCATCGAGCACATCGCAAATATAGCAACAACAGAAAGTATTTTTTAACTTAAACATTAGGAGTCAACATGAATCAGCAGCAATTACATTCACCCCTGCACTATGAGTTAATCGAACCCTTGGTCAAATGGAAAATCCTGAGTCTCGACAATTTAATGGAGGCCACCTGGAAAATTGACAAGTCGTCCAACTTCTACAAAACGATTGATGGCCTGGAAGAAAAGGGATTGATCAGCGCCTTTCACGACCCGTACTCAAAGCGCAAATATGTGTACCTGACCAACAAAGGATATGAGACCTTGGGTGCAGAAAATAATCTGCCTATCAATCCTTCTACCGTCATCCATGACACATTTTCTTCAGAGAACGCTTTCCATTTTAGAAACTTCCCCTTCACTAAAGAGGTGTTGGTCGATCACGAAATCTTAAAGAAGTACCCGATGATTGGTCACAGACCTGATGCATTAGTTTTCGGTCACCACAAGAAAGATTTCACCATGGCCATCGAAATGGAACTCACCATCAAGTCAAAAGAAAGGATCATGCAGACCTATTCTGCTTACAATGCATCTTCATTTTTTAATAACGTGCTTTACATTTTTGGCCAGCCCCAGGCCTTCGAAACTTACGTGGGTGTCTTAGAAAATGAAGGCAAGGCCTTGAATCATTCCAAGTTCCTCTTTGTTTTTATGAAGAACATGTACCGCCGTTATTATGAAACGTTCAGTGCTGAATGTTACCACAACGGCAATATGACAACGCTTGGAAAGCTTTTTGATATCGAAGAAAAGCTGCCTGGAAACAAGAGTGGAATGAGGGTGGAACACGTTCCACATGAATATTTAAAAGAGGTTTAACAGTTTAAAATCGTGGGCCTTCTTCGGCCATTCTGGTTGACCTCCCCCTCTCCACGTTGTTTCGAGAGTGAGGTCAACCAGGGGCGGAGGCGGCCCACGAAAAAAAGGTGATTGAAAGGTGTGTTATGGATATTGGTCAGATTTTGTACAACATTGAAGAAGCGGCAAGGATTTTGAATTTAAGAATTTCCAGACTAAGGACAGCAGTTTTTAGAAAAGAGATTGGGTATGTAAAATTAGCGGGTTTGGTGCGTTTTACTAAAGATGATTTGGAAAATTGGATCAGGAAAAATCAGATTCAACCCAAATAGAGTATCAATTTTATGATTTGTACCTATAATGTGCCGGCTCTTTTACAAGTGAATATTAGTTGGCAAAAAGGACAAAAGGCCCCGAACAAAGGAGCTTTTTGTGGAAATCCTTAAGAACCAAGGTGAAACAACCTACCGTGAATCAGTTTACATTGACGGTAAACGGGTTAGGAGTCCAACCTTTAGAAGAAAGACCGATGCGAAAGCATGGAAGGCCAATTTTATGTCTAAGATCGGCCACTCCAAAGCGCTTGGCATCGACATCAACTTGCAGAAGAAAGAGAAAATTCTCTTCGAACACTTTCTGGTTGATTGGCTGAAACAAAAAATAAAAGTTCAGCGCTCGCAAAGTACGTTTAGAAATTATGAACGGATTGTCCGGCTGCATCTTATCCCTCAAATGGGAAAGCTGGCCTTGACAGAGATTCTACCTAAACACGCCGATGAGCTGATCCGCTATCTTTTGAACCGCGGCCATAATCAGAAAGGGGCCAACCTAATTTTGCAAACCTTGAAGGTCGCCCTCTATGAAGCGGAACGACAGGACCTCATTCGCACCAATCCCTTGAAAAATTTTAAGATGCTCAAGGTGCCCAAACTTCCCCCGCACTATTGGACGCGGATGGAGGTAAGGCAGTTTATCTTGGCGAACATTGATGATCCGCTCTTTCCCCTCTTCGTGGTGGCGCTCAACACGGGAATGCGAAAAGGTGAGCTGGCAGGTTTGTGCTGGGATCGGCTGGATTTTTCAAGAAGCATGATCGAGGTAAGTCGAATTCGTGACCGCTACGGTTTGCGCAATACCACCAAGTCCGGTGTGGCCCGTCATGTGCCCATGAATGAGATGGTGAAGCAGACCTTGATGAAGCTTTATGCAGTCAGAAAAAACAATTTTGTTTTTGCCAGAGAGGATGGGCAAGCGCTCAATCCACTGCATATTTACCGCGATTTTGGCAAGGCCCAAGCTCGCGCCAAAATGGACAAGCGCATCCGCTTTCACGATCTTCGGCATACCTTCGCCAGTCATTTCATGATGAGTGGTGGCAACCTCTACGATCTGCAAAAGATTTTAGGCCACACACAGTTTGAGATGACTCAAATCTATGCCCACTTGTCCCCCGATCATCTGGCGAATAAGACCCAGATTCTTTCTTTTGGAAGTGAAGTTTTGGACTCTCTACCACGAGTACCGTTGATTGATTAGATTTGAAAAAAGGCCTTGGGATTTCAAAGTTCCCAGGGCCTTTTTAATAAAGTTGTATTAATGTGCTGTGTTTTCGGTAGGTTAGTTGATTTATGTAACATATATATTACATATGTACTCTAAGCTAGACATATGTTAAAATAAAGGTGAGGAAGATGACTTTAGATACGTTTACTGCTGAGGTTCCAAAAGAGGTCGAAGAACATTCAGATTATCTCGATTGGATGGAAGACCTCGATGGAACTCAAGAAATAAAGGTAATGGCCGCATTAGAAAAAATTGAAAGTGAAGGGCTCATTACCTCTGTAAAAAAACTGGATGAAGGACTTTTTGAAAAGAAATGGAACTCGGGTCTGAGGCTTTATTTCTCAGTCATCGAAAGGGCCGATAAAACAAAAACACTTCTTCTTTTGGGAAGTGGAAAAGGAAGAGAGCAAAACAAGGCCATAAATCGGGCATTAGAGAACTTAAAAAATTATAAAGTGTTCAAAGGCGATATCAAAAAAAGATAGACAAACTTTGGAGAAAATATGGCAAGCACAGCAGTAAAACAAAACGTTGGTGAAAATTATCGAGCTAAGAAAATGGGCCTCAAAGAAAAATTCGGACATCCCGATTTTATCCTAGAGCAGATTTCTCAGTGCGTGAAAGATGGAGATTTTGCTTCAATCACAGATTTTATTTCATCCTATGTTTCTAATAGTCCCAAATACAAATCCCAAGACGAATTTGCAGAGGCCATCGGAACGACCAGGCAAACACTCCACCGAATGTTTGCTCACGAAAATGTCTCTCTCAATATTCTATTTAACGCACTTGAAAAAATTCATGCTGATCAAGAAGAGAGAGCTACTAAGTTTAAGAATTCACTCGACAAAATTAATAAGAAGCATGGAAAGGCGTTGAAAAACCTGGCCTAACGACAGTCAAACTTTAGAGACAAGATAGAAAGCATCGCACATAGTCATATTGACGAAAGATATATCTTTTGATACGATGTATATCGTATGGGAACGTCAAATCGAACAACGCTTGCAGACGGTAGTTATATTGATTGGTCAATCGTTCGGGTGCGTCCAGACAAGTGGCGTCCGCATGGTATTAGGTACAGGATTGCATGGATTCAAGACGATGTATGTCGTGTGTTGTTTGATAACCATCACGGCAAATGTGACCATTGCCATATAGATGGTTCTGAAACGGCTTATGGATTCACGACAGTAGAGCAGCTTTGGACGGATTTCAGCATGCTCGTGAAACTTTTGGGAGGTGTCATATGAAGGCGCGACGGTTTAAAATCAAAATTCAGACTCTCGAACAAGCAGGTAAAGAATTTGTGAAGGCATGGAAGATGGCCGAGAAAGGGAAAGATTTTGAGGCAGGTTACGATCTTGTCTTGGCCTTTCCAGATATATCCTGGATTGCAAAAGTCTTAAGCCCAGAGCGCGTGAGAATCATCCAGACAGTACGTGATCAAAAACCGGAATCCATTCGTCAGCTCGCGAAGCTCTTAAATCGTGCGCAACAAAATGTTCAAAAGGATGTACAGGAACTCGCCCATTTTGGAATCATCGAGCTAAAAAGCAAACGGAAAAAGGGCCAAAAAAGAGAATCTCTCCAACCTGAATACAATTGGGACGGTTTCGATATCGCAGTATAATTTTTACCCTCGGCCTATCAACTATGATTTTCTTCACCGCCGACCATCATTTTGACCACCAGAACGTCATCAGATATTGCGGACGTCCGTTTAGAGGCGTGAATGAAATGAATGAAGAAATGGTACGCCGATGGAATTCTGTCGTGACTCCCGACGATACCGTTTACCACCTCGGTGATTTCAGTATGGCCAAGCGGCCAGTGGAATTTTTTGGACGCCAACTCAACGGCGAAAAGCATCTCATCGTCGGAAATCACGACCGTTGCCATCCACGAAAGAAAAACAGCACGGAATTCCAGGTACTTTATAAAAATGCTGGCTTCAGTTCGTTCAATGTAGAACTGACAATGCAGATCGCTGGCCATGAGGTTCTTCTGAATCACTTTCCTTATCTCGCGGAAGAAGCCACTTCAGGATACAAACTGAAACATCAAGAGCTGCGCCCCAAGGACAAAGGTCTTTGGCTTCTGCATGGTCACGTTCATGAAAAATGGAAGGTCAAAGGCCACATGATCAACGTAGGCGTGGATGCGTGGGATTTTTACCCTATCCCAATTTCCACGATTGAAGGCATCATAAGCGATCATGAAATTCAACCCGTCGATAGCAAAAAGTTTTTAGAAAAGGCAGAAGGGGCCTTGAAGAAACATAAGCACGCTATGGATAAATTGAAATGACCAAGTTCATTCATTTGAAAGGGTAATATAAATATCACAGTTCTAACCGAGATCAGTGATATTCTATCGATCTTGGTCGGCAAATTTAATGTTACTCATGAGATGCTCGAATACACGGAACTTCAAATCAAATTTTTCCTTAGGGACAGAACCAACAAGCATATAACTACTTTCCCGCTGTATGAGAGATTCAAATTGATAAAATTTTGCGCCATTACTTTCTCGGTAACATTTCAATAAAGGCCATTCGTTGTCAATTTTTACACGTTCAAGCGTACATCCGCGCTTCAATAAGATATTTTTCTTATCTTCAGATGATTGCTTTATCTTTTCTTTAAATTTAATAATAAAAAAGAAAGTCTTGTCCTCTTTTGAGCTGGCAGGAAGATTGAGCCCTATTTGAAAATATTCATCTTTTCCCTCATTTATAAAAATCAAAACAGATGGATATGGTGCAAACAATGAGAGATTTTCATGGGACACCAATGTGAATTTCGTGATGTTCTGAACGTGACGCTCGCCCTCTGCATTACCTTTCAACCAAGTTTGGGGGATCGTAAAACGATCTTGCACACATATATCTTTTATCGGAGCCTTTGCACAGGCGTGAAGAAAAACAATAGAAAGGATCAGCGCTATACTTAAAGAACTCATTTTTAGTCTCCAAATCAAAAAATAATTCTTAATTGGCTTGGCAAAATCAAAGCGATGAAAATAAACGCATATATAAGAAAATACTGAATGAAAAAAGCTTTAAACTCAGCTCTTTTCTGTTCTGGCGCAATTTCTTCGTATAAAGGCCTAATTTTTGCAATTTTAAAAAGGAAAATTAGAATCGGGATGTAACCAAAAAATCCCACAAATGCGATAATAACGGAAAAGGAAGTTAAGAAATTAGCAAAGATTGGGGTAGCAAAGCCTATAAAACGAAGGCTTAAAAAATAGCATAATAATCCTAAATGCGAAAAAAATAGAATCACATTATAATCCCTAGATTTACTTTTTGTGGGTATCCAATAGTCTTTCCTTAATGGAGCAAAATAGGCAAATGGAACCAGAACGAAAAATAGTGAAAATGATGAGATATACAAGAATTTACTTAGGAAGTTTGTTTGAGAATGCAATTCCAAATCACGAATGGCATTGCTTAAAACGTAAGAAAAGGTGGGAATCAAGATAGCATCAAGATAAAACTTTATGCGAACAGTCCTTTTTGTTTTCAAAATGAGAAACGAAAACATAAAGAGCAGGAGACTCAGAAAAATAGGTACAGAGTACATTGCGCTTTTAAAATCTGAAAAACCTATGGTCATAACGTTCTGACTCACTTCTTTAAAGTAATACCATTCTTGAAGTTCTCATTTTTGCTCTCTCTACTAATTAAGGCATATAGTAATACGAAACTAAACGAGATTCACTATAGCTAGGAAACCAGGTCATAAAAGTCGCGAAAATATTTGCATTTCCAAAGTTCAAATATGTGCAATTTTCATTTTTGTAACTATAGACTAATCGTTTCTCTTTAAAGTCAGTGGAAATGCCACCTGCTTGCTCTCTGAATAAAGAAGTCGCAATCGAGAGTTCTAAGGCAAAATTATAGGCCATCCCTACAATTGGCTTGTAAGAGCAATATTTAAAAAAAATATTTTTATTATCGACCTCAAACTTTCCAATGAGTTCAAAAATATTTTCTGATTCTGAGTTGAACTCTGACATCCTGTTAACCATTGATTCGAAAGTCGTTTTCTCGGCTACGGAACTTACTTTATTTGAATCTGTTAGAATCAAATATGTAGGGTGATCTGATGATAATAATAATCGGTTGCCAATCTGAAATGCTCTTCTAACTATAAGAGTTTCATTCTTGTCCAAAATTTTTGCTCGAAACAATCTCTTGTTAGCAGAGTCTTTTGGGATATGTTTATACGAAGATTCATTAAGCTTGTGTAAATCAATAAGAACTCTATCTTCGACATAAAGTTCTTCTTCATATTTTTCTGAGAATCCATTAACATACAACAGAGGCTGCTTAACAATGAACGTTTTCCCAACTAATTCCTCATTTTCCTTATATACGATATTCGGAGTTGCTTTTTCATCATACTTATTGAGGGCCGCTCCACATAAAATATAAACGACATACATGAAGCCCATCTTGGACCAATAGCTCGTATCCTTAATGGATCGAATACTGCAATAAGCAGCGTAACACCATAAGGCACAAAAACCATATTCTATGATTAATCGGGAAAAAGTATTTGGACTCTGGATCGCGAAAAAAGAATAGGGTAAGCCCAAAACAAGTACAAATGATGACAGAAGCGAACACAAAAGAACAAAAATTCTAAACAACTTAATTTGTCCCATCCTTCTAACCCCAAACTAATTGCAGAGACTAATTGGGAAGGACATAATATTTAATCCTATTATCATCCTCTTCCTCATTAAGGTGCCATCCTTGAAAGTCGTTTCAAAAATATTGTCATGAGAACTTTTCGGATATGCCAAAGCAAATAATTAATGCCAGGCGACCTGAGAATTTATGGTCCAGATTCGGTCCAGCGAAACTAGCAACTTTCGATAACTATCTAGAATTAAAGAAGAAAGAGAGAGTTGGTGCCCAGGAGAGGACTTGAACCTCCAAGCCTTACGGCGCCAGATCCTAAGTCTGGTGCGTCTGCCAATTTCGCCACCTGGGCCTAAAGAGGGGCAGGTTAGCATGAGGTGGTTTATTTGACAATTTTTGAATTAGGCGGCCTTTTCTTTGCCTTGTAATTTGCGTTCAAGGATAGAGTTGGTATTTTGCAGAGTGTTTATTTCTTGCTTGAGTTTAATGAGTTCTTTTTTCTTTTCATTAATTTCGTCTAACATATGCTTTTGTTGATCTGCCAAACTTGCATTGGCGGTTTCAAGTTGTCTAACTTTATGTTGGAGCTGATTTTCGATGGGAGTCTGATTTCTGCTCGATCCTTTTTTGCCTTTCAGCTTTTCCGCTGATTGAAGTTGCGCAAGGGTCATTCTCATTTTTTGTTCCAATTTTTTCACTTCGAGAGTTAGCTCTTTTTGACGTAACTCTGATTGTTTGAGATCGACATTAAGCTTGCCAATTAAAATATCTTTATCCCTTAGACTGTCCGTCATGGACATTATAGTGCGATGATCGAGACCGCCAATCGTCTGAGCAGGAGCAGGAACAGGCACATCTAATGAAGCACTCTGGGGTATCGCTTCCTTGACCCGATTGAGCTCGATTTTATATTGCTTATCCATGGCCTCTGCCTTTTCATGGGCATCAGCAAGTTGCGCTTGCAAGAGATCAATCTGACGACTTTTACGGGTGTCACTTTCTACAATAAGTCTAAGTTCATTTTGGAGATCATGAACAGTACTAATCGGAACCATATTCTCGGCGATCTTGTTCACATTAGAATGGTTATCATCCAGCACTTTTTCCCTTCGCGACAGACGCGCTTCCATCTCACGCATCTTAAAATCCCGTTCCCCTAATTTTTCCTTAGTGGCCTCAAGATCTCTTTTGAGCTGAGCGATCGTCTCAAAAAAATGCCTGGACTGAGTTTGAACGATCTTGTCTTTTTGTAAAGCTTCACTCTTTAAAGAAAGAATCTCATCCTCCATTAGCTTTTTTTCTCGAGAGAGATCCGCCAATGCGCTCTCACTCTCCTCTATTTCAACGTCCTTTTTTCCATGGTGAGTTCCTGTAACTTGGGACTCCATCATGCGAAGTTTGTATTCAGATTCGCTGGTCTTATTCTTTGCCTCTTGAAGTTCTTCTCGCAATTGGTCGATCGTGTCGTTCATAGTTTGGATTTGCAACTGCGTGACTTTTGTTTTCTTGAGCATCGCCATCATTTGATCGCGCATGCTGTTCATCAGTGGCTTCATCCTGTTGAGCTGCACATTCTTTTCATTGAGTTCCACTTGCAGGGGATGTTCTTGTGTCCCCGTCTCGCTGCCATCTATCGGCCTTTGAGAAAGCGCAACTTCGTTGAAATCTCGCGCATCCTCACTGCCATTCACTAATTGCTCAACAGATTCGAAAAGACCCTTTTGATCCTTTGTACCTTCCAAACCATCTTGCCCCTGATCAATTGTTTTGCCGCGTTTGTCATTCAAAATTCCTAATTTAGGATCAGGCATGCTATCTAGTTTTTTTAAAGTCCAAGGATTCTGATCACTCTGTTTTTTTAAACCAGCAATTTTAATCATCTCAGCTGTTAAATTCCTCGGATCATTATCCCCTTTAATCACCACTTTCGATTCATCAGCTTCAAATCGCCCCTTTACTGTGGTATAAGATTCTTTCTCCTGCTGAGTACCCTTGATTAGGACCTCCGTTTCATTCTCAACAACGTGTTGCTTTGATTCAATATGCACTGGCTTAATGCCTGGACCAGGTAGGGATTTGGCTTCATTGGATGTCAACGTTTCAGTGGAAAGAGATAATTCAATTGTCGGAGGCCTTTTTAATTCCTGTCGGCCACGCTCAAAGGCCTTAACTGAGTCGATGGCACAAATAGTGAGCGAAGGAAATGCAGGAGGAACATCCCTTTTGTGCCATATGGAAGAAATTATCAACTTTCCAGCATTTTTAAGTTGAGTTATTGAAAGACAATCGGACATGCTCAAGCACTGGCCCAATAAATACTCGAGAGGATTTTGGGGATTTAACTCACCCAACGCTGGATAGATATATTGCAGGAAAAACCTATTGGCCGGAACAACCACTTCCACAATATAACTATCATGGGTAGCACCGTAATTGATATCAAAGGGATACTGGCATATCCCACCTTGTTCTAGATAAGCGATGTAGGTCGAAAGGAACGTCAAAAAAGCCCGCAATGAAATGGCCCTAAAGTCACGTGAAAAAGCATCGTTCACCACCAGGTCGGTGAGATGGCCGACATGCATATGGCCAGATATTTTAAGCGACATGCAGTTTTCTAAAAGGGCACCAAAATTCATTTCGAGTTTGGCCGAGACTTGGGAATTGAATAATCTTTGCAAAAGAGGAAGAGCAACACTGCAAGACAGAACTTGTGGATTTATGATGGCCTTGCCATTTTTTTCGGCGAAAGCGGTAATATCGTCAACGGGGGCCAGCGAGACAATGGAAGCATCCACATAGTTTTGTGCAATGAAATCCATAACGCTCTTATAATCACGCACTAAAATAAAACCCGGAGTTCGTTGGTCCAGATCGGATTCTTCCAATATCTCCACACCGGCAGCGATCAATTGCTCCTTCAGGGAATTTCCAAGTTCCCCGGCCAGATTGAGCAGAATGGTTTTTTGATCACTCGCTGCCAAAAATCGCCTCACTCGTTAAGCACTCATCGCTTCCAAGTTTTCCTCATCCGATAAAGTCGCAAAAATATGTTCAATCATTTTCTCCAATCGATTCGCCAAAATTTTATCTTTGAGTCCATTTTCTTGCATGGCCTTTTTCAAAAATCCCATGCCATCGTTACTGGTAAAATTTATTTCCTGTATGGGCAAGAGTGCATCTAAGAAAACCAGAACACATTCCACATCAGACATTTCCTCTTCTGACAATCGCTTAGGAAATCCCGTTCCATCAATACGTTCATGATGCCGGGTAATTAAGTTGGCAACACTTGGATCGGCAAAAAGTTTGGAAATTTTTCCAGAGATTTGCTCATGGCCTTTATAGAGTTGGGTTTCCAGAGGCAATGCGAGATTTTCTAAATAGTTGATACCCTCTTGATAATCCACTCTCCCTTTCTCCATGGCCTCATAGAGAGAGAAACTCATCTTCTCATGCAATCTCAAATCCAAAAGCATGCACAGGTGATAGAAGTCGCGCAAGAAAGGGAATTCAACATAGCCCATGGCCAAACACAAAGTCGCACCAAGGGTTCCCATAAGCGCGCCTCGTGTGAACAGCTCAAAACACTTTGTCTTGATAACACTTTCAATTTGGGGAGGGAGACTATAAAAAACCTGCTCCCCAATATTAACCAGATCAAGCAAACTTCCCTTCAGAGAGCCGTCCCAATAAACTTTCTTAAACCAATATAAAATTTTATTTCGGATGAGCGGTACTTTTTGAAATTCCTTTTCATTGCGTAGGCCTAACCACAATTCTTGGGTGCGAGCGACATTTTCAGAATTAATAATCTTTTCGAAAGAAACCAATCCTGGAGAGGATAAATAGCGCTTCATTTTGATCGGGTCGACCGGGGAACCCGCGCGCAAAAGTTTTATTGATTTGCCACTCTTAAAAGTAAAAAAAACATCTCCCGGCGAAATTAAATAATTTTGCAATTCCAAGAGAACTTCCGAGAGCGCTGATACGGCCTCGTCATTTTTGACAGCCATCAAAAATTCTCCAAGTTATGTGTCAAGGCCAAATCACTCAAGTTAGACAGACCTACACACATAACTTATCGGAATTTTTAAGTAAAATTACATTGAGAAAACTAAAAATAGTTAGCTATGTCGAAAATCACTGCAAAGAATTATAGCAACGATACTGGTGTGTCGCAGTCGACGATGTAACTCCCGGATAAGTCTTTCTGCATTCTTCCGTGGCCCTCCAGCAACGTGGATGAAAGTGGCACCCACTAGGCGGATTCATCGGACTTGGAATGTCACCTTCCAAAATAATTCGCTCGGTTTTCGCAGTTGGGTCGGGGTTAGGAATGGCCGAGAAAAGAGCTTTAGTATAAGGGTGCCGGCAAGCTCCGTATAATTCTTTTGATTCTGCAATTTCTACAACATTACCTAAGTACATAACCGCTACTCGGTTAGAAATGAATTCAACCACTTTTAAGTCGTGGGCAATAAATAAAAAGGTCAGACCTAAATCTTTCTGAAGGTCCATGAGGAGGTTGATAACTTGGGCCTGCACGGAAACGTCAAGAGCAGACACGGGTTCATCACAAACGATAAAATCTGGCTCGACTGCGAGGGCGCGAGCGATACAGATACGTTGTCTCTGCCCGCCAGAAAATTCATGAGGGTATTTATTCAAAGTATCTTTAGGCATTTGCACGTAATCAAGCAACTGAAACAGACGCTTGAGTCGAGATTCCTTGTCACCACAGAGATTATGAATAAGAAGTGGCTCTGCCAGAATCGCTCCGACAGTCATGCGCGGATTCAAAGACGCATACGGGTCTTGAAAAATAATTTGCATGCGACGGCGAATTTCTCGCAAATCCTCAGGATTCAGTTTTGTAACATCTATCCCGTCAAAAATGACATCGCCAGATGTGGGCTCGATTAGACGTAAAAGACTTCTTCCCAAAGTCGTCTTGCCACAACCAGACTCACCAACCAGTCCAAGCGTTTCTCCTCGATTAATCGTAAATGATACATCCGAAACGGCCTTAACCGCACCGACTTCGCGTCCTAAAATTCCACCGCGAATGGGAAAGCTTTTCACCAGATTGCGAACTTCCAAAATAGGCCGATTATTCAAATCCTTAGAAACTTTGCCGTTTGATAGAGGCTGCACTACTTGTTCTGTCATGTTCATTTACCTTTTCACAAATATATAAGTCATTAAACAACGATGGGATTAAAACAACTCACCTCATGCCCAAGTGCCAAGTTTTCCAATTGAGGCATCCCCTTCCGTCCCCGACAATCCTCAGTAACAAAATTACAGCGATCCTGGAAACTGCAACCGGTCGGCAAATCGAATAAACTAGGCACCATTCCCTCAATCGTAGGTAAACGGCCTTTTTCCTTATTTTTGGTTGAGTCATAAGATGGAATCGACTCAAGCAGCCCTTTGGTATAGGGATGTCGAGGACGACTGAAAACAGTTTTAATATTGGCCTTCTCAACCATCTGGCCACAATACATTACCGCCACTTGATCACAGGTTTCCGCAACCACACCTAAATCGTGAGTGATCATGATTATGGCCATACCTAAATCACTTTGAAGTTTTTTCATCAACTCCAAAATCTGGGCCTGAATAGTTACATCCAAAGCAGTGGATGGCTCATCCGCAATTAAAATATCGGGACGGCAAGCAAGAGACATGGCAATCATCACACGTTGCCGCATTCCCCCTGACATCTGATGGGGATACTCTAAATATCGTCGTTCAGGAGAGGGAATCCCAACCATTTTGAGTAGCTCAATCCCTTGATTGCGACGCTCGGCCTTGGAATACTCCTGTTGATGAAGAGCAAAGACCTCCTCAATTTGATTTCCCACTGTGAAAACCGGATTCAAAGAAGTCATGGGCTCCTGAAAAATCATAGCTATTTTATTGCCACGAATTCTTCTCATCTCATCGAGTGGCAGATGCAGGAGGTTTTGCCCACGAAAAAAAATCTCACCTCTGGCAATTTCACCGGGAGGATTGGGAATTAATCGCATGACAGAAAGGGCGGTAACCGATTTACCTGAGCCAGACTCTCCCACTATACCCAGAGTTTGTCCCCGATAGAGCTCAAAATTCACACCGTTCACCGCAGTAACCTTGCCGCGGTCAGTACGAAATTGCACAACCAGGTCTTTAACTTCTAACAACTTTTCATTCATGATTTACCTTTCAGTTTGGGATCAAGAGCATCGCGTAGAGCATCTCCTAAAATGTTGAAGGCCAATACAATAACAAACATGGCCGCTGTGGCTGCAGCTAACTGCCACCACACTCCACGCGCCAATTCTAATTTAGCGTCATCAATCATGGTTCCCCATGAAGGACGACCTTGAACACCGAGTCCAAGATACGAAAGAATAACTTCTGATTTGATGGCGGTTTGAAACTGAAGCGAGAAATTAATAATAACAAGATGGAGAACATTGGGAATAATATGCTTGAACAATCGCCGCATATCCCCACCGCCGATGGCCTTGGCAGCTTGGACATATTCACGGTCCTTATGCCGCATAACTTCGGCACGAATCACGCGACATAAATTCTCCCAGCTGGTTAAACCTAAGGCCAGATAAACAGCCACCAGACCTTTTCCCAAAATAAAAGAGATGGCCACGATGAGCATGATATAGGGAATAGAACTGAAAGTGGTATAAAACCACACAATAACTTCATCTATCTTACCACCAAAATAACCTGCGATAGCACCGAGAAAGACTCCGATCGTCACGGCAATCATCGCTGTCACGATACCAACGGAAAGGGCCACTTCAGCGCCTTTAAGAGTCTTGGCGACCACACTTCGCCCAAAAATATCCGTGCCAAAAATATAATCCGCTGATGGTGGCGCATATGAAGGGCCAATTTCTTTGGACCAATCAGCAGCAATCAGTCCCAGTCCCGTCAAGAGCGCGATAAGGGCATAAATACCAATGACCGTAATCGCAGCGACAGCATATCGATCTTTCATCAAAGTTTCGAAGGCGTGCTGCCATAAGGATTTTGACTTATGATTATCGACTTTTGCTACCACTGTTTGCATTGTCTCCACTTGTTCCATCGCCGACCTCACTTTAAACGCACGCGTGGGTCAACCAATGTATAGAGCACATCAGTGATCACGGAAAAAATTATGTACGCAACGGCAGACAGAACTGTCATAGCTCGAACCACTGGAAAGTCGGTGGAATTAATGGCATTCAAGGTAATCCCTCCCAATCCAGGAATCCCAAAGAAACTCTCGAGCAAAAGAGCACCCAAAATTAAAAAAGGGATTTGAATAACGACCCAGGTAATAATAGGAATCATGGCATTCTTTAAAATATGTTTAAAAAGAATAACCTTTTCATTCAGCCCTTTGGCCCGCGCTGTTCGCACATAATCCATATAGACTTCATCGAGAATCACGGTTCGGTAGAAACGCACATCAGGACCGATACTCAACACAATCCAAATGATACAAGGTAGCGCTACGTATGGCACAAACGCTGGAAAGCCATGCTCATATCCCGAGATTTCAAAAAATCCCAAATCATAGGCCAGAATTTTTTGTCCAAAGAGAATGTAAGCTAAACTGGGAATGCTCATCATGGCCACGCAAACCAAGACTGCAGCTCGATCCAAGAAGTGACCGCGATAAAACGCCACAAAAAGGGATACTACCAATGAAATAATCAAAGCAATAAGAAAGGCCGGAAACGTAACCGTGAGAGAAGGGATGGCCCCATTTTTTATCATCTCGATAATTTCCTGCTTGGTCGACCAAGATCGCCCAAAGTCGAATGTGAAAGCAGACTTCACAATGTCCAGATATTGAACAACGTATGAACGATCCAGCCCAAGCTCATGCCTCAACTCTTGCATCTGCTTGAGATTGGCGTGCTTCCCCAACAACATCAAAGTAGGATCGGGGGAAACGAGATTAAACAAAACGAAAATGATTAGGCAGACACCTAATAAAACAGGAATCACATAAAGGATTCGTCTCAATACATAAACATAAATATTCAAAGGGCTGCCCTCACTTTTGCAAAATAATCTCTATGCCATTAAAGCTTTGCGCTGACCGCTTGTTTCATGGCCAAATCCACATTCAAATACTGGGCCTGTCCGGATTCAAAATCTGTAGGAATGTAGTTCTTAAGCCAAGCATGATGGAGCACATAACTCTGGCGGTGAACACCATAAATCCAAGGTACCAAATCTGACGCCATCAAATTCAACTTTTCATAGAGGGCAGTTCTCTCAGGAGTGTCCTGCATCACAGCGGCTTTGGCAAAAAGTGCATTAAACTCAGGATTATCATAGTTGGAACCATTCGCACCTGGCGTCTTATTCGGTCCATAGAGAAGCTGCAAGAAATTTTCCGCATCAGGATAATCAGCGCCCCAAGCGATACCATAAGTCTGAACAGTTTTGTTGTTGATTTTTTTCTGCAAATCAGGCCATGGATTTTGCACGACCTTAATACGCACACCAATTTGCTCCATCTGTGATTTGAAATGCTCTCCCATTTGTCGTGAGACTGTGGAGCTTGGGCAATCATAAGTAATTTCGGGCAATCCTTTGCCTCCCGGATAACCTGCTTCCGCCAATTGCTGCTTAGCTTTTTCAAGGTTCAGCCCACGCCACGGACTCAAGTAATCATGCTTGTAACCTGCAATCCCTGGTGGGATGACAGATTGGGCAGGCAAGGCCGTACCGTTATAGAAAAGTTCATTGGATTTATTTACATCGTAAGCCAAACTCATGGCACGGCGGAGTTTAACATTTTGAAAGAGGGGATTTTCGTGATTAAAGGCAGTATATGTCACATCCAAGGAAGGCTCGATCAAGAGTTGAATCCCTTTCTTTGCCAAATCATCACTTAATTGTCGAGAAGGAGTCAAAGCCGAGGCAAAATTGTCTTTTGGAATAGCAATGTAATCTAAATTGCCTTTTTGAAAGTTCAACCATCGTGGCTGATCCTCTTCCAAAATCGTCACTACGATCTTATCAATCAAAGGCAGCGTTTTCCCTGCATCCTCTAAATAGCCCAGTTTTTTATACTCATCACTGGCTTCAGATGGATACAATTTTGTGCGAAATTTTGGGTTTTTGGCATATGTAATTTTGTTGGTCTGCTCAAATTTAGGCAGAACAAATGGCCCAGTGCCGACGGGATGATTGAGAAACTCTTTACCGTAAAAGTCTACCACTTCTTTAGGCACAGCGAAGGTAAAAGTCATAGCGAGAGAATAGAGGAACTGAGGGAAATTCTTCTTCAAAACAAAACGTAAGGTATACTTGTCAACCGCTTGAACGCCTTCGATGACCTCATTGTAATCAACCACATCTTTTGCAGCATTTTTATCTCGCCATTCATTCAGCCCCTTAATTTTACCATCAAGTAACCACCATCCAGTACTCTGGAGTTTGGGATCTGCCAAACGTTTGAAGGAATATACAAAGTCTTCTGCCATCAACTCGCGCCCTTTGCCGCCAGGGAAGGCCTGATCATCATGAAAAAAGACACCTTGTTTAATTTTAAATGTATAGGTAAACCCATCGGCACTCACTTCAGGCATGCTCTCGGCCAAATTTGGTACAAGAGTATAAGGTCGCTTGAGATAGTGATACTCGAGCAGGCCTTCATAGACTCGTGCCACTTCATTAGATGAATACCGATCATCGGCATAGATTGGATCCATACCCTTTATCTTTGCCGTAACAACCAGATTAAGTACCTTCTCTTTGGAATCCATCTTCTTTGTACAGCCAACATTTAGTAATCCCAGCATGGCCAAAAAAATTAGCGCTAACTTCATAATTACCATCCTTTAAAAAGACCCCGTAAAAGACTTCGAAGACCAAAAACACACTTTGGGCACTATATAAAAAAGAATGGAGCTTGCCAACGCCGGATAAGAAGAATCCCTCCCTAGCACCGCGCATCACTGGGCCTTCGACCGACATTCTTTAATAAAAAACTTGGCCGAGATGGGTGATGAAGGAGTTGAGGCGATCGGCCGTGCCAGATGTTGAACTTCCACTAACTGAAAATAATTTTGTTTTTCCTCAAGTTGGGAAGCTTTTAGCTTAAAGCTATCTCCTCCCCGTTGGCCTTCTATCAGAATTTCTCCATTATCTAATCTTACTTCGTAATGCCGATCTGTACCGGCAACTGTGCATACCCAATCCCCAGATTTTCCCTTTGCCCGACACCGTGACTCCACCTTCACTGAAAGGATTAAAAAATCACTTAAGGCCTCAACCAGAGTTTGCCAAGCCGCGAATTGAACGTCCCTAGATTGCCCATCCTTTTGCTTTGAAACCTGGGTAACCCAGGCGGTCTTTCTTTGCGCATAATCTAGTTCTATCACCTCTTCACCTTTCAGGGGAATTTGGATACCCAAACGCCACAAATTTTGCGACAGAAGTAGTTCACTATAAAAACTGACTAGATGTCGCTCGCCCTCTCCCTCAAAACGGGCACGGCCTTCACTATTCCAACACAATTTTTGCAGTACAATCTCAGGTGAAGAATAAATCTGCGATTTGGGCCGATGTAACAGAGAAGAACATCCGCTCCATAATAAAATGGCACAAGAGGTGACTATTATTCTGACTGAACAGAGGCAGGCAGACGAACTTCTTCCATTTCCTCCATGGCTTCGAGTACTTCGCTTCGCTCTGATTCGACTTTGCAATTTTTGAGGGCCTCAACAAAATATTTTTTCGCTTCCTTCAATCTTTGCATTTTGAGGTAGACTTGAGCAAGGTGCTTTGTGATCACCACATCATCCTTTTGCAAATTCCACGCTTTCTCAATGTGGGTCAGGGCCTTTTTGAAATCCCCTACCTTAAAATAGTACCAGCCGAGTGAATCGAGTATATAGCCGTCATCTGGTCTAAGTTTGACCGCCTGAACAATATAATCCAGGGCCTTGTCCATTTCCACCCCGCGGTCGAGTAGTGAATAACCGACAAAATTTAGAGCATGGGCATTCTGGGGATCACGCTTTAAAATTTCCTCCACGATCTTTTGAGATTTATCGTAGTCGGCCACTTTTTCGTAGAGAGATGCCAAAAAATAACGTTGCTGGTCACCAAATTTTTCGCTTGTCACCACCAGTTCGAGCCACTTAATTGCTTCCTCGGTCTGTCCCATCCCCTCATAATGACCCGCAAGATTGACATACAACTCGGTCTTCAATTCAGGATAAGCGGAAGCTTGTTTCTTCACAAACTCCAATAAAACCTGGAGCCCTTCCTCACTGTTATTGAGATGATCTTCCTGGGCCCTGACTTGCAAAATCGTAGCTATTTGCAAATTACTATCAAGAAAGAGCGAACTGGAATTAGGCACTTTTGAATAGTAGGTTACAGCATCTTCAAACTCACCCGTTTGCTGGTACAAAGCTCCAAGGTAATAAATAATTTTATCATTCTCCGGAACCGATTCTAAGACCTGCTTAAAAAGCTCCTTAGCATCGCTATATCGTTTGACATCAGTATAGAGAATGCCCAAACGTATCTTAAGATTGAGATCACTTGGATCGATACCTGCCAGTTTTTCAGCATAGGGTAAAACCTTGTCAAACATTTCACCCGCAAACATGACTTGCACCAAACGAGATAAAACGGTGTAGTTGTCGGGATTCTCTTTAATGAATTTTTCATAAATTGCAGCGGCACCCTTGTAATCTTCTTTTTCCTCACGTAGCAACCCCAATCCCATTGCCGCTTGATAATACGTTTTATCAATCTGAATCGCTATTCGAAAATTTTTGGCGGCGGCTTCGCGCTTCTCCTGCACAAGAGCGATCTTTCCCCTATAGTAGGCGAAAATAGCTTTGCCTTTTGAGTTCTTCTGGCAGGAATCTAGCAAGCGATTGGCATCATCAAATTTCTTCGCGGTAGCGTAACTCTTGGCCAAAAAGACACACGCTTCCTCAGATTTAGGAAACATGGTCATGAGTTTTTTATACGTTTGCTGGGCCTGGGGGTCATTCTCCATTGTGGTATAGACCCCCCCCAAAATTAATCCTACATTTTCATCTTCTTGTTTCGGTCGTGCAAAAAGTTTTTCCAGCACATCTTTCGCTTCTACCAGCTCTCCAAGGCGAATCATTTCTATCGCGTACTTCTTCTGGATGTAAGCATCTTCAGGATTAAGCTCCATGACATATTTAAAAAGAAAAGCTGCAGTTCGTGCATCGCCGCGGATAGAAGAATCATTGGCCTTCAAAAACAGATCGGTTGAAAGGAATTGAATTCCCGGCCCACCTGCTTTTTTGGATTCGGCCACTAAAACATCTAAACGTTTTGAGGCATTTTGATAAATTTTTTCAATTTCTTGATTGAGCTTTGAATCACTTTTTTGGTTACCGGCTACTTCTTGATCCTCTTGAGTACCTTGAATACTATGATGGCCACAAGCGAATAATGTGATACATAAGAATGTCAGTATTAAACTTGTTGTTGGCCACTTCACAACGATACATTTTTTCACTTTGCACGCTTGCTTTTTCATTCACTTATTTCCTTGGCCTCAAAATGAGAATTCGATGAGACCTTTCAGGCATTACCGCTTACTGCGGGCCTAATGTCCCTTTCGAAAGAGTTGCTGCAAAGGTTTATGACTGGGAGAGATTTTGCTAATAGACCTCCTAACTGGCAACTTTTTCCTTACACTTAAAGCCATGCGTAAAGCATAGTAGATTCAAGGCGTTATAACGCATCTCAATGGTTTTATGACATGCCTTCATACCTATTTTCAACTGGTTACAGATCGAAAATACGACCTTAATAGCATTTTGAGCGGCCATCATGCATAAAGAAGGTTGACAGATGAGCGTCATAGCGATATTTCATGGGCAAAATTCGAAGCAAAGCGCTATGAGATGTGCGTTGTGCCCTTTTTCGACCATAACTTTTGGAAATCAAAGAGGTTAGGTTAAATAAGGCTCGTGATGCGGCACGTTGAAATAAGTACAAGCCTAGTGTTTATATGAGGAATTAAAGGTTATATACCCACCGAATTAATAAAGAGGTAGGTTTTTAAAAATAGGGGAAAACAATGAGCGACGTAAGAATCATCAAAAGGTATCAGAACCGCAAACTTTATGACACTCATCAAAGTTGCTATGTGACGCTTGAGGAGATTGCTCAAATCATTCGTGAAGGACATGAGATTCAAGTAATCGACAACAAGACTAAAAACGACATCACATACATCACGCAAATCCAACTTCTATTCGATCAAGAAAGAAAGTCCACAAAAGCTGGTGATGTTGAACTTCTGAAGCGCGTTATTCGTTCTGAAGAGGGAACTTTCACTGGTTATATCCGCACTTTGGAAACTGGTAAATTGCCAGAGGCCTACAAACCTTTCGAGCAACCAGTTCAAGTGAATACAGGAATGGAAACTTCTGCTACTCTAAACTAACAGAAGAATTTTCAATTTCCTGGTGTTTGAAATGAATATTAAGCTGATGGTTTGTTACACGGCCTTGGCCCTGATTATCGGGGTCAAGGCCTTTTTTATTTTTCCTTCCTTAGCAGTCGCTGAGGATAAACCCAATGTCAAGAATCTAACCTCACAAAAGCAAGCAGAAGAGGTACGAAACGATGTTAACGAATTTGATAGTGGCACCTCGGCGGCACATCAACATTCTCTCGGGTTGGGACTTGGCCAAACCTTCCTGAAGGGTGATTTTGAAGACAATGGGGACGACGCCATTAATATCGATATCATTTATAACTATTCTGCAAGCCACTCATTTGATCTGATGTTGGATCTTCATCATTCAGAGCATAAGTTAGGCGCAAAAAAGACAACGCTCAACGGCTTTGCCCCGTTCATTAAGGCAAAGGTTTTTCAATTCGATGCCTTTTCACCTTTTTTTGGTGGAGGAATTGGTTTCTATTCACCAAAAGTGAAACGTGAACTCAATGGCAGCATAAAAGAATCAAAATCAAAAACTGTCCTGGGCTACAACTTAGGAGCGGGATGTGAACTTCGACTCAACAGAAATATGTTGGTTGGGGTCATAGGGCAATTACACAATCCTTTTGATGTAAAACAAGAAACCGACCCAGCGGTCGAAGGATCCTATTATAAACTCCTCATCTTCGCCCTCTACACCTTCTGAGACCGGCCAACCACGGCGTTTGTACATCGTGACCGGAAAGGGTGGTGTTGGCAAAACTGTAATCTCAATGGCCTTATGCCTTTACCTTAAGTCACAAGGACGAACCGTCTATTACAACGGTTTTGACCAATTGCCGGATAAGGACTTGCTGCAAAAACTTGGCATTGAATTCTTGCCTTTTACTGTTAATGAAAGTGCCGAAATCTACGTAGGCAATAAATTAGGTTCCAGAACAATTGGCAATTGGGTTATGCGGGCACCTTTCTTCAAGGCCCTTTTCCAAATGATGCCAGCTCTGGCCAGCATGATACTCTTGGGACATCTCATTAAAACTTCAGACGAAAATCCAGATGCATCCATTGTCGTGGATTCACCTTCAACTGGTCATGCGCGCGTACTGTTTGAATCAACACAAAATTATAAAGAAATGTTTGGCACAGGTCTGATTGTAGAGGATATAAAAAAAATGCAATGCTTTCTCTCTGGGCCAAATCATTTGCGTACTCTCATTTGCTCCCTACCGTCCGAGTTGCCCTTGGAAGAAGGGAAAGAACTTTTCGACTACTTAAAAAATTCCCAATACCAGGATGTTAGCTTAATACTCAATGATTCCTTATTCGAATTATTAAAAACAGAAAACATCTCCTTGGAAAACATTCCCCAAACATTGCAGATGAAGATTGAGCTGGAAATGAATCTTTTACGCGCGTTTGGCATGGATATTGATTTTATTATTCCTAAAATCACTGATATCGACCGTGAGTCTTTAATTCGTAAACTTAGTTACAAGATGGACATGCTTGCCTATGGAAAACATTAAGCATAAGCCGATTGAAATTTTTTGCGGCACTGGCGGTGTGGGGAAAACCACTTTGGCGACTTCACGGGCCTTGTATTTGGCCACACAAAATTTTAAGGTTTTGCTGATTACCATTGATCCATCCCATCGACTTAAACAAATCCTCAATATGCAGGAAGAGGAATCGGGAGTTATTGTCCAGATTCCTCTTACACGTTTTCCAAGTATGGGAGGGGGACAAGAAAGCTTTTCCTCGCAAACTTTTGATGCATTACTGCTTTCACCCCGCGCTACCCTTCAGCGAATGAATCGAGAGGAAACAGGCACTCTCTCCTTCGAGAATCCTATTTTAGAAATCCTGACTAGGCCTAACGGTGGTATGAGTGAGATCATGGGGATCATTGAAGTTCAATACCACCTCACACAGCAAAAATATGACGTGATTGTTCTCGACACACCTCCCGGAAAACATTTTATTGATTTCCTAGAAGGTAGTGCCAAGATTCAACGTTTTTTTGATAAAACTTTTGTGGATATCTTTCGCTACCTCGGCAAATCATTTGAAAAACTTGAAGTGAGTACGGCCAAAAAAGTGATGAACCTCATTGTCTCATCAGGTATAAAGCAACTTTTGAAATATCTGGAAAAAGTCACAGGCACCGGCTTCGTCGATACCTTTATCGATGCGGTGGCCACCCTCTATCGCAATCGTAACTCTTTTTTGGAGGCACTCAATTTTCAAGAAACTCTCAAAAAGCCAAATCAATCTAATTGGTTTTTAGTCACAGCGGCGGATCAGGCCAAGAGTGAAGAGGCGCTTGGATTACAAAAGACCGCTGTGGTGTTTATGCATCAAGATAACTATTTGGTTATTAATAAGTGCCTGGCCAATGATCTTAAGGATTGGAACCCTGCGCATGCCCCATCTCAGCAATTGCGTGCTTTCTTGCTACATAAGGAAAATGAGTTGGTGGAGGCAGGTCAGCAGCAATTCGGCCACATCCTCAGATTTCCAGAAATTTTGGCCGATTCACCTGAGGCCCATGTTAGTGCATTGGCCCAAATGTGGTCCACAAAATAAAGAATTACTTGCGCGCAGGAATTGAAACAATCTTGAAGTATGGTAACATGCCCGCGGAAATTACAATTTATTTAATCGGTGAATAATCTGTTAGTTGATTAGAACTGAAGGAGATATGATTATATGGAAAAAGCTCAAACCAACTTGATGAAAGGATCCGTGGCCAATGTCTTAGATGCCATTGGTAATACTCCCATTGTTAAATTAAGCAAAAAAACTACCGGAGTGGAATCCGAGATCTATGTCAAATTGGAGTATATGAATCCTGGCGGCTCGACCAAAGATCGCATTGGAAAATATATGCTGGAGCAGGCCGTGGCCAAGGGACTCCTTAAGCCTGGTGGAACAATCATCGAAGGAACCTCGGGTAATACGGGCGTAGGGCTAGCGCTCTTTGCTGCCGTTCATGGTTACCGCAGTATTTTTGTCATTGCTGATAAACAGTCTAAAGAAAAAATGGATAATTTACGTGCCTTTGGCGCCAAGGTCGTGGTCTGTCCCACCAATGTTGAACCGGAAGATCCCCGTTCTTATTATCAGGTTTCCAAACGTCTGGCCGAGACGATTCCCAATAGTTACTACGTCAACCAGTACGATAATTTGTGGAACAGAGAGACCCACTTCAAGTGGACTGGTCCGGAAATATACCGACAAACCGGCGGAGAATTTGATATTTTCATGGCGGGAGTTGGCACAGGAGGTACCATCACAGGTACTTCCCAATACTTAAAATCAGTAATGCCTCATCTCAAAGTCGTGGGCATGGACATTGAAGGTTCCATCATTTCTCATTATGCAAAGACAGGAGAGAGGATCAAGGCCCGTCCTTATGTGCTTGAAGGCGTAGGTGAAGATTTCATTCCGCTCAATTACGACTTTAAACTGATTGATGATTGGATTGTAGCACAAGACAAAGAAAGCTTCGTGATGACAAGAAAGTTGCTCAATCACGAAGGAATTTACGCCGGCGGAAGTTCTGGAGCTGTTGTCGCATGCGCAATTCGTTATGCACGGAATTTGAAAACTCCGAAGAGAATCTTGGCCCTTCTGCCAGATTCCGGGAATCGATACGCTTCAAAAATCTACAATGATGATTGGATGAGTTCCAATGGTTATCAAGATAGTTCATTTAATGTCTTGATCAGTGAGGTCCTGGAAGCGTTGGGCAAAGGCAAAAAAGAAATTATCAAACTTGAAGATACTGCCTCGATTGGTGATGCCGTTCGCATCATGGATGAAAAAGGTATTTCTCAAATTCCAGTTTTTGGTCAGGGTAAAATTAAAGGCCTAGTCAGTGAAAAATCCTTGTTGTTGCCAGTCTATCAAGGACAATACAAACTCACCGATTCGATAAACTTGGTCTACCAAAGTAAATTTAGAATGATTGACAAGCACGAGCTACTTTCTAAAGTCACGGATTCTCTCTTGGCAAAAGAAATAGTGCTGGTTACTGACAGAGGAAACAATATCGTTGATATCCTCACAGATATCGACATCCTTCATTTTATTTCCCTTAAAGGTAGTTACTAGTATGAAAGCGACTAAGAAAAACAAATTAGGATTGGCGACACGTGCCCTGCATGTTGGAAATGAACCCGATCCAAGTACCGGAGCGATTATTCCTCCCCTTTTTCAGACATCCACCTATGTGCAAGCGGCACCTGGGGAACATAAAGGTTTTGAATACACCCGCACTCACAACCCTACCCGACGCCGACTTGAGGCCTGCTTAGCTTCTCTTGAAAACGCCGACTTTTGTGTTACCACCTCCTCAGGGATGGCGGCCACGATGCTGATCATGCAAGCATTGCCGGCCAACTCTTCAGTTTTATGCGGAGATGATGTTTATGGAGGAACCTATCGCCTATTCACAACTGTGAGCAATGATCGACATATTTTTAATTTTGTGGATACAACGGATTTGAAAAAAGTTGAAAAAGCTATCAAACAACATAAACCCGTTCTCATCTGGGCGGAAACACCAACAAATCCATTATTGAAAATCACGGATATAAAGGGTCTGTGTGAACTTGCCAAGAAATACGGGGCCCGCGTTGTGGTTGATAATACTTTTATGAGTCCCTATTTTCAAAATCCTCTCACTCTGGGGGCCGATTTCGTCGTACACTCTCTCACCAAATATATTAATGGGCATTCTGATGTTGTTGGTGGGGCCATCATGCTCAACGATAAAAAGATGCATGAGAAGCTTTATAAGTTACAGAATTCTATCGGCCCATGTGCTTCTCCGTTTGATTCATGGTTAGTCTTAAGAGGCGTAAAAACTCTTGCGGTACGCATGGAAACCCACCAAAAAAATGCTCTGAGAATTGCCACTTGGTTAGAGAATAATTCCAATGTTGAACGCGTGGTATATCCAGGTCTAAAATCACATCCCCAGTTCAAGATTGCCCAGAAGCAAATGTCCGGCTTCGGCGGAATGATTACCTTTTTTATCAAAGGCGGCCTTAAAGAATCACGGCAATTTCTAAAATCAGTCACCTTATTTTCCTTGGCAGAAAGTTTGGGTGGAGTTGAAAGTTTAATAGAACATCCTGCCATTATGACTCATGCAAGCATTCCCCTTGAAAACCGTCTTAAAATAGGAATTACCGACAATCTCATCCGAATTTCTGTCGGGATTGAAGATGGAGATGATTTGATTCAGGATTTAGAACAGGCCTTTGACAATACATACTAACAGGTTGTTGAAAAGTCCCAGATGCTAAGAGCGACATTGTCGACGGCTTGCTCATTAAAAATTAAAAATCGGCCCGTTCAGGTGCAGCCGTGGGAAGAGCTTCTGCTTCAGGTTTCGCAGTTGGAGTGGGCGTAGAGGTCATTGGTTCTTGATCCGCGGGAACTGGCGATGATGCAGAAGGACCCTTTTTTTCAGTTAACACATCAGGCGGTACGCTTTCCCATGAATTTGAAAATTTCTTTAACAAACCTTCATAAGATTCTTGGCGGGCAAAAACACTCGCACCCTCAAGATAGGATTTTAGGAGTAGATAAGTGCAATTCACACGGCCGTGGGCCGACGACAGATCTTCTTTTTCTCCTGGTGCGAAAATCAATCCATCATCTTGGAGAACTTTAAATAGCTCATCGCTCATTTTACAGTACTCATTATTAAGGGTCTTACACACACCTTGGCGCTTAACAACTTCGACACTTGTTGCACCATACTTAATATGAATAGGTCCACGGCAGACATCAACATCCCATTGCTTGGTGAGATAACGCAACTTTTCGTGTCTAACGACTATACGACAATCCTTTTTCTCAATTTCAAGCTTTGTTTCTGTCAGTCCAAAGGGGAATGCTTTGTGCGAAACCTTGGTAGTAAATGTTCCTTCCAAACATTCATTGTCTGTAAAAGGTGAACTGGCAAATGCAGAAACAATGAATGATAGAGCAATAAATAAAATTATACTTTTATACTTTAATAATCGCATTGGGGCTTACCTCTATTACAGTTGCGGTTACATCATACTTATAAAATTCACTATCATCACCCTTTTTAAGTTGAAAAAAGATTTCATTAATACATTTAAGTGAAGGAGAGGTGATATTTTCCAAGCCAAACTTAAGTATCGGAGTTTTATTTAAAAAACCACTTGAATTATAGTGTACACCGGGAGAGATGATTAAAAGTTTTCCGCCTCTTTCTAGTTTAAAGGAAACACATGCTTGCTCGGCAAAAGAGGGGGATACTGGAAAATTTTTCTTATCAACCACCAATCCGTTGGTAGAAATCATATTAAAACCACCAAAGAGCCACCCATACACTTCCAGAGTTTTAATATTAATTTGAAATAAGCACAACTCTAAGGCCGGACGGTTGTCATCACTCTTGCTCTTGTTTTGATAAGGAATCGCTTCTCGACTGAGTAGTTTTAGCAGTTCATTAAGTGTTGGAACTTGGCCGTCATATGTTGGTCGCCATACCTCAAAGGCCGTCAATGCCTTACTGTTCAAAACGTAAGAATTGGAAGAAAAATGGACATAGGCCAGATTGCCCTCAGAAATGGCAACATCAAAGAATTCTCCTCCAGGAGAATCTCCCGCACCATACTTGGATAATATATCAAAATTTTTTAGTGATTGCCGTCTTACGGGTACAATTTTTTCATGAATATGTCGGGCGCGATGAAGCTCTGCCAAGGTGGAAGCCAGCACTTGATTTAAGGCCGTGGAATAATGTTCAAGCTCAATTTGAGAGAAATAAGCATCGAGGAGTCGTCCTAACAATCCCAGAGAATTTCGAAGATGTAGTTGCCCGAACAGGTCAATCTGGTCGAACCTTAACACCGCCCATAGGTGAGCTAAATCTCGTTGGCTTAGCTCCTGGCACGTCTCTTCTGGCAGCTCACAATTCAGCAAAATAATAGCTGGGATGGACTTTTCCAAAAATTTCCATAATTGTGGCAAATCTCTGGAAGCTGAATTGACAAAGAAAAGGGCCATATCCTTTTCTGATATTCCAGGATAGGCACGCGTTTCTAAATCATAGTTACGCTTTAAAAGTGCCGATTTCTGGGGACCCAAAGCACTAAAAAGTTCATCAGAGTTAAAAATTATGACTTTGCGATCAATCATAAGGCCTTCGCCCACCGTTAAGTTAAGGGTTCTTTAAGGATATAATATTTCAATACAATTCATAGGATATCAAAAATTTCAGATATTTGGTCAACTTTCAAAGAGGAAAAAATGTATCCACTCTCGAATAACCTCGCCCAAGTTTAAGTTTTTAGGACTTATATTCCGATAAGTTCTCTAGTGTAAGGCCAAAATTTCGTTCTAAAGGACTTAAATGGCCAGTTCGCGTAAAAAACATAACGTGATTAACTTGCAAGCAGAAGTTAAGAACTTGGCCGTTTTGGAGATGGCCAGAGAAGTGAATCGTCTTAAAGATGAAGCCTTTCATTTTAATTACAGGATTGCCAAATGTCTTCTCCGCGCTTTGCAGCTGAAAGATCCCTATACATATGAACACAGCGCACGAGTGGCATATTACTCGGTAAGAGCAGGCGAAGAGCTAGGCTTAAGCAAAAAAGAACTTACTAAACTAGAGCTGGCAGCATTCTTTCATGATGTAGGGAAGATTGGTATTCCTGATAGCATTTTACAGAAACCTGCTCGCCTGGAAGAGGCCGAATTTCGCTTGATGAAGACACATCCCGAAAAAACATATCAAATTCTCTTAGAATTTTGTGAAGAAGGAGGATCCTCTTCAGAGTTCACGGAAATTGCCTTAGCAGCTCTCCATCATCACGAACGCTATGATGGCCGTGGTTATCCGTCCGGTCTTAAAGGAGAACAAATTCCTTTGTATGCTCGGATCATTCTCATTGCCGATACTTTCGATGCCATGACATCAACGCGTCCCTATCGTCAAGGACTACCTTACGAAGTCGCCTTTGCCGAACTCAAAGAATTTAGTGGTGATCAGTTTGACAAAAATTTAGTTGAAGTGTTCATTTCGGCCATGGGAAAAGACAAGTCACAAGGTTCATCAGAATTCTATCTAACGATTCACCCTGGACCTTTCAAGAAAGAAGCCGCTTAGAAAATAGTTTATAACTTTTGCACTTTGCTTTTCATTTACGCGAAAATCTAATTGTGAGGAGTGAATAAAATTATAAATTGCTGATATCTATTTACAGAAATCGGTTTTTTCGCGTGTATTAATATTGTGAAGTTGTATCATTTCACAATCTTCATTGGTGGCATAAACATTAACCGTGATGCATTCTTTAGGTTTTGAATGAGTTGCATTCCATTTCATATTGTCCCTGCATACGAAATACGCATCTTTGTTAATACATGCCCAATGCTGGCCTTTGCAGTTATAAACTAGGCCTCTACCCAATTCCTCATAGGTAGGAGGGGATACGTATTCGAGTGATTTTTGCTTATCAAGTTGCTCAACGACTTTATCCATAGTCCCTTCTGATACAGTCGGATCTTTCACCTGATCGACCGGTACCGTTTCGCCAACCTGAAATGCTGTTACATCGCTATTCGCTGTTGAAGCTTGAGTATCAGTTCCACCACTGGGAGTGCGATCAACCGTATTGCTTTCAGGAACTGAATCAGGAACGGTAGCGACTGTGTCTGGAACTTTCTCATCCCCAACGGGAACTTCGGCTTGTGTTTGCTGTGGGACCTCGGTCGGTACTACCTCAGGTGTCGGTGCAGGTGTTGCAACTTCAGCTATGGGATCTGGAGTAGGTGTGGCAACTTCAGCTACCGGCGTTGGCGTAGACACCGGCGAAGGAGTGGCCTGGGCCTGTTCTGCTGCTGGAGTTTCAATCGGTTTTGGTGGCTCTTCCTGTTGTTTTTCTTTCTTCGGATTCTTGACCACGGTAGCAGGGGGAGTGCTCTCTGCGGGCTGCTCAGTATTTAAAAACTCGTCTGCCGCAAAAAAAACTATTGCTATGCCTACACCTATTTTAATAATTTTGGATCGCTTGGCGGCCTTTGCATCAACCGGGGGTTTTCCATCTGGCGCTGTACCATCAACCTTTGATGAGGTCCCATGTGTTTTGGTTTGCGTTTTGGATTGGGTCTTTTCATGTGCATCAGTTTGCGTTGAACCGGTCATCGTAGCATTGCTCTTGGTGCCAGTCCTGGTTGCGGCATTAGTTGCTTCGCCTTCCCCATCTCCTGAATCCTTTTTGGGCGCAATTTTACCAAGCAGATTCGGAGGAATCTGGGACTTCACTTTGGCAATCAGGTCATCAAATTTAAATGCCATAATATTAACCAACTACAGAGAACTTATCGGGGATATTCTAAAAAGCTGTAATTGAACTCATACACTTTGCTTTTAAAGCAGATGAGGAATGTTGACCAAACTACTTTATTTTTATTAACCGTCTTTTCCAGTCAGAGAAGTCATCGCTTTGAGCGATGTTTTGAACTTGCAAACTTTTTTGGGCCAGCAGCTCGTGGCACTCCACGATTGAAGCTTGAGCGACCACCACGCTGTGAACGTGCTTGCCCGTTACTTTGGCGAGGAGGAGGGCCTTGGCGAACAGGACCACCGCGTCGCCCTCGCTGAAAACGCGCACTTCGCCGATCGGCAAAACATGATTCACAAATTCCAAATTGAGAATTCTCTGGTAATGCCACCCCACAACTGGCACAGGTGCGTACAATCTTATCGCTTAGTAATTTATTAAGTTTATCAATCGCCTTGCCTTTATTTTCTAATAAAAATAGTTCGTCATGTTCAAAGCGTTTAAAATTAAAATGCCGGGCGAGCCACTGATAAAGTTCCACACATTTTATCGACGTTTCTAAATAATCAATGTCATTGGATTCAGGCTCAATAGGAGCAAAATCCACATTTACTCCTTTGGCAAAATTGTTAAGAATCCATACGTAATACTGTACGTGTTCCAGCAAACCAAGATTGACTGGAGCGCAGGCCAGACCAAAAATCTCAGCAATGGAAAGAATTTTATTAGAATCGGCATCTTCTACCATTTCCGCCAACTCGATCATTTCTTTTAAATCAACACAGAAAAACGGTTTCTGAAAGGTCATGGTATTAAATAGGCGCAGGAATTCTGAAAGCGTTAACTCTGGAAGAGCATTATTCTTTAAGGCCGTGTTTACCTGCGTAAAAATATCCAAGTCAGGGCCTACCATACATTGTGTTTTTTGGGGCAATTCTGTCTGAAGGGCATCACGTATTTGGGCAAGCCCATTTTCAACTTTGGTGAGACAGTTCACTTCACCAACGGGAAATCGATTGAATCTTCCCGCCCGACCTGCAATCTGTTTAATTTCTGATAACGTAATAGGAATAGTCTCATCATCTATATGTTTAGTAAGCGTGGAAAAAATAATTCTCTTAATTGGCAAGTTCATACCCATGGCAATGGCGTCGGTAGACACAATGACATCTGTCTCTTCGGCATCAAATTTACGGGCCTGCTCCCGTCGTACTTCTGGACCTAAACGTCCATATACAATGGAAACGCGAAAACCTAAATTTTCAATTTCCGCTTTATATTTCAGGGCATTCTTGCGAGAAAAAACAATCAGAGCGTCACTTCGCTCCAAATCACCTAGTCGCAAAGGCGCTGAAGCCAACCTGAGTTCGCACATTCGATCGTACTTCCTTATTTCCAGTGTATCCCCGCAAAGCGCCACAATCTGTTCGATCAATTGCAACACAGTTGGATCACCACAAATATGGATTTCCGGTGAATACATATTCACCAGGGCCCTGGTCCAGGCCCATCCCCTTTGAGGATCAGAAATCATTTGAACTTCATCAATGACACACGAATCAAAATCTTCATGGAATCTGGCCATCTCAATGGTAGAAGAATAATGAGTAGAACCTTCGACTTCGATGACCTCTTCACCCGTGAGAAGCGTCGTTTTCACTCCCTTCTCGGTTAGGGTGTCATAAAGTTCACCGGCAAGTAAACGAAGTGGAGCAAGATAACATCCTTTTTTAACGCGACAAAGTTCTTGTATCGCATGGTAAGTTTTCCCCGAATTAGTAGGTCCCATGTGATAAATAATTCGCCTTGTCAGTTCCCGCGCCCGGGAATGAATCCAAAACTCACCTAAATATCGCTTTAAGATGGTGGCAGAAATGTCTTTACGCTTAAAAGCTAAAACGGACTTAATCAATTTTGAAAATTCTGTTTCAAGATAATATTCACCACGCCAAAGATTCGTGCCGAGTATCGTTAAAAAACGTGTAAATTCATGTTCTGAAATTAAGTCTCCGCGCAATGATTGCGTTCTTAAAATCTCTTGAAACCACGGTTTAAGCAGCTCCGCTCTTCTCATTGCCAAAGGAGCGGGAAAAGTGAAATTTGTCTTAACACGCTCTTTTATCTGAGACTCTATTCTGGCGAGAACACTTCTTTTCAGTTTAAAACGGATCGCAAAAAACTTTTTGTCCAAGGTTCTTTGAAATTCCTTAAAAACATCTTCCGTTTTGCGACTGTTTAAATCCAGAACCTCTTCTAAATTCTTATAGGTCTGTTTAATCAACTCCATCGATTCTTCGTAAACAATATCGCGAAACCTATTTCTAAATTCCCCAAGACATAAATTACACTGGCATGGAAAATCTTTTGGCTTTATTTCGGAATTAAATTTCTCTTTTAACAGATTTTGGGTTTTTTCGTGGCCCAGAACTATTTCTGTGGACCACTTGAGAAAAAAAAGTTCCTGTTCTTTTAATTTATCTATTGAAAGTGTACCTGTTTCCAAATCAGTAAAGAGGCCGATTT
This sequence comes from Bdellovibrio sp., assembly GCA_016187935.1. Taxonomy (GTDB): domain Bacteria; phylum Bdellovibrionota; class Bacteriovoracia; order Bacteriovoracales; family Bacteriovoracaceae; genus GWA2-49-15. Next base: position 121,376 of record JACPIU010000008.1, read on the forward strand.
CTTTGTCTGGGAATAAAAAGTCGTCAAGGAAACATATTTCCAATACCACAGCACGGTTAAGAAATTCACCGTAAAAACCAAACTCTTGATTAAAAAAAGGAATCAATGATGGAAAGGCCATGAATGTCTTGTCTAATGTTAACTGAATCGTCGCCAAGGTATCTAAAATGACGGCGGCATCGCTGGTTGAGCGGATTAAATTTTCTTCTTCGTTAAAAGCATTGACTCGGATAATGGCCTTTCTTTCTGCATCTAAGAGTAGTTTAAGGGAAGTAAAATCAATAGGACGTTGGATTTCAGAGGGATTCACTAAGCTAAGAATGCCTGAAATGATCTACATTGTAAATCACCACAGGCATTCTTGATCATGAGACTAATTAATTATCGAGTTCTACTGCGAACGCTACACCGAGTTTAGCAAAATGCAGAGCATGCTGAGCGTTGCCACGAGAAAGTTCTATCGTATCTTGCGGGGTATGAATTCTCCGATTCATCTCATTCATGCGGGCCTCAAATGGCATGGAGGCCGGAAATCCCTGACCATGCCAAGAAGCATGATCACTACAAGCATATCCACAGCGATCTTGTCCCCAAGGAACTTTGACGTATTCATCAATTAAACGTCCCATAAAAGCATTTTGTTCAGTATTGGTATAGTCCGACATTAAAACAATATCCAGATCGGCGGAACCCTTATAATTCGTCATATCAAGCTGCATGACTCCGATGATATTTTGATTCTCGCGTTTTGCCTGTTGGGCGATCTCTTTTGAACCCCATAATCCAACTTCTTCCGCGGCATAGGCCATGAATTTGATAGTATGCTTTGGACGGTAAGATGACGTCATTAAAACTCTCACAATCTCGGTTAGAGTTGCGATACCGCTCGCGTTATCATCAGCTCCGGGAGCATGGTTACTGGATCGATCACCAAAGTACCCTGAAATAGAATCCCCATGGCCGCCAAGCACGATAATTTCTTCTGGTGTCTCACTCCCGGTAAGTGTCAATACAACCGAAGGTTGAGGCCAGCCAGAGTGTCGAAAAAATTCAACCTTGGCATCCGTTCGTCCTTGCACCAGGGTTTCCCAAGTTTCTTTCACCAATTTTTGAGAATCTTGTCCGGTTTGTGACTTATAGTAGCGGTTTTTAAAACTAGAAAGTTTTTGAATGGTACTCGCAATATTCGGTGCACTCAATTCGGTCAAAAGCGCTCGAACACTCTCGCCTTGATTAATAGAATAATCAGCAAAATTCATGGATTTGGCGTGAAAACGTTCCCCTTCATTATTGGCCCATTCAAGTGCCTCTGCCAAAGTCTCATGGCCGATAAAACCACCACATCGATGAAATTTGTCGTGCATTAGATGACCAATTTGGTGAAGCTCACTTTCACGCACTTTCATGACAGTAATGCCATTAGAAAATTCTTGCTTCTCACTAGGATCGTGAAGAAATCCAAAAGTTTTTCCTATTTGAAGAGCGGCATCGTGGCCAATCGTGGCCCAAAATTCTCGATCAAGATTTTTGATATTCTTTGAGATGGTGGCTTCGGCTTCCAACACAAAGGGACCAATTAAAAACAGCAAGAGTAGCAATCGGCCTAGCTTCATAAAAAAAACCCTCCATTGGCAATTCAACTGTCATCCCTGACAACATGAAAACTAATTAGAATAGTGTAATGGAAAACGAGGGTCGGATGTTCTAATAATTACTTACAGCTGGTAGTGTAAAAAACTCACATCAGTCAACTAAGTCCAGCTCGCTTAAGTAATGCATCGATAGTAGGACCTTTTCCTCTAAAGTTCTTGTACAGAATCATTGGATGCTCACTCCCACCTCGTGACAAAATATCATTTTTAAATTTATGGGCGACCTCAGCATTGAATATTCCCTTTTCTTTGAAGTACATAAAGGCATCTGCATCTAAGACCTCGGCCCATTTATAACTATAGTAGCCTGCCGAATACCCACCGGAAAAGATATGCGAAAAGGCGCTGCTTATATTCGTCCCTCTGGCCAAAGGCATGAGTTCCAGTGGCCCTAAGATTTTGGCCTCAAACATGTCCACGTCTGTATAGAGCGATACTTGTTGATTATGCCAAGCCATATCCAACAAGCTCATCCCAAGCTGCCGAACAGTCATACGGCCCTCATGAAAATTCATGCTACTTTTAATTCTCGAAATCAAATCCTCGGGTATTCTTTCGCCTGATTGATAATGTCTCGCAAAAAGATCTAAACATTCTTTCTCATAGATCCAATTTTCCATGATTTGTGAAGGCAGTTCTACAAAATCCCAATACACATTAGTGCCGGCAAGGGATTCATAATACACATCTGAAAGAAGACCATGAAGAGCATGACCAAATTCGTGAAAGAGAGTCAAAACTTCACTTAATCCTAAGAGTGAAGGTTGGTCTGGGGTGGATTTGGTAAAATTACATACGATTGCCACGTGCGGGCACAATTCTTCTCCGGTGCTCTTTGATTGGCTTCGAAATTCTGTCATCCATGCACCGCTTCTTTTGCCTGCTCTGGGGAAAAAATCAGCGTAAAAGATTCCAAGCACTCTCTGTTTACTATCAAGGACGCGATAAACCCGCACTTCCGGGTTATAGGTCTCAATTTCTGAATCTAAGATAAAATGCAGTCCGTACAACTTTTGAGCAACTTGAAAAGCGCCCTCGATGACATTTTCTAATTTAAAATAAGGACGCAACATCTCATCATCAACATTAAATCGCTCTTTTTTTAATTTCTCAGTGTAATAGGCCAAATCCCAGCGACATAACTCGGATAGACCATGATGTTTTTTGGCGTATTGCTTAAGCTCATCTATTTCTTTTTCCGCAAAAGGGCGGGCCTTGTCATAAAGCTCTTTCAAAAATTTTTCTACATTTTCAGGTGACTCTGCCATGCGCTCGGCCAAAACATAGTGGGAATGCGAAGGAAAACCGAGCAGCTTCGCTCGCTGTAATCTTAGTTTTACGGTTTCCAATACGATCGGGCGATTATCATAGCTGTTGGCTTTAGCGCCCAATGATCCTTGGGCGAAAAATAATTTCTCACGCAACTGGCGATTATCAGCATAGGTCATGAATGGCATATAGCTTGGAAAATCAAGGTTAAAATACCAAGCGTTCGGACGACCTTTCTCTTTTGCTTGTGCACTTGCCATCTCACGCACAGAATCTGGTAGACCACTCAAATCTTTCTCATCTTCAATCCATAATTCGAATTGCTTTCGTTCTTCCAAAACATGTTCACTGAAATTCAGGGATAAATCACTCAAACGTTTGTCGATAGCGCGCATCTCGTCCTTTTTTTCAGATGGAAGAAGAGCACCGTTGCGTACAAAATTTTTGTACTGTTTTTCCAGCAATGTCAGTTGCTGAGGAGTTAAGTTGAAGGTGAATCGTTGATCAAAGATTGTCTTGACCTTTTTAAAGAGGGCCTGGTCCAGACTGACATCATTGCCGTATTCCGTGATCATGGGTGAAATTTCTTTTGCCAGTTTCTGTCTCTCTTCGTTGGTATCGGCAGAATGGAGATTGAAAAAAAGATTAGAAATGATGTTGAGCCGGTGATCGACGACATCAAGCACCTCGCACACATTCTGAAATGTGGGAGTCTCCGGATTATTCTTAATGGTCTCGATTTTTGCCTTTGCCTTCTCTATTGCATCTTTAACGGCAGGAATGAAATAATCATTTTTAATTTGAGAAAAAGGAACTGTTTCAAATTTTGTGTTAAACTTTTTCAGCAAACAATTCATAAACAAACTCCTAGGATTCTAAGGAAGAAATTTTTCGCTGCTCTTTAAAGAGAGGAAAAATCACCACAAACCATGCTATGCATAGACCGACAAGCAACCAATCTATCAACCAAGGCATTTGAAAAAATATCAAAAAAAGTGAAATAAGTCCTTTGGAAAAACGATAAATAACCATATCGATAATATACTTAGCGCCATATTTTTGCTCTGGGCCTAATGCATAATACATCAATTCCTTCACGGCCGAAAAAAGTGAATAATCGGTGCCCTTCATAGTTCCAAAAGCAAAAGATACAAGCATTAGGTAGGCACCGCCAAAAATTAACCCGACAAGTGATAGCAGCAAAAACAAAACGGGTACAAAAAGGTGTATTCTTCGACGAGAAAATTTCGCTAAGACATAGGGAAGGACAAAGACTTGAAGTACCAGTCCAATACTATTCACCAGCGTGTAAAGATGGCCTAAATATCTTGTTTTTAAATCCTTGTTTGGCACTAAACCGGTGAAGAGAACATCAAATTTAAAATTGGCCAAATTAATTACAAACTGTGATAGAGACACCACCAAGCAAAGCAACGCCACATATTTACCCACCCCAGCAAGCGACAATAGTGGCGAGGGAGTTGGAGGTGTGTCAGATTCAACTTTCATTATGGTGGTGGGACCAAAAAGGCCGCGGGCAGCATAAAATGCTATAGCAGAAAGAATGACGAACAGGACGCCAATACCCAAAATCGTCTCAGTGGTAAAATAATAGGTTAGCCAACCAGTGAACAGCCCGCCAAAAATCCCCCCCAGAGAACCTAAGGCACCCAAAGGCCCATAAAAAACTTTTGCCTCTTCCAATCGCAAAGAAGCATTAGCAACACCGAAAATCATATGCACCAGCAAAACGATATATGCTTCTTTCCAGACAAATAATAAATAAGCCGAAGGCCCCCAAGACAAATTCAAAAGATAGATGCCTCCAAAAAAGATTCCTACGGATAACAATACCGTTACATTATAGAGCTGAAAGAGTGGCCAACGTTGTTGGGCCCTATCATAAAAAAAGACACATCCCATAATGGCCAATACTGAATAGAACCAAACATAGGGCGAATTCTGCGCGCCAAAATAATGCAAAAAAAGCCCCGTCGTTGTGGAACGGAGAACGGGATATGACATGAGAACTAAAAAAAGAGAAGCACCCAATGCCATCAAGCCGTTCCGTTTATGTACTTCCATTGTCTGAATAATTGATCGAAATGCATAAGTTTTAAATTGCATTTGGCCTCTTCTCCATTCGATGGTGCTTTATATCCTGTGATTTATTCTAAACTTACACAAAAAGGTGTATTAAACTAGATATCTATGCCCAATAAATCTCAGTATCCCCATGTTCACACTCTTTCCGTAGTCATTCCAGTATATAATGAGCAAAGTGCTATCGAGAAGATACTTCAGGATTGGGTGACGGAATTATGTAACACCAAAATTTCCTTTCAGCTTATTTTGATCAATGATGGTTCGACTGATAATTCCTTACTCAATATTAATAACTGGATGGCAAAGCACCCCGAAGCTTCTGTACAAGTGATCTCGCAGCCGAACCAAGGACATGGCGCAAGCATTTTGAATGGATATCAATTAGCTCTCGCTCATATGTCGCCCTGGATTTTCCAATGTGACAGTGACGATCAGATTGAAGCAAAAAACTTTTCCAAACTCTGGTCAAAAACGGCCAACTTCGATTTTATTTTAGGACAACGCCTCGATCGCCACGATCCTATTGTTCGTCTTGTAATGTCCAAAATAATGCGACTGTGGGTCTTTCTACTCTATGGTCTGATCATTCCTGATCCCAATTGCCCTTTTCGTTTATTTAAACGCGATTTTCTCCAAGATGCCTTAACCAAAATACCTCCCAATCCTTTCGCTCCCAATATTCACCTGTCTATTGAAGCATTCAAATATGCCAGAAACGGCATCCTCAAATGTAAAACTGTTCCCATTATCCACCAATCACGGCAAACCGGGGTCCCTTCATTAAAGGGCATTTTAAAACTTGCCACAATCTCCCTTAGGGTAATTCGAGAATTGATTACGCATCGGTGGCAAAGATGAGAGACGAATGTGATTTTTTAATTTTAGGCGCCGGCCCAACAGGTCTTGGTGCTGCTTATCGCCTGCAAGAGTTGGGAATTTCAAATTTTCTAGTCTTAGAGGCCCAAGATGAGGTGGGAGGATTATCACGCAGTTTTGTTGATGATGCTGGCTTTACATGGGATATTGGCGGACACGTCCAGTTTTCCCATTATTCTTACTTTGATGAGGTCATGGAGCGCGCCGTCCCAAAAGCCGATCGATACTTGCACGAACGAGAGGCATGGGTTTACTTTCAAAAAAAATTCATTCCTTACCCTTTTCAAAACAATATTCATCTTCTCGATGACGAACAGGCCCTAAAGTGCTTCAATGGCCTTAAAAATATTCAGCAGAATACTTGTCCCCATGATTTTAAGCAATGGATCATAAGTAAATTTGGCCAGCCCCTTTCTAATCTTTTTATGCTCCCGTACAACTACAAGGTTTGGGCACATCCTCCTGAACTCATGAATTATTCTTGGATTGGCGAAAGAGTCAGTGTTGTCGATCTTGCCAGGATACAACGCAATTTCATTTCGAAACTTCCTGATAAAAATTGGGGACCCAATAACCAATTTTGGTTTCCAAAAAATGGAGGGACAGGTGCCATCTGGAAAAATGTCGCCCAACTGATCGGACGTGATAAATTCATTTTCAACGTCAATATTCGCAACATTGATTTTAATCAAAAACGTGTAATTTTAGCTGACGGTACCGCCATACAATATAATTCTCTACTTTCAACCATTCCTCTGTTAACACTTGGCCCTTTATTAGTTCCGACACAAGATGTCTTGATTCAAAACGCTGCTCAACTTCTCTACTCCACTGGTCACATCTTCGGCATTGGGGTCAAAGGACAATTGCCCGCTCATTTGGAAAAGAAGTGCTGGATTTATTTTTCAGAAGAACAGACACCTTGTTATCGTGTCACTATTTTTTCCAACTACTCACCTCATCATGTTCCTCATCCGGGAATGGAATACTCCCTTCTATGTGAAGTCAGCAGCTCCGAAAACAAAACAGTTGATTCAAACAATTTAATGGACCAAGTTATCACTGGGTTAATTAATACCACTCTCCTTCGCCCCCATGATGAAATACTCTCCAAATGGTATTTCAAAGCAAACTTCAGTTACCCCACACCTTCACTGAATCGCGATGCCCTATTAAAAGAACTTAACCTCCATTTAGAAGCTTTTGATATTTACTCTCGCGGACGATTTGGCGGTTGGAAATACGAAGTTGCCAATCAAGATCATTCCTTTATGCAAGGGGTGGATTTGGTCAATCGACGAATATCAAATAACCCGGAAACAATTTTTCAAGTATAAGACATGGGAAAATTCTCTCAATTTTTAGTTTTTGCTGCAATCATGGGTTTATTGATTTTTGCTATCATCATGCGTTTCGATCGTATCGGCCATCGTTCTATCCATCATGACGAATCCTTGCATGCACTTTATGGTAAATATTTTCATGATTCACCCAAAACACATTATTACAAATATGACCCACTATTGCATGGCCCACTTTTGTACCACCTCATTCCTTATGCTTATCATGTGGGAGGGCAAAGTCTTGAATCGGCCCGAATGATTTCTGTTATCTTCGGCCTGTTTCTGGTCCTCACCCCATTTTTTTTCAGACATTTATATTCATCCTTTACTCTATGGACTTTGGTACTCTATGGGGCTTTATCTCCGACACTCATCTATTGGTCACGTTTTTTGCGAGAAGATATACTCATTTTATTCTGCATGTCCTTTCTGTTGATAGGAATAACCCTGATTAAAAAGCCCTTATGGAAAATATTATCTATTTCCGTGGCATTCGGACTCATCTTTTGCACTAAAGAAAATTATTTCATTACTTTAGTGTTACTTCTTGTTTACTTATTGTTTGAATTTGTATTTCTGGCCTTCATAAAAAATTCAAATTCATCATTGCTGAGTAAATTATTCCTTTTCCTACGACATAATTGGTTAGGTTCGTTACTGGGGATACTCTTATGCACTCTTATTATCAGTTATTTCTATTCCGCAGGATTTCAGTATACACAAGGAATAAAAGACTTTTTTTTCGCCAAAGGTTTTCAGTATTGGATTGGTCAACACCATCACGAAAGATTGACCGGGCCATTCTCCTTCCATGTTTTACTCTTGTCATGGTATGAATTCCCAATCGTCTTTTTATGGCTCTTTCTGATTTGCTATTTTTTCATTCAATTTCCATTGGCCATGTCCATTATCAGTTTGGTTTCGTTTGGGATGGCATTGACGACCTATCTTCTCTGTCACAATTTCGAAAATATAAATCAATGGGTCGGAACATATTTGAAACTAAAAACCAGTCTTGATTTTCCTGTTTTTTTTGGATCGTTGAGTATGGGACTGACCGGAACTTTATATTTCCTTGGACACAATAAACGCGCCCATGCTTTCTTCTTTTACTTTGCCTGCTCCACTTTGTTTGCCTATAGCTATGCAGGTGAAAAAGTTCCTTGGCTATCTCTCTATCCTTTTATCGCAAGTCTTGCATTCTTTGCAGTGTGGTCACGTGATTTCAATTTAAATTTTAGTTTTTTGTCGAGCGGTACTACTTTTCTTTTAATACTCATCACTGGAGCTATGCTCGGAACCCAGACCGTGCTTAGTTACTATGTGAACTTTTCCCGGGCAGGGGCCCAGGAAGAACTTCTGTCACAGGTCCACACGACTCCACAGTATGAAGATATTTTGATTTCTCTTAGAAGAGAAACTATGTCTCGCGAAAAACCTATACGCATCCTCCTGTACCGTGAGAACACCTGGCCTGGGGCCTGGTTTTTATACGGTTTACCCGAAGTCGGGTACACCACGAATGATGGTCTAAAAGCTTCCTATGATGTGGTGTTTACTTCTTACAAAGACCCCGAATTTAGACATCTCGGATATCAAGAATATAACGTGCCTTTTCGCTGGTGGTGGGTGCCGGATTATCAGCAGATGGGACCTAAAGAATTTTTTCAATATCTATTTCAACGCACGCCATGGAACAGCGCTGGTAGTATGTCGATTACCATTTATTACAAAGAAGAGATCAAGCCGGTCCTGGGAATCTAGATTAGGGTATAGATAAAAAATATTCGTAATCATCATGTCCAGTGGTCTTGCTATAATCAATGCCTGAATTGATAGATAATGTCCGATTTTTGCCCGATAAATCTTTTACAACAGATCCGATATTAATTAGCTGACCTTTGCTGAGGTTGAGGGCCGTACTAATTCCTGAATCAGGCGACTTCAAAGTCACGGTTAAAATATAATTATCATTGTGACCACCTTGGCAGGTTACAAAAACTTCTTCCTGGTCCAGCTTGAGCGATCCAGGGTAACCCTTGCGCAGAAGCAATTGGGAGCGGAGATCACCCGAAAGGTCTTCCTCTGATCGCTTTATTTTCCCTTTTTTGCCAAGAGAAAATTCATCAGTTTTGCGAATCTTGCTGCGTTTTTTGAGCAACTCTAAGCGACAATTCCCTTCAGTTGTACCAACCAATTCCGTGTTAGGCGCCATTTGGTTCCCCTTATATGTCCGATTGAGTCGATATCTCTTTTGCAGATAAGACTCATATAAGGTACTCCTGGCATCACTCAGTAAGGCCTCCAGGCAGGGTCCCATCATATCAAGTTGGTCACTTGGTAGAGAGATGGGTTGAAGATAGCGACGCAGTTCCGATAATGACACGGCATCGGTAAAACAATAACCATAAATGCTTTTATCTTGTGCCGAACAAATTATGCTTAGACTAAAAACAATGGCAGTAATCAGTTTGTTCATTTGTGAATATGAGCATCGCCTTTTTGCTGATCAATAAATTGTTGGGGACCATCAAAATGACATAAATCCAATGAGGTGGCAAAATTTTGCAACCTTTTATTCTTGGCCTTGTTCTCACAGGTACAGGCAAGATCTTTCATAAAATGGAAAAGCTTTTCCAAACTTTCGGGACTCATCAAATGTTCCATCATACATGCATCTTTATTGGCAATATCTCTGGAAACCCCGATAAAATCTTTCAAGAAATAGTATAGAAGCGTGCGGGTGGATAAAATACGATGAACTTCCTGATGTCCTTCCTCGGTTAATAAAAGAAATTTTGAATCATCCTCTTCAATCACTAATCCGCGTTTTTTAAGATTAACAATGGCGGTTGAAACACTTCCCTTGGTTAAGTCGAGTTCCTTGGCAATATCCGTTACTCGTGCATATCCCTTACCCTCTTTCAATTTGTGAATAGTAAGCAAATAGTGGGTCATGGAATGCGTAATATCGCTTTCAACAATTTTATGCAGGTTCTCAATATCTTTCGCCATAAGTCAGGTTTAACTGATTGAACTTCCACAGTCAATGGATGGGTGATTGCCATAAATCTGTTGCACACCTTTAGGCCAACATTCCCATCTCAAATCCGACATAAATAGTTGTTTTAGCAGGGTTTCTGCATGGATTTAATTGCCTTATCTCTCGGACCATCAGAAAAAAATAGTTCAATGTTAAAATAATCGAAGACATTCTTTTGCATTGGATGGACCCATGACTAGATTTATGGCCATGATAGTTTCAGTGGCACTGTCCTTTTCCCATAATATTTCGGCCCAGACGTATCAGGGAAGTAGCGCTCCTACAGGTAGTGTCTACGAAACTTCTGGTGGCAACTTAACTGACCAGGAAAGGGTCATGTCAGAAACCTATATTCACGAAGGACTCACCCAAGAGGCCATTCAAGCTGGCTGTAGTGGAACTGGCGCCGGAACAAATGACCAGGATGGAAGCGAAATCACTGGCAGTAAAGTAAACATGAAAGATGCCTGTGCCGGAAGAGAAACCCACGCCTGGGCGAATTGGGTACCCATGGTCATCAAGGCTTATGCGGTAGTTGTTGGTGCCGGGCTGATGGGAACATATGAAGTGAATAAACCAGCTAGTGCCGAAGTAGGCAAGTCATCAGAGGCAGGCGCCAATACATCTTCAACAGGAGCACCGGCCGCAAAAGAAACACCAAAGCAGGAAAAAGAAAAAAAGGAAGATTATTGCAAATATGTTGTGATGGGAACCGAAGCTCTGGCCATGTTCCAACAGACATCGGCACAACAAAATCTGGCCAATGTCCCAGGCAATAATGCAAATGCACAAACAGAGGGGCTCTATAAAGCGAAACGCAGTCATGAGGAACGGGCCAAGACGGCTGAAATTCAAGCATACGGTTGGGGAATCGGTGCAGGATGCTACGTCGTTGAAATTGCCTCTGGGGGATATGCTGATTGGACCTTGTATCTGAAAATGGGTCTGGCCGGTATTGCCACTCTCTATTTTGCCGCAGAGGTGAATCACCAGAAGACCGCAGCTGAGAAAATTCAGGCCGTGATCGACAGCATGCCCAAAGCCGGTGACTGTAACCCTGTAACCCACACACATTGTTTTTGCTCGCAGGAATCATCCAAGCTCGATATCACAAATTATGTGAAATATTGTCAACCGCAAATCAAAGCTGAACAGATGGCCAACGGAATACGCATGGCATGCATCAACAAGCAGGCCAAAGCTGATCCTGAATGCTCTTGCACCCGGGATAATAGCTGCTTCGATGTTGAATTCATGAATTTGATTGGAGGACTTAAATTTGGGAAATCGGCAGAAGACGTTCTGGGCAAACCAACATCTGACTTATCACGAGGGAAACTTTCGAACGCCAATCTTGGCAGTGGGTCCATCTCTCAAAATGCCGTCAATCGTCTCAAATCTGGCATGAGATCAATATCGCTCGACAAAGCACCAAAGATGACTGGACTTAATGCCAATCAGACAGGTTTCGTAGATGAACTATCTAATTTAGGCATTCCTCGCTCGATCGCCGCTCTCGCTGTAGGAGTAAAAGCACCGGCCAATGCCTCTCAATTCGCTAACCGAGTTAAGGCCTATGAAGTAGATACCAGCGCACTCATGGGACGAAATACCAATTATGATGACAATAAGATTCTCACCTTTACCGGCGGTGGAGGGAATTTCAAAAAAACCACCGGCAAAAAAGATGATTTCGATTTTAACAAATTACTTAAAAAGAAAGAAGCCACCGCCAGCAATGACAATATTTTGAAATTTGCTGACCGCGCGAGTGCTAGTGCGCAAATTAGTAAAAACCCCGATACGGTTATTTTTGATATTATTTCTAACCGCTACCGTATTTCAGGATGGAAACGGGTTAATTTTGAATAGTTCAATGAAAAAACCATGAGGGTTTAATGACAACACACGATCGTTTTCGCCTTCCCATTCTTTTGTATGATGATGAATGTCCTCTATGCTTGCGGTTTAAACAGGCCATGGAACGTCTACCAGGTCACGAATCCATTAATAAGATATCGATTCACGACCAAGAAATTTACCAAGTTCTCAATCAAGTTACCTATGAACAATGTCAACAATCAGTCCACTTCATTGAAGTCAACGGGGAGATTTTTCGAGGGGTCGAAGCCGTTCAAAAACTCATGCATCATCTCCCTGCAGTGAAAGAATTTGGCTGGCTGGCCGAAAGCGAGATGGGAAAAAGAGCTGTCAATTATTTTTATGATATGGCGGAACATTATCGCAAAAAATTGCAAAATCGTTGTCCATCGTGTAAAAAAGATCATTCACTTTAAGTCGCAAATAGGATTGCTGTGCTGCCATTTGATAAAAGCCTTATCATTATCCCGACCTATAACGAAATTGATAATATTGATAAAATGATTCGCACGGTATTTGGACTCTATCCTGAAATATCTATCCTGATCATTGATGATGGTTCTCCCGATGGAACAGCACAAGTGGTTGAAGGTCACCAAAAAGAGTTTAAAAATCTCCATCTCCTCAAGCGCTCGGGAAAACTAGGTCTTGGAACGGCCTACACGACCGGTTTTAAATGGGCCCTTGAACGAAAATATGATTATGTTTTTGAAATGGATTGTGATTTTTCCCACGACCCGGCTCAAGTGAAAAATTTACTTGAAGCCGCCCAAACCAATGACCTGGTCATTGGTAGCCGTTATATTGACGGTATTAGAATCATCAACTGGCCTTTTCGCAGACTGCTTCTCAGTTATCTTGCCTCTATTTATACCCGATTTGTCACCGGTATCCCTATTCAAGACACCACCGGTGGTTTTAAATGCTTCACCCGCAAAGCGCTCAGCGCACTGAATCTCGATCAGATTGTAAGTAGTGGGTATATTTTCCAACTTGAACTCAATTATAAAATTTGGTTGAAAGGTTTGCGTATCAAGGAAGTGCCCATCATTTTTTACGAACGACGTGACGGTCAATCCAAAATGGCCGGAGGAATTATCTTCGAAGCACTTTGGGCGGTTCTCCGCTTGCGCATAATGAAAATCTTCGGTTCAATCTAGCATTCTGTAATATTAATTCACAGTCATTTTTCAAAAATCGATTTATTCACGGGAAAAAAGTACAGGCAGAAAAATATCCAGACACCCGCAAACTCCATAAGTTCCCCCTTCTTGTGAGAACCTGAAGCATACGCCAAGAGAACGACAATGATATAGGCAAGAAGGTGCCATTTTTTGGGAATGGGAATTCCAAAATTATCCACGAATTTACGAATGGTTTCCTTTCGGCGATAAACAATAGGCAAGACGAGAAAATAAAAGATAACACCAATAGTTAAACCTGTTCCAAAAATCAGCTTGTTTATTTTCACACCGCCTATCACTAAATTATGAAAGCTCGTTTCACCTTGCGTGTTATTATTGGCAAAATAGGCAGGAGATTCATTCCCAAAAATTCTCTGTCCCCATGAAATTTCTTCACCGGCACCGAATAAAAAAAGCAGGGCCAAGATTATGAGTCCCAGGCGAAAAGTCCAGGTTCGCACACGCCACAAATCTTTTATGCGTTTGAGACAAAGTACAAGCAACAGCCCCAAGGCCCACACTCCGCCATATTCCAACCATCCGTCTTCGAGAGTATATACAGTTTCAAAATAAGTACGGTTGTATTGCGCCAGAATTGTTCCAAAGAGCACGGCGGCAATAACAGCACCTAGAATCCAATATTCGGGAGTCGCTAGTTTCTCAGGATTAACTTTCCCTACCGCTCCCAAATTATTGAATGTAGCGATGCGCTCGCTGTGACGTCCTCCTTCGAAAGCAGTCGTCAACCACACATCAACCATCTGCTTGATACTCTCAACGGAAGATATGCGAGCACCGACGCAAAGAATGTTGGCATCATTATGCTCACGGGATAATTTCGCCTCTTCAGACGTGCGACACAAAGCCGCCCGAACATTTCTATAGCGATTGGCAACCATAGAAACGCCAATACCAGAACCACATAACAAAAGGCCCAGGCCTTCCCTATTTTGGACTCGCAAAGCGACTTTTGTGGCCAAGTCGGAATAGCTCGCGCGCTCAGGAGAAAAGCAACCTTCATCAAAACATTCAAATCCCAGCTTCGCCGCAAGATAAGCTTTAAGTTCTTCTTTCGCCGCAAAAGCAGCATGGTCTGATGCGATGAAGATCTTCATAATTTAGTAACGATAATGTTCGGGTTTGAAAGGTCCTTCGACTTTGACACCGAGATATTCTGCCTGGGTTGGAGTTAGGGCCTCAAGCTGTATACCCAATTTCTCAATATGCAATCTGGCCACCATTTCATCCAAATGCTTGGGCAACATATAGACTTTGAGTTCATATTTCGAGGCATTTTGCCATAATTCCATTTGCGCCAACACCTGATTGGTAAAAGAATTCGACATAACAAACGAGGGATGTCCCGTAGCACAGCCTAAATTCACCAGACGTCCTTGAGCGAGTAAGACAATTCTTTTGCCTGACTGTGAAGTATACATGTCGACTTGTGGTTTAATGTTGGTCTCGCGATATTTTTTATGCAAATGGGCCACATCAATTTCAGCATTAAAATGTCCGATGTTGCAAACAATTGCTCCATCTTTCATGCTATCGAGATGCTTGTGATTAATGACGTCAATACATCCTGTGGCCGTGACAAAGATATCACCAATTTTTGCCGCCTCATCCATGGTCATAACATCAAAACCTTCCATTGCCGCCTGCAAAGCACAGATGGGATCGATTTCGGTGATGATCACGCGTCCGCCAAGACCGATAAAGGATTGGGCACAACCCTTGCCCACATCACCGTACCCGGCAACTACGCAGACTTTTCCGGCAATCATGATGTCGGTGGCACGCTTGATACCATCGATCAGTGACTCGCGACAGCCGTAAAGATTATCGAACTTAGACTTTGTGACAGAATCATTGACGTTGATGGCAGGAACCTTGAGAGTCCCATGTTTCACGCGTTCATAGAGGCGATGCACGCCTGTAGTAGTTTCTTCTGACAGACCACGAATTTCTTTCAAGAGCGCAGGTTGCTTATCATGGACAACATTGGTGAGGTCTCCACCATCATCCAAAATCATATTAAGACCAGAACCATTGGGCCAACGCAGAGTTTGTTCAATACACCATTCATATTCCTCTTCCGTCATGCCTTTCCAGGCGAATACGGGAATTCCTTTTGCCGCAACTGCTGCAGCCGCATGATCTTGTGTCGAATAAATATTGCATGAAGACCAGCGCACTTCAGCACCTAGTTCCGTCAAGGTTTCAATCAACACGGCGGTTTGAATTGTCATATGGAGGCAACCGGCAATGCGAGCACCCTTAAGTGGTTTTTGAGGTCCAAATTTTTTCCTCAAGGCCATTAAACCGGGCATTTCACTTTCGGCCAGCTGGATTTCTTTACGGCCCCAATCGGCCAAGGTGATGTCTTTAACTTTAAAGTCTTGCTTCATGGTGCTCCTCCAACAATCTTCTACAATTTTCGGCCACTATAACATGTGACTTCGGTGGCCACAAGATTACTTCCTTGCCATCGTGAAGTTTTAGTAATACACAACGCAGCATGAAGCAATTTTTTTTATCATGTCCCAAAGGTCTCGAATCTCTTCTTGAAGAAGAATGCCGCCAATTCTTAGGTCAGTCTTTGACCGGTCTGAGGCCCAGCGAGGGCGGCATCAAAGTCGATGCGGAACTAAACAACTTTCTACCCTATTTACTCACCACGCGTCTGGCCAGTCGTGGTTATATGCAACTGGGGCAATGGCCGATGCATAAGTTGCAAGACCTGCATGAGCTGGCCCGCAATTTCGAGTTTGAGGCCTGGATGGATTGGCGCCAAACTTTTAAAATCATCACTCTTTTTGATCTCAAGGCCAAGTATGTGCTGAAAAATTCACTCCTGGCATCGCAAATTTTTAAAGATGGTTTGGTGGATCGTTTGAGGGAGGTGACGGGGAATCGTCCAACCGTCGATGTGAAGCATCCCCAAGTCAGTTATCTTCTACGCATTGAAGAAGCGCGCAACACCAGTAAAATCGCTCCTTTCATGCTGACATTCTATCTGGATATGACAGGGATTCCCCTTTCTAATCGGGGTTACCGCGCCCCCGGCCACGAAGCTCCTCTGCGCGAAAACATTGCCGCGGCCATGGTGATGTGGGCGAATTTTGGCGAGAAAGCGGAAATCCTTCTTGATCCTTTCGTTGGTACAGGAACGATCTTAATTGAAAGCGCCATGCTCTTGGCGAAAGTGCCGGCCTCTTTTTTAAAACTGCGCGATTGGATCAAAGGGCGACGTCCTTATGACATGATTGAACATTTATGGTTTCAAAATAATATTAAACTCAGTTCACAGTTACTCGACTGGGCCAACACTCAAGTGGCAGTGGGAGAAAAATCCCTTTCCAAAATTCCTTCGGGAATCCTATGGGGAAGCGATCTAGACCCCAATGCTATTATTTTAAGCAAAAAGAATTTAGCACGATTAGGTCTCGACAGAACCATTCGACTGAGTGAAGGCAATGCTCTTAATGTAATGCCTCCCGGACCTCCTCCCGGGGTCATCGTCACCAACCCTCCCTATGGTGAGCGATTGGGGACACCTGAAGAATCATGCCAACTTTTCTATAATTTCAGCGAACATTTAAAAAACAACTTTAAGGGTTATCGCGCCTACCTCTTGTCGGGTGACCCCAAAATGCATAAGGGCATTCATTTAAAAACTTCGTGCAAGAAACCAGTTCGAAACGGCGATATTGAATGTCGTCTTCTTGGCTATAATCTGTTTTAAGCGCTGGGGTACCATTCGGCCAATTTCATGGCCAGAGTCGGTGTCGAATATTTAAGAAGTGCAGTGGGATTGGCCACCTTTTCTTTTTGTTTATGGGAATGGCTGAAAAAATATTGAGACACATCCTGATCTTTTAAAAACATGGTGTGCCCTTTCCCGGAAAACTTTCTCAAAACAAAATCAGAATCAAGCAAACACAATTCCCGAATCAAAAAGTTCTTAGTCAAATAGACGATCACGCAATAATCACTTAACTCCACTAAAGATTTGCGAATTTTCACTCCTTTAGGGGAAGACTGATCGGCCCAGTGAACTTTGATCTCGGCGCGTTTGTCCCCAAGAAAAAAATCAAATCCTCTTTGGGAAGTAGACTTCACTTGGGTTAATCCAAAAATGGCCTTGGCATACCACTCACCCATCTGCGTGGGTAAATTTTTACCATTCATGATAATGTTTTCTTGGCGCAATTTTTCATAACAGCGGTGCACTGTCTCAAGTGTCTCGATCACCACATGATTATTGGGAAGTTCTAAAACAATAATGGAATTGGTGTAAGGCCTGGATAACTTACGCCCAAACTGTTTTTCATACCATTCGCAGAATGCTGGTGGTTCAAAAAAATTGTAGGCGTTCTGAATAAAACCAACAGATAAAAGGGCATTCAAATTGTCAAATTCGGCCGACTTCTTCTTTAAATAAGAAAGGGGCGCGTATTCACCAGGTTTTTGTCCCCGAACAAAATGAGTGTCCTTGTTATAATCGGTACTGCCATGGGTTTTACTCGTGAACTCCTCTATTTCTCGATAAAGTTCATCAAAATTCATCAATGTGCCAAGTTTAAATTCAAATTAATTGAATACTAACTTAAAACTCGACAGAGGTCACGCTAAAGTCTGAATTGAACATAGCGTAAAAGAGTCCTTCGTTCTTTGATAACTGACTTTGGCAAAAAAAGCGAAAATCTTGGACTTTGGAGAGGTAATAAAGCTTATCATCACTAGAGGCATCGGTCAGACGCGTCTGCGCCAAACCAGCGTGCTCCAATAATTTCCACGCCACGACCAAATTACCCGAGAACATTAAAAAGTTATAAGTGTGCTCAAGTATTTGATCTATTTTATTTTGTGCTGCAAACTGGCCCAATTTTTCCAAAATCTTTCCGGCCAGGGCGAGATTTTTTCCAATTTGTGCGCATTCCGTCGGCCACCACTTGGCGTTTGAACCAACCAATTGGGCCATTATTTTCTCTCCTACCTTTTTAAAAGTCACACCTTTGTCTTTTAATATTTTTCGCGTCACGAAGTCCATGGCCTGAATACCGTTGGTGCCTTCGTAAATCGTGGCGATTTTACTATCACGCGCAAATTGTTCAATGCCATATTCCGAACAGTAACCGTAACCGCCATGAATTTGAATCGCCTCAGCTGCCACATTGTAGGCCTCTTCACTACACCAGGCCTTACAAATAGGAGTGAGCAAGGCCAATTCCTGCTCGGCGTCTTCCTGACCATTATGGGCGAAATCAAAAAGATTCGCCGTGTATAAAATGAGTGAGCGCATTCCGCGAGACAGTGAGCGCATCCTCAACAGCATGCGCTTCACATCGGGCATCTTGCATAACTCAGTTCCAAACTGCGTACGTTCGTGGGCGTATTGCAACGTCAGCATATAGGCCAAATTGGCTTGGGCCTCCCCTTGCATGCCACACATCAAACGTGCCTCATTCATCATAATAAACATATTGGCCATGCCATCGCATTCTTTACCAATCAGCTCTCCCACACAATCACCGGTTAAACCAAAATTGAGTTCACAGGTGGGGGAACCATGCAGTCCCATTTTTTCCTCAACCTTGGTGCACACGACATTATTACTTCCTCCCAAGCTCCCATCGGGATTGATCTTAAATCGCGGAACGATAAAAAGGGACAGGCCTTTGGTACCTTTGGGAGCACTGGGAGTCCGCGCTAATACCAAATGAATATTGTTATTGTAGAGTTCGCTTTCTCCGGCACTGATAAAAATTTTGGTCCCTTTGATTTTATATTTGTCATTACCTAAGGCCGTCGCCACCGTGGCCACGGCACCGACGTCACTTCCCGCACCGGCTTCGGTCAAACACATGGTGCCGCCCCATTCACCTGTCATTATTTTCTCGCAATATAAGGCCTTCTGCTCTTCTGAGCCAACCGCCAAAATAACATTCAAAGCAGCGTGGGCCAGACCTGTAAACATATCGAAGGCCACATTCGCGCCAGCGGCAAGACTGCTGGTAGCAAGATGAATAGCATTGGGCGCTGGCATGCCTCCGATTTCCTCTGGCATTCCAAGACCAAACCAACCATTTTCATAAAATTTTTGTTTTACAGGTAAAAAACAGGCCGGTACCACCACTTTTCCGTTCACCAACTTCACCCCCTCTTTGTCAGAGATACTGCGGGTGGGAAAGATCTCGTTGCCGACAAATTTGTCATATTCGTTCAAAATATCTTTAAGGTCATCTTCACCAGCTGCTCCGGTTTCATGCACCCGAATGGCTTCGAATAAATTAAAATGAATGTCACGCATGTCGGTTCGATATTGGGCCACAAATAACTCCTATGTATCGGATCTACTTAATTTTATGGCCTATTATAAAATAAAAAGGGCGGATTTGCTCCGCCCTTTTTATTTTTATTTGTGATGTGTTTTTTAACTAGAGGCTGTAGGACATAATGCCTAGTATATATAGGTCATAGCGTGCAGAGCTGATCAGGGAAGCTCTACTCACTGGATTGGCAACTGCCGGAATCCCCATGTGATACTCGTAAATGTAGTCACCACTAATAAACTTTACCCGTTGATTATCAATCCGAAATGAACCTGCATTACCTGATGCGGCGTTCACAATTTCTATCAACTTTGCCTTAATAGCTGCTTCAGTCGAACCTAAGCTACTGCCACTCACTGTTCCATTTAAATAGTTTACTTCAAAGCTCTTTGAACAGGATGTACTATTAAAACTAAATATCAGCCATTTGTCGGTACTCGTCGAGCATGAGTAATATGGGTACACTTCGTTATAACCAAAAACTGGCCGAAATTGGCTGTTTCTAACTGCGGTTCTAAAACTTTCAAAGTCAGCAAATGAACCAGCAGCCACCGGGTTATAAGCCGTCGTTCCATTAACCGTGGGGCAAGGAACACCACTTGGGTTATAGGTCGAATAATAAGGGTTACACTGAACTGGTGCCGATGTTGTTGCAGCAGTGGTTTTTTTGTTGTCCTTGCCGCATGCACTTAAAAGGGCACAAATCACCAGTAAGCCAATCAGGTGCTTAAAATTAATATTACTCATAGAATGCCTCCTCAATAACGTCATATTACACAAGTTGCTGGCTTCTTATGCAGTTCTTGTGCCAGAGAGACGAGTGCTTAATTTCTAGTATTTAGCTCGCTAGGGGCGCAGTATCTAGGCAAGGAGAAAAACGGCCGTCTATTTTTTAGACACACAATAAAATAAGGACCAAATGCGACTTCGTTCAAGCCAACCACCAAAGTTAAAGCGCAGAAAGAACTGAGGGTAGCTTAGAAACTGGCTTTCACACTTCCATGGTCCTTGGTAATTTTTGACCGACCAAAAATCCTTCCCTGTGCGGGTAAAAAGATAGATAGGTTCAGAAGTTGATATCAGATCAATTTCCTGGGGTTCCGCGAGCTCCTTCGTCTCTAGTTCTTTGGGCCAGAAAAAACGCAGAGGATACCCCACCATGACGTAGGGGTTTTCTCTGACATGATAGAGTATTTTCGGAGGATTAGGCGCATCCATCAGATTTTCCATATAATGGTAAAAAGAAACTGCTCCATTGGCCGGCCGTAAAGACGAAATCACTAACAAAACAAGGTTCAGGCCTAAAAGACCACGGGAAACTGGACGCCACCAAGGTTTTTTTAACCAATCCCGTGCATACAGAAATTCACTAAAGACAATATAGGTCATCAGCGGCGCAAGGCAAATCACCGGATAGAGATAGCGCAATTCTTTGTGAGCAATCGCCGTATGAGCGATGACAAATGGAAAGGTGGCCCAGGTCATAATATTTTTAGGATTTTTCCACCAAAAATACACCACACCCACCATGCACAAGATGCTTAATGGTGGAATGCCTCGCATGAAGCTTAAGCGAAAATAATCCCACCAAGGCGATGGCATAATGGTACTTTGAATATGCGCCTTATAATCCTCCACCAGATAGTTCCATTGGCTGATGGTGAAGGTTTCATATCCCCAAGTATCGATAGCTATTCCGATACCTTTCGCCAAGCACAAACCAATCAACACAAGCGACACGCTTTTCACAATCAACACGATCGGTTTTTTTTCCTGCAGTAAAGTATAGACCATCCATAACAACACCGGTCCCACGGCAGCGATGGCCTGGAAACGAAATTCAATGGCAAAACCCAAAAACAAACCAATGATCAATCCGATCTTGCCCTTCACCAAAGGGCCATAGAGATTAAGGCCCGCTAAACCTAAAATTAGAAAAGCGGCACCCCAGTTATCAGACGATGCCCTGGCATGGAGGTAGGGGAAAAACCACCACAAACATAAGAAACGCACTAACCACTGTGCGGCGACTTTATTGGCCCGCAAGAATCCCAGCCCCATAAAGATGGTTGCCAATAAACTCACCCAACCTAAAACGGCGGAAATCAATCTAAAAAGTGTGGTTAAAACGTAAGTATTCTCCATTCCCAATTGTTTTAGAGGCCAAGCGATAAGATATAAAAGAAATGGCTGAAGCCATGGACGCATTTTATCCTGAAATTCCCAGGGCAGATCAGCAGGCAAGGTTCCGCCTAATTTTAAATTGATAAACTCCACAATTTGAAAATGTTCGTCATGATGATGATATCCGATACTAAAAAAACAGGTGAGAAGATGAATGCACAGGGCCAAACCGACCCAGCGTCTCAAAAACCGCATAAAAATGGGATCACTTAAAAATATTTTTAAAGAATGCATGGAGTGACTTTGCTATAGTGATCTTGTTAGATTAATAAAATTACCTTGGGCAACATTGTGGCGCAAACACTCAAAAGTCTCAATAAAAAAATTATTTTATGTGTTCTAGATGGTTTCGGCATCAATTCAAAAGATTTAAAGAATGCCGTTCTACACGCTCACAAACCAAACTTTGACGATTTCATCAGCAATTATCCCAGCACCCTGATTGAGGCCGGGGGAGAACAGGTAGGACTCCCCAAAGGAGTGGCAGGAAATTCAGAGGTCGGGCATATTAATTTGGGAGCTGGCCGTCCTGTGCGCCAGGATTTAGTGCGAATCGACGAGGCCATCGCTCACAAAACATTGGCACATATGCCAGAGCTGAATAATCTCATTCAAGCTGCCAGGCAAAATACCAAACGTATTCACCTCTTTGGACTTCTAAGTGACGGATGCGTGCATTCTCATATTCGACATTTCAAAGAAATCATCAATATCTTATCTCAAGAGAAAGACCTCTCCATTTTTTTTCATGCCTTCATGGATGGCCGTGACACTGCCCCCGATGTAGGAGAAAAATATATCCACGAACTACTCTCTCTTCCCGGCTTTACTTTTGCTTCGATGCAAGGTCGAAGCTATGGGATGGATCGTGATCGTCGTTGGGAGAAAATCAAACTCTGTTATGAGACCTGGACGGGAAAAGGGGCCATTAAGAACATTCCCCCTCACCTCTACCTACAAGACCAATACCAAAAAAAGATCTATGATGAATTCATTACTCCAGTGTTGTTCCATCACGATTATGCCATCAGTAATGGGGATGCTCTTTTCTGCATGAATTTTCGTCCCGATCGCGCCATTCAGTTGGCCTTGGCGTTTAATTGGCAAAAGTTCAAAGAATTTCCAGTTACGGTAAAACCTTCATTTTATCTTTGCATGACACCTTATATTCCCGACGAGGAAAAGCTGCCGATTCTTTTTGATAAGGAAAATGTCTCGGAACCGCTTTCGCAATATCTCTCCGAGCTGGGAATGAAGCAATTTAAAATTGCTGAAACTGAAAAATATGCCCACGTCACATATTTTTTTAACGGCGGTCGAAAGAATCCTTTTCCTGGAGAAGAACATGTTTTGATTCCTTCTCCCAGGGAAGTCGCAACCTACGATCAAAAACCTGAAATGAGCGCCATTCTAATAACAGACCGAATAGTTCAAGCGATAGAAAGTTCACAATATAATTTTATTTTGGTGAATTACGCTAATGCCGATATGGTTGGTCATACTGGTAATTACAATGCCGCAGTCAAAGCGGTCGAAAGTGTGGACCTATGTCTACAACGCATTAGAGACGTTGCCGCCAAATATGATTATACCATCTTGTTAACGGCGGACCATGGGAACGCCGAGCAAATGATGTATGAAGACGGCCGGCCTCATACCAGTCATAGCAACTCAAAAGTTCCTTTTATCGTGATCGATAAACGCCTTCGTCATGTAAAATTGCAGACCAAGAAAGAAGCAACTCTAATGGATGTTGCCCCCACGATACTCTATGCTATGGGGCTAGCATGCCCATCCAAATTTGAAGGTAAAACAATTTTTGAATAATTATGATTATCGGGAGATGAAGTATGAACAATAAACCTATTCACTCAGTCGGAGTTCTCTGTTCGGGAGGTGATAGTCCTGGCATGAATTGTGCCATTCGCGCCATTGTCCGAACGGCGCTAGGTCTGGGACTTAATGCCTATGGTATTCAGCGCGGATATCAAGGATTGATTGAAAATCAAATCAGGTCGATGGATGCCTCCTCTGTTGGCAATATCATTCAAAGGGGCGGTACTATTCTTCAAACGTCTCGTTCAAAAGAGTTTATGACGGCCGAAGGTAGAGCAAAAGCGGCCGCAAACTTAAAACAGCACAATATTGATTCCTTGATCGTGATTGGTGGAAATGGTTCTTTCAAAGGCGCCATGAAATTTTTTGAAGAACATGGTATTCCCGTCGCCGGAGTACCAGGAACAATTGACAATGACATTAGCGGTACTGATTATACAATCGGCTTTGATACGGCGGTGCAAGTCGCCATTGAAGCTGTTGACCGCATTCGCGACACTGCCTCATCTCATGATCGAACTTTTTTAGTTGAAGTTATGGGCCGCAATAGTCCAGAAATAGCTATTCACGTGGCGATATGTACAGGGGCAGAAAATATCGTTTTTTCCAAGCAAGAAATTCAATATGATAAAATTTCTGAACACATTAAACGTGGAATGGCGCGCGGAAAAAATTCTTCCATTATTATCGTAACCGAGGGTGATAGGCCCGGATTGGCCTATCAAGTTCAGGATACGCTTAAAAAAGATTTCAAACTGGATGCTCATGTTTGTATTTTGGGCCACATTCAGCGTGGCGGAGCCCCTTCTCATATGGATCGTTTCATCGCATCGAGGATGGGTTATTTAGCAGTAAAGTCACTCGTCGATGGCAACTATCCACTGGTTACTGTCTATAGAGATGGACATGTCGCTACCGCACCTTTTGTCGAATGTATCCAAGATAAACATTCAATCGACAAATCTGAATTAGAATTAGTGCGCTTATTATCTATTTAAAGACAGGATTGTTGCCAATTCTGATCTAGGTGCTATTTTTTTGATATTAAGTTTGGAGTTTAGAATATCACTGAGAGGAAGGATTGGCCCAGGCCAGTCATCATTGTCCTGATCAAGAAAAGTTTTTATTTCTTCCCCGGTGGCAGCACAAAAAGATGTCAGAAGTGATTGAATGGGACGAACATCATCAGGTAAACACACTCCTCCATCGCTAGACAACTTTCCAAAGGCCAAACAATCATCCATTCTCTGTATTGGCAATACTCCGGCCAAATACCAAAGGATGAGAAGAAAAGGTAACTCTAGATAAATATAAGAAACTTTTTCAGGTAGCAGTTCCGTTCCATCAAGACAGACGATATAACGCCTCAAAGGCAATTTTATTCCATGCCAACGGGTGAAGTAGATCACTTTTTCTTTAAGTGAGCGCGCCAACTTACCGGCCCCGATGATTTCAATTCCCGGCAATCCTTGAGTGGCATATGCAAAAATATCGACTATTTGGTATTGCCCTTTGTATTCGGTCAAACCATAAATTTTCCCGTTCATATTTAACCTCCACATATTGAACTGACTTCTATGCAAAGGCAGAGAATAAAATAACATTCTATCTGAATGAAATTGAAGTCTTTTAAAATGCACCGAGGAAACTAATTTCCTCAACCCTCGTTAACGGAAAAATAGCAGTTGAGTTCAGAAGCGCCACCTTTAGCATTTTTTTCGCTGACAGTTGATTTCCAAAGCGGGACCTCAGCAGAATATTTAGCTTTGAGTGCCAAGCAGGATTTTTTGGGGTCCTTGCATAAATCCAAGTAACCAGCTTCACAAATCAAATTAAGTTGTGCGCCTTCACCGTATTCGCATACAACATCTTTTTTATCGGTGCGAACAAATGCACGCAAAAGTTTGGGCCTTTCTTCCAGTTCTTCACCTTTTTTTAAACATACCGTTTGGGCATCCACCAGCTTCCCCATACAATCAATTTGGAAGAGAGAATGAGCGGTGATAAGCGGGACATCGCGCAAACGTTGACTCTTGCAGGATTCCTGAAAGGAATAAAAAAACTGCCGAGGTTTGATGGCCTGATACTGAACCAGCCCGACCTCGGCAGTCGTAACACTCGAAAAATAGATAAAAACGACGAAGGCCCAAATCACGATGGGAAAAGACCTCGCAATTTCATGGCCGTCTCAAGACGTCGAAGCGCCGTAATAAAGGCAGCTTGCTTCATGTCACAACGATACTGCTCCTGCACAGAACATACCTTATCAAATGACTGACGCAAAATTGTGTAAAGACGTTTGTTTACTTCTTCCAGATCCCAGAAGAAGCTCTGGAGGCCTTGAACCCATTCAAAGTACGATACGATAACACCACCAGCATTACAGAGAATGTCGGGAATCAAGAACGCCCCTCTTTTCGTGACAATCTGAATGGCCTCTTTTGTGAGAGGACCGTTGGCACCTTCAGCGATAATACGGGCCTTAACATTGTGTGCATTATCTTTCGTAACAACACCATCAATTGCGGCAGGAACGAGCACATCGACATCCAAGGCCAGAAGTTCTTCATTGGAAATAGTTTTGGCTTCCGGATAACCCTTCAAAAATTTGTTTTTTGCCACCCAATCAGTGACGTTTTTAATATTTAGGCCTTTGGCATTATAAATAGCACCTGTTACGTCAGAGACGGCAACGATTTTTGCACCTTGCGCAGAAAGATCTTCGGCGGCGGGCTGTCCGACTTTACCAAATCCATGGATAGCAACTGTGGTATCCGTTCCAATTTTGATACCAAGTCTTTCGGCCGCGAAGTTAATGCAAAATGCCACCCCTTTTCCGGTAGACTCAGCGCGTCCAAGCGAGCCTCCAATACTAATTGGTTTCCCTGTTACTACACCGGGAACGGTGTAACCTTTTAATTGTGAATAGGTATCCATAAACCAGGCCATAGTTTGACCATCAGTACCGATATCAGGTGCTGGAACATCAATGTTTGGGCCTACGAGCATATTAATTTCTGTGGCATAACGACGAGTCAGTGCCTGAAGTTCTTGTCTGGATAAATCATTGGGATCAACTTGCACGCCACCCTTTGCACCACCCAAAGGGAGTCCAACCAGGGCGCACTTAAAGGTCATCAACATGGCCAAAGCCGCTGTTTCGGATAAATCACATTTTGGGTGAAAGCGAATGCCTCCTTTGCCAGGTCCGATGGTCATATTATGCTGAACACGAAAACCTAAAAAGGTTTTAATCGTGCCATCATCAAGACGAACGGGTACGGAAACGGTTAAGGCCCGTTTTGGGTACTTAAGGCGCTCCAAAATATTCGGATCAAGATTCATGGTTGTGGCAGCAGATGTCAGAGTTTCAAAGGCGTCCTGAAACAATGGACTCTCAAATAAAAAGTTCATAATGACTCCCAAAAAATTAAGGTGACAAATTTATACAGCGATTTGGAGGCATTTGAAAATGGGAGAATGGATATTAAAAGGGCAGACTATAGAGCAGTTGAATAGTTTGGTCGGATTGCTTATTAAACATCATAGTTTTGTCATTCTGCCGGCTTGAATAACGAGCAATGATGTGGTCGGTTAAAGATTTATCGACTTCGCCAACATATTCTCCCTGATTGGCGTAATAATTTACCCTCGTTGCAACGCCCAATCGCTTCAAACTTTTGGCCACAGATAGCTCCACACGACCACTTGCCGTTACCAAGGTTTGAGTTTCGACATAGGGATTTTCCAAAATAAAATAGGCCTTGCCCTGGAGGGCCTGGGCCTTAAAACGTAACTTCACATTCTCTGAAATTCGCGCCTCCGCCTTAGGTCGCAATGTTTTTTGCATTTGACCGACGGCCCTAAGCGCGGAATTATCCTCTGAATTTTTAATTTCCCCGGCCAACCGTTTATCAAAGTAACGCAGCAGATTGGTACCGATATAACTTTGCTTGCGACTGTCCGAAGGTGGATCGTAGAGTCCGGTTGATTCGAGGTCCCATAACTCTACATAGTTTCTCTGTGTATCCCATTCAGAAATTTGATTCTGCATGTTTTTTAAAACACCAGCGTCATCCTCTACCAAAATTTGCTCGGTCCAAAGAGTTTGGCGTACGGGAACAATTTCCATCTCATCATCAGGCACCAAGTTGGCCGGTTTGCGCAAAGGTACGTCCTCTAATGGGTAGGACTGTGCAGAGACCTGTGACGTCACACTAAACAAAGCTATGAAAAGGATTAAAGGCCGTCTGATTTGTAGACACGTGCCGCGAAGACCAGACACTTGTGCTGGCCATCTTCGCCTTAACCCATTGAAAATAATAAAAAACACAGAGTTCATACGGCAGATAACTGCAGGCCGTAGGCCAATTTGGAACTTTAACCCTCGGTAAGTTCTAGGGGAGATAAAGGCAGGAGCAAGATAGAGGAAACCAAGCGCAGAAATTCATATTCGAGAACTGTGATGCGCTTATCACCCTCAATAATTTGTTGGCAGGCAATTAAAAACTTCTTCTTAAAGGATATGGGCGCTTTTCTCATGAGTTCAAAGGCCTGAGTAATCTCGCCAAGCGTTTTGGTCGTCACCGTCGCTACTGGCAAGGGTTCTCCATAAAGATCTTTTGTTACAGACTCAAAAATTAATGTTGTTTGCGACGTTTTTCCCAAGAGGAGGAGAAATGAAAGGATACAAGCAGATTTCTGTTTTAACTCATGGAAAGCAACGTGTTTATCAAAAAAAGTATGATTGCTCCGGAGTGATTGCCAGAATAATTCATAAAGAATGAATTCTCGTGAGGAAAGTTTCCCATCGGCCTGAATTAAATTTTTGCAATCCTCAAGAAAATTGGTGCGTTCTTCTGGTACCATGTTTTTCAAAATGGGGATGGCCAAATCGACTAAAGGCAGACGATATCTCTCACCCAGCGCATTCAGCTGAGTCTGAAGGACTGAAATTTCCTGCCAAAGCTGTAGTCTATTCTCAAAAAATTTTGCCTGCAGTTTTCTCCTCTCACTATTCCCATCGAGAAAAAAGGCGCAACAAAGTTTTTGTGCCCCTTCTTTTTCATGAGCAAGCTCGATTACAGAAGAAGGAATCTTTTCCAAAAGCTGCTGGGCGGTGGAAACACCTTGTTGGGTAATTCGCCCCACCCTATCAACTGCCGGCCCAAAACTGGAGATTGCAGCATGTCCTTCAATCGGCTTCGCAATTTGCTCTTTGCCTAT
Source organism: Bdellovibrio sp. (assembly GCA_016187935.1). GTDB lineage: Bacteria > Bdellovibrionota > Bacteriovoracia > Bacteriovoracales > Bacteriovoracaceae > GWA2-49-15. The sequence continues at coordinate 150,314 of JACPIU010000008.1, forward strand.
TTCCATTCCTTCAAGCAAGTGCTGATCAATGGCCTTAATTCTATCAACCAACGGCGGATGAGTGGCGAAGAACGAAAAAAAATGACTGACGGCTTCACCAAAGAACAAATGCCCAATTTCAGAGGCGCGAGGCTGCGTAATTAATGATCCGGCCTCAAGCCCCAGTATTTTCTTAAGCGCCCCGCCAATGCCATGTGGATTTCTGGTGAATTGCACGGCCGAAGCATCTGCCAAAAATTCTCGCTGCCTTGAAATAGCGGCCTTTATCAACCCAGCAAAAAACATTCCAATCAGCCCACAGACATAGAAGATAAGACCAATTCCTGCGGCACCGTTACCCTTCTTGTTGCTTGAAAAACTTCTGCGCCGATTGGATCGCAGCAGCATATTGCCTATCTCGACGAAGGCGGAGAGGCCAAAAAGATACCCCATCAACTTAATATTGAGTTTCATGTCCCCATTTAAAATATGACTGAATTCGTGGGCCACCACGCCCTGAAGTTCATCCCGAGTGAGGTGCTCGATAGCACCTCGTGAAACTGCCACGACCGCGTCATCAATGTCATACCCAGCAGCAAAAGCATTAATGGATAATTCTCCTTCCATAATGTAAATTGCCGGAACAGGTGTGCCAGAAGCTAAGGCCATCTCCTCAACTACATTAATATATTTTTTTAATTTTGGATCACCTGTTGTGCGCTCCACCATTATGGCCCCGACCATTTCAGCAATATATTTCCCACCCTTTGCGAGAACGATTATTTTAAAAGCGGAGCAGATTAAGATAAAGACAATCAGACCGACAAAAATGTAAGCAAACATCGGATTGAGCAAAATTGCTTCGGGGAAAACCGAGTCTTTGGGATATATTTTTTCATTCCAACCGGCGACCAATAAGAATGCAATAATAAATGCCGTCAACAGGACGGCCATCAAATAGAAAAAAACTAACTTTTTTGTCTGTGAGCGAGCATGTTCTTGATTCTGAAAAAAGTTCATTAACTAGAATTTAACCTTGATGCTTTCACGCGCTTTGGGCTCTTCCACTTCAAACTGTCGGGCCTCGGAAAAATTAAACATTCCTGCGATCACACTACTCGGAAATACTTCACGGGAATTATTATATTCCATGACAGCATCATTATAGGCCTGTCGGGCAAAAGAAACCTTGTTCTCGGTAGAGGTCAGCTCCTCCATCAATGTCATCATAGTAGAATTGGCCTTAAGATCGGGATAATTTTCGGCCAAGGCGAAAAAAGAACCCATACTTTTGGATAAAAGCCCTTCCGCTTTGGAAAGTTGCTCCATGGCCCCAGAGTCAGTAGGATTTTGCGCCAGATTCACCTGAATCTTCTGGGCCTGATTACGGGCCTCAATAACTTTCTGTAAAGTATCTTGTTCATGTTTCATATAGCCTTTAGCTGTTTCTACCAAATTAGGAATAAGGTCATAGCGTCGCACCAGTTGAACATCAATTTGCGAATAGGCATTCTTGAATCGGTTCCTTAGCTTGACCAGACTGTTGTACATGGAAATAACAACAAGAAAAAATACAAGAACGACTCCAATGAGAATGATCAAAGGGAGAAACATGGATTTTCCTTTTTTATGAGAGCTTTTCTTCTAGACCGTCTTTTCTTTTCATGACAAGCCCGCTAATCGCCTTGATTGTCTCAGGATCGAGATCTTTGGCCTTCTCCTCAATCATCTGAATAAGAGAATTATTATTCACGGCCACGGACATTTTCGATGCTTCTTTGTTTTCATTCTTAAGAAGCTTTTTAAGATCATTTCGTTTCGTCACTTCACCAGCAATGATCTTCTTTTCAATTTTTTGTTTAAGCGGACTTAAGGGAAGAGATTCCAATTCCAAAAGAACATATTTTTCTACGTCGTATTTTTTTGCCGCTTCTCGAATTTCTTGTGACAGACGAGCGATTTGCAAACCACGATGCACTTCAGATTTTGAAATCCCAAGGGCTTCAACGATTTTTCTTTCAGAGGCCTGAGTCGCTGCATGGTAATTAAAAATGCCCTCGGCCTTATCCACGTAATGTAATTCCTCACGGGAAGAATTCTCTGAGAACTGAATGGCCATCAACTCTTCATCACTCTTATTTTCAAGGATAAAACAAGGGGCGGATTCCTGTTCAATTAAAGTCATCGCACGGAAGCGACGCTCACCACAGATCAATCTATAAACAGAATTTTTGAGGTGAATCACCAGTGGTTGGATAAGACCATTCGTCCTGATATTGGCCGCCAGTTCACGTATAGAATCATCATTGAACTTGGTACGAACCTGTTCCTTGACTTGTATTTCCTTCAACTTGATTTCCGCCAAACGCGCACCTTCAAGCAATTTTGAATCAGAAAAACGATAGAGCTGATCGTTGAAAGAAATGCTTTTGCGCTCTTTTTTCGAGACTCGTGGGGCAAAGTCCTTGCTCATAATCACTCCGAAATTTTAGAGTTCAGACAATCCGAGAGTTTTCCATAGAGATTCATAATCTTGGCAACCTTTTGAACCCTTTCCCATCTTGAAGATTGGTCGCCCCAAGGCAATAGATTCTTGCATCTGGACTAAATTACGAATGGCTGGAGTGATCTCATAGGTTTGAGATAGCTCTTCTAATCTCTGGCGTTCAATTTTCCGTCGCATATTAACCATGCTAGGAACAATGTGAAATACTAGTTTAGGATTTTCGGTGTCTTTGATGATTTCAAAGGTATCCATTAGCTCTTCCAAACCATCAATGGAATAATCCTGCGCTTGCGTCGGTACTAACACCCTATCGGCGGCAACAAGCGCCATAATAAGCTCATCACCTAACATGGGCGGAGTATCGATCACGATATAATCAAATTTTCCTTTGGCCTCTTCCAAACGCATCCGCAGCAGCCGCTCTTTGCGTCCGGCATTCTTGCGCACTTCTGTTTCCGATAAAATTAAAAGTTTGGAAAGATTGGCCAGATGCCTACTGGCAGGAACCAAAGTAATATATTGGTGAAAATCATCTTTGCCTTCAGAAGGAACTGTGATGTCGGCCAGTTTTACATCACCAATAAGCCATTCTGGTATGAGAGTTCGCTGAATATTGACTCCAAACGTGGAACTCAAATTTCCCTGCGAATCAAGATCGATAACGAGCACCTTTTTGCTTCGGGAGGCCAAGTGACATGCTAGCTGGTAACACTGCATCGTCTTACCAACGCCACCCTTATTATTCCCGACAGTGATAACTTCCATGTTTCCCCTCCTATTTGGGCTCTTTAGGGCAGAACTGCCGGCGCAGATCTGGGCCAAAAGAGTTGGTCTGTGAGAGTGACCGACTTCATGCGATATCTCGATAAAAATCAGACCATTACAAATAGTTTAGATGGAGTTGTATGGCCCGTCAAAATCATTTCACGCATTGCGCTGCGCCAGCTTTCACAAATGTACCGTCTCATGATAGAAATAGCTCATTTTAATTTTAATTGAGGTTGCTAATATGAGTATTAAACAGATTGCCCCCGATGAGCTTAAGATCAAGCTTGATAATGGTGAAGATCTGATCTTTATTGATTGCCGCGAGCGAAACGAATTTGAAGAAGGGCACATCCCACAGGCCCAGTTCATACCCCTTTCTCGTTTCGAAAAAGAAATTGATAAACTCAAGAATAAAAACATCGAAATCGTGGTGGCATGTCGTAGTGGACATCGAAGCATGAATGCCTGTGAAATTCTCGAAAGCAAAGGCTTCACTAATATTTCAAACCTTTCAGGAGGAATCCTGGGATGGATTGAGGATGGACTTGAAATTATCCGTGAATAATTCGAAAACTACCTCCATCAATTTTCATGACAATGTGAAGGACGATTACCTCCCTTCAATTAGTGAAGCAGAACTTTCCGACGAAAAAGTTTTGAATGAATTGGATCAACTCCATGCTGAGTTACGTGATCAAGTGATTGTGCTTGGTCACCACTATCAACAGGATGATATTATTCGTTATGCCGATGTGACCGGGGATTCTCTTGCGCTGGCGCGGGAAGCGAAAGCCAGCACACGCCGTTACATTATGTTTTGTGGCGTGCATTTCATGGCAGAAACGGCTGACATTTTGAAACGCTTGGACCAAACTGTCATTCTGCCCGATTTGCATGCTGGTTGCTCTATGGCAGACATGGCCAACCGCCAATATATTGATCAAGCCTGGTCCACCCTTGAGCAGTGGACAAAGGCGCGAGTTATTCCCGTCACCTATATCAACAGTGATGCCAAACTGAAGGCCTTCGTTGGTGACCATCACGGAGTCATTTGCACTTCGTCCAATGCAGAAAAAATAATCCGCTGGGCCTTCGCACAAGGTGAAAAACTGCTCTTCTTTCCTGATCAACATTTGGGCCGCAACACCTGTTACAAAATGGGTATCCCTCTCGATCAAATGGTTGTGTACAACCCCACCATGTGGAATGGTGGTCTCACTCCCGAACAAGTTCATAAAGCAAAAGTTATCTTGTGGTATGGATATTGTTCTGTTCATCAAGGTTTTACGCTTGAACATATCAAACGGATTAGGGCGCACCGACCAGAAACGACTGTCATTGTGCATCCGGAATGTTGCTTTGATGTCACCCACAACGCCGATGTTGCCGGCTCTACAAATTTTATTATTGATTATATTCGTAAGGCCCCTGCCGGAACTTCCTTCGCTGTAGGGACAGAAATAAACTTGGTAAATCGACTGGCGCGGGAATTCCCGGATAAAACTATTTTTTCTCTTAGCCCATATCAGTGTCTCTGTACAACAATGTATCGTATTCGCCCCCGCTGGCTCTTGGCCACATATCGCGCAATTAAGGCGGGTTCACCCATCAATATTATTCGTGTTGATGAAGACACTAAAAGAAGTGCTTTGGTGGCACTGGAACGAATGCTGGCCATAAGCTAAAGACCAAGAGGGCAGGAGGCCAAAATGATCTATGCCGACTACAATGGAACTGCGCCCATCAATCAAGCCGTCAAGGAATACCTTATTAACCGCCTTGAAAATGAAGGTCCTTACGCAAATCCCAATGCCATTCATTTTTTGGGCAGCAAATGCCTCCGGGCCTTAGAGACCGCCCGTCAAGTATGCGCAGATGTTTTGGGAGCACGACCGGACCAAGTTTTCTTTAACAGTGGTGCGTCTGAAGGAATTTCCACCATGTTTCATAGCGCTGTACTACGCGCAAAAGAACAAGGCAGACAAACCATCTTAATTTCACAAATTGAACACGCCGCTACAATTACTGCCGCAAGTTACTATGAAAAACAAGGAATGAAATTAGTGTGGATTCCCACCCATTCCTCAGGAGTTGTTGATTTAGAATTTATAAAAAAGACATTGGGAACGAAGGCCAAGGATATTGCCGGTATTGCGACTATGGCCGCCAACAATGAAACCGGTGTTATCCAACCTTACCAAGAGATTGCTAAATGGGCCGAAGAAAATCAGGTTTTATTCCTGTGTGATACAACCCAACTCATTGGTAAAGGCGAATTTAATTTCGCAACCTCACGAATCGATTTCGCTGTCTGTTCGGGCCACAAGTTAGGCAGCCTACCTGGTTCTGGTCTGCTCTTGGCCAAGCATCCCACTCTTCTTCAACCAATCGTTTTCGGTGGTGGACAGGAATTGGGAAAGCGAGGAGGTACTCAGAACTACATTGGTGCTGAAACTTTGGCCGTTGCACTTAAAAATTTCCAAGATAACAAACAAAGACTTGTCACTTTAAGTACAGCGCGCCGGAAATTTGAAAAAAAAATCAAAGACGCTCTCCCTGAAATTATCATCTTTGGCGAAGAGGCATCTCGCCTGACTAATACCACTTTTCTCGCCTATCCTGGAGTTCTGGGGCAAGCTATTCAAATTGAACTCGAATCAAAAAATATTTTTATTACTACATCTTCTGCCTGTTCCGATAATGAACCGGTCACTTCCAAGGTCTTACATGCCATGAACATTAGCGATGCTGTCGGTCGTGGTGCGATTAGAATTTCTCTCGGCCTCTGGTCTGATCCTGAAGATTATGACAAGATGGCCGATGCAATAATATTGGCTTACTTAAAGTTGCTCAAAATACAAAGTTACTAATTTTGAATAAAAAATTTTTAGCATTACAAATTGCTGTCATTCTTTTTTTTGCCGCCCTGGTTTTTGAAATTATTCCTAGGCCGCAGGTCGAAGGCAAACGACTTTATACTAAAAGCTTTTCCCCGTCTTTCATTGAAATCCAAGAAGACTCGCCAGATTTCATTAAACTTAGCATTGGTCTGATCGGGCTAATAAAAACTGATTTGCAAGGTGATTCACCCGCAATCGAAGAGATTTTTAAATCAGAAACAGGGAAGACATGGAACGCCCAATCGGGTGGAACAGGCGTTTTGAAACAATACCTGCAAATCCTGCGCGAAAAATATGGCGAGGATTTTCTCTTACTTTCTATGGGAGGAATATTTCAAACCAACAACGACTCTTTTCCTTTGCAAGAACTATTTCAAAATTTTCAAGCAATACAAACTGATTTCGAAAAAAATCCTCAATTCATTTGGCCGGAGGGCCTGCCTTGGGTGGCCTCAAATGTCTACAATATCGGAGCGAAATCCAATATTATCTTTCCTTCGGTTAAGCCCTATCTTCTACTTGAGCGACGCGGTCTACGAATTCTTATCGTTTCTATCTCTGAAGCTGACGAACGTGGACTTCCAGGCAAAGCATTAACATTTCATCGCGATCCGGTGGGGGCATTCACCCAAATTCGGCAAAGTTTTGGCAAAGCAAAACCGAATCTTATCATCGTCCTCTATCGTGGCGATGGTCTGTGTGTATCCAAGCATACAGAAAAAGAAATGAGTTGGTCGGAAAGTGCCAGTGCCGATCTGGAATGCAATAAAAATAAGGGACCTTTCAAATTCCTACGCCGACTCCCACCAGGTTCTGTCCATCTACTGGCATTAACTGACCCATATAATGCGTTTGGGACACACTCAGAAACGGCCATACAACAAGTTGGGGATCGTGGGAAATACATAGGAATGATTGATTTTTTCTTTGATAAAAACACAAAAATTCTTCGCAAAGAAAAAACACGCTTTCATGCCTTCGTAAAAACCTGCCATTACTTTCATCCTGAAACCCTTGATTGCACCCCAACATCTAATTACATAGAGAAAGAGACACCTGGCAAAGCAGCAAAGTATCAAAAGCCGGCATTCTATTACGGACAACAAATCCAAATTCCAGGAACCAATTAGCAGTTCTTTTTTAGAGACAAACTTGAACGCCATGCTCATTACAGAATGGTTTCAATCCAGACCTGCAAATCCCGCTTTTGAATCCTGCAGTACATGCTCCCTCAATAAGTCCAATGGGTGCTCCACTTTTGTCCACATCGGTGCTCAAGTAATGATGCCCACGAGGGCAAGCTGGCGCTTCTTTTTCACCACACCTCCCAGAACCACAGACCCGGTGAAAAGTGGAACTGCAACCATAGGCGTTGGCACTCTGTGAAAATACAGCACATCGGTGACAAATATCCTCTCCGATGACTTGGCATTGATCATTGACCACGCGACACATGGATTCGACCTTATCAATCTGGCCACCATACCAGATGATTTTCGCGTCAATTTTTCTCCCATTCTCTATCAGTGGCCCTAATTGCACTCCGGGGCGATATCGTTCAGCTTGAGTGTAGACACCGCGTAGATCCCATTGATGCAAGCGCCGTGGAGTAGTTGAATGTTTTAGGAATCCAGTCGGGACGTTGTAAACAGGAATTGCCCACTCCACAGCACGCCCTTGATAGAAAAATTTCAAGATAAAATGATTGGCAATCATATCCTTACCCAGATTATCCATCGAGCCTGGATAAGTTAAATAAATCTGAAGTTGGTCAACACCAGATAAGAAAGCAAATGAATGTCTTACAAATTTATCATTGCAGTTTTCCTCCACCCCAACATCCACGATTTTCAAAAGACCTGGTTGCTCCAAAGCTTCGCTATCGGAGTGATGAGGAATAAGATAATAGAGGCAATGGGTATATCCTTTACCGTTTAAATCCAACCCCGTGACCCTTAAAATCGGCGACCATGTTAGAGGAGGTCTCGTCAGGGCAATACCATGGTTAAATAATTTGGGGCTGAGTTTTTCGATGCTCAGGGCCGATGGCCAAAGCGTCAATAGCTTGTTCTTAAACAAGCGTTCAAGTTGAGTGGCCTGATCATCAGATAAAGCTGGTGTTTGCATGAAGCCAACAAACAAACTACATAACAGAAGTCGCCTGATAAAAATCGCCGGAATCATCATAGACGCTCCTCTGCAATTTCACGCATACAACGAAACCCAACGTCAAAATATTCAATTCCTCCAGGTAGGTCCAGATTGACTTCCTTGCGCGCTCCCGACGTTGAATCAAACATTCTGAAATGTTCCGCAGTATGGCCTTCACCATCCCAATGCGCCCGGACTCCCAAACGATGCCAAGCTGAAGAAAAGGGAAAATAAACACTGGAAACCTTAAGATTTAGCTCTGGTTCCAAAGGATTATCCAGATACTCCATAACTCCACCCAAGATTTGAAATAATCCGGCAAAGCTTGAAGAATCACGAGAAAAAGATTTCCATGTCACCTGAGTTTGACATTCTTGTGCATACAACATCTGACAATTGGCCGCATTAATCTGGCCTTTATCGCCCTGAATGATTTTGTACACAAATGAATCCTTCTCCCGATGTCCCCAGGGATAAGGACCTCTTGATATGAATTCAGGCAAGGGATCATTTAGACGCAGAGGAAAAAAAGAAGCGGCATCAAAGACCAGAGCGCTCATCAAAGTTTTACCTTTATACTGGCAAAAAGCTTCCATATCTGTAGGGAGCAATTCCACTGATGGCAGAGATGGGGCACGGGCAGATCGACGAATGCGCTCATCTAATTCTTTGGGCAATTTTACAAAATCGGCCCATTCGCGCACATCGCGTTCGGTTACCAAGTAACGATCAAATACTATTAATCGTCCCACTGAATCCCAAAGAAAATCTTTTCCCCGCTTACTGGGAGGGCCATAAGCATATTTTCGCTGAGGCAAAAAGGCCTCATGGCAACTATCTTCTAAAAATACCTCCTGCGAATATTGGGGTAATTCTGTAATTTGTAACTTAATCCGAATGCCGGCCTGAAACGAAAATGGATTATCACTGATTGAACGATTGGACACTTGATACAGACGGGATTTACCTTCATTCGTTTTATAATCCGCAAGCAACATCACATTAAAATGTTCGCTTCCGGTTTCGATTTTAATTGGTGTGCCTTTGCCAAAATAACATTGCAGAAGACCTGGATTGCATCGTAAAAAAATATTACTGGTGTTGGCGGTATCCCCGAGCCATTCAGCGCATGCAAGTTCCCCGCGTTCCCATGCACCATCCTGATCCCCTCTAAACCAGAGGTTCTCCACCTGTTCCACAGCACGGCGTAATACTTGAGCTGCTTTGGCCCTTTCGGCCCAAAGTTCAGCATTGCGCTTTGGAATATAGTAATCTTTATATAGTTTCCATCCTCCACCTGCAAAGAGACCGACAACCCCGACTAGACCAAGTAAAAAGATCAGTTTTTTTCGCTTCATGACGATGCTCTAAAAAATCAGTACAATAATACAAAGGCCAAATTTTTCAAGCCTGAATTAAGGACATTATTTATGAAATGGATGGATGATGCAAGTAAAGAGGATCAAGGTCGAAACGAAGTTCTTTCGTTTCATGAGTATATGGAAGTTTTTGAGCAAAACCCGCAAAGGGCCACCAGGCCATCATATCAATATCTTTTGGATATGCTCTCATCCTATCAAATGGCAAACTCGACAAATTACGGACTTTTCGAAATTCCGCATGATGATGCACCTCCCGTCTACGGTCAGCATAAGATTCTTGAGACCATTATCCAAAATTTAAAAAATTTTAGTGAAGAAGGTTTTAATAATAAATTTATTCTTCTTGTCGGTCCAAATGGATCGGCAAAATCCAGCTTTATTAGGAAATTCATGAAAGGGGCGGAGGATTATTCAAAAAGTCCGGACGGAGCTCTGTACTCCTTTAGCTGGGTTTTTCCCATTGATAATTTTGTTAAAGGCACTCTTGGTCTCACCTCACAGATCACCGGTAGTGAGTTAAACTCTTACGCTCATCTTGAGGATAAAGATATTAGCGCTATTTTGCCATCTGAAATGCGCGACCACCCCTTGCTGCTGGTACCGGCAAGTCACCGTCGTCAACTTATCGATGAAAAAATGGGACACAATAAAGAATTACTCGATTCGGTAAAGAAATCCTATCTTTACCGAGGCGATCTCTCTAAGCGCAATCGCATGGTCTACGATGCACTTCTTAAGAACTACAAGGGCAACCATAAAGAGGTGTTGAAGCACGTCAGAGTCGAACGCTTTAATATTTCACGCCGCTATTCAATCAGTGCCGTCACCATCGAACCGCAATTGCATGTCGATGCGACTGTTCAGCAAATCACCATGGATCGCCGTCTGGCCTCCCTCCCACCAAGTTTACAGTCCTTGAATCTCTTCCAAATTCAAGGCGAAGTCATGATGGCCAACAGAGGAATTCTTGAATATTCGGACTTATTAAAGCGGCCACTGGACACTTTTAAATATCTATTGATGACAATGGAAACTGCCAATATCAATCTTCAGGGCATTTTAACCGAATTGGATATTTTCTTTATTGGCACCAGTAATGAAATTCATCTTTCCGCTTTTAAACAACACCCTGATTATAATTCCTTCAAAGGTCGCTTTAACTTTATCAAAGTGCCTTACCTGCTCGACTATCTTGAAGAAGAAAAAATCTACTCAGAGCAAATTGAGGGTCTGCGTGACCGAGCGATTTTTGAGCCCTTCGCCCTCCGTTCGCTTTGCCTGTTCGCCATTATGACAAGATTGCGCTCACCCCAGACCAAGGATTATGAAGATAAAAAGCTATCCCAGATCGCCACGGATCTCAACCCTATCCAGAAAGCACTCCTTCTTTCATCCAAGCATGAAATGCCGGAAGGGATGGATACCGAATCAAAGCAGGTTTTAAAAGGTGGCGTTCAGGAAATTGCCGATGAATATGAACATGATTCCCTTTACGAAGGAAAGTTCGGACTCAGTCCGCGCGACATGAAAAAGATCATTTACCAATTATCAGAAACTCAGAAACACATAACCTTCGTGGAAGTCCTGGACTATCTAAAAGACATGCTTGCCAAAAAAGGAGATTATGATTTTCTCAACATGACTCCCCATGGAGACTATCATCATCCTGCACGCTTTTTATCTCTTATCAAAACAACAGCGCTGGACCTCTTTGACCGCGAATTGCGAGACAGCCTGGGACTGGTCGATAATCGGACTTACGAAGATTATATTCGTCGCTATATTACTAACATCAATGCTTACATTAAAGGTGAGAAAATTAAAAATGAAATCACTGGGAAGTTCGAGCCCTTCGACGACTTTTTTATCAAAGAATTTGAAAGCAACATCCTACTGAAGGAAGATGTCCAAAAATTCCGAAGTTTCTTGATCGCTAAGTTAGGCGCATATTCTCTGGATCACCCCAAAAAATCAATTATCTACGCGAATGTTTTTCCGGATATCGTCGATGCCCTCCGAGAGTCTTTCCGAACTGAGCAAAAAAAATGCATAGAAAATATTGCGAAGACCATTGTATTCTACGAAGCTGAACTAAGCGGAAGTTCCGAAAAAAAAGGTAGTCCGCTTTCGGAAAATGACAGGAAACAAATCCTCACGGTGATACACAATTTGGAATCTCGTTACAAGTATTCCAGAGATGGGGCACTCGCCTTAATGAAGTATCTGATTAAAGAGCGATACTAAGTACACTGAGGAATTTCACTATGCTGATTGTGAGCAAGTCCTTTAAACAGGACTCCTATACAGTAATTCTTGAAGTTACTGAGACATCTAAAGAACTGAGGCTTGATCAATTCCTGCAAATCTATCTCCAGTCTCTATCGAGAGAATTTATAAAAAATAAAATTAAGTCCAAAGAGGTTATGATTCATGGCCGCCCCGGAAACCTGAGACCGGCCACTCGAGTTTTAAAAGGCGAACGGGTTCAGCTTTTTGTTCAACGTTCTCACGAAGAAGATGAGTACTGGAATGGCAAACAGCTCCCGCTCGAAAAAGATCCCCTGATTATTTTCGAAGATCAAAACATTATTGTCATTTCCAAACCACCCTACATGACGACGCATCCGACCGGACGTCACCTTTTTTATTGCGCCACGGTTTATTTTGAAAATATCCATCAGCGCATGATTCATTCTATCCATCGAATTGATCGCGAAACCTCCGGGATTCTCTTGCTGGGCAAAAACCCTGTGGCCGCCAACCAACTTTCCACCGAATTTGAAAACAATCGTGTGAAGAAAGTCTATTTTTTCATTGCCAAAAAACATCCAACATCTTCTGACCCTGTAACTTTCCACGCTAATGAACGCATGGGCCCCATGGAAGATGGGCCAAAGCGCGTTTTTATTCATGCTTTCCCTGAAAATTCCCAGGAAGGAAAGGAAGCTAAAACGTATTTCGAAATTTTTTGGCAAAACCCACAATATGCTCTGGGTTTGGCCTTTCCTGTGACTGGACGCCAGCACCAGATTCGCGTTCATGCTTCGGCCCATGGTTTTCCCTTATTGGGCGACAAGCTCTATCTTGGCAATTACCCAATGTTTCAGCGTTTTAAGGATCACATCGCCACGCCTGAGGAACATGATTTTATGGAGCTGCCGCGCCAAGCGCTTCACGCTACCGCTCTAAAAATTACTTATCAGAATAGGCCACAACTTTTCCTATCTCCACTGCCCTATGATCTGCGAGATTGGATACAACACACTCTTAAGTTGGAAACTGAATCGGTTGAAAAAGAAATCAAACAACGAGTGGAGAATTATTTTCGGGAAAGATAATCCAAATAATTAAGCACACCATAAGGGCCTTCATTATGTTCACCCATTAAGAGGACGCTGGGTTTAAAAGTTAATTCTTCTACGACCTCGCGAATGTTAGATACGCCGACAGTATTTTTCATTACTTCAAAAACACTCTCATCATTTTTTGAATCACCAAAATACATGCAATCATCAATACTGATGTCTTGGGTGTGATTGGCCAAATAATATTTTATACCTTTAATTTTGCTGATATCACTGCACCAAAAATTCAGATGCACACTGGAACAGGAATAATTAATTTGATGTGCCTGCATAAAGGAACTCAACTCTTTCAAACGCGGTTTCGCCACGGCCAATTCAATCGCTCGATCGGCCATACGGCCAATGCTATCATTGGTCAGAGGAATATCAGGAAACTGCTCTTTGAGAAGTGCCACAAATTTCTTCAGACGATTGAATTCTTTTTCAGGTAGAAGGGGATAATCACAAAGAAGGTTATTCTTCTCACGAAGAGAAAGCATCCCTCCCCCTTCCGAAATCACTGCGGAAACATCCGTATGAGTCAAAAGAAAATGCCCCCAAGAAACCGAGCGGCCGGTGACAATGACAAGTTCACTATTTTTTGCCTTAATAAGTGCCAGGATATCAAAAAAAAAGGAACCCAAACTCAATCCATAAGTAAGGGTTCCGTCAAAATCGCTAAAAACAATCCGAGGAAACATCTTTAGCGAAACTTAATTAATGGGATAGCTCACACCCATAAAAATGGCCGTGAAACTGTTTTTTATACCTGCCGTCACTTCTACGTTGCCAATCAGCTTCTCGTATCCTTCAACAAACGTCAGGGGTGCACTGGCCCCTACCGCTACATCAAATTTTGTGGCATAGGTCTTACGGTCACCATTGAGTGAAACACCATAAGGAAAAGCAATGTATGGATGGCCTTCTTTCCCCCAAAAGGAAAAACCCTTAGAAAAAACGGGAGCTACGCTAAAGATATTATAGGTCTGCCCAAACTCGCGAGCGTTGGCGATTGTGGCCTTGATAGATGCCCGTGGCTGTTTTTCATAATCAGGAAAAAGCTCATAATCCATGCCAGCAAAAACACGGCTACTTCGATCACCGCTTGAAAGGCCCATTCCAAGATCAAGTGTCGTGCCGACATTTAAATTTTGAGTATAGCGTGCCTGGATACCGGCACCTGCACCGTGGGACATAATGCCAGTTGCTTCGGCCGAAACCATTCTTTTTTGAGCAGCAAGAGGGAAAGACGAAATCCCAATTCCATAAGCATAAACCGTGTTCGTCATCAGCATTGCAAGAATAACCGCTAAGCAGTGTCGTATATTAGCTAGACGCACAGTCAACCCCTTAGAAATTGATTAGCATCCACATTTGAGCATACCAAGCGCGGATCGTCAAATATGTAAGATTTCTTATTTTCTCTTCTTAAAATTCGGTTGACGATGCGTTCTATGAAAACTTATAACACCTGTGATTTTAAGCTCTTCTTATGGTGGCCGTAGTTCAGTTGGTAGAGCGCCAGATTGTGATTCTGGTTGTCGTGGGTTCGAGCCCCATCGGCCACCCCATTTAAAAATAAATAACCCAGCGAAAGCTGGGTTTTTTTATACCCAAACATTCCGCACCGCCGATGGGGCTCGAAGCGAGAGAGCGAACGAGGGGAGGCCACGCAGGGAGGGAGCGTGAAGCGACCGACTGTAGTGGCCGAGCCCCGTCGTGGCTTATTTCTGTTCGAACGCATTCATATAAGCCATTGCTAAGGCCCGGTTTAACCCACAGGGCCTTTTTTTATTTGCGGGTAAAAGTTAAATACGAGACCTCTTTTTTATTTGAGTAGTAAACTATCGCCTGATTCTGGCATTCAAGCCAATATCTCTTCTCAATATAATCGCGATGCGTGACTTGTTCGCTCTTGTCTGCGCATTTAAAATTCTTCCAGCGTATTTTAATTTTATCTAGTGAAAATTCTGCAACCTCATTTTCTTGAGGTTTAAAAGAAAAGCTCACAACCTGGCCATCTGCTTTATACTCAATCGCAAATAATTGCATTTTGGTATCTTGATCAAAATATAAATTAGTACTATCCGTCAGTACTTTGTCTGAGTGCCCTAACACACTTTCAATTTTATCCTTATTCCAGTTTTCTAGCATTATCCCATCAATAATATTCCAAGACGTAAGTGCCTGTGGTTGGCCCTGAATTGGATTAGTGGTGGTAGTACACGCTATAAGAAACAAAAGCGCTAATACGTTAAGTTTCTTGTTCATCTTTTTATTCCTATTATCTGTTTAAGACAATTTACAATCAGTGGCGAAATTTTTTGGTCATAATTTTTATTGGTGAGAAGATGCTCTACATTATTAGCGAAATCTTCTTCTGGACTCGTCCGACCATCTTCTTCTGAAACAATGGCCCTTTGATTAAAAATTTCGCCTTTACTATTTAGAATCCAATCTGCGATTGAAAAATATTTCTCACGTTCATTTTGATCAAGATTTTTCCAAAGAATATGAGACAACTCATGCGTTAAAACATTTCTTAATTTATAAGATGAGACGTTATTATAAAAAGTTATAATATTTTCTTCCGGTAGGCTCGTTGCCGCGTTTCCTTCCCACTTTGAGGTGCGGGCCCTATGTAATTTCAATGTCCCTACTTGAGTTAATGCCTTAGGGAGAGACTTCAAAATGTTACTGATTTCTTGTTTTTCTTTCGCACTCCAATCAATGAATTTTTCGTTCCTATTCGGCCAAGCAGTAGGGGTTTTGTGTAAAAATAATAATTTTGAGGGTCTTAAAAAGGAATATTTGCGGCAAGATTCTTTAACCTCTGCCGATCTTACATATGTACCATCTATCCTGGTGTAATCGCTTCTGAAATGAGCAATGACATTACGAGTACCTTCAGGACAATCGATCGCAAACGTCAACGAAGAATAAGGGAGGATAATAAACAATAGAAACGCACTTTTCATGTCTCTCGCATTTTATCGCGGAGTCGTAAAAAGATCAAACACTGGGATTCGCATCAAAAAATCAAAAATTAATTTGGGATTTCTTAACATGCTTTGCTTAAATCCGATGTAACTAGAAATTTCTTCATTGCTGGCCCATGTATGTTTCTTTAACAACAAAAGAAGTTTCACAAATTTCTCGCTATTTGAAGGAGGGCGAAGCGTTTTTTCCAAATCAAAAAAATCTTTAGCTCCATCCTTTATCCTTAAATCTACTTCTTCTTTTGACCCACAGAATTCAACATAAGTTTCCCAACGGACCACAAAATCTTTTATCCCCTTCCATGGGTCTTTTTTTCTCCTCTACAAATACTCCTCAAGTTTCTTCGGAATTTTAACTGTCCCATCACTGCGCTGATGATTTTCAAGGAGAGCAACAAGAACTCGTGGAGTTGCAATGCCTGTGCAATTGAGCGTGTGGCAAAATTTTACTTCGCCATCAATATCTCGATAACGAAGATTTGTTCTTCTCGCTTGCCAGTCATGCAAAGTGCTCCCACTATGCGTTTCTCTGTATCGGTTTTCACTCGGCACCCACGCTTCGATGTCATTCATTCGATATTTTCCCAGTCCCATGTCACCAGTGCAACATTCCACAATTTGATAGGGAAGCTCCAAATCAAGTAATATCTCTTCCGCTATTTCAAGCATAAAGCTATGCCATTTCGCACTCTCATCAAAATCATTTTCACATATGATGTATTGTTCAGTTTTGTTGAATTGATGAACTCTCATGATTCCACCAACATCTTTTCCTGCGCTCCCGGCCTCTTTCCGAAAACACGTCCCAAAGGCGCCATAAAGCAAAGGCAGTTGTTCCTTCTTTAAGATCTCATCGGCGTGAAGACTATTGATGATGACTTCCCCAGTGCCAGCGAGGAGAAGTTCCTCTTGATCTAATTTATAGACTTGATCTCTTCCCGTAGGGAAATGCCCGGTTCCATAAAAGGCTTCATCCCTTGCAAAAGCAGGAACGGCCAATAGTTTAAAATGCTTCTCTCTGAGTTTATGCAAGACGAGGCGGTGAACTGCCATTTCAATCAAGACCAAGTCACCTTTTAGAGCATAGGCCCGTTCGCCTGCAATTCTAATAATTCTATCAAACTCGGCCCAGTCATTAATTTTAAGAAGCTCCTTATGACTCCTCAAAGGGAAATCAAATTTCTTTTTCTCGCCGACAGTTTTAATAACAATGTTGGCTGTAGCATCTTCTCCAACCGGTGCGCTTTTTATGGGAATATTTGGGATAAGCCACATCAGTTCGTGAAATTCAATCTGAAGTTTCTTTACAACGTCGTTTTGCTGACTCAAGTCCGTGCCAAGTTTTCTTCCCTCTTCAATGAGACAAGTCCTCTCTTGACCATTCTTTAGAGGAACTTCCCGAGCAATAAGATTTTTTCTTGTTTGCAATTCTTGCAATTTATTTTTTTCTTCTTTCAACTTTTGATCAATCTTAAGAACTTGCCCCAAATCTAGGTTTACACCCTTATCTCTAATTGCTTTTTTAACAAGCTCAGTATTTTTTCGAATGAAATTTATATCTAACATTTTCCTCTCCTAGGGAAAAAGCCGGGTTACATCTCGGGGAAACATAGTCGCCTCTTTGATGTTATCAAGTCCAATAATTTTTTGGGTCAATCGTTCAAGTCCCATTCCAAAACCACCATGCGGTGGTAGTCCGTATTTGTGGGCATTGGAAAAGAAAGTGAATTCTTCCACATTCATCCCTCGATACTGCATTTTTTCAATCAACTCGTGATACTCATGAATGCGCTGACCTCCGGTGGTAATTTCTATTCCTCGAAAGAGTAAATCGAAACTTTCTGTTTCTTCCCTATTGTGAAGACTTTCTTTGGCGTAGAACGGACGTTTCACTGTCGGATAATGAGTCACGAAGACAAAATCGGAACCGGTTTTCTTTTTTATGAACTCGCATATTTTGCTTTCCTCAAGGGGAGATAAATCCGGTTCTTGCCTTTCATCAATGGAATACTCTTTAAAGACCATTTCTTTGGCCTCGGAAAATTTCAAAACAGGGATTTCCTTAATTTGGGGCAACGTAATTTCCAGCAGATTCAATTCATAAGAGCATTGAGCTTCAATCGTTGCCATGATTTCTTTTAAAATTTCCTCTTCAGTCTTCATAATTTCAAAAAAACTTTTGATCGGTCCCATCTCCATATCCAGTGAAGTATATTCATTGATATGGCGGTTGGTGTTGTGTTTTTCGGCGCGGAAAACTGGGCCGACCTCAAAAACTTTTTGAAAAACGCCACAACAAAACTCTTTATAAAACTGCGGACTTTGGGCAAGGAAGGCCTTTGAACCGAAATAATTAAGTTCAAAGATATTGGCGCCTCCTTCAGCTCCTGCCTTGACTATTTTGGGAGTTCGTATTTCGCTAAATCCCTGACGGTGCAAATAAGAGCGAAATCCGATCACGATTGCCTCTTGAATTTTAAAAATGGCCTTAATTTTGGGATGCCGCATGGAAAGCGCTCTCAAGTCAAAGAGAACACTGTTGTTTATGTTCAATTCTTTTTTTGTAATATCAAACGGAAATATTTCCGAGGGAGTAGAAAGGGCCTCTAATGAAGTGATTTTAAGCTCAAGATCGTTGGGAAAAATCAATTTGTCTTTAATTTGCGCCTTGCGAGCAATACCGGTGAAGGCCACCGCCGATTGTTCCTTAATTGCATCAGGAAGTTCGCCTTCAAAAATGGCCTGAATAATTTTGCCATCGACAATGATATGGAGAAAAGAAAACCCTTTTAATTTTTTAATACGATAAACAATACCCGTTTTACCCATCTCTTCATTTTCCTGCATATTTCCTCCACAAATAAGAAGGCCCCGAATTCGGGGCCTTTTGTCTGGTGTTTTTTCTTTTGTTTATGCACACCTAGGCAGGTCCCCGAGTTCTAAATTAGAATCATCGGAATCATCACAATCAGAAAGGGGGGATGTGCTATACCTCAACATAAAGTCAGTATAGCAAAAATGAAGATTTTTTACATCTAACAAAATCTTTCTACTTGGATTTGCCCAACAACATTTTATCGATAAAAAAACGGAACATGAGAGCAGTGAAAATGCCGCCCGCAATCGGACCAAGCACATAAACGACCATGGAACCGACAAAACCACCGGCCAGCGCGGCTTCACCCCATCCCGCCATATAGGCAAACAGGCGAGGGGCCAAATCGCGCGCCGGATTGAAGCCGGCCTGGGAGAGATATCCAAACAATAAAATATTAATGGAAACACCTAATCCGATAAAGAGCGGTATCATTTCATTACCGGGACTGCCGACACTACAATCGTGAGTCAGAATCATGATAAAAAAAAGCAGGATGGCGGTTCCCAAGAATTCGGCCATAAATCCGGTAAACATCGTCACCTTGGCGGCATCTCCGGCGGTTGGATTAGGATAAAATTCACCAAACATCATGGCCGTTTTCACGGACTCCGGAGAACCACGCACAATATTATGGAGGCCTTCATATGTCACAATGGAATCCCTGAAGACCAAATACAAGAGGGCCGCGGCCAAAAAGGCACCGACAAATTGGGCCAGAAGATAAACAGGGAGCTTCTTACACTTCATACGACCACCAAAAACTAACGCAATACTGACGGCAGGGTTCAGGTGCGCGCACGAGAGTCCCCGGGCAGAGTAGATTGCCAGGGTTACAGCGACACCCCAAATCAGACACACCTCTACGAGGCTGAGTCCCGCACCGAAAAGGATACTAACAACAACACTGCCACAACCAAACAGCACTATAATGGCAGTACCGAGCATTTCGCCGAAAAAATCATTCAATTTTGTCATACGCTATGTTTACTATTCTTGGGTGGCCTCTGTTTCAATTTTCTTAAACAAGATTTCCATCTTATGCAGAGGCGTATCTCCATCAGGAAATTTGAGGGCATTCTGCCAAGGAATCTCGCTTGAAACTCCGAAAATTTGTAGGATGCTCTTGCATTTCTGGGGAAAGAACGGACGAAGAACAGCGCCCAAGAAATAAATCGACTGGAGCGAGAGGGCCAGTGTTACCTTGGTAAGCTCAATATTGGTCTTACGGGTGCTCCATGGTGCTTTGTCATTAAAATATTTGTTGCACTGACGGGCGAAATCGAAAGCGGCAATCATAGCGCGACGAGTGGACCATGCTTGGAAACAGGAAGAAATCTCGCTAAAACAATTCTTCATACTTTCCAAATGCTCGTGGTCTTCTTTGATCATCAAGGTCGGATCATAAATGGGCAACCGATCGCCAAGAAATTTCATGGAAAAGGAAAGAGAACGATTAATGAAATTGCCCAAAGTATCGGCAAGCTCAGAATTACAAAGGGCCACAAACTCGTCATAGTCAAAATTAGAGCGACTTTTTTCCGGGGCATTGATGGTCAAATAATATCTCAGATAGTCAGGATCATTGCCATCGGCAAGGTAGTCTAAAATCCAAATGGCATTCTTGCGCGACTTGGATATTTTTTCAATCGCATCACCTTTTTTGATATTCATGAACTTATTGACGATCACACCTTTGGGAAGGCTATAACCACCATGCACGTTCAGCATAGCTATCCAAATCACGCAATGAAAAACTGTATTGTCTTCACCGATGAAGTGATAAATTTCGGCATCACTTTTCCACCAGTCATGATAGGCCGTCGCACCAGCACCTTGGGACACCAAGAGTTCTTTGGTATTGGAAATATATCCGATCGGGGCATCAAACCAAACGTACATAACTTTGTTCTTGGCATCGGGATCTTTGAGAGGAACTGGCAGTCCCCAGTTAATATCTCTGGTCATGCTGCGCTTGACTAATCCCGTTTGCAGCAGGCTCTCGACGTAGTTTTTGGTATCACTTCTCATATCGGCATGTTCAAGCCATTTTCTGACCTGGTCTTCGGCCTTTGAGAGATCCAGATACCAATGGACTGTCTCCTTCTTACCAACAGGAGATCCAGTCAACGCATTTCTGGGATTTTTTAAAGCATCGACGTCCAAGATTTTTCCGCAATTTTCACATTGATCCCCGGTTTGATCTTTGGCATCACAAAACGCACAATCTCCCTTGACGTAGCGATCGGGTAAGAACATGTCTTCTTTTTCATCATAAAACTGCAGACTTTTTTCTTTGGTAAAATAGCCCTTCTCATAAATCTTTAAAAAGAAATCATTGGAAAGTTCCTTGTGAAATGGATTTTTGCTGGTGGAACCAAAAACATCAAAGCGGATATCAAGACCCTCGAAGGCCTTGCGCTGTCTTTCATGATAGTGCTGAACCATTTCTTGAGGTGTTTTGCCCTCTTTCAATCCTGACAGAACAATGGCGACGCCATGGTCGTCAGTTCCGCAGATGTAAAGTGTCTCGCGTCCATTCAACTTAAAATAGCGATTGGCAATATCGGCAGGAAGATAGCATCCAGCAATGTGACCAACATGAATGTCGCCATTGGAATATGGAAGTCCAGCGGTGATAACCATTTTTTTAGTGTTCATAACTCTCCAAATTATGCCATCTTACAATGCTTTTAGATGGCCTATCAACTTGAAAAGACGTGTATTGTTTACAATTTGCATTGAAGCTGATTGAAATTTGTTTTATAGGTGCGAGAAACTTTTTAACCATAGGTACTTTATGAGAAATTTCAAGCAGATGCTGGTCTTAATTGTGATCGCCTGTGTTTCGCTGCAGGCCCAGGCTGCCCCTCTACCCAATCTCTCTAAAAATGAACTGGAACTGAGAACCAGAGGTGCGACCCTTAAACAACGTTTGGGCAATCGCCAAATTCGCGTCCTTTGCGAAGATGAAACAATGACAAAAATGGAAGATTGCAAGGATTATGCTTTTTACCTGGTCAAGAAAGAAGCCAGGAAAAACTACTCTCTGCAAATGATTGGTGAAGATGTGGGAATTCTCGACTGGAAGAGTGCTCAGGACCGAATGACCTATGCGATTAACTATTTCCGTCCCCATCACGATAATAGCGACTTACTTTTGTTACTTTTGGCGTGTTTTTTTCCCCCCTTGATTATCCCTGCGGTCATTGTGATCGCGGCCAATGATATGAGTGAAAGCATCCAAAATGCACGAATCAGAAATTTAAACGACCGTCTTGCCCGCTTTCAGCGTCAGGCAATGGCATCTAAGGACAAAACGATCCATCTGAATAAAAAGAAATTTGCGATGGCATTAACCGCTTTTCAACAAGTACTGATATCACAGTAACACCAGCATATATCAGCTTTTCTATGCGCGACAGATAGGCTAGATTGGCAGCCTTTACGCTAATCTGGAGGTCGCCATGTTAAAGATCTTAATCGGCATCATTCTTGCTGCTCTTCTTGTTTCTTGTGTGCCCGTCAAGACTTGTATGACTTATCCCTGTGATTCAGATTTAGATGATTTATTTGATGATCTGAATGATTCCATCGACGACGAAATCGAGGTCAATACACCATCGGTAGTGATTCCTGTTAGGGGCTCGGTTGATGGCGAAAATTCGAGAGATCTAGAGAGATTGGCAGCAGTTAAAGAGCAACAAATTCTTGCCCGAAGAGCTGAACGAATTTCAGCTCAATTTGGACTGAGCAGTGAAAGAGGCACTGAACTGGCACGCCTTTACTCAATTTGGAGTAAGAAATCCTCCATGCGCTCCTTGAGCCAGAGTGAACAAGATCAAATGTCCATTCGTATAATGGGTAGTGACTTCACCACGCTGCGCAGCGCAGCAATGCGAGCATCTCATGGCGATTCTCAGCTCTTAGATCAGGTAGCAAATAAGGCGGCACTCCTTAATGGAACAACTCCTGAGCATATGCGAGAAATCTTAAACAACGCACTCGTTGACTAAGCTAACACAACTTGCCATTACACTTACTGGATGCTAGTGAAGGCACCTCGTTGTTCATCCTTCATCATGAGGTGCCTTTATGAAATTATTGATTGCCATGGCATTTCTTTTGTCTCTCACGGATGCCCAGGCCGGTTTATGCAAAGACGGAAATGAAACACTGGTGTCTTACCCGGATAATCAATATTTTTGTTATCTCTCCAGGCCCATCCCAACCACCGAATTGGATGATTCACAGAATCTTTGGGAACAAACCACAAAGTCCCTCGATGAATTGCACAAGAGACTAAACGAGAATAAATATAAGGGCAGTTATAATGACCTGACAAAAGAACTTATCCAACTCTATGGAAATCTGGATTACGCAGCAAAGGCCAGTGGTCATAATTTTACCGGATTGGGACGCAGTTTTTTTGAAACAACTATCCTTGCTGTCCAAGGCAAGAAAGGTCCCAATGCCGTCAACGTCAAATGGCTTAAAATGAAAGATGCCAACAATGCCCTGACACAATCCGCTTCCCACCTTCGCTTACAGACAAGAGAAACAAGTTGCGAAGCCGATTACCAAAAGCGCATTCGCAAATTGGCCAAAAAAAGTGTCTTCGGCCCAACAATCACAGGCGCTTTGACCGGTACCAGTGCCACCTTAGCGTCCGGTCTGTACGCCATGTCGCTGGGGCCTGAGTTCCCCCTATGGTTGGCAAATTTAGTAGGTCGAGAAGTATACAAATTACCCTTCGCCACCATTGCTCCCGTCGCCGGTTGGATCGGACTTGGCGTCGGCGTGGCGACCTTAGTTGGTTATGAGGGTATTATTCTGGCCAAAATCATAAGAATGGCCCAAGCGCTTGATGTCATTCGCCAGGCCCAAAAGGGTCATGTCAAAAAATCCTTTGCCTCGAAACTTGGTGGAATTGCCAAGGTGACTGTGCGTGGATGGGACCCCAAAAAGAAAGAAGCCATTCTCGCTCAAACCATTACCACTCTGGATCATCAAGGAATGCAAGGAGTGGCCCGTGGTGTTCTTGAAGCCGGCCCTTTTGAAGAAGGTGTTCAAGTTTGCAGCATTGATTTACCTCACAAGAAAGATCTTATTAATTTTATCAATATGAATCCCGAATATCTCTTGGCGCAACTCCAACCTCCATCAGTTAAAGACCTTCTGGCCAATGGAGCTACAAAAACTGAAATCAAAATTGAAGGTTGCAAAGTGAGCGGAGGGTTCGTTCCCGGGGCCAATATTCTGAGCATGAGATATAGCTCGGTAGGCATCAAAGAAGAGGGCGTCAAGCGGACAAACAGCAGCGAAGTATGGAACCAGCCTATTTCCCTTAGTTCAAATCAAGGAAAACTCCCAAAGGATTTAGTTGAGGAATTTAAGAATTGCTTGGTTCCATCCAGAGATGGGAACATTGGCAAAAATATTTCGATGAAAATCGTATCTAATCTCAGCAATGATCCTGGCAGTCGTTCTATTATCCTAGAAGACGTAATGATGTCGAAAAAGGATAAAAGGAAAGAGGACGGATTGTTCATGCGGTTTATGGCAATGACTGTTCGAGAAGAATCCCGTAACTCGTATCTCGAAACAGAAAAAGACATTGTCTTGGGAACTAAGATTAAAATTGTACAACCAGGAAGCGAACCCGATAGTGCCTGGGAAACATGCGTCGCCGGCGATTATCGTATGCGTCCTGAAGTTGGCGATGAAGTTGTGGTGGCCCATCGCCGCGCCATCCGAGAACAAAGTGAAGCCAATATGGCGAGACGTACCTTTGCCGGTAAGAAACTTTTTTGGATAACCCATTTTGTGCGTCCCGATCTTCAAAAATGGAAGAGGATTGTTACCAATGTTGATATCAACCAAAATGGACAAGAGGATAAATCGGTAAGCTATGAGGAATGCGTTCCTGAAGAATTTCAATTTCCAGTGTTACTTCCCGCCCCGACGGGTAATCTCATGGAAGAAGTCGTTTTCAGGCCAGTTCGCGGAGAGATTAAATAACTTGCTGTAATACTAGATCATGACATTTCAGACAATCTCACTTTTTCTACTTGGGGCAGCCGCTAGTATGGCCGGCAACATGATTGGTTTTGGTGGCGGCATTTTTGTCATTCCAATTCTCGTTATTGTCTTCAAAGTTCCAATGTCCATGGCGGTCGGCTCAATCACTATTAGCGTTCTTTTGGCAGCGACTATTTCAACTTTATTTAATTTAAGAAGCCGTAGCGTTGATATGAAAGTGGCCATTGCCATGGAAATTCCCACCATCATGGGGGCCATTATCGGAGCAAAATTAACCGCTTTTCTCCCTCTTAAAACATTGGAAGTTTTATTCTCTTTTTTCATCACTATAATCGGCCTCAAAATGTTGAAAACCTCACGCCTTAAATTTGATGAAAGAATCAGTTGGAGTGATCGTTTAAATAACTGCCCCCCGCTAATTCACTCTTCACGTGGCCGTGTTATTAGCATCTGGGTGGCCGGTATTTTTGGTGGCATAGCTGGTTTGGTGGCAGGACTGTTCGGAATTGGCGGCGGCTTCCTTAAGACGCCTGTCATGATCAGAGTGGTTAAATTACCCATTCAAATTGCTGTCAGTACCTCGCTTTTTATGATCGTTTTTACTTCGGTCACCTCAAGTGTTTCCCATTTCTACTTGGGACATATTGATTTTCACATCACTTTGCCTTTGGCGATTGGTTTCGCATCCGGAGCGCTAGTAGCACAAAGATTTAGAAAAATTTCTGACTCGACGGTTGAAAAGCTAGTCGGTATTGGACTTCTTGCGGCTTCCCTTTCTGTGCTGATTGATGCTCTTGTTCTTAAATAATAATGAGGATATTTCATGCTAAGAATTCACGCTCATCTCCAAAAATTTGCCTATTTTTCCGCGGCCTTTAGAACAATGTTTTTTCTTTGCGCGCTGGCAGGATTCTTTCTACCCAACTTTTTTGCCAGTTTTATCCTTAACCATCTGAACTACCCGGGCGTATTCAAAAGTATTTTCAACTGGCATTCTCATGAAATGTTTTTTGGTTTTAGCTTGGCCCTCGTAAGCGGGTTCCTACTCACGGCCAGCATTAATTGGTCTGGAAATAAAATGAGAAATGGGCTTTGGCTTTTTGCCCTGGCGCTTTTTTGGGTTGGCGAGCGGATCGCCATGATGGCCCATCTTCCTGAGGCACTGGCGATTTTCTTAAACTTTCCCTTCATGATACTTTTTATCATCATGGCCGGATTGCAACTTAAGGGTAATCGCAATTTTCAAATTATTATGCCCGTACTCTTTGGTTTTTTTCTGGCAAAAGAAATGCTGTTTTTCGGCGATTTATACCAACATAAATCCATGACATGGGCAGGACGTGATTTGTCTTTAGGACTAATTCGTTATCTCCTGGCCCTCTTCGCTTGCCGTCTTATTCCCTTTTTTTCCAGTAAGCGTTTCCCCAAAATTGGGACAATTCAAATTCCTCCGATGTTACGGGGAACTTTTTTAACCTCGCTTCTTCTTTCAGATGCACTGAAGGCCTTTTTCCATTTTTCTCCATTCATATTGGATATGCTTCTTCTCGTCGCTTTGATCATCGGTCTTTGGATTTGGAAATTGATGCGACCATTGCAAACTATCAAAGAACCCATGATTTTCATTTTAAATGTCGGTTTTTTGTGGCTTCTCTCATCTTGTGTCGGGGAAATGATGGCCCATCATCTGCAATGGTTTGGCACGACCAATGTTCATATTCATATCTTAACCACTGGTGCCCTCGGATGCTTTTCCCTTGGCCTGATGACGAGAGTAAGTCTGGCGCATTCCGGGCACATGATGAAGGCCAACAACACTATTATTGCCTTGTTTATTTTGGTTAATATAGGTGCCCTAATGCGGGTTGTGATTCCGGTTATGGCGAATCAATATTTCTCACCTCTTCTTTATTTAATTGCCAGTCTTTGGGCCGGTGCATATTTTCTTTATCTAGTATCCTTCACTAAAATTCTATGGACCCCTCAACAAGGATTTTTAAAATGAAGAAAGTAGGAGTAATTCTCGCTGGTTGTGGTAATCGCGATGGTGCCGAAATTCGTGAAGCCGTTTTCGCTTTACTTGCCATCGATAAACTGGAAGCCGAGGCAATTATCATGGCACCCAATATTAACCAGCATCACGTTGTTAGTCATTTTTCTGGCAATGAATTGCGGGAAACACGAAATATTTTAGAAGAATCGGCGCGAATTGCCCGAGGAAATATTCAGGATATTGCCAAAGTGAGGGCAGAGACGTTGGATGCCCTGATTATCCCGGGAGGCTACGGAGTAGCAAAAAATTTGTGCAAATTTGCTTTTGATGGTTCCAAGGCGACAGTTCTACCTGAAGTTCGGGCATTGGTTACAAAAATCCACGAGCTAAAGAAACCCATTGGTGCTATCTGCATCGCCCCCGCATTAATGGCCCTCTTGTTTGGCAATGAGCATCTCAAGGTAACGATAGGAAATGACAAAGAGACAGCGCAAGAAATAGAGAAAACTGGTGCCAAGCATGTTAACTGTGATGTTGATCAGATTTGTGCCGATCAAAGCGCTAAAATTGTCACTACGCCGGCCTATATGTACGGTGATGCCAAACTTCATGAGATATACTCAGGAATTGAGAAGTGTGTGGCCCAAGTTCTTTCATGGGCGTAGCCCTAAATCTATCCATTTTACAGATAGATACATTCGAATCAATCTAATTCAGAACAGCGCGATAATAGTGTAGAACGTGCCCACTTTGGCATTGGAGGTTCTATGAAATCGCATTTGCTGGTTAGTACGCTTTTTATTCTTATCTCAAACTCAAATACATGGGCCCAGGCCAGTTCCTTCAAGTCGAGTATCAAGGAACTTGATATTCGAAACACCCATTACGTTGGGAAAACATTGCAAATCATTCGTGGTCAAGCGCCTCAGGCCAATGTTCATCAACTCGTTGATCTCAATGTAACCGATGTATTGATCTTTAAAAATGAAACCAAAAATGAAGTGCAAGCGGAACTTAAGGAATTAAAGCAACTTGGCATCAAAGGTCACCATATTCCTTTTTTATGGAAGGACATTAGAAATCACAAACTGGCCTGCCGACAAATGGTCCAGGCCATCCACTTAATTGAAAAGGTTACAGGCGAAGAAAACGGAAAAATATTTTTCCACTGCACCGTTGGGGAAGATCGCACAGGTATTCTGGCGGGAGTGTGGCGTCTTCTCAGCGAAAAGAGACCCCAAGCTGAAAATACTTTTCAGCGCGAAATGTGCCAACGCGGTTTTGCCGAAGGTAATCCGGATAAACCAGAACATGTCGTCACCCAAGTCCAAGAGAATCTATCCCCTCTCTACATGTTTTTTGCCGAGCAGATCGAAAATGGTTTGACGATCAATGACTTGGATGAATCCTTGTGCAATGACTATAATCCCTCTGAATATCAGAATATTTTTCAATGTCGCTAACAGGGAAATATCTTGTCTAAAAGTTTTTTGCGATTATTGCGTGATACAGGTAATTCAATCCCATTTTTCAACTGTATAAGGAAAGGTTCTCCTTTTTTAAAAGCAGTAATGTCCCCCAGGGCGACTATGACATGGCGGTGAATCCTCAGAAATTTTTGAGCATCCAATTGCTCTTCCAGATATGCTAAAGAAAGATCTATTAATTTTTCCCCCTCCTCCGTGATAGCATAGGTGTAGTGCTCGCGACTTTCGAAGTAGAGAACTTCGGAAACTTTAATGAATTTTATTTTTTCACCAAACTTATAGGTGATTTTTTCTAAATACCTCCCGGTCGAACGATATGAATCTTCCAATTCATGCAAAACTCTCTCTTGCGAGTGAAGTTTCAATACCTTATTCAAAGCACGATCAAATCTTTCCTGATCAAAAGGTTTCAAAAGATAATCGCAAGCGCTTTCTTCAAAGGCCTTTAATGCGAACTCCTCATGGGCGGTGGCAAAAATAATTTTAAAGACGCGATCTTGGATTTGCTGCAATAATTCCATCCCACTTAGCCCGGGCATTTGGATATCTAAAAAAACCAAATCGGGAGCGAAAGAAGAAATTTTCGCCAAACCAATCAAGCCATTTTGAGCTTCCTCAATCACAAGATTACCTGGCAAAACAATAGCAGTTTTATCTAAAAATCGCAGGATTTTTTGTCGCGCCAATTCTTCATCATCAATCACGAGTATTTTATAGTCAGTCAATTTTTTCTCCCGTCATCCAAAATGTGGCAATTGTTTTATTCTTGGATGTTAGCGAAAACCCATGCCTCTCACCATAGAGAAGATGTAAACGAGAAATGGTGTTGGTAATCCCAATTCCAGTTCCCCCCTTACTCTCTGTTACAGGTGCTCCGGTATTTTCAACAGTGACTTGGTGACCGCCATTGTTGGAGACGACACTTATGTCAATGATTCCCCCCTCGATCGCAGGGGAAATCCCATGCTTGATGGCATTCTCTACTAATGTTTGCACCACTAATGATGGGATGTAGATCTTCTCTAATTCGACCGGGTCTTGCGACAAGGAAATTTTATAATCCAAGCGCTTGCCATAACGATATTGTTCCAATTTTATATATTTTTCCACCAGGGAAATTTCATCAACAAGTTTTACTGTTTTAGTTTTCGAATTTTTTAGAATCTCACGGTAAAGATCGGCCAGCATTTGGGTCATGATACTGGCACGTTGAGGATCAGATTCTATCAATTCACTTAGACCATTTAAGGTATTAAAAAGAAAATGCGGTCGCATCTGATTTTTCAGAACATGCAATTCATTTTCAGCATTCAGCGCCTGCAATTTGATATTCTCTTCCGCGGAACTCTTATAATAAAAATAAAAAAGAAACATCAACGTGATAAATGTTCCGACGAGAAAAGCTCCTCCCATATTGGAAAAGTTAGCGGGATATCCCTCGTAAAGGGCCTGAAAGTATCGGGCCAATAACAAACCCACAATCATTCCGATGAAACTAATCACGAAACTTAAGAAGAAATTTTCCCTCAATTCACGTTTATTTATAATTTCATACACTGCATGCACGATACAAAAAATAAGCCAGATGCTCAGGAAACAGCAAAGCGAATAAATAAGCGGGCCGGAGAAAATTTTTATCCATACTATTTTTTCACCGGAAGAAATTTTGCCCACCAAGGAAACAACAGCGAAAGCCAGACCAACGGCCAGTGCTGGAAGCACTGACCGCAAGGCCTTAAGACAACGTATTAGATAAGTCGTGATTTCAGGTCGCATCTTATTCTCGCTCCAAATCCTCTTCCCAAGAAACTAACTTACCATTGTTATTCTTCTGCCCCAAGCGATAGAGATGACCTTGGTAAAATGTAAGTGTTTCTTCCAAAGAAAAATCGCCAATCTTAATCGAGTAATGGCACCAAACGCTCATACAATATCCTGTCCCGACTTTTGTCCCTTCCATCAGCACTTCAAAGAAACCATGTTTATCAAAACGTGCCTGGAAAGCGTATTTCATCGTTTCACTGCCAACCCTATATGTGCTTTCGATGGCCTGCCCAGTTACTTTTGACTCAACTAAATATTGTTCATTTTTACCACCTTGATGAACCGCCAATCCGTCGCCTTGGTAGTTACCGGCAGGAAGTTGAGTCATGGCAATCACGTTGCCTGATAGCAATAGGCCCATAATTAATGCTGTTTTTTTCATAAAACCTCCAGAGTGTTATTGGTTGTGGCCAATTTAGCGCAGCTCTTTTTGGGTTCCTAGCAAGACCCAACTGAATGGTTTAAAAGGCCAACCGAGTGGGGGGCCCCATGGCAACCATAGGAAATTACGAGTATTATGTTGCTTTGTAAAAACTCCCTATCAGGTTATCGTGACTTTAAAATATTGATACAATGCATTAAATGATCGCAACAAAAAAAATTCTTCTCATCATGCCCGATGCGAACATGCACAAACTCCGATTTGGAAGTTTTGTTCGTTCTGCACGGGAGGCCCCAATCACCTTAACTACTCTCGCGGCCCTAAGTGGTCATGATCCAGAAATCAATTACCGTCTGGTTGATGAAAGCATCGATATTGTTCCTCTCGATTACCCCGCCGATTTGGTGGGAATTAGCGTGATGACGGGCACATCTCAACGTGCCTATGCTTTGGCCGATCACTTTCGAAGGCGTGGCATTCCGGTGGTCTTAGGTGGCATCCACGTCACTCTTTGTCCTTCTGAGGCCCGACGTTTTGCTGACACATTGGTGTTTGGTATGGCGGATGAATCCTGGCCTAAACTCCTGAGCGATTTCAAGCGTGGCAAGCTGCAAGCGGAATATCGCGAAATACTTGGGCAGGGCCCGTTCACCAGGACCACCACACCTCCACCCCGTTACGATTTGCAAAGGAAAAGCGGTTACATGGTTCCCTACGTTGTGCAAGCTACCCGCGGATGTATGCATGCATGCGATTTTTGTTCAGTACCTTCCTATTGGAATCGTTTCACGCGCAGACCGGTGGCCGATGTCATCCGTGATATTAAAACCATTCCGGCCAAACGCTTTGTCCTAAATGACGTAAGTCCTGTCGATGATGTGGAATATGCCAAAGAACTTTTTAAAGCATTGATTCCACTTAAGAAAACTTGGGGAGGACTGGCCACCACTCAAATTGTGGATGAACCGGAACTCTTTGATCTCATGGTGAAAAGTGGTTGTGAATATTTATTGTTGGGATTTGAATCGGTTAACCAAAATGCCTTGGATAAAATCGGCAAGCGCTTTAACTCGACTGAACGCTATCTTGAGCTGATGCGTATTCTTCACAAATCACATATTGTGGTTCAAGGATGTTTTGTCTTTGGGTTTGATCATGACCACAAAGATGTTTTTGCCAACACCGTACAACGTGTCCAAGAACTTAAAATCGATATTCCCCGATACTCCATTTACACTCCTTACCCAGGAACAAGGCTCTTCAAACGCCTTGAGGAAGAAAATAGAATTCTGAGTTACAACTGGGCCGACTACAATACAATGCATGTGGTGTATCAACCCAAGAATATGACCGCCACCGAATTGTATGAAGGATTTCGTTGGGCCTATCGTGAAACTTTCAAGGTTTCTAAAATATGGGAACGCACCAAGAGCAGTGGCCACAAATTCCCCATTACTTTCATGGGCAACCTGACTTACAATTTGTTTTCAAAGCGACTTTACACCAAACCCGGATTTGAAATGCGAGTAAATGGTCGAGATGCTTTTCTAGAAACTAAAAATACTAGTCTCCCATTGATCAGCACGGATCATCACATTACCCAATAAATCATTTTTAAAGAATGGCAAGTTCAGGATGCGGAATTCTCTGAGTATCAATGGCCGATGCTGCCTGTTCTCCATCTTCCCAACAAACGGTAAAAAGGGCGCTGCGATATTCAACTTTCATCACGATCTTTTTCAGGACTGAGGCGAAGGGGTGATTATCGGCAAATCCAACGGCCAAGAACCGAATTTTTCTCAAATGGGCAATCTGCCGAATGCGCAAAAGAAGCTGAACGAAGACATTTTTTTCATCTTCATCGATGGCAACGTGAGAAATAAAAGCAAAAGGAAGATGATCCTTGATGTTTGGCAAAGATGGTGTGTTTAAAAACTCTCCCAGACCTCTTGATAAAGAGGCGATACGGCCCAATATCGGCGAATAATCACAAATCACAGTTTGCTTGAAAGCGGTTTGATCCCATAATGCCATCACACCGCAAATCTCTCCCGGTGATCTTTCCGCGAGAATAAAATCTTCAATCTTAAGTCCCCGGGTGCGATCTGAATTACTGAAATCTTCACTCGTCCAAACTGGAGCAAACTGAAAACGTTGATAATTTCGCTGGAGACAATCCACGATGGCAGCCAGATCTGATTGCAAGGCCTGGCGGATATTCACATCACCTAGCTTAGAACGGGAAAATAGAGATGGGCCAATCGGCAACAAAAATGAAGAAAGTTCTCCATATCGCCTGTACTTGGGCATACCTTTGACGTTTCGACTTAAAATACGCATGGCCGTTTCGTTATCCGAAACAATGGTAGTGATATAGCAATCGATACGATTTTCAGTTTCCTGCATTTTCTTGTGAAGTTCATACATGTTTTGATAACCATGAATAATAAATTTCCCACGACTTCGAAATTCACGGTCAATTCTAAGTTGCCCCAAATATCCCATACTCTTTTGTTGACCATCAATCCACATTTTGCGAACCGAGCGACTCCCCACGGCAATAATACGATTTTCATCTGTAGTTCTGGCGACTAAAGTTTGGTGGGTATCCCCTTCAATGCCGGCGCCAAAAAAGAAATTCGGGCTTCTCTCCAATGAAATAGAGATACTTCCCGGCATGGGATTATTATGAAGAAAACATAGTAGCTCTTGGTTGTCAGATTCTGTCGCCAAGTTAAAATAAGTTGAACTCATTTTAACGTGTGGCCTTCAACAGCACGCCGGTCCAGTTTTCATCCCCTAGGGGGTAACGATCTCTCTTGGCCAATTCTTTATGGTGCATAAGATTCATTAGAAAAAATGGTTTGCGGAAACCTTGATTCACCGAATGGACCAATCTCTTCATGATATTGCTGTATGAATAGAAAGTTCGTCGCGCATTGATGCATTGTTCGTGAACTTCTTCGGCGGACATTAATTTGGGCCGAAAAGGGAGAAGATTGTAGCTGTAGGTATCATCCATCCACCACTTATCATAGATTAACCGTTTCTCCTGTTCTAGGCGCTTATAAAGTGTTGTCCCCGGGAAGGGAGTAAGATGATTAAAACCTGTGAGAAAAAAGGCATGTCGGGTTGCAAATTCCACAGACTCTTCAAAGGACTTCACCACATCGTGGTCATAACCAAAAACAAAAGTTCCATAGATACGAATTTTATAGCGCTGAAACTTTTTCATGGCCTCTTCATAATCAATTCCAAGTGTATTGATTGATTTATCCATTAACATAAGATTTTCCGCTTTTAGACTTTCAAAGCCAATCAATACGCCCTGACAACCGCTCTGCTGCATAAGTTGGAGAAGTTCCTCATCCTTGGCGGCACTGATCGTCGCCTGGCTGACCCATTTGATTTTGAGAGCGGCCAATTCACGAAAAAATTCTTTAGCCTTGCCTGGATTGGTCACTATGTTGTCATCAACAAAGAAAAAGAAGTCCGATTTGTCACGCAAAGACCTAACTTCCGACAAAATCTGGTCCATCGGTCGAAAATTTTGTGAACGTTTATAGACTGTCTGAATGGCGCAGAATTCACACCGCAAGCTGCATCCGCGACCTGCCTCGACTAATTGAACAGAGAGATATTTTTTATCCCGGAAGATAGAACGGTCAGGTGTGGATTTAAAGAGTTCAGGTCGGGTTGGTGCAGTATAAAATTTTTTAGCTGTGCCATTCTTGTAATCCTCAATGACCGTTTCCCAAATATCTTCAGCTTCACCAACGACCACTGTTTCAGCATATTGAGCGACTTCGTCCGGACATAAGGACGCATGAAATCCACCCATAACAACTGGTATATGACGCCGCCTATACTCACTGGCGATTTGATAGGCCCGCTTTGCGGTGTAGGTTTCAATCGACATCGCCACTAAATCAGTCGGCAGATCGAAAGGGATAGGCGCAATACGATCGTCATGAAAGGTTATTTGGACGTCCTTTGGCGTAAGCGCGGCAATCACCGCGGGAGGGAGTGGCTCCATCTGCCAAAGGCGCACATACTTCTGCCCCTTACGGCGACCGATGGAGGGATGAATCAAGGTAAGTCGGAAAGAATTGGCCATAACAATTATATGAAATCTCGATATACTTAAATTGTAATCTCCTTTAGGTAAAAGATGATAAGTAATTTATCAGCAAGATATTTTTTCCGCTCCACTATTCAGGGACTCTACCTAAGACATTTAGAGCGGCGCTTTCGCCGTTTTGAGTTCGCAATTCGACACCCCCAAGTCATTCAAGTCAAAATACTCAAGTCTATTCTAAAAGCTAACCAAAATACTCAATATGGGAAAAAACACAATTTTTCCTCTATTTCCACGGTGGAGGATTTTCAAAAGCAGGTTCCCATAGTCGATTATGACTCGATTGCAAACGACATTCAGTCTTGTGCCGCCGGTGAAGAAAATATTTTGTGTGGCGAAAATATTAATCTGATGGAGCTGTCGGGAGGTTCGTCCGGCCCCGAGAAATTAATTCCCTACACAAAAAGTCTGTTACATGAATTCTCAGCTTCCATTGATCCATGGCTCTTCGATCTCTATTCATCTATGCCTGAATTAAGAGGAACTAAAAGTTATTGGGCGATTTCACCCATTCATCGAACTTTGCGTAAAACTTCGGCCGGAATCCCGATAGGAATCGATAACGACTTGGAATATTTCGGCCCTTTGACCAGAATGATCCTGAATGAATTCATGCTCTCTTCAAAAGAAATCGCGGAATGCAAGGATGTCCACCGATGGCGCTTTGAAACAGCAAAATTGCTCCTTGCCTGTCACGAACTTGGCATGATCTCCGTCTGGAGTCCGACATTTCTTCTTCTCTTGCTGGAATATATACAAAGTGAAGCGCACCGATTATTTCCTTCCGCATTTGAATTTTCGCCCGGTAATCTTGCAAAAATCTGGCCTAAGCTAAAATTAATTTCTTGCTGGACTGATGCTTCCTCAGCTCTTTTTATTCCCAAGCTACGTCAGTGGTTTCCAAATGTCATTATTCAAAGCAAGGGCCTTCTTGCGGTTGAAGGCATTATTTCTATCCCGTTATCGGGTATTGAAGGGTCCATCGTGGCAGTTGCAGGACATTTTCTTGAGTTTATTGATCTCGCCAGACCACAATCTCGACCGCTTCTGGCCTTTGAGCTTGAGGTTGGTGGACATTATAGTCCCCTTCTCACCACTTCTGGAGGGCTCTATCGTTATAATCTCAAAGATTCTGTACGATGCTTGGGATACTATCAAGCAACTCCCATCATTCGTTTTGAAGGAAAAATAGATTCCACCAGTGATTTATGTGGAGAAAAGTTAAATCCCGCTCAGGTCGAAGCGGCACTTCACAAGGTGGCGAGAAACATGAATTTCCTTTTTGAATTTGCCTTGATGAATCCTTACATTCCGAGAGAAGGTAATGCACCCTACTACATTTTGTTTTTAGAGGCTGCAATGACAACAGCTCAGGTTGAAACACTGAGTGAGAATCTCGATACTGAATTACGCCAAGGGCATCCTTATAATTATGCCAGACAGCTTGGGCAGTTGGGTCATCTCCAAGTATGCCTTGTTAAAAATGCACTTCCTTTCTACCTCTCATCTCTGGAAAAAAGTGGATTGAGGGCCGGTACGATCAAACACAATATTCTTGATAAACGTCTCAATTGGATACAGCTATTTAACCAGCGGAAGGGGTGAAAGAATATTCCTTTTGCCATGCACTCTCTGCATAAACCAACGGAAATTCAAATTGGAAAGAAAGAGAATTGGCTTGATGAGATAAGGCGGGTCCGACAGACGTTTAAAAATTGAACCATAGCTATAAGCCGTTTTCCAGACATTATCGACACCCGCCTTCAATTGTTCGGGCGTCATATTCTTTGGCATAAATACAACTTCATGACCATTGTAACGGGCCCAATCACGAGATAATATTCGCCCTTCTTTATCCAGTCGTGAAAAGGCTTCAGTTCCCGGAAAGGGCGTGTATATTGTAAACTGGGGCAAATCAATCCTGGCCTTGATCACAAAATCTAAAGTATTTGCACAGCTGTGAATATCATCTGTCTCAAAACCAAAGACAAAACTTCCTTGCACGACAATGCCACGCCGATGGAATTCTTTGATCGCCGCCTGATAATCGTTGACACGACTAAAGCCTTTATTGGCCGCATCCAAGGCCTCTTGATCTAAAGATTCAAAACCAATTAGAAAACCTTTGGCACCACTCGCCACCATTAAATCCATCAGGTCAGGACGGTTGATAACATCGATCGTGACACAACCGACCCACATCTTTTTTAATTTTTTAAACTCGGTAAAAAACTCTCTTGCATATTGTGCGTCTCCCGCCACATTCGGATCAAGAAAGGTCACCATTTTTCCTGGCATGGCCTTGATCTCCCGAATGACCTGGGCGACATCTTTAGCATGAAACTTTTGATGAAATCGATGGGCCACACAAAAATCGCATTTGCGATTGCATCCCAAGCTCATTTCCACCGTATTACAAGCGATATAGTGCGAACGTTGAATAAATTGGCGATCGGGAGAAACTGCCAACTTTGGCCGATACTCCCGCATTTCATAAACACGCTTCAGACAACCATTCTGAAAGTCTTGCAAAATTTGAGGCCAAACTTCTTCAGCATAACCTTTAACCGCCACGTCAACATGCTCTAAAACTTCTTCCGTCATGAGAGTGGCATGCACTCCCCCCATCACAATTGTAGCGCCTTTTTTTTTAAAGTGCCGGGCCACTTCGTAGGCGTGTGGAGAAGCACTTGTAATCGCCGTTATACCGACGATGTCAGGATTCCAACTAAAATCAATTTCCTCCACCATCTCGTCAATAACCCGAATCTCGGCATTCAGCTCATCAGGAACCAGTGCCGCCAGAGTAGGCATAGTTAGAGGGGCATAGCGAAGATATTTTTGATACATCCCTGTACCAAAACGTTGAATAGCATGTTGGGTGTGAACTAATAAAATCTTCATTGTGATATCTTATCATAAAAAAGGGCGCCCAATTGAGCGCCCTTCCTATTTGAAGATATCAATTTTTTTTACTTAACTGAAAAACCTTTCAGTTTTTCGGCCATCGTCGTGGTGCGAGCATCTTCTTTAGTTAAGTCGCGCATCGAACGCTCTTCGGCTTGACCAACCGCTTTGATAGAGAGGGCAATTTTCTTGGCCTCAGTATCAATCGAAATGATCATGGCAGAGACCTTATCGCCTTTCTTGACTACATCAGTTGTCTTCTCAACACGGTTCTCGGACAATTCAGAAATGTGAATAAGTCCTTCAATACCCGTCTCAACTTCAACAAATGCCCCGAAATCGGTCACGCGAACGACTTCTGCTTCAACCACTGTTCCAACGGGAAGACGAGTTTCAATTTTCTTCCAAGGATCTTCTTCAAGTTGCTTAATACCAAGGCAGAATTTTTGATTCTCTTTATCAACGGTCAATACAACGGCTTCGATTTCTTGACCTACTCGGAATTCCTCATTGGGATTGACGTTTTTCTTGGTCCATGAAACGTCAGAAATGTGAATAAGAGCATCCATTTCCTCACCTACATCGACGAAGGCGCCAAACTCAACGATAGTTTTGACTTTGCCTTTGACTTTTTTACCCACAGGAAATTTCTTTTCCAATTCATCCCATGGGTTAGCCTGCAATTGCTTAAGACCCAAAGAAATACGTTTGTTTTCAATATCGACATCAAGAACTTGGGCCTCAACAAAATCACCCACATTGAAGTGCTTGGATGGGTTTTTAATCTTGTTGGTCCAGCTCATTTCACTTACGTGAATAAGGCCTTCAATACCATCACTCAGCTCCAGGAAGATTCCATAATCTTTAACCGAAACAATTTCTCCCTTCACTTTTGCACCGAGAACATATTTTTCTCTTGCCTGATCCCATGGGTTTGGTTGAACTTGTTTGAGTCCAAGTGAAACACGTTCTTTTTCAGAATCAAACTTCAAAATTTTGACTTCAATCTCATCACCGATATTGAGTAAATTGGAAGGATGCTTCACGCGGCCCCAGCTCATATCAGTAATATGCAGAAGACCATCAATACCGCCAAGATCAATGAAGGCCCCGTAGTCGGTGATGTTTTTCACAACACCCTTAACAATCATGCCTTCTTGAATTTGGCCTAAGATTTCACTGCGCAGTTTGCCGCGCTCTTCTTGCAATATGGCACGACGAGAGAGCACGATATTTCCGCGCTTCTTGTTAAATTTAATAACTTTAAAGTGCATTGTCTTTCCAATGTACTTATCAAGATAGCGAGTTGGGCGAAGATCAATTTGCGAACCGGGAAGGAAGGCCTTAACGCCGATGTCGACGGAAAGTCCGCCTTTAACTTTGGCAACAACAGTTCCTTCGACTGGATTACCTTTCTCACAGGCTTCAGAAATTTTATCCCAGGCCTTCAAGATTTCGGCCTTGTCTTTGGATAAAATCAAATTACCCATGCTCGATTCTAATTTTTCTAAGTACACTTCGATCACATCGCCAACTTTGACTTTCAAAGAACCATCAAAATTTTGGAATTCTTTGATCGAGACAAGGCCTTCTTGTTTGTAGCCAATGTCCACCATGATGTAATCACCGGAAATCTTCACCACGTTGCCTTGAAAAACTTCGCCTTCGGCATAGTTTTTGGTGGTGTTGGAATCAAGAAGTTTGCCGAACTCCGTTTTTTCGACTGTTTCGACGTCTTCACCAAAGACGACATCGAATCCTTGCATCCATTTTTGTTTAACGACCTGTTGCTGAACCATATGAACCTCTAAATTGAGTGCTGTTGTGCACTCGTGACATTTTTTCCTCCGCAATGCAGAGGCATTACTACCCTCCAAAGAAGGGTGGGTAATTTTTGGAATTGCAAAATTTATGATATTCGATAGGGTGAGTCAATCAAAATATGACTCTCAATTCGCCCACTCTAAAGCCTCTCTAACTATTTGAATTTAAATAGATTTTCTAGCGTTTAATAATTTTCTCAAGCGGATGCCACGATCATACAGATTGAGCAGTTTCTCCTGAGCGCTCATTTCAATCCAGGCAGGTAAAAACACCTTGGCATCTAAAGCAAGATTCTCGTGATAATCCATCAAATTATCACTAATTTTATAAGCACTAGACCACATTTCTCGAATGTCATTCTTCTTATAAAGCTCACCGATCCAAGGCTGCTTCCGCTTCAGTTCGATATAAGACGACATTTTGGGAGCAACAATGGGGACTTTGGTTTTGAGTGCCAATAATGAAAAATCTTCAATGATTTCATCCGAAAGTGTCCACCATAAATGAATTGAAGCAAAAGGTGGATACAGCCCGTCAAATTCACAAATTTCAATCATAAAACTCTTGGCCCATGGCCGAGAGAAGGTATGGAGGTGTTCAACAAAATAGCTTTTGGTTAATAGCCGATCAACAAAAATTTTCAAACGGATTGGCTGCTTAGTTTTCTCTTTCAGCACTGTTATCGCGGCAAACATCGCCTGAGGAGCGTCCATATTGCGCAATAAGGGAGTAACATAACTCCCAATCACCAACTCCATGTGAGAATCGGGTCGTTCCTGAGAGATAATGGGATTATCCTCGGTATCATCTGTGGGCGATGGCCATAACACCAATCCTTTACGGGGATGAATCTTCATCTCTGTCCAAATATTTTCCAACAATTCTGGATTGTGAACAACAAAGCGATCTATTCGTTCAACGAAAGGGCGCAACCAAATTTTGCGATGGGATTTAACAATCTCATGATTAATAGAGAGGACAAAGGGTATTTCAGGGGAAGTACGAAGCGCCAAGCCTACCAAAATCAAATCGTCGAGAGAATAGGCATGCACTAATTGTATATTATATTGCTTAATAATTTTACGCAGCCAAAAAAAATCTCCAATCCGCCCGGTCCATGAGGTATGCAATGATTGGCGAGGATAAATTTTAATTGCTTCCGGCGCTCGTTGTTTCAAGGCCTGGTCTAGAGGAGATTTGCGATCCAAGTAAATGACAGCATCGGTACCGGATGTTTTTTGCCATTGGATTGAACGTAATGATTCACGTTCAATTGTTCCCCAGCGATGCCCGCGCAAGAGGTGTAGGATACGCATGCCTCCAGAGACGCGACGTCCATCTGTTCCCGACAATGGCCTCGAGTTTTCACCGTACATATTCGACAATTTCACCTTCTGCAGAACCAAGTTTAATCTTGGTTTTAAACTTTAGCAGTATACGGGTCTCATCTGCGGAAAACCAAATTTCCATATCACCTTTATTTTCCTCAACCCCGGGAATATGATTAGTAGCGCGCATCATTACCGCATCAAATGTTTTACCCATTACTTTTACTTTTTCAGTTCCAATGACGTCGATCTTTGAAATATATAATTTTCCACGATTGATTATAGGAAATTCATAATGCTGTCCTTTTTGCGCCGGCAGACCTCGCATGAAATACAAGGCAGAAAAACTATCTTGGAAGTACTTTGGAAGATCTCCCCGCTTTTCAGCTTTGCTGATTTCGCCTTTTTTCTCTTTTTTGTACCAATGATACGTTTTTAACTTTTCATGATCAAATAACTGAAGGTCATCAATATTTTTGCCAGATTCACGTTGGGCCAAAAAATATTTAATTGGTAAAAAAGTTGTTTTAGCGACATAACTCTCAATTACGTCATCTAATTTATAGAGCATTTCATAATAAGTGGCCGATTTTAGCTCCCCACGGAAATGATGCGCATCCACATCACCAATCCGCATGTCTGGCATACTCTTTAATGTTACGTTTCCGACTGTTATCCCCAAATACGTAATCTTGATGACCTGAACCTCCGTAACAGAAAATTTCTGATGGAACTTAGGCCAAAAAATTTCTGATTGCCGATCAAGTCCAGCAAATTGCCCACCTGATTCCGTCGTCTCCGATGAAACAGGTTCAGGGGTTGCCGTGGGGACGGGGGTCGGCAGTGGAACAGGGGACTTAATAACAACTTTAGGGGCCTTTTTTCCGCCTTTGTTATTACCAGACTCATTTTTTGTTTCTGATTTAGGAGTCTCGGCCGCGGGAGTAATCGGATTGACTAACTCAGTTTTATTATCTGCAACAATGCCGGGCGGTTGAACAATGAATTTCTCTTCTATTGGGGCCGGTCGAAATTTTTTGAATTCCTCATTATCTATATTGAAATTTTTCGCCAAATCGGCCAACTCTGCATCGCTAAGTGGTTTGGTCTTTTGAGCTGAGCAGGAGATGCCTAAAACTAATATTATTAACAAAAACAACTGTGACATATTATTCCCTTAACAAAATGATAGGATCATTTCTTTGATTTTTTCTTCCTGATCATAAAATTTGATTTCAATACCGAGATAATAAATTGGCAAATCATTGACTAAATGGCGAATCTTAACAATGTCTTTTTCAGTCACTACGACAATGGCATTTTGATCATTGGCCTTAGATAACACTTTGGAAATTTCCTCGCTGGTATAAAAATGATGATCGGGATACGAACCTACTCCAACTAAATTCATTTCGTAGTTTTGCAATGTCTTAAAAAAAGATTCCGGAGATGCCACACCTGCCATAGCAAACACCCGTAGACCTGCAAAGGAAGATGTTGGGTAAGCCAACTCACCACGAGAATTAAACAACCCAGTTGATTGATATCCAATAAGGCCGATGGGGACCGTGGGAGAAATATATTTTTTAATCATCGATTGAAGGGCCTCAATTTTAGCACCTGGGACTAAATCCGAACGATTGATGATGACAATATCTGCATCTCGCAACGCCGTCGGACCTTCCCGCAAATAGCCCAGAGGTGCCACTTGGTAAGAACTTAACGGCAAGACGGCATCAAACAAAACGATATTCAAATCACGTGCCAGCTTCAAATGTTGGTGGCCATCATCCAACAAAACAACATCAGGTTTTTCACTTGGAAAATAATCAATTAAATTTTGCGATCTATTTTTCCCGATCACTATGCTGGCATGTTTCAAGTTCATAGCAAAAAGTAAGGCCTCATCACCAAATTCCTGAGGATTGAAACCCAACCGGCGACCGGAATGTAAAATGCCCTGCTGCCCTTCCAATCGACCTTTGTAACCACGAGTTAGAATCATAACCTTTTTCTGTTTGGCTTCTAAAAACTTACCTAACCATAAGGTAAAAGGCGTTTTGCCGGTACCACCAAAAGATAAATTCCCGACGGAAATAATGGGGACCTTAAATTGAAATCTCTCGAACGTGCCGTAGTTATAAGCAGCTCGTCTTAAGCGGTAGACGCTCTCCCATAAAATAGCAAAAGGCTGCAAAAAAATACGTAAGATCTTTTTAACAACTTGCATTTTCCATCCCGCTTGCGGCCTTCAGGTCATGATCTTCCTTGAGAATCTTCGCCATCGTGATCGCTGTCAGACCTTCATCATCAGGCATGGCCCGGGCCAGTTCTCCCAATTTTTCCCGGACTTGCAGAAAAGACGCCGAATTCTCACTCCAACTCTGGATAATTCTATCTACATTAAAAGAGTTTACTTGATCCTGAATCAATTCAGGGAAAATTTGTTCCTGCGCGACCAAATTTGCCAGCCCAATATGTCCACTGTACTGAATGAAATTTTCAAAGATGAATTGATTTAAAAGAGATCCTCGATAAAAGATAATTGTAGGGGTTTCAAAGAGAGCGGAAAGTAACGTTACAGTGCCGCTAGTTGCAAAAGCCAGATCGGTATTCAAAAAAGTCTGTGGTAGTTCTTCCTCTTCAATCACGCATTCCACCTGGCTCAGATAGGGTCGAAAAATTTCGAACGGAAGATTGCGAGATCGTGACAGAGAAACTCTTATCGGGTATGTGTGACGGAGATGCCGGATACATTCCATATAAAATGGAAGATGATAGCGAATTTCAGATGCACGACTGCCTGGTAAAATGAGCAAGTTTATCTGGCCTTTCAGGTCTTTACCACGCCTCTCATCGAGTT
This sequence comes from Bdellovibrio sp., assembly GCA_016187935.1. Lineage (GTDB taxonomy): Bacteria > Bdellovibrionota > Bacteriovoracia > Bacteriovoracales > Bacteriovoracaceae > GWA2-49-15. Next base: position 194,006 of record JACPIU010000008.1, read on the forward strand.
GTTCCGCATGCCGTTTGAGAAATGCGCGATGTCGTCGCATAAGCGGGTGAGGAACACTCACAATATTTTTCACTCCATGTTGTCGGAACCATTTCTCCTCAAAGGGCAAAATGCTAAAAAGCGTATGCACCGTTTTAGCAATGACTTGTGCACGCTTAGGTCTCCATGCCCAGGCCTGCGGAGCAACAAAATACAGGACCTGAACACCTATTTTTTTGAGTGCTTGTGCTAAACGCAAATTGAAATCCTGAAAATCAATCAGGATGGCATAAGCAGTTTTACGCCTTCTGCACTCTGAAATAATGAATTTTTTGGTCTGAATATAAAACGGAATTTTCCCGACAACTTCAGAAAAACCCATTGAAGAAAAGTCATTTAAATGAAACAGCAGTTCAACACCTTCTGATCGCATCCAATCCCCGCCGACGCCCCAAAAGGAAAAATCAGGACATAACTTCTTTAAATCCGCAAAGAAACTTTGGACATGCTCTTCACCCGATTTCTCACCCGCAATAATCAAACAGTTATTCATAGCTTCGCAAGCGAAATGACATGGCCAGTTTCAACGGCCTTCAGTACTTGATCAACAAGATAGACCGCCCGGGCACCGTCAACTGCAGAAACCGTAGGCGGGGTATGCCCCAAGATGGCCTGATAAAAGGAACGATGCTCTTCCAAAAGATGATCTCGTTTCTGATAGTCAAGTACATCAGCAACAGTATGTGAGGCCCCAAAAAACTTTAAGCGACAATTATGCATGTCCACTTGCAGATGTCCCTGCGGTCCCTGAATATCGAATTTTCGCACTTCTTCAACGTGGTTCCTCCCGGCAGTTAAAAAACACTTTTTACCACTGGCGAAGGTCACAACACTCGACACAAAATCATAATTACTCGTTCTAATTTTGAAGCCTATCGCCTCAACCGTGGCAGGCCACTCATCAAAGAGATACAGAAGTAAATCAAGATCATGGATCATGAGATCGCGCACCACATCCACATCTGTCGCACGGCCTTTAAACGGAGCGGCCCTATCAATTCTTACCCAGGCAGGCCCTTGCAAGGACTTATTGTATGGCCCTTTTTTAATTTGTTCCCAGATCAAATGAAATCTTTCACTATGTCCGACATGAAAGACAATCCCTTTCTGCTTGGCCAGAGTTGTTAACTCTTGTGCTTCAGCGTAGGTGGTTGTCATCGGTTTTTCACAAAAAACGTGTTTACCTTTTTGTAAAACCTCTTTGGCCACAGAATAGTGATAGGAAGTGGGGGTAACGATAATGCAAGCATCAACATCGTCAATCACATCCTTTAAATTCGCCACTATTTTTATTTTTGGAAATTGCACCTTTAAACGATCACGCATTTCAGCGCTCACTTCCACAATGGCCATTAAAGCGGCATCGGTGCATTTCTGAACTTTTTCAACATGCCATTTGCCCAAAAATCCATAACCGATGACCGCAACTCTGACTTGCTCCATGACAATTTGCTCCTAGGTGAAAAAGGGGGCAATGCCTACTTCACTCTCACGAATGGCGCGCGCCATCTCCTGTACAATTTCATTATCCTTATATTCATGCATATGTTCTTCCTGGTTAACAAAGGCCCTCGGTGCATACGCTGAAGATTCCATAAGACGGAAGAAATCAACCACTTCAGCGATTACCTGCTTGCTAACGCCAGTGCGTCTAAGTCCGATTATATTGATACCTTTCAGCCTAACTCGGTTACCATACGCGGTACAAAAAGGAGGAATATCGCGATCAATAGCAGTGGCGCCACCAATGTAAGCACCTCGTCCAAGTGTAATAAATTGTCCAATATTTGTTCCACCACCGATGATTACACGATCACCCATTTTCACATGACCGGCCAAATTCACTGAGTTAACAATGGTACAATTATTTCCAACCACAGCATCGTGAGCAATATGGACTTTGGCCATTAAAAGACAGTTGGAGCCGAGTCTAGTAATTTTATTTTCCTTCATCGTTCCCCGATGAATAGAGACATATTCACGGATCACATTGTTATCCCCAATAAGTACACGTGTATCTTCCCCCTTATAAGAAGTATCTTGTGGGGGCTCCCCGATTGAACAAAACTGGTACACCGTATTCTTAACACCTAATTCCGTATTACCGCGGATGATCGTATGCCCATAGATTTTTGTCCCATCCCCGATTTTGATTTTCCCGTCCAAAATCGAATAAGGGCCAACCTCGACATCGTTACCCAAAATGACTTCACCAGAAAGAATAGCTGTGGAGTGAACTTTTACGTTTTGACTCATAAATCACCTCTCAATTAAAACTTCACTGAAGCCAGTACACTGGCTTCAGACATTAAATCACCATTGCAAAATACTTGGCAGTCACATCCCATAATTTGCCCTCGATAGCGATTACATGTCGCTTTAATGGTTAAATCCATGTTTGGCAGTATGGGGCGACGAAATTTGGCGTTACTAACGGAAGCTAGGGCCATTTCACTATGGTTTCCCTCAAATGGATTGGGATGATTGAGCACAATGACGAAGCTTGAAGCCTGGGCCATCATCTCCACTTGAACAACCCCGGGGAAAATGGGACGCCCGGGAAAATGACCTTTAAAAATTTCCAAATCGGGTTTGGTAAAATACTTAGCGGTAACAACGGCCCCTAATGTGTCACGATTGTCCTTTAGTACTCCTTGCCCCCATTTCCAATTTTCACAGACAATTGATTCAACGCTATCAATGAAGAGAAACGGATCACGATGGGGCAAAAATGCCAACACCTGTTTATTATCAAAAAGCATATCTCAATCCTTTTCTTCCCGTTTAATCAAGCTTCGTATCTTAGCTTCGGCCCGTAGCCACTCTCTCACAGGTCGGGCAGGATGGCCGGCAACAATAGATCCATCAGGCAAGTTCCCGGTCACTCCTGCAAGTCCAGCAATCTGGCATTGTTTGCCAACCTTAATGTCAGGGGCAAAGGCAGCGCGACCGGCGGCCACGCTGTAATCACCAAATTCGCAACTTCCTGCAAATCCAGTCTGGCCACAAACAACAACTCCTTTCCCTAGTTGACAGTTATGTCCAATCTGAACTTGATTATCAATAATTGCACCTGATTGGATCATCGTATCAGCGAATGTCCCGCGATCGATTGTGGTACAAGCGCCAATTTCAACATTGTCTTCAACAACAACACTTCCCAAGTGCCAAATTTTATGGTGAACACCTTGATGAAAGTAGTAACCAAAGCCATCCGCTCCAATCACACTCGATGCATGAATTCTGCATCCCCGGCCAATTTTCACAAAACGATAAATGACCACATTAGGAAAAAGAACGGAACCCTCGCCAATCTCGGTCTGAGACAGAATAGTAACGCCAGGAAAAATTTGGACGTCCTTACCAATCTTGACCTGACTGCCTAAAAAAACGCCTTGTGCGATCCAGGCCGAGGGGTGTACTTCCGCCGTTCCCATCTGGCGGCCATCCACCATGTCATTGCAGACACTGTTCAGTTGATCAAAAAATAATTTAGACATTCTGGCCATCGCCAACTGAGCATTATCGATGACGCATAAACAACATTTTTGCTTCCTCAAGACTTCAGGCGATAAGCTTTCCTGGGCCTGAGTCCGCAGGTCCTTATTAACCACCACGGCACACTCCGAAGGCATCCCTTGATTTGCAGTGGCTTCTAGAAAGAGCTTTAAAAACTTTTTATCTTTAATGAAAATCAAAGATTGCGGCTTGAGCTTTTTAACTGTTGAAATGGTAACAAAACTATCTTGCCAACTGTCAGGTGACAGCAAGGTTAAAGAAGGTTCGAGATTTTTGAGTTCATCAAAACTGATTTTCATACACTAAATCAGGAAGCCTGTAAAAAGTGTTAGGCCCAAAGGCCTTGCACTTACGGAAATGTGACCACCACTACTTTGGATTTCGCTTATTATATTCGGTAATCACTGCATCTGTGAGGTCTTTTTCATTTTTGGCATAAACCACAGGAGCGGTCGAAGCCTCAAACGTCACATCAACACTTTCCTTTTTTGAAATATCAGCAATAACATCCCGTAATTTTTCCAGGATAGGACGCTTTAAAGTTTGTTCCATCTGTTGAATTTCTTTTTGGTACCCCATAGTCTTTTGTTGCAAAGCCATAATTTTATCTTGAATTTCTTTTTCTTTTTCAACTCGCGCTTTATCGTTCATGACCAATTGCTGTTTTTGATAATCTTCCTGTAATTTACGAATAGCATCTTCTTCTTTTTTGATAACTTCTTGCTTGCCATCAAAATTTTTCTTCAATTTTTCACGAACATCTTGACCTTGCTTAACCGTAATCAAAACTTTTTGAATATCTACTTTTCCCACAGACACCTCTGCCCAAGCTGTCTGCAAACCCATTACGCAAACAAACAAAACCAATAATTTCAAACTTTTTGTCATACTCTTCTCCTATGGTGCAAATCAGAATAATTGTCCTATATCAAAATGGAATTGGCTACCAGCATCGTTAGGTCCCGGGTTCAGAGGGTAACCGAATTCAAAACGCAAGACACCAATGGGTGAAAACCAACGTAAACCAAAACCATAATCCATGTGGGCCTTAAACTGGCTTGGTTCCCCCGCATCACCTGCGTCAAAGAATACAACCCACTTAAGTCCGGCTTCGCGGGCCAAGGGGTGTTCGATTTCTATCTGGCTATATGCAGTGAAAAGTCCGCCTTCATTAAATGGGCGCGTAAAACCATTGACCAAAATATTCCGCTTTGGGCCAATCGCTTCATAATTATAACCTCTTAAATTCCTTGCCCCACCAAGAGTAAATCGCTCAGCACGCGGAACAGGACGTCCTCCCACCAATTCCAATTTAGAAGTAAAAAGGCGTGAGCGGAATACAAAGTCACCGTACACCTTGTTGAAATACCTGCCATCGCCCTCGGACTTGTACCATCTCTTATCACCGCCTACACCAGCATATTCAGCGGCAAGGCTCCAATAATAACCAGCGGACGGTTCAAAAGTATTATCACGCTTGTCCTGGACTATCGAAGTACGCACCACAGAGGCAATGCCGTTTTCAACAGCTTCATCAACGGTTGGATCGTTGACCGCGCGAATTTGAGTATCTTCTATTCTGTAGGTCACATAAACCCTGGTGTACTCTGCAATAGGATGGCCCACACGCAAGTCCAAGCCATTTCTTTTGTAACTGAAGGAGCTGGATGCTTCGTTATTTTGGGAATAAATATCAAAACCAGCGGTCCATTTTGTGTCGAACAGATAGGGTTCAGTGAATCCCACATTGTAGGTTTTATTAGTTGATGAGAGTGACAGTCCAAAAGACAAGTTTTGGCCGTAACCCATGAAGTTATTCTGGCCAATCGATGCCTGCATGAAGGCACCTGTTGCAGTAGAATATCCAGCTCCTACCGAAATCTGACCGGTATTGCGCTCCTTCACATTAATTTCTACATCAAGCACATCATCTTTGTCCTTGCGAGGCACGGTGTTGAAAACGACACTTCCCTGCTCAAAAAATCCAAGACGATTGACATTCTCACGACTCTTGCGCAGGTCTGTTCCAGAAAAGCGAGTTCCTTCACGAATTTTCAATTCACGACGAACTACTTTGTCCCGGGTTTTAGTATTGCCTTTGACAATAATTTTTCCGAAATAGGCCATTTTGCCTTTTTCAAAAGAATACTCAATATCAACCTTATTCGCACCAGGAACGACGTGCAATGTCCGCAAGACGTTGGCAAAGGCATAGCCCTGATCCTGATAGAGTTCGGTTAAAGTCTGGATATCTCCACGCAAGGTTTCTTCTGAATAAATATCATTCTGTCGAAGCTTAAGCTTCTCCATGATTTCACTTTCAGGAAAAAGAAGTTCTCCTTGGAAGTTTATTTCATTAACCGAAAACTTAGGGCCTTCATTCACCTTCATGGTGATAAATACCCATTTCTTGTCTTCCGAGACGGTAACTTCGGGTGTTCCGACATTAACTTGCAAGTGCCCCTTAGTTTTATAAAAATATTTAATGCGCTCTACATCTGTTTGAAAATTAAGTTCTTTAAAATTGCCCGATCCAGACATAAAGGAAAAAAGGGACTCTTCCCGAGTCTCCATAATGTCCTTCAAAATAGCGTCAGAAAACACTTTATTGCCGAGAAAGATGATGTTCTTCACCCGGACTTTATCAAACTCTTTAATTTGATAGGTAACTTCAACCGTTTCATCCTTATTTTGTTTAATGCGATAATCTGCATAGGCCAAATAAAAGCCTTTTTCTTCGTAATGCTTTTGGAGTGCTGCAGAATCCTGCTTGAGCGAATTGATATCTAAAATTGAAAAGTCTTTTGTCTTGATGTGTGTCTTCAATTCATCGGTATCAATTTCATTGTTTCCATCAAAATTGATTTTCGAGATAATGGGACGTTCTTTCACAATAAAAATTAAAGCTCCGTTTGGCCCTTCTTCGGCCGTGACCGTTTCAAAATATTTAAGCGAGTATATCTTTTCAATATCCCGCCGAAGCAGGTGAGTATCTAGATCCATGCCTGGACGAACCCCAATTTTCTCCAATATCGCTTCTTTCTCAACTTTTTTTTGGCCTTTTACTTCGATTGATTGGACGCGAAACAGCTTTTTCTTGGGACCGAGCAATACATTGGCTTCGACTTTTGAAAAAATGAAGGCGCAAATGAGCAAAGAGAATATCGTGTGGAAAATGAAAAATTGTTTCATTCTTTATTATGCGTCAAATTCAGAATTAATAACAAAATACCCGTCAAAAAGTATCAATAAAAACTTATTATTACAAACAGTTATTTTACTTTTCAAATTGCCCTGATGCGATTCTTAACCGCGCGTGAAAAGATGGCCATCTTTCATCCATAAATTCTGGTTAAAATGGGAAGCCACTTTAGTATCATGAGTAACGACTATCAGAGTAGCTCCATACTGAGTTGCCAATGTTTTTAAAAGTAAAGTCACTTTTTCCGAGTTCACACTGTCAAGATTGCCAGTAGGTTCATCACACAGAAGGAGTTTGGGACGCAAAGATAATGCTCGAATTAAATTAATCCTTTGCTGCTCTCCGCCTGATAATTGATACGGCATTTTTTCCAAACAATGCTGCACTTCAAGGTATTCTGCCAATTTTAGAACAGACTGCTCAATATCAGCAGTCAAAACGTTGCCGATCAAGGCCGGCAGAAGAATATTACTGCGACAATTCATCGAAGGCAGTAAAAAATGAAATTGAAAAACAAATCCAACAAAAAGATTGCGATAAACCGCTAGCTCCTGATTGGAAAAGTCCGCCAAATCTTTTCCATCGGCATAAATATTGCCTGAGGTCGGTCGGTCCAAACCACCCAGGAGGTACAGTAATGTTGATTTGCCAGAACCACTCGCCCCTTGAATAGCATACTGGTTACCGGCCATAAAATCGAAATTTACCCCGGAAAGTGCTTTAGTTGAGGCATATGATTTGGACAAATTTCGAACTGTGACTAAAGGTCTTTCCACTTAATTAAACTCCATTCTGAGACCGGCAATAATCGGCCGATTCATAAAACGCCTCAACCCAAAAAACGCCAAAATAATAATTTGGGCCAAGGCCGGGGCAAAGACAAGAAAATACTCAAACAGTCCTAATTTAATATCTAATCGCCCTAAGTGATAAATTTCACCTGGCACCTTGAGAAGGTCAAGATTATGCAAAAGAAGATCAAATATTTGCACAAAGACGAGAGAGATTAAGCAGGAAATAAACCATAATGTCATAAGAAAACAAGGCCAAAGTATGAATAACTGTTTCTCTGATAAACCCAAGGCCCTAAAGAGAAAAATTTCTTGCGCCTTTTTTTCATGAATATAAACAATGAATCCAAAAACATTAAAGAGAGAAACCAATACAATGACTTGAAGAACAAGCGCCAAAACCGTTTTTTCAATTTTCACAGCTTCCAACAGAATGCCAAAATCACTCCAGAACGGACGTATTTGGTAATGTTTTGGTAATTTTTGTTTTAATTTCTCTATAAAGCTACTTACTTCGGACTGCTGTTCTTCCGCTAAGGTTAAAAAAATATGATTGCCCATGGTTTCATCTTCAACATCTCCCCAATTAGCACCAATAATCGTCCTGAGATCATTGAGCGTGAGATAAGCAACACGGGAGTCAAATTCAAAAAGCCCATGGTCAAGCAATTGGTGAACCTTGAAAGCATTCAATGTCGGAAGCATCCTATTGCTCTCATGCCCTTGGGGAAGGGCCAAGACTATTTCATCTCCAACTCCTACCCCCAGATACTGGGCCAACTCTTTTCCCAAGGCGATCTGCCCGATCCTCAAATCAATCTTTATCCCCATAGCATTGCTATATTCTTCCGGGGTCACACTCCTGAGTAAAATACCGCGAGAGTTTTGTTGCCTGATGATGAAGGCTTCCGTTTGATAAACGGTGGTGCGCCGAACGTTTGCAAACATTTCACTGGCCTGCTCAAAATCCTTTTCAATTTGCAATAAACTTAGCTGACCCTTGCGTGAAACAATCTGAATGTCGCCGGAGATCGATCGAAGTTTATGCCTCATTTCGCGATCGAAACCATCCATAATTCCCAAGGCGCAAAGAATCACCGCCATAGAAAAAGCTAGACCAATTCCAACGCCAATTAGAAATTTGCGAGTGGCCCTGTCAATCAATAATATTTTGAGAACGGGGATGAATAATCGCAGAATCATGATGGAGTACCTTGAGATTTCTGCTCCACCATCCAGCGAAGATAGGCATCAATAAAACTGTCAAGATTGCCGTCGAGTACGTCCTCCGCAGTAAAAACTTCATGACCGGTACGATGATCTTTGACTAGTTTATAGGGATGTAAAACATAGGAACGAATTTGGGCCCCCCAACCGATATCTTCCTTGTCCGCTTCAACAGCATCGGCCTTGGCGCGACGCTTTGCCATTTCCATTTCATAGAGTCGGGAACGCAAAATCTTTAAAGCTAATGCCTTATTTTTGAGCTGACTGCGTTCTTTTTGGCAGACAACCACAATCCCCGTTGGCAGGTGAGTAAAGCGGACCGCCGAATCAGTCGTATTGACCCCCTGGCCGCCTGCACCGCCGGAACGAAAAACATCTATCCTCAGGTCTTTATCCGCAATCACGATTTCAATGTCGTCTTCAATTTCCGGTGTTACCCAGATTGAAGCAAAGGAAGTGTGTCTGCGAGCATTGGAATCGAAGGGAGAAATACGCACCAGTCGGTGTACTCCCGATTCGGATTTCAACAGACCATAAGCAAAAGGTCCCTCGACCATAAATGAAACAGACTTGATTCCGGCCGTCTCTCCCTCTTGAGTATCAATCAATGAAAGTTTAAACCTTTTATTCTCGGCCCATTTTATTATCATGCGATACAACATTGACGCCCAATCACATGACTCTGTTCCCCCCGCCCCTGCGTTGATACTGACAATGGCATTTAAAGAATCATTTTCATCAGAGAGGAGAACCTTTTGTTCCATTTCTTTAAACTGCTTAATAAATTTATCATATACGCTTACAGCTTCCGTACCAGAATTCACATCTCCTTCTTGAGTGCAAAAATCATATAAAATTAAAAATTCATCACGTAATTGCTCTAAGATAAGATAGCTTGCCGTGATGTCCTTTAAGAGAGATTTTTCTTGTTGAATTTTGGCGGCATTGGTGGAGTCGTTCCAGAAACCATCCATGGCTTCGATGTGAGTAATTTCTTCTATTCGAGCAAGCTTGGACTCAATTTCAAAGTGACCTCCGAAGCATGGATAATTTATCTTCGTAAGATTTTAGAACAATCTTTTTTTCATCAAGCTTAATTTGTAAAGTTTCGTCAATCATGGTCTTCCTAAGATAATCATGGATAAATCATGCCCATCATTTGATCTTCAAGTCTTTGCATGAGTTTTTCTTCTTTTCCAGAAAGCTCATGGTCAAATCCCAAAAGATGCAATAGGCCATGAGTATAGAGATGTAAAATTTCCTGTTCAAGGGAAATATCAAACTGCCTGGCCTGTTTTTGCGCCACAGGAACACAGATAAAGATATCGCCCAAGGCCAAGAGGGATGGCAAGGGATGTTCATGATGCCCTCGTCTTAAGCTATCGAATAAGGGAAAGGACAAAACATCAGTGGATTTAGTGATTTTTCGATATCGGGTATTGAGCATTTGAATCCGCTGCGCACCACACAAAACGACGTTCCAAGTAACAATCTTGACCCCTTTAATATCTAAAAGCAGAGCTGGCTTAAGCAAAGTCTTCAAAAAGGCCTTGTGCACATTCTCCAAAGCATTCACTCGAAAACCTTCTGGTCTCAATCTTTTTAGCGTACAGTGATAGCGGATTTTAATTTTTATCAATCCAACCTTCATAGATAGAGGGACATAGCATATTACACTTAAACGGAACGAAGAATCTATGGATAAACTGACCCAGGCCTTCCACACCATTCAGAAGTTGCGCGATCCAGTTCATGGATGCCCTTGGGATCTTGAACAAACTCATCAAAGTTTGGCCAAATATCTAATCGAAGAATGTTATGAATTTTTGGCCGCTCTGGCCTCTTCTGATGACTTGGCCATGTCGCAAGAATTGGGCGACATTTTACTGCAGATTTATCTCCATAGTATTTTGGCCGAGGAACGGGGTGTTTTCTCAATTGATCAAGTAGCACAGCAATTGCAAGAAAAAATTATCCGCCGTCATCCCCATGTGTTTGGAGATGTCAAAATCAAAAACGCTCATGAAGTTGAAGCCAATTGGCAGAAAATCAAGGCCCAGGAAAAAGAGGGGAAGCAACCCACTACTTTTTTCCCGGATGACTTACTTAAATTACCTGGTTTACTGGCGGCATTAAAAATAGGCAAGGTTTCTGAAAAGATCAATTTTGATTGGGAAAATGCCAATCAGGTCGCCATGAAAGTCGAAGAGGAATGGAAGGAACTTCAAGTTGAGCTGCAAGCACAGAATAAAGAAAAAACAGAGGAAGAACTGGGCGACTTCCTCTTCACGATTGTCCAACTGGCACGACATCTCAACATTGATCCTGAATTGGCCTTGATAAAGGCCAATCAAAAATTTCTCAATCGTTTTCACAAAATGGAAGAGTATCTGAGGAGAGATCAGAAAAATATCCATGCGCTTTCATCTCACGAACTGGATCAGTATTGGAATCGCGCTAAAGGTAAAGTTACAAATGTTAAAGCTTAAAGCAGAGTACATCAAACTAGTTCCAGAGAAGCGTATTCATAGTTGCCAAGTTCCCGTGATTGGTCTCACTGGAGGTATTGCTTCGGGCAAATCCACCGCCAGTCGATATTTGGAGGAAATGGGATGTTTCATTATATGCGCAGATAAATTGGTAAAAGAGATTTATCGTGAGGAAGCAACCATCGCTCAAATTGCAGAATTGGCCCCCACTGTTATCAAAGAAGGGAAAATTGACTTTGCACTCTTGCGCTCAATTGTTTTTCAAAATCCTCCCATTAAGCAAAAAGTGGAGGCCATCATTTACGCTCAATTGCCCCGTTACTTTCAAGCTAAGGCCAACACTTTGCCTGCGGCCTTCATCGTCTATGATGTCCCACTTCTCTTTGAAAAAAAACTTGCGCCTCTTTTTGATTTAACTGTTTGTGTGTATTGTTCCGCCCAAATACAAAAGGAACGCCTCATAAAACGCGATGCCATTAGTGCCGAATTGGCCGATAAAATGATACAGGCACAGATGCCACTTGAACTTAAGAAAGATATGTCCGATTTTGTGATCACGACACTTGCCAGTCACGCAGAACTAAAAAACCAACTGAGGAATTTCTTGGAGAAAATTACGATTGTTGAATAGGGGTATCGAGTTCAATCGGAGGCTCGGGCGCAACCGGAGTTTCATCCACCTTTTCTACAATCAGCTTTCGCATCTGCTCACCGACTTTTTCGGCATCCCTAAAAGATTTCACAATCTGTTTGAGGGTTTCAATTAAGCCATTTTCATTGCTCTCAATATTGGCAACCATTTTCGATATTTCATAATCACCCGGGATAGATTCGGATCTATCAGGTAATTTTGGCATTGATCCCAATTCCCTCACGGATTCATCAAAATTCATTTCGAGCTTGGCCAGCCCGACTTCCAACTGGGTAAAGCAAGTGCCGAATTCGCTAAAGCTCGTATCGATACTTTTAACTAGTTTTTTTAACTGAGAGAACTCATCCTCAAGCGCCCGATCATTTTCATGCGTCTTCGATTTGAGAAGACAGTGATCAAGCGCCTGGATAATGTCAGATTTATTTGTATCAATAATTTTCTTCGCCTTTTTAACTTGATCCTTTAACGGGCCAAGAGATTTGATCGAAACCACATTATGCTCAAAACCACTCTTATATTTATCTAAAGCTGCCGTGGCGATCTTGCAATCATTGGCAAAGATCTTTAAATTGCTCAAGAGCCAGTGTGTTTGCTTTTCTAATTCAGCACGTGAGAGTGCAAGATTAATAAAGTTCTTCTTAGCGTCTTTAAAACTGTCAATGGCCACTTTTTGAATATTCATACTCTGGGTAATGGCCTTGGAAATATCGGTTTTGACTTTCATTTGATCGCAGATTTCATTTTCTAATTTCTCAATCTCACATAACAGTCCATTTCTCTGATCTGTTATATAATTTCCGATAGTTTGAAATTTTTCATAGATTCCGGCGATCCCACTTACCTCAAAATCATTCGCAAGCGCTTGCATTGCGGCCGCGTTATCAGAAGAATTTAGCAGATAATCCAGCATTTTATTAATCGGAACAGTTAAACTTACCAGTTGTAAATTCAGCGTTTCCTCCATGGCCTTCATCGGATAGAAAAATACCATGACCTTTCGCTGGCCCGAATATTCAATCGGAGTCACATACATTTCATATGAAGAAGCTTCCTCTGTATCCTTAGGGCGCACTTTAATCTGATAAATACCTGGCAAATTATTAGTCAATGCTGACTTGATCGGATCTTCATGCCCTAAATTTGTATATTGCAGAAGAAAATCCCAGCTCAAATTATTTTCAAAATCTTTTTGCCCGGTCAAATTCCATTGTTCAAAGAAAATATGATTGGCCCATACTACGCGAAGATTTGTGTCAAATAGTAATGAGGCAAAAGGCAGACCATCTTGCACAAGCGATCCGAAGGCCAAGCGACGCTGTGTGTACTCTCGCAGTTTCATAAATGCTTGGCCAAATTTTTGGGAAAATCCCGCGATCTCGGTATTGTCAAAAACTTCTTGCGATAATATCCCGCGTTTAATGATATCGAGAGTCGTTTGCTCTTGTTGCAACTGCTGCCTTCTATTGGTAAAGCGATGGATGATTGCACCTGAGATGAACGCAAGTAGTAAGAAAATGGCCAGTAGTCCCAAGGCTTCAAGCGCATGTTTATTTAAATTATTCAGGCCCTGTTTTTTTGCAGCTGCGGTTGAAACGCTCTCTTTCGCCCAAATTTCAACTTGGCCATCAAATTTATCCAGAGCGACTCTGAGATTTTCTGTATTTTTATGTAGAATGGACAGTTCCTCAATATCGGAATTCATTTGATTAAGAAGTGTCTCAACTAATTTTTTATCCGCACCGGAAAGAATTGAACCATTAACAATTTCTTTTGCCCGTGTGAAATCCGACTCTAACGATGCAACAAAAGGTTCAAGTCGACCGGTTGTCGTCAAGGCAGTGGCCCTTTCAAGGAACTGCTGTGCCCGTTGACCCGATCGCTCTGAAATGGCAATTAATGTCGGCCATCGTTTCGATCTGGCAAGACTCTCTAATGACGCCAGTTTTTCTATCAAAACATTTAAAGGTCCTTGTACCTGCGGGCGAGACATAATCTCTGAGAATGCTTGTTCCACCGCTTGCATCTGCGGTTCAATCGAATTAATGCTGATTACACTTGGCATCTGTTGGATGGCCTGCCCTATTTCTTTTTTGATGCGCTCAAAATATTCATTAGACTCGCGCAAATCTCCATGTAAAAAAGATAATTTTGCCTTCTGATAATTTCGATTTTCCAAAACTGATGCAATTGAAGGCCCAACATTGTAGACGCTGGCCAGAAACTCCGGATCAAACCCACCCTTAAATTGCAGATAATACGCCGCCCATCCAGCTGCGAATATATTGATTAGCAATACACTTGAATAAAAATAGAAATTAATGCTGCTTTTTTTCATTATACGCCTTCCTAGCTTTGGCCACTAATCCACCCACAAAAGTGGATTCGAATGGTATCTCGATTGCTCATGGCCTGCATTCTTCAAAAACCACTTCTTGCGATTTTGCTTGGACCAAACTTGATGGCCCCATTGATTAATTATGAACGATTCTTTCAGTGATGAAAAAGGATTTCCTGGCATTTTCTCAAGCAATTTTTTAGTTTCCCAATCATCTTTGACTATTCTTGTCCGACAAGATCATCGACAGAGTCGACAACTAGCCGAAGTTTCGATCGAAGACGCAGGACCGCTTGCGTATGAAGTTGTGAGACCCTCGATTCCGTCACATCGAGTACCTGTCCAATTTCCTTAAGATTTAGGTCCTCATAATAATACAGGGATAATACAAGTTTTTGTTTATCTGGTAGAGTTTTAATTCCTTCCTTGATTTTCTCCTTGAGATCCTTGTAATTGACTGCCTGGTAAGGATTATTGCTACGTGAGCTTTCCATAAGCCCGGCCATCAATTTCTTGTCACCTCGACTGAAACTGGCGGTGTCATCAATGTTTAAAAGAGAAATGGATTTGGCCTTATTGAGAAGGTCATGGAACTCATCTTGTGACATATGAAGTTCAGCGCACATCTCTTCATCTGTCACGGGACGACCAAATTGAGATTCGAGCTTGGCGTATGTTTTTTCTACTAATTTTGCCTTTTCACGAATAGAACGCGGCACCCAATCTTGGGCGCGCAATTCATCCAATATGGCCCCCCGAATCCGGAATTCGGCATAAGTTTTGAATTTGTTATCGCGAGAAGGATCAAATTTCTCAATCGCATCCATCAAGCCGATGACTCCACAAGAAACTAAATCGTCCAGCTCAATATTGGATGGCAAACGAGAAGCAATTTTTTGTGCTACGTATTTTACCAGAGGGGCATATTCTATAATAATCTCATCTTTAACTTCCTGACTTACTGTAGATCGATAATCCTTGAGGCCTTTTAACTTCTTTGCCAGGGATGACATCAGGTTCTCCTTAGCTAAAACGGTGTTGGACGTTATCAGCACTTCGAACATCAGGGCGCAGCGCCGTGCTTACGTCACGAGATACGTCAACCCCTTCCTCGGTTAATTTTGAAACGATACTTAAAAATTTTCTCTGGTCATTTTTTTCCTCGGAAAAAAATTGCCGGTCAAAACTTTCCGGGTCTACGCCGTAATCATGAATATGCCCGACGAATTCAAGGCGTCCTGCCAAAAAGCGTTCCACCGTTTCACCGAGCGATTTAACAATCCTGAGATATTGCGCTTCGTCCTTAATTCTATTGAGAAGCACGCAATTATGATCGATTCCATGGATATTCTTGAGCAATTTGATTACAGAATACGAGTCCGTCAGTGATGAAATATCTGGATTCACGACAAGAAGACGCTTGTCCGCATAAGCGCAAAGAGAAAGAACTTCTCGTCCTGCTCCGGCAGGACAATCAATGATTATGCTGTCATACCGCTTTTCACATTGAACCAGCAAATCAATAACTTTGCATTCAATTTTTTCATCACTAAAAACAATCTTTTCCTGCCCGTGATGCCCGGGCAGAAGATCGAAATACGAAGTCGAAAGAATTAGAGAATTCAAATCGACTTCCCCGGAAAGATAATCATACAATCCGAAGCTTGGCCTAAGCCCAAGTTTCAAAGCGGTATTGCTCAAATTATAATCGAAGTCGATGCAAATTACTTTCTTTCCCGATTCCCCCAATGAGCGAGCAAGCTTAAGGGCCATGGTAGTTTTGCCTACTCCACCTTTACCGCTGGCAATTGCAATGCTCTGGGAGCGTACCGATGCGTTTTTTAGATTTGAAATTTGTTTGCTTTTTCCAGGGAAACCCGAGACAGAAGTCCGCTGGGAATCCAACCATTCTGAGGCATTGTTAGTCGACATCCTGTCTCCTGCTAACACCAAACTTAGTTAATCTTGCACATCGCCGATGATCGCTCCTGCTTTCATTGGCATTCCGTCCATCCTGCACATTCGTGCTTCAAAATCTCAAAGATGAAACAATCCCGCCAAAATTCGT
The DNA here is from genome assembly GCA_016187935.1 of Bdellovibrio sp. Taxonomy (GTDB): domain Bacteria; phylum Bdellovibrionota; class Bacteriovoracia; order Bacteriovoracales; family Bacteriovoracaceae; genus GWA2-49-15. Next base: position 210,328 of record JACPIU010000008.1, read on the forward strand.
TCAGGCGTTGCTGCCTCCAGATCATCTGGAACAACATCACCGGTACTAAAAAATTTTAAAGGAATTTTATTAAAAGCATAGAGCAGGTTAAAAAGTGCTCCATAGTTTAAACATAAATCAAGATGACCAATAACAATGCCGTCTGTCAGCTTTTGATAGCAATTCAATATTTTTCGGTTATATACTTCCGAATGGATGGCGGACAAGGAAACAAAGGTTTCGACATTATTAAAAGAACGCTTAACTCCATCTATCAGTTGCTTGACTTCAAAGGATTGACCGGCGGTGACTTTAAAATCAATAAAAACATTTTTACCAAGTTCACAATTTTTTCTGCAAAAAGATAGTATCTCGCTTATTGACCTTGCTACCACCGTTTCAATGCCAAAAATTTTGCAAGAAAAATTCTGATTTTCCTGTTCTTCGGAACCTTGGATAATCTCTCCTTGGTCAGTCTTGCGTATGGGGAAATAACTTACCACAACAGAATTCTGGTTAAGTGAAGCTAACTTCCGAATCAGAGTCGTTTGCCCGCATGATGTTTCAGAAACGAAGACAGTTAAATGTGGACCTGATACGTCTTCCTTGGCAAAATGGGCCGAATCAGTCTTAATAACCGTCATCATTTCCTTGAGTGCGGTTTCAAAAATCAGCTCAGTATTATCCAACGCGATCTCTGGTAACTCATACTGCAATTTAACCAAAAGTTTTTGAATATAAGAGTTATCAATATCAAGGGAACGCAAGGTATTCCTCAACTGATATAAACCTCGTGCCTGGGATTTTTCTTTTGTTTCAAGATTTTTACTCAAATCGAAAATCTTTCTTTCTAAATCTGCAATCTTATCCAAAGCCGATAAATACAAATCACGTGCTTGAGATGCGCTCTCTGTCGGCGCTTGATTCATAGATGAAACCGGTCGTTGCGGTTTAGGCGATGCCGCTCGGGTCTGTACGGGAGCCGGAGCTTCTTGCTCAGTCGTAGCACTTAAAAACTCATCCAGGCCCCGGCCGGCAGGAACATTGCGCTCATTGTTTTGCACCATTTGCACTTGTTTATTTAAGGCAATATTCCCGTAATCATTCGCGCTTTTCTTCGGTTGAGTCTGATTGGTAGAATATTGTCCGATCATCTTTTCTATATGTTCTGAATCAGCTTGGTAAAACTTTTCTCTTGCTTCAGGTGTAATGGCCCGATCAACATTGGCCTTACGAGAATAGTTACGTTCGGAAATCGCGGCGGTAATTTCAATTTTCTTCTTCTTGAAGGCGCCTTTTAATCCTTTGTTTGTCACGGTTTTAAGAATGACCGCATCAGGGCCAAGTTCTTTTTTAATTTCTTTCAGTGCTTCTTCAAGAGTTTCGGCCTCGAATTTTCTTACAAACATGTTATAACCTCACTGTCCCAAGTGAACGAATGTGGATTTCCGGACTCAATTCATTGTGACTAACCACAAATAGATTCGGTAAAAACTTTTCTGTCAATTTTTTAAAATGCTTTCTCACCACTGGCGAACATAGCACCACCATTTTTTCACCATGAGTAGTGGCCTCTTCAATCTTCTCATTCAAGCTGGCCAATACTTTTTGAGTAATTTTTGGATCGAGAGATACTTGAGGGCCATGATCGGTTTGAATGATATTTGTCGCAACGGCTTCTTCAATGCTTCGATCCAACGTAAACAACGGGATATCACCCTGATCGCTTTTGATACCCTCGGTGATTGTTCGATAGAGGGCCTGGCGTACCAACTCTCCCAGGGCATCGGCATCTTTTAAAGTCGGACCGTTCTCCGCTAAAGATTCCAATATACTTCTTAGATCGCGAATAGAAACTCCTTCCCTAAGTAAACCCTGTAATACCCTTAAAACTGTTCCCAATGGCAAAATATCCGGAATCAAGTCAGATACTATTTTAGGATAGGTTTCTTTAAAATTGTCGAGAATTCTTACTAATTCTTGTCGGCCGAATAGTTCATGCAAATTGGTCTTGAGAACCTCGGTTAAATGTGTGGCCGCAATAGTGGACAAGTCAACTACAGTGTATCCATTGTATTGGGCCTCTTCTTTTTGATCTTCGGTAATCCAAATCGCAGGCAATCCAAATACTGGTTCCTTTGTCTCAATGCCTGGCAATTTTTCCGTTACCGTACCCGGGTCCATGGCCAAGAAATGATCTGTCATCAGCTCACCTTTGGCCACTGTCACACCCTTAATTTTAAGCACATAACCACCGGGTCTTAATTCTAAATTGTCTTTAATTCTTACGGAGGGAATTATGATTCCCCAATCGAGAGCGAATTGCTTTCGGATATGGGTAATTCTCTCAAGAAGATCTCCTTTTTGAGCAGAATCCACCAGGTCTACAAGACCATAGCCAACTTCTAACTCGATCAACTCGAGATTTAAAAGTGACTCAAGATTATCGGGTGTAGTCTTCTTTTCTTCCACTTCTTTACTTTTTGCTGATTCCGCTTCTTTTTTTATGTTTCTTTCAATTCTATAAGCACCGAAAGCAAGACCTGCACCAACAAGAATAAAAGGAATTTTTGGTAGACCAGGAATCAGGGCAAAAATGAAAAGAACTCCGGCCGACATATATATGGCCCGTGGCTGAAATTTAATTTGCTTGGTCATCTGATCGCCGAGAGCACCACTGTTGGCATTGCGAGTGGTTAAAATACCAGCAGCGGTTGAAATAATCAGACCTGGAATTTGAGAAACCAAACCATCACCAACAGTCAACAAAGTGAAAGTACGGCCTGCATCTACAAATTCCATATTATTTTGGGCCACACCGATAATAATACCGGCCACGATATTCAATGCCGTAATTAAAAGACCGGCAATGGCATCACCACGAACAAATTTTGAAGCACCATCCATGGAACCATAAAAATCAGCTTCCTCGGCAATTTCTTTGCGCCGCAGTTTTGCTTCACTCTCGTTAATCAATCCGGCATTTAAATCAGCATCAATGGCCATCTGCTTACCGGGCATGGCATCCAAGGTAAAACGGGCGGCGACTTCAGCAACACGGCCAGCACCTTTTGTAATAACAACAAAGTTAATAATAACCAAAATGAAAAAAATCACAATTCCAACAAAGTAATTTCCTTCCACAACAAATTCGCCAAAAGCGCGGATAATTTCACCTGCTGCATGAGTACCATCGGTTCCACCTCTTAAAAGGATGACCCGAGTCGACGCTACGTTAATTGAGAGGCGAAACAAAGTAATCATCAAAAGGATAGAAGGGAAAGTGGAGAAATCCAGCGGCCTTTTACTGTATACGGACATCAACAAAATAATGATTGATGACGACAGCGTAAAAGCAATCAGCAAATCCAGCAATAATGCCGGCATTGGAACAACCATGACGGCCAAAACAAGCAGCAACCCGATAGCTATGGCCAGCTCTGAGTTTTTTGATAGGTCACGAAAACGATTTAGCACAGTATCCATTTTCTAATTACCCTACGGCCTTCTTTTTTCGTTTCAATTTATAAACAAACGCCAAAACCTCTGCCACCGCCTTATAAAGTGAACGCGGGATGGTCTCTCCTATTTTAACCGTTTTGTACAAAGTCCTCGCCAGAGCAATATTTTCTACTATCGGAATTCCATGACTTGACGCAATCTCCCTAATTTTAAATGCCAAATGATCCGGCCCTTTTGCCAACATAATTGGGGAAATCATGGTTTCGGGATCATATTTCAAGGCCACGCTGATATGGGTGGGATTGGTAACAATGACATCGGCCTTGGGTACATCGGACATCATCCGCTTCTGCGCCATTTGCCGCTGAATGGTTTTAATTCTTTGCTTTATTTCAGGCGATCCTTCTTGTTCCTTGTGTTCCCGCTTGGCCTCTTCTTTGGTCAACATGAGTTTCTTCCTATAACTCATTTTTTGATAGATGAGGTCGAGGCCTCCAAGCGCCAGGAGGCCGAAAATGATGGCAAAGGCCACCTTAAAAATCAAACTCTTTGCCACCAAGAACGACTCCAGCAGATCAATATGGAGATGGCCTGTCACCTTATAAAATTCATCTTTGAGTAAGACATAAGAAATTGAAAAGATAATAATGAATTTAAAAATAGCTTTAAGCGCCTCGACTAATGACCGCACACTTAACAATTTTTTGAACCCACTCAGCGGATTGATACGTTCCAATTTCAAAGTCAGTACATCTGGTGCGAACAATACCCCCACCTGGATAATATTAGACAGAATGGTTAAGGCGAAGGCCGTAACACAAACAGGAGCGGCACATTTCACCAATAACATAGCTGACCTTGAGACCAGAATTTTCCTTCCTTCCTCGGCCATGGCAATTTCGACATTCAAAGAAAAAAGCCATTCAAAAAAATAGGTGAATTCTTCGTACATGTACACAAGACTTAAAGAAAGTGCCAGGATAGTACCTCCAAGGACCAAGGCGGAAGTCAATTCACGCGAGGAAGCAACCTCACCCCGCTGGCGGAACTGTTCCAACCTATGCGCCGAAGGCTCTTCGGTTTTATCGGCATTGCTATCAAAATCTTCTGCCATCTACTTACTTCCTCTTGGCGCGCCTAACTTACAAGTTTGAACCAAGTTCCCAGGAAATCGGTATATAACTTAAAACCCACGTTAAAAAATTCATGGGAAGTATTGATGATGACCAACAATCCCAAGGCTATATTTATAATGAAGCTGACAATTAAAATATTTAGCTGGGGTACGGATCGCGCAATAATCCCCATAACAACGACCGTGACTAAATTCGTAATCAGGATTGGCGTTGCCAAAAACAGCGAAGCAGCAAAAAGAGATTTAAAAACATTGAGCAAAATTTCCGGGTTTTTTGGCAAAGAAAAAAATGTGCTGAGATTAATAGTAAAAAAAGAAGTATAAATTCCTTTAAAAATCGGGAGAAGTGCCCCTGAAGTTAAAATCATTATCAGAATGGTCCAAGAAATCATCTTTTCCAACGGACCGGTTTGACCTCCCATATTTGGATCAAAATACCTAACGGCACCAAAGCCAATTTGTTGAGACATCAAAGTGCCCGCTGAATTAAAAATGGTCAAAAAAGTATTTGCCAAGAACCCCAAGGCCAAACCAATGAGTGCCTCCCCCATGGTTAAAAAAACTAAATTATTAACTCCAAAATGCTGAACATCGGCCAAAACCGGACTTTGAACATTGGCAAAAAAACAATAGGCAACGATGAGTGAAAACAAAACCTTCAAGACGGTAGGAACCGAAGTATCATCAAAAAGTGGCATCTGCAGCAGCACTGTACTCCACCTGATGAAGCATAGCCAAAAGGCGACGAGAAGTTCTAGATCAACGATTTGAAAATTAATCATGACCTTTTATCACCTGCCCTGAATAAAGTTAGGGATATTTGTTATGAGATCATGAGTATAAGAAGTCAGAGTATCACTCATCCAAGGGCCAAAAATCACGATGGCCCCACCGACAATTAAAATTTTGGGAATAAAGGCCAATGCTTGTTCATTGATTTGCGTAACAGCTTGGAAAAGTGATACAAGCACACCGGTAAGAAGTGCTCCAAGCAACATCGGCGCGGCCACCAATAACCCGATTTTCATTCCTTGGTTCGTAATTTCGATAACATTATCAAAATCCATAAATAATCTCAGATGTTAAAGGAACGTAAAATTGCACCAGTGACCAATTGCCAACCATCGACTAAAACAAACAAAAGCAGCTTGAACGGAAAGGAAACGATGACAGGAGGTAACATCATCATACCCATTGCCATGAGGACTGATGCCACGACCATGTCCAAAATTAAAAAAGGAATGTAGAGCAGAAAGCCCATTTGAAAGGAAGTCTTGAGTTCGGAAATGATAAAGGCAGGAACAAGAAAATGGATTGGGACTTCATCAACTGTCTTGGGAGCTGCAGTTCCCGTAATATCATAGAAAAGGGCTATGTCACTTTTACGTACTTGCTTGCTCATGAACTGTCTTAGAGAAAATTCAATTTCGTTAATGGCAACTGTGCTGGTAATTTTCTTGTCCAAATACGGGGAGAGAGCATTGTCATAAATATAAACGCCTGTATCGCGCATGACAAAGACCGACAGAAAAATGGCCAGTCCCACCAGCAGTTGATTGGGAGGCATATTTTGAGTACCTAAGGCCTGCCGGGTAAATGCCAGAACAACAATGATGCGGGTAAAGCATGTGCAGAGAATTAAAATGGCAGGGGCCAAAGTCAAAACGGTGAAGAGCGCCATCAATTGCATGGTATCGACCAGATCAGCGCCATTTCCCATACTGATACTTACGCCCGGTAATTTAACCTGGCTTTGCGGCCAGGCAGCACCACTCATGAGGAGTAGAAAGATACTGGCAAAATAGCGTTTCATTGAAAAGACCTCAATGATTTGACTTTGCTTTTGATTTTGTCCGATATTTTTACCTCATCAATCACAGGTTTCTCATTTAAGAAAGTTGCCAGACTTCCTGGACCGGAACAATGCTTTGCTCCTGTTTCGCCTTTCGGGGCACTGCCAATTAATGCCGCCAAATTTTCCTTTTCGGTAGTTGCAGCAGCAATATTGGCGGCGGCAATCGCATTATCTTTCTGAACATCTTTGATTCTAAAATTTTGTTCTCTCTTGGCGCTATCATTCAATGTCGTGTCAAAATTATCACCTGTGGTTTCTCGCTCCTCATTTTTGATTAAAGTTGGAACATTTTGTATTTCTGAAATCAAATTAATGCCGTTATCGGTATTGGCCAAAAGAAAAACCTGGGTATGTGCCTTGATCAAGACAAGCGATTTCTTCGGTGCCAAATGAGTGGTGCTGAGGACAACAACGCCCTCTTTGGTGGTCAAGAGACCAAGTCTCCCTTTGCCTAAAACCCCACGCTTAAACACGGTTACTATTGCATAAAACAAGAGCAGAACAAGGGCCAAAAAGGCGGAAAATTTCAAAATGTATTTACCCAAGGTAAATTTTGATGCCGCACGAGCATTGCCTGAGGCAAAACTTTTAACACTGTCAGCGATTTTAGCGGTTGCACCCACAGTATCTTTTTCGCTTTTCGTTGATGTTTTACCCGATAGTTTCTCCAGGTATTGTTCATCAAATTTCTCAGCACTGGCCGCGGTAGTCGGAGTGACAATTTTATCGGCACGAGACTTGCTCTCCATATTCATTGTTATTGTCATCTCTTTGGCCTGCTCACCCACTTTCACTTCTTGCTCGAAGTTAGCTGGCAGATCCGTAGGGAAGATAGCGCGGACTCGCACTTCATCTTTATTGTACTGATATGCTAATAATTGTATATTCGTTCCTCCGACCGTGATTTGCTTTTCAATCCTTGGCCAGATGATGACATCTTTCAAAGTGAATTGAAGAATCTTTCCGCGGGCCAGAATTTCTGGAGCATTTGCAGGTCTCTGATTAAAAGTGAAATGAATGTTGGTTCTTTCACTATCTTGAGTAAATTTAATTCCTTCAATCTTAGTGCGGATAAATGCATTCCCGCTGGATATACTAAGAAGGAAAACACTCAAAATCATCAATGTTTTCAGCCGCAAACCCTTCAGCATATGGCCCCCTCTCTATCTTAATTTTTCAATGCGCTCGATAGGACTAATGACATCAACAAGACGAATGCCAAATTTTTCGTTCACCACAACTACTTCACCTTTTGCGACCAACTTTCCGTTGACCAGAATTTCCAATGGTTCCCCGGCAAGTTTATCTAATTCCAAAACTGATCCTTGCCCGAGTTGCAGTAAATCCTTCACCATAACCGAGGTACGCCCAAGTTCCACGGTTACCTTGAGAGGAATATCGAGGATAAAATCTAAATTCTGAACCTTGAGCTTATTGAGAGCGTCATCACCGATGCGCATTTGATCAGCAAGCTTTTTAACTTCATAAATATCAACATCCTCAATGGACTTGTATTTACTCTTGCCTTCTCCAGTATTCGTCGTCTGATCAGTCATGGAAGATTCCTCCTCACCGGCGAACAAGCCGGCATTCCGTACATCCTATACATTTCAATTTTTCCCGATCACCCTCGTGACTTGAATGGCACGATTTCCTTTGTATGTTCCAATAAGACATTTCACTTTCTCAACTCCTTCAACGGCGACACTAACTTCGCCCGAGGCTTCTTGTTGGAGAGGAATAATGTCTCCCTTTTCAAGCGTAATCAAATCACCAACAGTCATTTCGGCTTCACCAAGACTCACAACTAATGTGGCGCTTGTCTGCTTGAGATGTTTATTCATGGCCTGCGTCCAAATGCTATCCGCCATGTCATTATCAGTTTGGAAACTAGAACTCAGTTTGTGTTTAATCGGTTCAATGGTGGAGTAGGGAACCACAATCATGATAGTTCCAGAGGCAGATTCGAATTCCACTTCCAGAGTGGTGGCGATAATAACGTCGGAAGGTGGTACCACTCCCACGAACTGTGGGTTTATTTCGGTTCTGATGTATTGGGCATCAATGCGATGGACTGGTGCCCATGCTTCTTCCAAATCGCTAATCGCCATTTCCATCACTTTCTTCATGAAAGACAATTCGATTTGTGTAAATTCTTTTCCTTCAATCTTAGTGAAAGGGCGATCTGTTCCACCGAAATACGAATCAATAATGGCATATGAGAGCTTCGACTCAAATACCAAGAGGACAGGTCCGCGCAATTCGTTGAACCTCATGATACACATACATGAAGGTATAGGAAGAGTGTTAACAAATTCGCCAAACTTCAGAAGATCAGTTGAAATCATTGAAATGGAAGAGATTTTCCTCAGAGAATTGGATAGCGATACTCGAAACTGACGGATAAATCTTTCATAGATAATTTCCAAAATTGGCATTCGACCCCGAATAACCCTGTCTTGATTAGTGAGGTCATAAGTTTGTATATTTTCGTCTTCGTCACTCGTGGTGTCCAAACCACCATTTTCATCTATACTGACCGATGATTCATCATTAACGGCATTTAAAAGTGCATCTACTTCTTCTTGACTTAGAACTTGGGCCATACCCTTTCCCCTCCTGGGACAGAATCTGGAATTAGATCAACTCTCTAGGTCTTCAAAAAAACATCCTAATTAATTTGAAAACCCACATAATAAACATCGATGACCATGCTATCGACCAAAAAATTATTAATGGCCGATTTAATCTCCTCTTTTAAAAACTCTTTCCCCTCGGCATTTAATAGATCATTGGGTCTTTTGGAGTTTAAAATACTAATAATCGAATCTCTAATCTGTGGTTGACGTGCCTTGAACTCCTCTTCGCTGGAACTCTTCTTAAATTTGAGCACGGTATTTAAGCGCACATACCTGCGCGGCCCATCTGTTTGGGCCAAGTTGGCAGTGAATGGCTCTAAGGGAAAAAGCAAACCATCTTCTTCTTTGGCCTTGCCGGTGACTTCATTTTGAGTATTTTTTTCTTCACTCTGCAATTGGGCCTGCATCTCGGTTCTAACAACATCTTTAATATCTGGCTCAGATGCCTTTTTTGTATGAGCTGCCCATTGCATACTTGCAATTAAACCTGTTACCACCGTATTTAAAATAACAAGCACCAGCAAAAGTGGATTTTTACCGCCTGCACCCGCGACATCCCTTTTCTCCTGGAAATCTTCTTTTTTGACGGCGTCCTTGGAATCTTCAGATTTTTCTTTGTTAGCTTCGGCCATATGCCCCTTCCATGGAGTTTAGGACCTAGAGCAAAATTTGCTCCTTAAATTAATGGCCCTGTCAAAAAGTATACAGGTAGGTCTCAATACCTATCAAGGGGGATACTTTTGATATGGAATTTTTTACCCTTATGTATCCTCCTAGGTATTTCTTGCCTAGGAAACAAGTTTTGAACGTCAAAAAAAAAACACCGGCCTTTAAGCCGGTGTTCTCTTAAATACCCGACAAGGTCAGGATATTACTACATAATTTCTTTCCATGCTTTCCCTGGGCGGAACTTGGGAAGCACTTTAGCTTTAATTTTGATCTTTTCGCCAGTTGAAGGATTGACGCCAATACGCGCAGCCCTCTTCACTTTCCCGAATGATCCGAAACCGATCAAGGAGACATCGTCACCTTTTTTAACAGTTTTTTTAATTGTTTCAAGCATGCATGTTAAGAACGCATCAGCGTTTTTCTTTGTCATGTGCGCCAGTTCTTTTTCAGCTAAAATGGCTTCAATCAGTTCTTTTCTGTTCATCAGTAACTCCATACGAAAAAGTTAATAGAATAGAGGAAATGTTTGCTCAGATTTCACCATCTGACAACAAAAAAATAAAAGGGCCTGCAAATGCAAGCCCGTCATAGCGTATGATTTCGTCGTTTGTTTAGAGATTAAGTTTACCGCGTTTTTTCAACTCTTCGACGATATTATTAAAATGCGAAGTTGGATATGCTCCTCTGACTGGAACACCGTTCAACACAAATCCTGGCGTTCCTTGCATGCCAAATTTGGCAGCTTCCTGTTGATCGGCTTCAATACGATCAAGCACCTCTTTGCTTGAAATGTCTTTCGCCACTTTTTTCATATCAGCGCCAACTTGCTTAGCTGCTTCCTTTAGATAAGCTTCACCATTTTGAAGTTTCCTTTGATTTTTATAGATTTCATCATGAAACTTGAATGCCTTTTCAGCGCTCTGTAACCGAATAGCTTCGTAATACTGGGACGCCAACATTGCACGCTCATGGAAACTCAAAGGCAAGTGCTTATAAACAAACCGCAGCTTATTTCCGTATTTCGACATTAATTCCATTACAGTGTTATAACCACGGGCACAGAAAGGACATTCGAAGTCAGAGTATTCCACCAATGTGAGAGGCGCATCCTTCGAGCCACGAATCGTCTCATCACTACGAATTGCTGGGGCCAGAGGATTCGTGAACGACTCTTCTAATTGTTTTTTTTCATCTTCATCACGATTTTTGGCCATGTTTTGTTGAGCATCTTTAACGGCATTTTGAAATGCCGTAATAATTTCAACCGGATTTTTCTCAATCGCCTCTGTCAAGACTTTAGGATTTTCTTTCAGAGTTTTGGCCAGCTTTTCTTTAAATTGCGCATCCGACATACAACCGAAAAGGCCAAGCATCAAAAAGGAGAATCCGATAAATTTCACTAACAAAACCATGTCACGTCCCTTGTTAAGAGTTAAATGCTGAATGCTATATTCAAATTTTGAATTTGCTGAATATGCTAACTTTATATGTATTATAAGCAGTGCAGGCCTCTGGCGTCTACATTGAATTAGCTAGGATTCGGTCAAATCTCTGACAATTTTGTCCAGATATTTATTAAACTTTCTACAATGGGGACGAATGTAGGGGTGACCTATCAAATGGACGCGAGATTCCATGCTTCCCTTCAAGAAAGAGCGCATTGTCGCAAAAATACCGAAGGCAGGCACAGCAACCTTCGAATACAAGTTTATAGAAAGAGTAATGTACAAGAGGGTATGCACTATCAATGTACCTATAATCAGGGTATTTAGAATATCTTGTTGTTGAGCTAAAAAATAGGTCACTCCTTTGGTATGTTTTAAATATTCAATTGAAAGCTTGACCATATCTTGGTGGATATCAGCAATGATGATGTAGAGGGCACCAGCGACGATCATACTGGTCACGACTATCATCATGAAGAATTGCAAAAAGAAGTTTGATTCAAACACCGGACCATGAATTCTGGTAAATTTCACCGGCACATCAAAGTGCAACAGTTTTTTGTTTTTACTGGAATTTTCCAGGATATTAAAAAAATATTCACTGAAACGTGTGAGGAGTTTTAAATCGGTAAAAAAATCAGGATCATAAACTGCCATTTCACCATTGGTTACCTTCTCGCAATAATCTCCAATTATTTTAAAAGGCCGCAACAATATTTCTGCCATATACAATCCCGCTACCCACAAGCAGAAAGCAAATCCGATGAGAAACGGAGCTAAATTAGCTAAAGTTGATAATATGTAGGCAAAATAAGCTTCTGATAGGTCTAGCGAACTCGGAAATCCATTCACCTCGTAGAAAGCCAAATTGATTCTCAAAAAAATCCAGAGAAATATCCATAAGATGAACAGTGCCATAAAAGGAATGATCGTGACCTTGAACCCCGTCCATATTCGAAATTTGGCCTCATCGTCTTTAAGAAAATTCTTAAAACCGAAAAACTGCGAGATCACGGGCCAGTATGACTTCCAAAAGTCGATCACTTTTTGTTTTTTCATCTCACGAAACCTAAATTGGTAAACACCTATCGGTATTTGTGCCCTAATACTTATACTCATTGGCGGAATTTTAAACGGCCGCAATTCCAACTGATCAAACTTTAGACAGATGCCATCTCATCCAACCACGCCTTATCACGTAAAAGTTATCATACTTCAACGGTCACCCGTAATATCAATCTGTTATACCCTAAACCCGAACTGCTCACCTTGGCACGTTTTCTGCAAAGCAAGCACTGACATAATTGTTTTATACTGTATGAAGGAGAGAAACTATGAAACCGCACAGTTTAGGCCATTTTTTTAAGATTGTGCCGTTGGCCCTGTCATTAATATTGACTATGGCCTGCGGAAAAAAGAACTCCGTGAAGAGTTCCACGCCAAGCGTAGGAACAACAGTCATGGGAATTCCAAACCTGCCTGCAACTTTGGCTGGACAGATTCAACAAATTATAACCAGCAATCCTTGCAACCAAGGGCAGAGAATCCCTGAGATTCAATTAAATACAACGGGTATTGCTCCAAGTGGCAATACGACGACGATCACAGGATCTTACAACCCGGGTCTGATTAGCGGGCCGGTCACAACAATGTATGTGGGCAGAAGTACCTTTAATGACATCATTGTGATTACGAAGATTGCTAATGGGCCTCAAGTTCTCGGTTATAACATTACTGTGTCAATGTGTACCTACAACCCTTTCATAATGCCGGGCCGGCCCTTGAGTGGTTTTAGTACCCCGATGGGTCTCGTCCTTACAGATTACACCTCTTGCGGTTGGGGGAGCACCATTGGGAAAGTTATTATGACCGCAGCCGCTTTTCAAAACTATCCCCAAGCTCTAGTTGAGACTACTTTTGCTCCTATTGTTTGTAACGGAACAAGTGGTGGATACACAGGAGGCGGATACGTAGGTGGTGTCAACATCCCTGGTGGCTACTAAATCTTAGCTCTCCTTCGTCTTTAAATTCATACAAAAGTAACCCCAGTTATGCGACTGGGGTTTCTTTTTAACCTATATGAGTTCGGGATTAAGGTTTTTTTACTTAATAAGCTTTTTCGATTCTGAAACCGGGAAAATAGTGTTTCAAAATGGCACGATAATCCATTCCCTGCTGGGCCCAAGCTAATACACCCAATTGACACAATCCCACACCATGCCCGAGTCCCTTCCCGATTATGGATAAATCACTTTGACCGATCTTGAGACTGAAATTATTGGAAGCTACAAGAATACGTCCAAAATAGCGTCGAAGAAGTGTCTTACTTACCATAAACAATTTTTCACCAACATAAACTTTAATTCTTTTATTCTCTATTCTATCTGGAACAAAAATTAATTTTTCAGTATTCAAGAGTTCGATCAAGTTTGCCCCACCAGGATCATCCTTAAAGGCCCACTTCAAGAAGTCTCGAAATCGTTGCAACGAGATAACGTTTTTCCATTCTTTTTCACCTTTGCCATCACATTTACCACATTCTACACTGTGATAACCTTCAACGACATTATCCCAAACTTCTTGGGGAAGAAGCGTCCGACCTCCACATTTAGCATGAAAAAAAATGGGCACAATCGTATCAGAAGATGTTACTAAAATCTCACCGGCAGTTTGTTTGGAAGCCTGTTTTGTCAGGACCGTGATATCGGCCAATCCACCGCTCACTTGATGTTTCTCAGAACTCTCCAAATCATAAAAGGCTTCATGCCCTATCGCACGTGATACTTGCTGATCAGACATCTTATGAATGGCATATGTCCTCGCCGCCACGGCTTGGGCCTTCAAGGCCTCCAATGGCCAGTTTCCATTCATCTCCTTGGCCAGTAAGGTTTGCAGATAATTCTCAATTGGAATTTCATTCACAACATCACAGGCATCTTCGTCTCTTTTGGCCAACACTTTGATCTGTCCACGATATAATTCATTTTGATAGCTGAAATAACCTTGGGGTGATTGCAGAGAAGCGAATAAAATGGGACCGGCATTCAAATTAAGTTTTTGATTTTTCAATTTTGCCAACCCTGAACAATTGAATGCAAGAGAGGTCCGACCTGCAAAATATTTTCTCTCGTTTTTCACAAAAATTTTTCGTTCGATATCTCTTCCCTTAATCATCACCTCTTTGAGCCCTGAACCAATCAATACTCGAATGGCATTGCGTTTTTTCAGCATCGTTCTTACTGCATTAACATGGTTTTCTGGAACAAGTGTGATCGGTCTAGAGGCGCCGAAAGCATCCTTGGCGGCCCAAGGTCCTAAGCCTAGCGATATTCCCCACACCAAGCACTGTAAAAACTGAAATCTGGTCAGTGTTGCCTCCATCCATGGAAATATCTGGACCAACTAGTTTAGTCCGACATGAGCATTCCTTTGCCCATCTACAATTAAATCATATTCTAGAAAGAAGTTTGCAAAAAAAGCATGGCCTGTTTCATATCTTCCCAGGTTGCCCGTTTCATATTGGGATTTATAAGAAGGAAATCGGGGTGATAAATCGGCATGAAAAAGCAATTTAACTCATGGCCGTCAGAAAATTTAAGCTCATTGGTAAAAATTTGCCCATGGATCTGAGAAAGGCGCTCACGCCGAAGTAAAAGCATATTGGTGGCAGTGGCCCCCAAAGCGAGAAGCAGTTTGGGACGCAGTAAGCGCAAATCCTGATAAAATCTATCGTGTTTAATCTGTTTGGTTTCCTCATTAAAATCAACACCAAGGGAAAATGCGATCTGGTGTCCATGGAGGGCCATCGATTTAAGCATTTTGCCAAGAAGTAACCATTTTTCTTCCAGAAAATTATTCTCGGCCTTTTCGTGGGATTCTTTTTCCGGCGAACCAACCACCAATAGATCCACTTTGTGTTCCCCTAAAGAAGTCTGGGAAAAGGAAACATCATCAGGGTTAAACCTAATCATCTTGTGGGACCCCGGAGTTTCCGCAGCTATCTTGATTGTGGTGTTGAACGTACCTTTGGGAGCACTATTGGGTATTGATTCCTTTGTAACCACCGGAGTGATGTTAGTGGCGGCAAAGGCCTCAAGTGCGGAAAGGGTCGTATCCATTTCCGAAGGAACAATTACCTCTAGAGGTATACTAACCGCCTCCGAGGCGGGCCGAGTCGGTGAAGAAGGATTGACCTCTTTTCTGCGATTACCCAACAATTTTTGCTTGAGGGATGCGAGATACCAACCCTGACCGGCAAAAAGCTCTTGCAACAGGAATCCACGTCCCATCTTCTCTTCCAAATCTTTTTCCAAACGCCGAAGCTCCTGGAATTTTTGCTTGAAGTTTTCCGGTTGTGTATCTGTCATATTTTGCCCAAGCTGAAATTTGTAAAAAACTTAAACCAGCGCTGGAATTTGTCCGAAAAAGAAATGTAACCAGCGCCGACAATCATTCTTGCTCATGTCGGCATTCGTAAATCCTGTACAGCAGGTGAGGGCACGATGTCAAAAGACTCAGAATACAAAATCCAGATGCTTGAAGAATTCTACGGTGATGCAGAAATAGTTAAACGAGGTCTGGAGATCTGCGATATATGCGGCTCCAAACTTGTCCAGGGACATATGACCGATTTCGATCATCTTCTAGTAAAAGAATCTGCTCACTGCCCTGAATGCGGTCACAATAAAAGAAAATACCTGCATCTCGTACACTAATGTGACATCTCTAGCAATCCGCTATTTTACTTGCCAGGTCTCCCCAGATTTCAAAAAGGAAACCATATCTCCCTTTCCCTTCTTCTTCGTGACATTTTCAATTTGCTTTTGCACTTCCTCATCATAGCTTGGGGCCTCAACATTGCGGAACACGCCCAAGGGGAGCGGAAATTCTGGTCGACTTAAACGTGTCAACATACTGGCAACATTGTAGTCAGTAGCATCATGTACGATTAAATCTTTTTCAGTAATGCCATTTTCCCCAATGGTAACGATCACAGGATTAAATCCTTTCAGCATCAAACCTTTATTTCTGTCTTTTCCAAAGATCATTGGCTTGCCATGCTCAAGGCGCACTGTAGTGTCATCTCGCCTGTCCTTATTCGTCACCTCATCATGAGCACCGTCGTTGAAAATAACACAGTTCTGTAATACCTCAATGAAGGCCACGCCTTTATGTTGGCAAGCTTCCACCACAACATCGGTAATTTGCTTCGGATCAGCGTCAATTGTACGGGCGATAAAGGTAGCGCCGGCACCTAATGCCAATGCAGCAGGTATAAACGGACGGTCCACAACACCATAAGGCGTGGATTTAGTCACAAGCCCCATGGCCGAAGTTGGGGAATATTGCCCTTTAGTGAGACCATAGATTTCATTGTTAAACATAATCACCCGCAGACCAATATTCCTGCGAAGAGTGTGAATCATGTGATTTCCGCCGATGGCCAATCCATCGCCATCACCAGTGACAACAAAAACCTCAAGCTCTGGGTTGTGAAGTTTCAGACCCGAGGCAATGGCGGTGGCACGACCATGAATACTATGCATACCGTAGGTTTCTACGTAATAAGGAAATCGGGATGAACATCCAATGCCTGAGACAAAAACCAAATCTTCTTTTTTCTTACCGATTTTTGTCAGTGCCATTTGAATACTGGAGAGAATGGCATAATCACCACATCCCGGACACCACTTAACTTCTTGGTCACTGATAAAGTCTTTCTTTTTATATACAGGTACGTCAGTCATATTTTATTCCTCTGTTTTAAAATTTTAACTCAAGTCTCATCTGTTATCTTTCGATTGTGTGGTTAATGACCTCAACCAACTCGGATATTTTAAACGGTAATCCCTGAACCTTGTTATAACCAATCGTTTGACAACCGAATCTAGAATCCAGAATAGTCTTCAACTGGCCCATATTGAGTTCAGGCACCAATATACGCTTGAATCCCTTCAGTAATTCTCCAATATTTTTGGGCATCGGATTAATGTACTGAAGGTGCATCAATGAGACTTTCTTGCCACTCTCTCGGGCCTTCGCAACCGCCCCATGAGTAGCGCCATAAGTACCTCCCCATGAAACAACCAGAACATCTCCTGTCTTGTCTCCTTCCAATTCCTGCAACGGAATGTTGTCAGCCACCTTAGCGACTTTCTCGGCACGAATTTTAGTCATGATCTCATGGTTTTTCGGATCGTGGGAAACGTTTCCTGTATCCACCCATTTCTCCAAGCCACCGATTCGATGCTCATAACCGGGCATCCCTGGAACGGCCCATGACCGCACCAACTTGTCGTCGCGTTTATAGGGCAAGAATTTTTGGCCTTCTGGCAGTGAACCAGTAAGACGATGAGTCCGAATTTTAGGATAGGTCTTTTCCAGATCAGGGATACGCCATGGCTCAGCACCGTTAGCGATATAACCATCCGTCATCAACATGACTGGGGTCATATGTTCCAAAGACAATCGAGCGGCTTCAAAGGCCATATGGAAACAATCACCCGGCGTCTTGGCGGCAACAATAATTAAAGGGCATTCCCCGTGTCTGCCATACATGGCCTGCATCAAATCCGATTGCTCGGTTTTAGTAGGAAGACCTGTGGATGGTCCCCCACGCTGAACATCAACGATAACCAAAGGGAGTTCATAGATCACGGCGAGACCTAAGGCTTCGCCTTTTAAGGCGATACCGGGGCCTGAACTTGTGGTAATTGAAAGAGCGCCACCGAAGGAAGCCCCGATAGCGGAACAAATTCCAGCAATCTCATCCTCGGCCTGGAAAGTTTTCACATTATAATTCTTCAATTTGGACAACTCATGGAGAATGTCTGAAGCAGGCGTGATCGGGTAGGATCCCAGAAAAAGTTCCATGCCGACGTTTTGAGCGGCATAAGCAAATCCCCAAGCGGTCGCTTCATTGCCATTGACTTGACGATAAAGCCCCGGAGTTATTTTGGCGGGAGCGACACGGAAAGTGGAAACTTGGATCTCAGTTGTTTCTGCAAAGTTGAATCCTGCTTTGAGTGCCGCAATGTTCGCTTGGGCCACTAAGGGGTTCTTGCCAAATTTTTGTTCGATCCATTTCACTGTGGGAGCTAAATCACGATTAAAAAGAAAATAGGTAATCCCAAGAGCGTAGAAGTTTTTACAACGCCCTTTGGCCTTAGCATCAATATCAATATTGGCCAAGGCCCTCAGAGTTTGCTCAGTAACTTGTGCTTTAATCACTTGATAACTATCGAGTTCACCGCTACTCAGAGGATCTTTGTCATAACCAGCTTTTTTCAAACCGGCTTCATTAAACGAGTCAAGATTGACGATAATCGTACCACCCTTACGAAGAGCGACTATATTTGCCTTAAGGGCGGCCGGGTTCATGGCCACAAGTACGTCAGGATCGTCTCCTGGAGTACTCACGTCAATAGCGCCAAAATTAACTTGAAATCCTGAAACTCCCGCAATCGTTCCTGATGGAGCACGAATTTCTGATGGATAATCTGGGAAAGTAGCAATGTCATTTCCCATCAAGGCCGAGGTATTTGAGAACTGAGTTCCGGTCAACTGCATTCCGTCACCAGAATCACCGGAGAAACGGATGACAACACTTTCTAAATCTTTCATGGTTGGGAGCCCTTTGATTAAGATAATCAGGTAAAACCTGAAAAAATATTATAAATTGATGAATGAGAATACCTTGAACACCCTGTATTTGGCCATGGGGAAAGTCCCTCCACACTCTAAGACACTACAGAGACAATTTCTGCAATCGGTCATAGAGATTTTGAGCTTGGCGATGATCAAGATCAAACAAATTGCACAATTCTAAAGCGGAAAGCTGGCGCAACTCGGTCACACTCATCTCTAATCTTTGAATAATTTTTTGTTTGGCCTTGGCCCCAATACCTTCAATCCCATCCAACCAGCCCCCCAATCGATCTTTGTGAAAAGCATGATGATGGAGTTTCCGCGAAAAACGATGGGCCTCATCCCGCATGAATACTAAAATTTTCATCAAGGCTCGTGATTTGATTAGTGGTAAAGGATTAGAACGACCGGGAATAAAGATGCGCTCCTGCTTCACAACATCGCCACCTCGTTCTTTTGCCAGAGCAACCACAGGAATAGACAACTTGTATTCTTCTAAAAGAGAAACAAACTGCGACAGTTGCCCTTTTCCTCCATCAAGCACAAAGACATCCGGATAATGTCTCTTCTCAAATCTCTTTGCCAGTGCCTCACGCATGAATGCAAAATCATTATTTCCCTCAGGACGTGCAGTCAAATGATAGAAACGATAATCCTTTTTAACAGGCCTGCCTTCTTCAAAAACCACAATTCCTGCCGTCGGCCGCTCCCCTTGCCAAATGGCAATATCAATACACTCCAAACGCTTGGGCCTTTCTTTTAAGTGTAGTAAATTTTGCAAGAATCCAAGGCCGACAAATGGGCCCTCTTCATTAAGAACACGAATACGTTGCCCCTCACGAGCATGCTCTGAAGCTAAACGAAAAAGTTCCGGATAGGCAATTTTTGGTGAAAAAACTTCAATGGGAGCATCACAAACCTTAGACACCCCGACCTGAAAAAGCGTGGTTGCAGGAGCGGATAAATCTGTGACGATCGCAACCGGCAACGAGTCGTGTGTTTCAGCATAATATTGGAGAGCAAAGCGAATGAGTTCCATTTCAATCTCTTCTTGGCAATCGGCCAATGGAAAATGAAATGCTTTACTACCTAAGAGAAGATTGTTTCTTACTAAATAGAGAGAAATGTCCACCTCAATTTCACCCACATGGTAAGCGAGAATATCAATGTCCTTATGCAAACCATCTAGTTCCGCATTGGTTTGTTTTTCTGCTAAGACAAATTTCTCTAAAAGCGGGAGAGAATCCCGAATAAAAGCAGCATGCTCAAAGGCCTCTGTCTGGGCAAAAGCAAGCATTCTTTGCTTTAAGTGATCGATCGTTTTATCCGGAGCACCTTGAAAAAAAGCCAATGCACTCTGCATTAATTCATCATACTCTTTCTTTCCAACGAGCTGCCGACATGGGGCAGTACATTGTTTCATTTGATAAAGCAGGCATGGCTCTCGACGCGAGTTAAATTCCTGCAAACTACAATCACGCAGGCCAAAACACTTGATCATCAAGCGCAAAACTTCAGAAACTTCTCCGGCATTGGGAAAGGGTCCAAAAACTAAAGTTTTTGGATCATTGCGCTTTGGTCGACGCAAATAACGGAAGGTAGGAAAAGATTCACCCAAGGCAATGACAACATAGGGATAAGATTTATCGTCACGAAGACGGATATTGTATCGTGGTGAATGCTTTTTGATTAGATTATGTTCTATGATCAAGGCCTCAGCTTCATTACCGGCGATAATAAAGTCAAAATCCCGGACTTTTTCAACCATATGAATGGTTTTTAGGGCCTTAGATGATTCATTAAAGTAAGTAACAACCCTGGCCTTGAGATTTTTGGCCTTTCCAACGTATAAAACTTCATCATCCTTGGCCTTCATAAGATAGCAGCCAGGGCCTGTCGGAAGCGATTTGGCCTTCGCTAATAGTTTTTCCTGTTGCGGCCCCTTGCAGGGAGTCTTTACGGTATCACTCACAATGCAATAAACTCCCTAGATTATTCTCCTGTTGCCAAGGAAAGGTATGTCTCAATTATCCGCCGGTAAAGAAATTTCAAGCTACTGTAACAAATGTAAACTTACTCTAGCTCATACAATTGTTGTAATGAAAAATGATCGAGTCCCCGGCAAAGTGACTTGCAATACTTGCAAGTCTTCCCATGCATATAAAGACCCGGAATCTGCTGCCGCTTCGGCCAAAGCCGCCGCCAAAAAGCGTGACAAAAAGCGAGATAGTCGGCCTCAAATTCCTCTGGCCGAATTTTGGCAACAGTCCGTCAATAAGGCACGCGGACCAGGCCGTGCTTACTCACCTAAAACAGTCTTTGTTGTTGGAGACCTTCTTGAGCATTCCGTGTTCGGCACCGGTGTGGTTGATAAAATTTTTGATAAAACAAAAATGGAAGTCATCTTTCAAGACCATATTCGTACACTAATGCATAGTCTCTAAAATCCAGCAAGCCGATGAAAGGTTATTAAAGAAGTTTATTGGTAGAAGCCGTAACCGCCGCCAGCGCCAAAATACCCGCCAAATCCAGCGTTAAATCCCATTGAGAGACCCATGTTGCCCATGGCATAGGGAGCTCCACCATACATACCCTGGCCCCAATAATTATTGTAAAGATTAGCACCAGCGTTCTGATAATTTTGCTGAAGAGCTGACATCGCTGCAGCTTGGGC
Source organism: Bdellovibrio sp. (assembly GCA_016187935.1). Classification (GTDB taxonomy): domain Bacteria; phylum Bdellovibrionota; class Bacteriovoracia; order Bacteriovoracales; family Bacteriovoracaceae; genus GWA2-49-15. The sequence goes on from JACPIU010000008.1 coordinate 231,833, forward strand.
AGCCATATTCCCTTGAGCTCGGGCCATTCCGGCCTGCTCTTGTTGCATTGTGGCCTGTTGTACGGCCATCATTTGTTGCTGTTGCTGCTGCCACATTTGTTGCTGAGCGGACATTCCTCCTTGCCCACCCAAGCCACCACCTGCTCCCCAGTAACCACCCATACCATTACCCCATGGATACGGGCCAACGCCTAATCCACCACCAAGTGAGCCCGGCCCTCCATATCCACCAGGGCCACCCATTCCGCCGAGCCCACCATAGACTCCAAAACCCGGGCCACCCATACCACCATAACCACCCATTCCTGGCATTCCAAAACCACCGTAACCGCCCATTCCAGGCATTCCAAAGCCACCATAGCCGCCCATTCCAGGGCCACCCATACCGCCCATTCCGCCCAGACCAATATTAAAACCTAATCCGCCACCAAAACCTGGACCACCATAACCACCCATGCCGGGCATTCCAAAACCACCATAACCACCCATACCGCCCATGCCACCCATGCCGGGCATTCCAAAACCGCCATATCCGCCCATTCCACCCATACCGCCCATTCCCATGGGATTGCCCATGCCGAGACCAAAGTTAATTCCCATTCCGAAACCAGGATAGCCAAAACCACCACCCATACCAGCACCAGGATACGGGCCCATCATTCCGGCCATCATACCCGGAGTATAACCAGCAGCGATGTAAGGATTTCCTCCTCCACCAAAACCATTACCCCACATGCCACCATATCCAGCGAAGCCACCTCCCATTCCACCGCCCATACCATTGCACATTCCAGCGGCATTAAATCCCATCTCAGGAGTAATGGGATTGGCACCACGGCTTTCATAATAACTTAAAAATGAATTGTATCGAGATGTGCATTCCTCATGACCACGAGTATAAGCACCGGCCCAAGCTTCTTGTGTCCGATTCTGATAATAAGAACCAAGCCACACACTTCCCACCATGGCCAGAGGTCCGGCCACTATGCCCAAGGCTTCAACCCAAGGCGATGGTCCTTCCGGTGCTCGTGCCGCTTCACAGTCAATACAGTCGTACCCTGCATAAGAACCGCCACCACCACCGCCTCCTCCACCAGCTTCGGCGCGCATACAGAACTGCCAATCGCGTGGATAAGCGACGCGGTCGATATTCTCACATCTTGAGAGCTGGGCCATACCGGGAGACGCCGATAGACACAGGGTAAAGAGGAGTAGAGTTTTAACAAAAACTGAGTTCCGATTAAAATGGGAGCGCATAATTTTCTCCACAATCATGAGGGAGTCCAAAAATCACTATTTCGGCCTCCCATACTCGTTCGATGTGTTATCGGAACTTTACGCAGAAACTTGAGTAAAACCAAAAAAAGTGACTTGGACGCAATGATTCGCCAATACTTGATGGATATGATTAGGAATGAAGAATTACTAAACTAAATTAAGCGCGTTTAATAGAAAAAGCGCGAATCTTCCCTACCAAATAGGCGACAATTTCTTCGTCCGTGCCGAAGACATCCTCGACTAATTCTGACTCAAGAAGAAAATTAGTCACACGTAGGGCGAGTTGATGAAGGGATTCAACAAGGTAAAGGCCTGCAATATTCTCACCGCTGAATGATTTGATAATTTCTTTTCTGGCATGATTATAGATTTCTGATTCAGTCACATCCTCTGTCACATTTTCAATGCCCAACTTTTCTTCTACCTCTTCCAAAGCCTGCTGTTTAATGTCATCGTCTGTCGCCAGACCGACATTAATTTCCGTCGCCAGAGCTTCGATCAAATCGAGTCTTCCAGCAACGTTAAAGTCTACAATCTGATCATCTTTCAGGTGATTAACAATATAACTGGCAAGGGCCTTGAGCGTCTCAAAATCAGTTTTCATCAGGTGTCTTCCTTGATTGATTTGATCGACGTGATTGGTTGTTTGGTCGGCCATAGTTAACAGCATCCATGAGCAAACATTTTCCTTTAATCTCCCATCACTCAAAAGAACATCTTTCAAGAAATGGCATTAAATTTAGCACCAAAATGCCAATTTTTTGCTTCGCTTTAAAAACAAAATCAAATTTAGTTTATCAGATAAGTTCCTGACCTCACAAGCAATAACTTAAGAATTTCATAACCTTTTTACTGTTTAAATATTCTTTTATTGTCTTCGTCGCGCATTCCAAAGTGTTTTGAGTGTCGCTGTTTCACCAAGCAAAAGCAGACTAATACTAAAGATCAAAAGACCAAGAAGCGCTAGAGCTGCGAGAATGACAGCACGATACAGAAGGGATTCCTGATGCGGATAGTAACTTTGAAAGTAGTGCACAATATGAAATGTGACCACTCCACTAAAGATAGATTTCAAAACTAAGGGTCTGACAAAAAATAACCAAGACAAATTTAAATATCGTTGCAAATAAATTGTCTGGCATGCCACATTTAAAAACATCGCCAAACCTGTTCCCAAGGCCAATACGGCAAAACCATAATGAGGAACGGCCCACCAACAAAACAAAATATTGACCAAAATTGATCCCACCGAAAAGATCACGGCAACAGAAGGTCGATCAAGAGTATAAAAAGTCGGGGCGAAAACTTTATAAATACCGTAAAAAGGTAGACCCAGCAAATAATAACGAAAAGCAGCGGCGGTATTAAAAGCATCCATTTCTATGAATTTACCGCGCAAAAAAACCACATTAATAATTGGACCGGCCAAGGCCAACATGACCGCTGTGGCCGGAATGAGCAACACGGTTAAGAGATTGTAGCTTGATTGCAAAAAATTGATCGCTTCCTGACGGTCACCCTTTTTCCAGGCATCAGAAAAATGAACTAAATTAGAACTGGCAATGGAAACTCCCAACATGCCGACAGGGAATTGGAATAAGCGAAAAGCATAAGTCAACCAGCTCACAGCACCAATCACGGTTCCGGTGGCCAAGATAGTGTTGATCAGAACATTGACCTGAGCGGCAGCAATACCAATCGTGCCAATGCCAAGACGTGAGATAATTCTTTTTTGGTTGGGCCCCCAGAGTTTGATCGGTCCAGTGAAAGGAATGCGCTTGGCAACCAGAGGAACTTGCAATCCCAATTGCGCCATCCCTCCTAACATTACTCCAATCCCGAGGGCATAAATAGCATTTCGCCCTTGTGAAATAAGCAGCGCAGGAACTCCAATCATACACAAAATAGAGAAAAAGTTAAAAGCAGCCGGGGCCAAGGCGGGGATGAAAAATATTTTTTGCGTGTTGAGGGCACCCATCGCCAATGCCGCCATTGAAATCAAAAAAAGAAAAGGGGACATTATTTGAGTCAGCACAACTGTGACTTGAAAAATCTCTGGATTGTTGACAAAACTTGGCGCCACAAAGGCCACAATCGAATTAGCAAAAATTATCATACAAAAGGAAATGATTCCGGTGACGATTCCCAAGAGGATGCTCATGGACCAAAACAAACTGTGGCTGCCACTGGTATCCTTCTGATTTACTTCTGTAAAAATGGGAACAAAAGCCGAGGAAAAAGCCCCTTCAGCAAAAAGATCACGCAACATGTTAGGCAAGCGATAGGCAACTAAGAAAGCATCGGTCAGACCTGATGCCCCAAAAAGATGGGCCATCAATTGTTCTCGCACCAGTCCCAAAATACGACTGATAAACGTTGCCACTGCCATTTTAGCAGACGAGAAAAAAACTTTACGCGTTGTCTGCCCTACTACCTGTGCTGACACACGGCCCTCCATGTCCCGAATACCTATACACTTTTTATGCCCTATGGTAACACTTTTAGTCTGCAAGACTAAGGAGAATCTCCTCATGAACCCGATAATAAATTATGTTTCATTTGGCCCATGGATTGCCGTGGCCGGTTTTGCTTTTACCGCCCTGACTTATATCTGGATCATTACGCGGCCGAGCGGCAATCCACGAATGCTGGAGATCGCTGGCGAAATCGAAACAGGTTCCATGGCCTTCCTAAAAAAAGAATACACCATCCTTCTTGGGCTCCTTTTTCTTGTCACAGCACTGCTCACATACTTTTTAAGTAAAGATACAGGACTCTGCTATATCCTGGGCGCCTTCTCCTCCATGACCTGTGGTTATATTGGTATGAAGGCCGCCACCAAGGCCAATGTTCGAACGGCACAAGCGGCCACTTCCAAAGGACTGGGTCAAGCACTCTCCATCGCCTTTTATGGCGGGTCGGTGATGGGAATGACAGTGGCCTCAATCGGTCTGTTCGGAATCTCCCTGCTTTATATATATCTTACCGACAGTCCCACTATTGAAGCACTCAATGGTTTTGCCATGGGCGCTTCCTCAACTGCACTTTTCGCACGTGTCGGTGGAGGTATCTTTACCAAGGCCGCCGATGTCGGTGCCGATCTGGTAGGAAAAATTGAAGTCGGAATTCCCGAAGATGATCCCCGCAACCCCGCCGCCATTGCCGACAATGTCGGTGATAATGTGGGAGACACCGCCGGGATGGGTGCCGATATTTTCGAATCATACGTGGGCTCTATTGTTGCCACGATGTTTATCGGTTCGACCATGGCCCAAAAATCAACCGAAGCGGTGGTACTTCCGGTGCTCATTGCCATGATTGGACTCTTGGCATCGGTGGTGGGTATTCTCTCCATGAACATACTGAAAAGCATCGGTGCAAGCGTGGCCCTGCGCTTGGCCCCTATTATTAGTCTGATTCTGCTTTTTGTAGGGGCTTACTATGCCGTGGCCGGTCTGAATTTTGAAACAACTTTTATCAGTCTTCTGGGTCCGTTTTATGCCATGATTGTTGGTTCCTTGGTGGGACTCTTCATTGGGGTGATTACAGAATATTTTACTTCCAGCGATTTTTCTCCCGTCAAACGCCTGGCGAAGGCCAGTAAAACCGGTCCCGCCACCAATATTATTGCCGGTCTGGCGGTGGGCATGTATTCCTGCATCCCGCCGATTCTGCTCATCTGTGTGGCCATCTATTTTGCTCACTTCTTTGCCGGTCTGTACGGTATCGGTTTGGCGGCGGTGGGCATGTTAGCCACAACGGGAATCACGATGACGATTGATGCCTATGGGCCCATCTCTGACAATGCCAGTGGAATAGCCGAAATGAGTAGCTTAGGTTCCGAGGTACGCAAAATAACCGAAGGTTTGGATACCCTCGGAAACACCACTGCCGCCATCGGAAAAGGATTTGCCATTGGATCGGCGGCACTAACTGCTTTGGCCATGTTCTCTGCCTATTCAACCTCGGTTGGCCTGGCCAGCATTAACATTTTAAATCCACGGGTAGTGATTGGGCTTTTTCTGGGAGGTCTGCTCCCTTTTTTCGTGGGGGCCAATACCATGAGTGCGGTTGGTCGTGCCGCTCAAAAAATTGTGGAAGAAGTGCGACGCCAATTTCGGGAAATTCCTGGATTAATGGAAGGCAAGGGCAAGCCGGATACAAAACGCTGTATAAATATCTCAACCCTTGCATCCCTGCGTGAGATGATTTTACCAGGTCTAAGCGCCATCTTCGTGCCTCTCATTATTGGATTTTCTTTGGGAAAGGAAGCGCTTGGTGGCACCTTGGCCGGTGCAACTCTCACTGGAACTCTCTTGGCACTTTTCATGGCCAATGCCGGGAGTGCCTGGGATAATGCTAAAAAATACATCGAGCAAGGTGCGGTTTCCGGCGAGAAAAAAGGTTCAGATGCTCACAAAGCTGCCGTGACCGGCGATACAATTGGTGACCCCTTTAAAGACACCTCTGGACCGGCCATGAACATTTTAATCAAGCTCATGGCCATTGTGGCAATGGTGATCGCCCCACTCTTATAAATGGTAATTTTTGACATAGGATTTTTATGAACTCGGGTATCAATTACATCAAAGTCGAATCAGGACTCAATTGGGATGATTATTTTATGTTGCTGGCCATGATCACCAGCTTTAAAAGTAAAGACCCTGCCACCAAAGTCGGATGTGTCATTGTCGACAGCAATCAACGCCAGGTGACCATGGGATACAATGGCATGGTGGCAGGCATCGATGAATCCAAACTTCCCTGGGGAAAAGACAAAAGTGTTCCTCTAAAATATCAAAAGTATGGGTACGTCGTTCACAGTGAAACAAATGCTATTCTCCACGCCCCTCGTTCATTGGAAGATTGTCGCATGTATGTGACGCTTTTCCCTTGCAATGAATGTGCAAAGTTAATCGCTTCGAAAAAAATTAAAGAGGTCATTTATCTTTCTGATAAACATAAAGATCAGGAAGGAACAGAAATGGCGAAATATCTTTTTGATCTCGCCAATATTACCTATCGCCAGTTAATTCCGAATGAACGCGTCATGAAAACCATGGAGCAGCACCTTTTGACACTACTTCAAGAGGCCCTTTGAGCATGATTTGAGCGAATCAGTGTCAACATGTCTCTGAAAGAAAATCACTCAAGAAATAGTGCCTCCAATTTTCTTAAAAAATCTCATTTGTACGTTGTAAAAAGTTAGGTTTTTTTGCACTACTTTCACTCAAATATTGGTCATAATGAATCAAGAAGGGGTAGTAGGGCAAAGGCCTTACTTTCGGACCAGGATAGGAAAGAAGTGAAGGTCGCTGCCCCGGGTAAACCACACACACAGACACAGGGAGGCGTTTATGTACATGGCTATTGCTGTCGAACATCCCAAACATCCATCTCGTCGTGACCAATACCATATTTGGTATTTGGACATTGATGATCGTGGAAACGTCGTCGGTATCGGCAAAAAAACCCGTGAGGAACTGATCGAGGCCCTGTTTCGCAGCTACGATGCCACTGGCCGTTCTAATTGGCGTGCATTTAAAAAAGGAGATGAGCAATCAACGCCAATCGAAATCTATGATTTCATCTCGCAGAACATTTTTGAAAACACCCATTTTGGAGAACTGCCTACGCTGGCGGAATTTCAGAAAACTTTGAATCTCCTGCGTACTCGATTTGCTATGCAGGCCACTGAGACATCGGAGCTGCTAGCTCAACATTCTGCCTAAATTCATTGTTATGAAGTGAGGCCCTAGGATGGGACCTCACTTCGGTTTTTTATGACTACAGCGCCATGGGCAGGGAGTTCTGACCCAACTCTTGGCGGAGATCTTGAATTTGGGTTTCGCCATTCAAGGCCTTTTTCAACAACTCCAAATTCTTTTCAATCACTTCTGCTTCCGTCTTGAGCGGAATCTCGTAGGGATTTAAATAGGCGGCATCAAGACGTTTGCGCACAGTCGCCAGTTCCGCCTTTGAGAGTCCAAGGTCAAGGCGACAAGATCTGGCCTCATCCACCAGAGACACCAGCTCCCCTTCCAGATTGATTTCTTTTTTCATGCGAGTGCGCACTAGATTGTCCCAGAAATCCCGGGGCAGTTGCACTACCACATTGACATAAGGAATAGGCAGCTTGAAATAAGTTTTCAGAAATGTTTTGGCCAAAAGACCGGCGACATCAAGTCCCAGACGCTCGGCCACCTTAAACGCTGCCGTTTTGCCACTGACGTGCTGACTTACATAGCGAGCAAGAATGTGTGGCTTGATGGCGGCCGAGTAGATGCCCTTGAACTTTTGATCTTTGTCCCGCACCACAACAAACTTGTCATTGCCTACCAGCTCATATGACCAGTTATTTTTCCGGGCGCGTTTATCAATTTTCTGTACAACTTTGGCGCGTGCTTTTTCCTGATAGGCCATCAAGCTTTTGCGATACTCGGCCCCGCTTCTAAAATGTTGGGGCGCAGGTGTTTTTGAGAGATAAACCAAATCGGCCGCCAAATCAATCAAAGGGGCGGCCATGGGCAGGTTGTACTCAAAGCGTAGTCCTGATTCAAGCAAAGCGATCATTTGCGATTCATGATAATTCAAGCGATCAATCAACTTGTCAGTCACGCGATAAACAAACATGGTGATAATCGCACCATAAGGCCACCAACGATTTTTGGTGATGTCAGCGTATTGCTCAATTCTTCTGATTTTATTTTTATAAATGATATTGGCAGCAGGATTGGCGAAGTTGAGTACAAAACCGGGAAGTTTCAATTTTTTCTTATTCACCCGTTTATCCCTATTCCATACCATCTCATAACTTTTCGTCTCAGGATGATGGATCATTTCGAATTCATCCATAAAAGCACTGATGCTATCCACATTCCAGGTCTCTTCGGGATAGAGCACATTGGCCAGATCAATAAAAGGCGCTTTGGAGTTCACTTCTATATCAGGTGAAGGATAGTGAAACTCGGCCAAGGAAAAAGAGCTTTCTTGGAAAGCATGTCCATCGGCTGATTTTTGCAGGATTCCCTGTCTTTCCGCCCAGCGATCATTCATGCGCAAATCTTTCCAAGCATCCAGCACCAGGGAATCGGCGTCAGAATCGCACTCGCTCAAATCGCTCTCTTTCGGTTCTTTATCCTTAAATTCTTTTTGTGCCAGCTTCAAGGCATGTTCGGCGCAATTTTTCTGGCGAAAAATACCTTTCAAACTGAAATCTTTTATCAAGAAGCCACCCAAAATAATTTTGGCATAACTTAAATGACTCAAGGTCAAGTCGAAAACCGCCAGGGGAAATCCCTCCTGGGTGGAAACGGCGGCAAATTTATGACCGATCAAATGCAACTGATAATTGTTAATCTCCTCTCCGCTTTGAATCATGGGAAAAGGACGGTTGAACATTTCTTTCAAGGCATTTTGATCTTGCAATGACAAATCACTGGATGAAAAAGCAGCATGCCCCCACATAAACGCCAGTAATCCTAAAAAAATACTTATGCGCATGAAGTTTAAATTATACATAGAAAACTCCTTCAACTTTATTCAAGAATTTCAATTGATTTAATTTCAAAGCCCCACTCATTGACCGAACTATCTGTTTTCAAGACAGCGCGAACCGTATCACCCTGAACTGCCCGAGAGACGGCTTCCGTTCCAAAGCCCGTCAACGTATCAAAGAGATTGCCGTCTTTGTCGTAGAGCGCGACATGATCGGAGCCATTCTCCAAATGGTGTCGGCCGAAGTGCACGCGCACCCATTTGGCCCCAGGTGCGCTGAGGACATATTCTTGTTGAGTGCTGTTTACGTAGGGATGATCTGATTCCACATGATAATCCTGCATCGTCCAAGTCCCACGTTCTCTTGGAATACGATTCCCAGCAGGCACCAATCCCGCCACAGCATTGTAGGCATTAATGCGTCCACCTGAATTTACCAACCAATTGAGTTCAATTGAACGATCAGAGGTTTCTATCAAATATTTCTTAAGCGCCGCCGGGTTATTTTTAAATTGTTCAGGATTTAAACCGACCATGAGGGCCGCCAAACCAGCGACATGGGGAGAGGCCATGGAAGTTCCCGACATATATTGATATTTCTTTTTCCCCAAAACAGTTGAATAAATAACATGTCCTGGAGCAGCCAAATGGACCCGGGTTTTTCCATAATTGGAGAAGAAAGCGCGCTGATCATTAAAATCAGTTGCCGCGACTGAAACCACTCCGGGCAAATCGTAGTTAGCGGGATAACTGGCGAAGTAATCGTTATTAAGAGCGGCATTACCGGCCGCAGCGGAAAAGAAAACGCCTTCTTCCGTAGCATAACGAATGGCCTCGAAAAGAACATCCGCTGACTCGTTCCCCCCCCAACTGGCGTTGATGACATCGGCCCCCATCTTGGCGGCATAGACAATGGCTTCAACCGCACCTTCTAAAGTGCCGTCCCCCTTCTTGCCTAAAAATTTAAGCCCCATCAGTTGTACTTTACCATTGATGCCAGCGATGCCCTTTTGATTATGAGAGGCCCCAATTACACCCGAAACATGTGAACCATGGCCATTGTCATCCTGAGGGTCATTGGTGTTGACTGGTTTTTGTTCTTTATTTAACGACCAGTTCCAGCCATTCACATCGTCAATGTAACCATTACCGTCATCGTCGATTTTATTGCAACTCTTATTGCGGCACTCAGGTGCAGCGGCCTTTTCAGTGTCACTGGCGGGAGTCCACGTTCCACTTTCGCCCAAGTTAACCCATAAGTTCTCTTTTAGGTCTTGATGTTTTAAATTAATGCCGGTGTCAATCACCGCCACGATTACATCACGGGCAGCCGTTTTAATTTGGGGAAAAGCATCCCAGGCCTTGAACATTTTCATATCAGAACCCGGGGTCATAGGATATTTGTTGTCTAATTTCTGACCAATATTGATGAGTCCCCATTGACGAACAAAATGCTGATCACGCGGGGTATAGCTTGAAACTTCATCAGTATCAAAAGCATAGTAATAATAGTTGGGTGAAACCGCTGAGACTTCCGAAAGCCCTTTCAATCCTTGTTGTACATTCTTGAGATCCGCCTCATCACCAACAATTTTGTACACGCCTGGTGCTTTAAGCGAGATCACTTGCCTTACTTTGAAGTCTTGCATTTTGGTTTGCAAAGACAACAAACTAGCTCCACTTTTCACAGTGACAATCAGCTCTCCAGGAACATGATTGGTGGTGTGTTGTGGGCCGGGTTTCAATCCTAACGAGTAGGCGCTCGGAACCATCATGATTCCCAAGGCCGCTCCCATTGCAAAATTCACTCCTCTCACCGTCTCCTCCTTGTGACTCCCCTAAGGGCCAAATAAAAATCTTATACATCTCTAATGTATTCGCTACAGTATGTGGAAAAAGACGCAAGGGTGAACGGCAAGATTTGCCGATAGATTAAAAGACTGACCATTTCGCTCAAGAGATCATTCATGGGCCTTCAAATATCAAAAATCCAAATTGCTCCCTAGTGCGGTAAAGCTTGAGGATAGGCCCTTGTTCGCGCTGCAGAAAGTAAGATATTTTCTATTCCTATGAGTATTCATTTGCCCACAAGACATTTATAATCTGCCCCGTCTAATTGCATTTACAAGCATATTTACAGGAGAAATTTATGGGCCGACCACTCATCGTCGTAAGCGACGGGTTTGACAAATCCTTGTTTGAACAACTCAAAAAGATGCCTGAACTTGAAGTCCACCCAGAGAGCAAACTGACACGTGACCAAGTCATGGAACTGCTTCCCCGCATGGAAGGATTGATTGTCCGTTCGGCCACTAAAGTTGACCCCGCCCTGCTTGATAAGGCACAAAACTTAAAATTAGTTATTCGTGCTGGCGAGGGTGTCGATAATATCGAGGTTAAATACGCCAACAAAAAAGGCGTCAAAGTCGCTAATACACCCGGGGCCAATTCCAATTCGGCCGCCGAGCATGCCATTAGTTTAATGTTCACCGTTTTGCGCAAGACAGCTTGGGCCCATGCTTCCATGCTTCGAGGAGAATGGGAAAAAACTAAATTCAACGGCAACGAAATGGCCGGAAAAACCGTCGGCTTCGTAGGCTTCGGCCGTATTGGCCAAATCGTCGCCCGCCGACTTTCCGGTTTTGAAATCAAAGTTCTCTTTTACGACCCCATGGTGAAAAGCTGTGACATTGCTTACGCCAAGCCGGCCAGCATCGAGGACGTTTTCAAATTATCCGATATCGTCACCATGCATATGCCTCTCTTGGATAGCACACGCAACATGATCACCGAAAAATTTTTACGCTTGATGAAGAAGACCGCCATCTTGATCAACGCTGCCCGAGGTGGCATCGTCGACGAAGACCAGCTCTATACCTGCTTGAAAGAAGGCACGATCAGGGGCGCTGGTTTCGATGTTTTTGCTTCTGAACCACTACAAAAAGATTCCAAATTGCTGAGTCTTGATAACATTGTGCTCACTCCCCACTTGGGTGCCAGCACCGATGAGGCCCAATTTCGCGTGGGAGAAATGGCAGTCAATCAAATTCGTGAATTTTTTGTTAATAACAAACTCTTAAACGAGGTCAAAGCCTAATGCAATCTTTAGCAATAATTGGCGCCCAATGGGGCGATGAAGGAAAAGGAAAAATTACCGACCTGCTGGGACAGAAGGCCGATTTGGTGGTTCGCTACCAAGGTGGAAATAATGCTGGTCATACCATTATTGTGGGTGACAAAAAAATTGTCCTCCATTTGATTCCCTCCGGTATTTTGCATCCCCATGTTCTTTCGATCGTAGGCCACGGAGTAGTTTTTGATCCCGGAGCCTTTCTAGATGAATTGGTCAAACTGGATAATTACGGTCTCAAAGTTACCCGCGATAATTTGGCCATCTCGGAAAATTGCACCATTATTACTTCCTACCATCGCTTGATTGACACTTTACGAGAGAGCAACGGTCTTCGCAAAATCGGTACAACCGGTCGAGGAATCGGCCCGGCCTACGAGGATAAAGCGGGACGCCGGGGTATCAAACTGCGTGATATCACCAATCGCGATCTTTTGAAGCAAAGATTGGCGGAATGTTTGGTGGAAAAAGAAGTGCTCTTCAAACATCATTATCATGCCGCCTATCCGTCGCTTGAGGATGAAACCAATCGTCTCTATGAGATGGGACATAAATTGGCGCCTTTCCTGTGCGATACCTTTGGGCTGATCGATCAGAGTTTGCAACATAATAAGAAAATTCTATTTGAGGGGGCCCAAGGCGTCTTACTGGATGTGGATTACGGCAGCTATCCTTACGTGACTTCCTCCAACACCAGTTTCGGCGGCATCTACACCGGTGCCGGTCATCCCAACCGTTCTATTGATGAAGTGATTGGAGTTGCCAAGGCCTACACCACACGCGTGGGCGAAGGCCCGTTTCCCACAGAGCTTCACGATGCCATCGGTGAAAAAATTCAAAATGTCGGAAAAGAATTTGGCGCAACAACGGGTCGAAAACGCCGCTGTGGTTGGCTAGATATCCCACTGCTCAGGTACAGTATCAAGGCCTCCAACCTTACCAGTATCGCTTTAACCAAACTTGATGTGTTGAACTGTCTGGATGAATTAAAACTTTGTTACGCTTATCGCTATCGTGGCAGAGAACTCGACTGTGCCTATCCTGGGATTGATTTGAGTGAAGTGGAACCTCTCTATAAAACTCTTCCCCCGTTCCGTGATTCTTTCCAAACCAACAAAACTAGTCGTGAATTTGAGGCCTATATCCAAACGATCGAAGAGATGGCCGGGATACCCATTGGAATACTAGCTTTCGGCCCGGAAAGAAATCAGATAATATTTAGGAAAGCTTATTTTTAAATTAGAGGATTTGTATGAACCGACGTTGGATATTGTTATTCATTTTAACGCTGCTCAATTTTCAAATCTCCACAGCATTGGCACAAACAGATAGTAATACGGATGCTGAAGCCGACTTTGATGAATTAGAAGAGGAAGAGTTTGCCAAAGAAGATGCCACTGGTGGGATGGATACTGTAAACATTGATGAGAGCAAGAAGGAACAACCTCAGGCCCAGGCAACCGCAGCGCCTGAAGCTACTCCCGAACCAAAAATTGATAAAGCGGAACCTCCGAAACCAGAAACTAAAGTGACCAAGAAAAAGACCACTCCAAAGGTAGAGAAAAAAGTGGCCAAGAAGGCGGCCAAAAAAGCAGAGAAAAAAACGGTAAAGAAGGCGGATAAAAAAACCGCCAAGAAAACCGCCAAAACATCAACCAAAAAAGCTAAAGCTAAGACAAAGGCCAAGACCAAAAAATCTTAGTGAATAATCTCTCCATGCAGCTTGCTCTCATCAATATTAGTGAGATGAACGGGAAGAATTTGATTTTTCAAATCGGCATCACTTCTCACAGCACAACGTAAATAATTGGTGGTCAGACCTTCCCATTCACCTTGAGCATTTTTCTCTTCAAAAAGCACCGTCGTAGCACGCCCGATTTGGCTTTGCATGAATTCTTGCTGTTTGGCCTCGCCGAACATGAGTACGGCACGGACCCGGTATTTCTTGGTTTGATGGGGAATATGGTTATCCATTCGCGCCGCCAGGGTTTTATTGCGTTTACTAAAAGGAAAGGCGTGCACATGAGTAATGGGAAGATCACGCAGGAGCTGATAAGTCCGCTGAAATTGCTCATCGCTTTCACCGGGATAACCCAAGATAATATCCGCACCGATGCCAGCGTTGGGAAAATAGTCCTTCACCATGGCCACGATCCTGCGATATTCATCCACGCTGTATTTTCGACGCATGGACTGCAAAATCTGATCATCGCCCGATTGCAGCGGCAGGTGAAAATGGTCCATGGCCTTAGGCGAATTTTTCATAATTTTTAAGAGGTCTTCAGTAATAGTATTGGGTTCGACCGAAGACAGACGCAAGCGCTCCAGCCCTTTCACCTCAAGCAGGCGTGCCACCAACTCCGAAAAAGCCGTGCCACTGGCCTCAGCGTATTCCCCAATATTCACGCCGGTCAAAACAATTTCCTTAAAACCTTGCCCAATGACCTTTTGGGCAAAAGTCACGGCTTCATCCGGTTGCATGGCACGAGAACGGCCACGGGCCTGGGGAATAATACAGTAGGAACAAATATAGTTGCAGCCATCCTGAATTTTTAAAAAGGCACGAGTATGAGAGTCAGCGGAAGTGGTGGCAGCACCCCAAAACTCAAAATCCTTATCCACTTTAACAATCTGCTGATCCTCTTCATCCAAATAATCAAAGACCTTATATTTTTCGGAGTTACCCAGAACCAAATCAACCCCTTGGATACCAGCAATCTTTTGCGGTTCCATTTGAGCGTAGCACCCCACCACCACAATTTTGGCCTCAGGGGAGGCCTTATGTGCCCGACGAATTAAATTACGACAAGTCGAATCGGCCTGATCAGTCACCGTGCAGGTATTGATCATCACCAAATCGGCCGTTTCCCCAAAAGGCACAATCTCATACCCACGATCAGCAAAACCCTGGGCCAGGGACCCCGACTCCGCAAAATTGAGCCGACATCCAAGGGTGTGAAAAGACACCCGTTTTTTTTGAATAATTTTGGTTATATCCATAAATTGTGCCTCACATTATGCAAAAAAAAGTCTTCTGACAACCGCCCAAGTTTAATAAACATAGGGCCAACTCCCCAATTCTATTTGACAGGCATCCCCACTTCCCCTAAAACGTCCACATCCGAGAAGTTTCGTGGTCTCATAGCTCAGTTGGTAGAGCAGCTCACTCTTAATGAGCGGGTCCCGTGTTCGAGTCACGGTGAGATCACCAAATTTCATCAAACCCCAACAAAAATTACTCAACAAAGTTTTGCCGCTCAATAAAAAAGTAACGC
Source organism: Bdellovibrio sp. (assembly GCA_016187935.1). GTDB lineage: Bacteria > Bdellovibrionota > Bacteriovoracia > Bacteriovoracales > Bacteriovoracaceae > GWA2-49-15. The sequence continues at coordinate 247,013 of JACPIU010000008.1, forward strand.
CAACTCTTCAATTCTATTTGACAAAGGCACCCCCAATCTCCTAAAACTTCACGCACGCTTGAAATTTTAGTGGTCTCATAGCTCAGTTGGTTAGAGCATCTCACTTTTAATGAGAGGGTCCCGCGTTCGAGTCGCGGTGAGATCACCAAATTTTTAAACGTAGACGAAAAAAAACGCTCCCATCGTCTAGCCCGGTCTAGGACATCGCCTTTTCACGGCGGTAACAGGGTTTCGAATCCCCTTGGGAGTACCAGTTTCATATAAGCCCCTGATTACAGGGGCTTTTTTTTACCCAAAATTCACTTTGTTCCGGTTTGTTCCGGTCGATTAGAAAACAACCCACCATTCACACTTATACAAAACCCAAAAAATTGGGCCAGGACTAAATGTTCGGAGAAGTGTGTCCAAAAAAATCAATTCACCACAAGCCTTAATTTCTCTTTTCTACTTTTGGTATCCCGATCTTCTTGATCACTATCTCCTAATAATTTTTCAATATGCATTACAGTCTGCCTATTGAGTTCATTAGGAGCATCAGTGTAGGTTCTTTCCACCACATCTCTAGATTTCCAACCACCAGCGGCCTGAGCAGCGTCGAGTCCCATCTCTTTCCTCACAATATTGGCCATCGCCTTTCGCAAAATATGTGTTGATTGAAACTTAGGAAATAGACCTGCTTTTTCAAGAGCAAAATTGTAGCTGTACTGCACTTGCCTATAAGTCACCGGCTGTCCATTAATCTGAAAAACAAAATCAAGTCGTTCACCTGTAGACTCTCTAAAAAATAAACAAGGAGTGGATGATCTCGCTGCGATTCTTCGCCGCAAAATTTCTTCCATTCTTTTATTTAAGTGAACAGTTCTTTCTTCCCCATTCTTGGGAGTTTCCTTCAATCTTGAAAATCTTTTACTATCTCCCCAAATGGCCACATCGACGACTCTCACCAATCCTTTTTTCAAATCTACATTTTCAATTTGAAGCCCACCCAATTCCTGCACTCTTCCGGCCATGTAAAAATGCAGTTCTGCAAAATCCCTCCAAAATTGATCTTTAAAAGCATTCAAAAAGTCTCTGACTTGCTCAATGGTCATTTTCCTTGAGCTGGCCTTCACTCTCTGTTTAATAATTCCCATGGCAAAATGTCTTTTCAATATTGGGTTAATGAACATTCCATCATAGTTTTCCCGATACCAATTAAACATCGCCTTCAACGCTTTTAGATCATTGTCGAAATTAATCCTGCGGGGATTGTTGAGAATTTTTGCTTCGCTTACTTTGCGGGCCATAAAGTGATCCATGAGTTCAGGAGTCACTTCCAGCATTTTTAGGTGCATCAGATCAGCATAAAAATTTTTGGCAAACTTGAGACGGTCATCTATCGTTTGAGATTCTAATGTCGGGAAGTATTGCTTTTTATACAACTCCCACACATCTTCAAATTTAAAGCGTTGATCAACACCATTAGGCCTTGATGAAATTTTAATTTTAGTTTCATCGTTAAAGCTTTTCGTTGAAGCACCGACCTTCAACTCTGAGTTAGTTAAAAGTGGATGAAAGTTTCGTCGCCAGTAAATGGCCTCTGAAAGTTTGTCAAAAGTTTCGCAAAACTCTTTATTATCGACATACTTTCGAGCGACATAATTACCAGTAATCTGATCCTTCCTGATTCCTTTGTGTTCTTTTAAAGCAATAAATCTTTTAAATTCCTTCGTCATGTTACATCTCCTTCTAACACCCAATTAAGGATGTCTGTTGGAATGAAATAGACGAACTTGCCCTTTTTGATTTTCGGTATCTTCTCATCTGAGACAAGATTATAAATATGCCCGATAGAGCAACCTAAAAATCTTGCCACGTCTTCCACGCGCCATATTTTCTTATTGTAAAAGAGCCTTGCCGAGTCGTGAGACTCGGCAAGGGCACTATAGCGCGCATTCGATGAATTGTAATCAACGCTCAGAGAATTTTCACTCACGAAAAACCTCCTTACTAGACCATTGAAATCCCTATCAAATCTGCACGCAGCTCTGTGTATTTTTTATCCTGGCCCTCCTTGGTCTTGAATACACATTCGACATTGCGGCCTCGCGTAAAGACTTGAGACCCCTTATCGAGCTGAGCAAAACACAGTTCGGCTTGCCTTCCCCACACGACTACCTTGTGCCATTTAGGCGTCTCAGCTCCCTCGATATTTTCCGCGACGCTAAAATTACAAACCGCCTCGCCCTTTCCCGTATAGCGAAGCTCAGGTTTTTGTCCAAGACGTCCGTAAATTAAAATTCTATTGCTTCCTTCCATAATTCGCTCTCCTTGTTAATTAATTCCAAGTCTCTTCACTAAAAATTCGCCGAGGCTAAGTGAAGTAGAATTCTTCTGGTTGAACTCGTTAAGAGCACGGTTGACCTTTTCCATTTCGGTAAGGGTCGTCTCTTGAATGCGTTCAAGGTCTTTGTCGGTGAGCTTGGCCAGCCCCGCGATTGCCAAATCCTTAAAGGTAATCGCGCGGCCATGCTCTTTTTGATTTGCTTTTCCTAAGAGGCCTAAAATCAGCTCAAGAGATTCTTTTTCATGAGTAACATCGACGAAAAATTTCGTCTGCTCTTTTTTAAAACCCAAATCCTCTTGCTGATTTTTCGCCAAGGCCTGGCGTTTTCTGCCTGGCCTGGTTCCCGATTTTGTCCCCGCTCCCGATCCCGTCCCCGTCCCCAAATCCGATTTATTCTCTCTACCAACTTCTTCCATTCTAAAACCTCCTTTTAAATTTCTGCCCGCCTACAAATCCCTAAATCATTTATTGCCCTCCGAAAGTGACTCCCTACACACAACTCATGTTGGGGGTGGGGAGTCACTTTCGGAGGGCCGGTTTCTCGAATTCTTTCAAAATGTTGGCGGGCAGAAAATTTTCCCAGTGTTCAATAGTTCCACCCCAGTTGCATGCCAGTTACAGGCCAGTATCACTCCCTCTAACTCTCAAAAACCTGTGCCATCGTGACTGCATTTCCCTTAAAGATTCCCTCGACTCCATCTAAGTTGAGGGCCTTCCCCGTCATGGCATCATCAACAAAGAACATAAAACGCCCCATACTTTCCTTACCTAACTTCTCCTCTAAGAGTTCAACGTATTGATGCATAAAATTTCTTTTGGAGAAAAAATACAGGACATAATTGTAATAACCGCTGTCCAAATATTGCCGGGCCTTCTCGACAATGCGCTGGTTATTCTTCCTTGATAACTCCACCTCTAATGCGATTTTGAACTTCCCGCCCTTCTTTTCACCATGGAAAAGGGCATCAGGAATGATCTTGTAGGTCACTTTAAAATTGCGTTTGTCATGCAGTTGATGTTCAAGTTCGACTTCAGATGCCCAGCCACGTTCACAAAAAGCTTTGGCAAATTCAGAAACCTTGATGTCATGAATCAGCGTATCCCTCGATACCGAAGTTGGATTTTCCTTATTTGATAACTGGCCTTCTCCGAATGAGCTAAGATAGATATATTTTTTACCATTGAATGGATCGCGATATGCCTCCAATATCTTCTTACTCTCAAGCCCTCTGATGACCCTGCAAAAAGTCCGATATTTTGGCGCACGGGCACACTCCTTTCTTAAACTTTCCAAATCCATTACCCTCCATTTCAAAAGCGGACAAAGATAAGTCAAATAAGTGTCATTCAGATGAATAATATCAACCATCCTGCTTCTCCTTCTTTAAAAGAACTCGTGAAATGCTCTGCTTTGTCTATTGCATTTCTTGATGGCGTCCATTCTTCGATTTCTGATGTTCACCAAATTAATTCGACCAGGGCCTTGGCGAAGAAGCACACACTGACCAATTCCAAGATTCTTGATCACATCCGGGTGAACCAGTAGCTCATGCACTTCTCGCTCAGTCCCAAGACTTTGCTGCTGACCATTTTCAATTTTGTAGGTCTGCTTCTTTGTCATGACTGTGCCTATCGCCTCAGAAAAGAGTGCAGCACCATCTTGAAGTCGCTGCTTCAGAACAAAAAGATTTCCGGCGTTCTCAATTACTTGGCGTGTAAGCTCTGGGTTAATTCGGTCGATGTCAGCGGCAGTTTGAACCGCAAGGGTGAGTTCCATTCCCGCCCCTCGGCATTTATTTTGAAGTTCGATGAACTCAGGTGTGACCAGACTCCCAAACTCATCAAAGTAGATGCTGACGGGATTTTGAATGCCCTCCTTGGTGTCTTCTTCGGCTTCCTTGGCTCTACTTAAGGTCTTATACGAATTATAAAGAAGCTCACCTAAAAATAGTTTCCCGACCGCCGTTGCTGTTTCGCCGTAACCTTGGGTAGAAAGTCCAATGTAAAGACAGGCCTTTTCTTCTCTGATCTTTGATAGCGTTAAGCCTTCAGGCCCGGAATTTAGAATTTTCCCAAAGTCGCTTACCTGTATCGCCTCAAGCTTGGCAAGAAGCCCTACATTGTCTTTGTTCTCCATCTGCACCAGTTCATCAAAGAGCGCCTTCAAGGTAAAAGGAATGTCCTCTTCTTTTAATTTCGACAGGGCCTTGGTCAAACTGCGTCTTGAAGCATCCCGGTAGAAGGGCTCTGTCCATTCAAAGGCGCGCATGATCCGGTCACAAACTTGATTGATGCTGCCTTCTAAAAGAGGGTTAAGAGCGATGGAATCCTTATAATGCTCAGAGAAGATGTAGCACGGTCTTTTGTATTTTTTGCAAATCCTCTGAAAGGTTGTAAGCGCTTCCATATCACCCTTGGGGTCAAAGAAGATAATGGGTTTATTAAGTCGAAGCGAATGCTCTTGCAGTACGCTAATTAAATTAGTTTTTCCAAAGCCGGATGCTCCCACAATGAAAGAGTGCCGCCGAAAATCAATCTCCTTTAACAGAATTGGCTTTCGTGTCTTCGTATCAATTCCCAGAGCATCTTCAATGTCGGTACTTTTCTTTACATTAAGTGCGCTTTGGTTAATCTTAACCAAGGGTGGTGCCTGCTTCATGACTTTTCGATAAGCAAAAAGGGTGAGTTCCTTAACTAGATCAAAAATGATCATGCATAGCTCATGGAAAATTTCATAAAACGGCGTAAATAGATCGAGTGGCTGTGGCTGATTTTTATTTTTCATAGACGTGCTCCCATGCTTTAAGTGGACTAATTTCAATTGTTCGGTTGTCGATTTCTAGTGTTCTGGCCTCTGATTCGTATTCAATGATGAATTGCTTTTTGACCTTTCCTTCCAGTTCTGGGGGAAGCTTCTCCAAAGGAACTTCATACTTCTTTACGGGTTTAAAATTGACCTCTGGCCTAATTCCTTTTAGGTCTGGAGAGAAATCAAAAAGCGGAATATCTGCGTGTTTTTCTCTTTCTTGATCGAGCAGCATCGGTGCCTTCAGCTTATTTTGCGCATCATCTGCCATAAAATAAGCAAGGCCTGCGCCTGCTGCTGCCCCAAGGACACCAAAGATGTAGGCATTTTGGTTGGTGGATTCCTTATTGGGTGAAAAGATCGCGCCCCCTGTTCCTCCAAGCACTCCACCCAGAAGTGCCCCGCCTATAACGGAGCGTTTTAAAGTTGAGCAAGAAATGAGGCATAGTAAAAATAGTAATGCTTTATTTTTCATTAACCGCCTCCATGAAATAAACTAACACCTCTTCTCCGGCATTAACCGTGACCACAGGTTCTTTAGTTTTCATTTCCTCAAGTAAAATATCTGAGGTGGTTCTTCCTGATTGGATACCACCTTCTAGGATTTGATTTTTGACTGAATCCTCTCGAATCGCGCCAAAGGGTGATGCGATTTTGGTCTGGGCCACCGAAAGCATCCCTTGCGCGAAGTCAGATGCCACGGCCCCCATGATTAAGTCTTCCTTCCCGTCATCAAACTTACCTAAGAGTCCGCTTGTGCCGTCAAGATTCAAGACTTGAGCAGTAATTGGGATTTCCTTCTCTTGTGTCACCATCTTTGAGCACAGGGTTAATACGCGCTTGTTTTGAGTCACACCCTGGCAAGAAAATTTGGTTTTTGGGGGAAGCCCCTGCCCTGGTCGCGCCAGAACTAAAATAGGAGAGGCAAGATTGGTTGAGACAATCGAATTTAGAAGAGTACCACGGATGACTTTGCCCGTGAGGATTTTGGCCCCTTGCTCCCAAATAACAGGAACTCCTGACCTCCTTTCAAAAAGTGCCATGAGTCTTTTGTTGCTCTCAAGCATCTGATGAATAAGTTCTGCATCGTAATTTCTCCTTGGTGCTTGCGGTTTAATTACCGCATTTGTGTTGTTTTTAAGTCTCGTAATCCTCGCCGTTTCGGCTTTAAGGGCAAAGCTTCCCAGCGCGATTGCTAATATCGCTAAAATTTTCATCTTCATACCTTTTTTAGATTCTAGTTTAGAATTCGACGCCCATCTTTAATGATCGGAACTCCTTTGGAAAAATATTCCTGATGCTTAACCTTGATGCCGTTTACCTCCACTTCCGTAGATTTAAGGTTCATGAATAAAATTGAGTTATCACCTTCCAAGATTTCAAAATCAGGTGTCTTCATTTTTTTGGTAAGGGCATGGTTCATCACACCATCCTTCACCTCGATAAATTGATGGGGATTTGCTTTGTCGTACTTTAGGTCAAAGTAGTATTTTCTATTTTGGGTTATGACCATCAAATTAGAAAAGCTACCTTCAGTTTTTGGCCGCATGGCCAAGGTCTTATTGTTTCCTGTTACTTGAAAAAACATCTCCTCACTACTTCCACCATAAAGATAGCTTTCAATTTCACTGTCAAAGGTGAGCGTGGTTAAAAGGTTTAAGCTTAAAAATAAAGTCGTCATCTGGTTTACCAATATATGAAAGATCACAGTTCCTCCTTCGTTACAGGAATCTCATCAATTTGGGTGAGCTTGTAATAAAAAGGGTTTGCGTTACTGCCATCAAGTGCCACCTTGAAGGCCATGAGTTTGCCGTCTGATTTTAAAATAATCTTGCAGGCCCCAACTTCAAGAGATTTCACCTGATAGATTTTTTCAATTGAAAGACTGAATGATTCTTTAGTCGCCAGTTCAATAATGCCGAAGCTAACTAAATTGGGATTAGGGTTCCCTTCTGCCAAAGTCACAAAGCTCTGGCGGCAAACTTCCTCAGCCAGTGGCCTTTCTTCAAAAATAGGCCCACCTTTATAAAGGTAATAGCGCTTTTGTATAAGAATTGAGACCGTACCAATAGAAAAGACTATCAAGCTTACGGCCAAGGCAATCTTTAACTTGAAATTCTCTTTTACAAATTTTGCTTCAAATTCATCGAAGTTCATTGATAGTTCTCCTTGGCGTTATTTTGGATTGTTGTTGAGGCGTTTTTGTCGTGTTATTAGGTCTAAAATCACGCTTTACCTCTGTGTGTTGTCGGAAAGGCGTGCGGTGCTGCTCTTTTACTTCAGAGCTATTTTTCTGTGTTTGCCCTTGAACTTTCGTGCTTGAGGTGGAGGTGCTTTTGCCTTTTCTGCCTAAAAACTCACTGGCCTTCGTCGCAGTCACTGTCTTTGAGTTTTGATCTGATTTGACTTTAGCTCCTGGATATTTTGTTGCGGAGGCTTGCGAGGTCGAACGATTTACATTCTCATTTTGAGTTGTCTTCCTTGGATTTGTACCATTGGAGATGCCTCTCGTTTCTTTTAAAGTATCTTTTCCTTGCTTGGCCTGCTCTTTTGCTTGAGTCTTGTCTGCAATTTTTTTAAAGGTTCTTTGCAATCCGCCTTTAAACTTGTAATAGTTTTTAGAAGCGCGTTCGTGGTGCTCAGGAAGGCGGGAAAGCCACGAAAATGTTGCCAGGCCTTTCATCCCAGAACTGACGACCATTGCTCCCACTTTAGAACCAAAAGAATGAATCCCATCTCCCTTTATCATCGTGTAAGTAATCATAGGACTTATGAGTAAAAGGAGCGTCACCCCAAAAAGCCAAACAATGGTATCCATCTTGGCCAAAACGAATTCTCCAGAAATTGATGACTCATCAATGCTGTTTCCAACAAGGGCAAGGATGGCCACAATTACAAAGGGCATCGCCATGCACCAAAGACTGGCCTGCACTGTTCCCTTAAGCGAATCCTTCGTCCAGCCAAGAAAATAGAGAATTGCCGTGATCCCGGAAAAGACATAGGTTAGGTGATAGACACTTGAGTAGATCAGCTTGAGTAACCAAAGAAAGGCCTTGCTAAAGACAAAAAAGATAGTGGCGGTCAGATCGTTTAGGTTCGGGATGGCGAAGGATTGAATAAAAGTCCAATCACTCTTCTCTGTGGTCTTCACTTTAGCCGTAGTCCATTTTTTTACAAAGAGGTTTCTGGGGCTGACTTTCTGTAATGTAAAACTCGCACTCTCAAGGGAGAGCTTCACCCCCGTAGTGTGAATTTCATAGAAGGCCCCCATAAACATAGTGATTAAGAAAAGTTTCACAACGACCGCACCAAAATTCATCTGCCCAAAATATTCTAAGATCAGTCCAATAGTGAATACAGGAGCGACAAAGTATCCCGCGATCTGCATCATTTCTTGATAGAGCTTAAAAATGCTCTTATCTTCGATTAAAAGCATTTCGTGCAAGATATTTGCATTCATTTTGAACTCCGAGGTGTTCCTCTCTTAAGATTGTAGGATTGCTCTTTTTCCATTTGCTCCAAGCGTTTTTCTTCCATTTCTTCAGCAAGGAGACGATTTGTGGTTGAAACCTTTTCTAAGATTTCAAGTTGGGTTTTGTGCATATCCACGTTTGACTCATATAAAAGTGCCGTGTTTTGTGCGGTTAATTGTGCTGCTCGACCTGTTGTTTTAGCATTGATTGATTTTTCCACCTGGCCTTGGGCCATGTGTTCCTTTTTTTGATTTACACGCTTTTCTGCTTTGACCTGTGCTTTAGTTTTTTTCTCATCTCCTTTTATCTGGGCGTACTCACGCATGAGTTCTTTCATTTCTGTGAGCGAATACTTAAGCTCACGAATGGCGGAGTTGAGTTCGCCAAGATTATTAATTTCTTTTTTGGAAGCTAAAGACTCGGCGATGTAAAGAACGCGCTCGGCCCTAAAATACTCGTCTTGAAAAAGCTCGTTATAGTGCTGCATTTTTTCAGTATATTTTTCGGCGTTACTCACAAGTTTTTCCAGTTCATTTAACTGACTTGCCGTGGTTGTAACGAGTTCAACTAAAAGTGCCGTATCAGAGCTGATGATTTGCCCAAAGACGTTTAGACTTGAAATTAGAGCGAAGAAGATAAGGATTTTATGCATTGTGATCCTCCCGAAATGGGTTTTTGATTTTGGTGTAATTGGTAATGGCATCCTTAAAAGACAGAAATCGCCCTTTTTCTTTCATGTAAAAGTCGAAATGATTGGTGTCGCTTTTATCTGAAGTAAATAGCTCATATTCCAAAGGAGAAGCATAATAACGAAGAGGTTTCTTATGAGTATCGCTAAGAAATAAAAATTCACTATAATCCCCCTTTTTTGAAAAAATAGAATCAAGATGCGCCTTTCCTGTACTGTCTAAAAACTCAGACTCAACGAGTGCCTGGCGAAAAAGAAATTTGGAATGCGTATTTTGAACAATGACCCTGCCAATTTGCGTTTTCAAAAAATCGTCTAGGTTTTGAGAGATCGCCATAGCACTGGCGTTTTCTTTTCTAAAGGTTCTAAAGCACTCGGCAATGTAGTCGGCGTTTTTAGTAAGAAGGTGCCAACACTCATCAAAGATGAAAATTTTTCTGCCCGTTAGGTGTCTAAAATACTCAATCAAATAAATGATGAGTGGTGCCTTCATGGCGTCAGGGTATTTGCCAAAATCGCAATAGGTAAACGAATTGAGTGATTGTACTTCATCGGTAAAATACTGCACGAGTTCAGCAAAGTTGTAGCTGATGCCCGAAAACTCTTTTTCAAGTTCTGCTAGAAAGCTCTTAACGCTCGTGCAGTACCCATCTTCTAAAATTTTGGTAATGACTAAGAAAAGCCTCCCTTCTTCTTTTTTTGAAAGGCGTTCTTCCATAACCGACGACACGAATTCCTTTAAGTAGCATGGATTTTTAAATTGCAGTGGATTAAATTTTTCGGAAAAGACTAGGCCTCCATTATAGAGGGCGTTTTTACGAAAAGAGTTCCCGAGATCAAGACATAAGGCCTTGGTACCACGCTCAAGCTCAAACTTCAAAATCTTGTTGGCCAGCATGGATTTACCCTGGCCTGACTGCCCGGTGATAAGGGAGTTGAAGTTGATGGCGCTTTCATGAAAAAGGTCTACATAAACTGAATTACCAGACCTGCCCTTTAGTTCAAGGCCTTCTTCAAAAACAAAATCGCGATGAAATGGCACGAGATAGGAGAGAAAATCAGAAGGTAAGTACAACTTTCGCTTGAAACTCGGTGGCACTCCAGGAATTAAGGTTTTGTAAAAATAGCTTAGTCCTCGCTCCTCCATGAGCAGTTGTCCGTTTTTGCCTTTGAATTCAGTAATCAGCGCATCCGTTTTTTGGTCTAACGCCTCTTTGGTCTTCGCTCGCACGAGAAAAAAACATTCTGCTAGAAAAAGTGCCCTATTATCTGTCGTGACCTCGTTTAATAGGTCTTCCGACTGATAATAGGCATTCTCAGAATCAAGATCGCGCATTCCCTTGAAGAGCGCCGAGAAATGCAGCTTTCGCTTGAAATTGATTTTGTTTTTGGCCTCAAGCTTGGGAATTTTTTTAAAGGAAAGTACAAAATCTGGATACGAACTCACCTCAAAGCGGTTAAGTGTATCTGGAAAATCTACGACGGATAGAACCCGAACATAATCATTTGAGAGTGTCAGGTAGTTGTCGTAAAATTGCACTTGAGCTTCTTCGTGCTTTATAAAGGTGGCCACGGGTGAATTTTTGGCAATTACTTTTCCGTGTGAGAGTGCCAGATCACCAAAGCAGTTAATATAGAGCTTCCCTCCTATCCAGTAGAGTTTAAAAGCGCCTTCTGTATTGATCAGGTCATTTTCTAGGTCAGAGAAGACCCGCTCTACCGCACCCTCATCCATTCCTTCCAGGTCAAGACCGAAAATTTCAAAAAAAGTACTGTTTTCGCCATTTAAAGCGGTCAGCTTGTTTTCTTCGACGTGAAATATTGGAATCATGGTTCACCCTCCCGTGTTACGTCGCTTAAAAATATTTCTTTCTCCTTCGGCAATATCCATCCGACAAAATCCATGTTCATTCGGATATATTTGAAGGCGAGGATAAAAAGACCACTTAAAGCAATACTCACAATAGGTCGCAGATTAAAAAGCATGGAAAAATACAGCACCCCCATCAATACGCCTAAGTCTGGAAAACCAAGGCCGTAAAACTCAGGCAGTGTTTTTAGAAATTTTGGATACTTTCTCATTACGCAAGGCCTTTAACGAAAGTTACGATTGAAGGGGCCAGCATCAAGATAAAAATACCAAGCAGCGCCTGGGTCATTTTTTGTCCAGCATCTTGTCTGCCTATCATGAAATAAATAGCAGAGAGCACCAGTCCAAAGAGTGCCAGGCCAAAGCCAATTCGAGTTGTTTCCTGAGCGAGCTTATCCGCCGAAGCTTTTAAGCTCACGGCCCAAGAGTTTGCTGATAACAAAGCTAGTAAAAGTAAGAGTATTTTCTTCATTGTAGTTTCCTAATTAAAATAATTGTTAATAACTGAGGTGACAGCAACTTCCATGCCTTGGTAATACGACTTGTTCTCGCCAAGCTTGACCACGTTCCAGTTCACCCCGCCTCGCCAGCCAGCAAACTCAGCGGATTCAACAGAGAGAGGAAAGCCAAAATGCGCGGCGAAGTCAGTCACCATGGGGATGCAATAACCTCTATCTCGCCCGGTGAAACTACTTAGCTTCACTCCATGAAAAGTGGTGGCATTCATGGCGATAAGCTTTAAGGCAAGGTTAACTTCAATTCCTGGCGGGATTTCTTTGATTTTCTCAAGATCAGAAATCTTGATGTGAAGATTTCCATCAATACTTTGAACTGCAATTTTTTTTTGTGCCAAAAGCTCACTAAGTGGTAATTCATCATGTTCAATCACCAAATACATGCGCTTAAATTCTGCCGAATCTTCCGTCAGGACAAAATCAGGGGGAAGTGGTTTAAAGAGATTGATGTCAACTTCACAATCAAAATCCCGCGTTATGCAGTTTTGCCCGCACGAACCACCATGACTGATCCACGATTCCTTGAAACTCCCAAGTTCTTCACCAATTTTTTTGTTAGGTTTAAGCTCTAAATCAATAACAGTGTTTTGAGTGGCCATACCCAGAGGCAAAATCGAGAAACTATCCTGGGAAGAAAGGCTATCAGCGTAAGAATATTTTTTTTCAAAACTTTGCGAAGCCAGCTCTTGACCTGTTACATAGGACAAAACCAGAACATCAGAAGCGGTAAATTTATGATCAAGGTATGTAGTTTTAAGCGGTTTTGTGAAAATGAACCATTTACCGAGTTTGTCTTGCTCGGCCACTTCTTTTAGGTGAAGAAAGTCGGGCAGGTTATTTTTCCACTCATTTATCTCAGTTAGGCGATCTTCCTCGATTTTTACGTTCTTATCATAAAGGTCAGATAAGATTTGCGAAAATGTAGGGGTGTGATTAATTCTTCCCGAAAGAGCTACATAAGAAACTAAAGTCGAAATCGGAGTCGTGATGGCCACGGGGACGCACTTTTCTTTAATTGAGCGAAGCAGGGTTGCGTAGGTGGTATTTAATTCTTCAATCTCATAATCCGCGACCTCAGAAATAATGAACTCACCCTTTTTGAAATAATTGTCCTCGATCAATTTAAAAGGGAGATTACTTAATTCCACCGTGAAGGTTTCAGTAATGCCCGCTTCAAAGTGGCGTGCGACCATAGTGGTTGCCACCAACTCATAATTTTGTGCCTCATAGTTGTAGTAATAGAAATTAAGTTTCAAGTTCTTAATTGAGTGAAACTTGCCATTCCCTTTCAATGTCGCCGTGTTTTCAATCGTGAGGGTGGGATTTACAATTTCAAAGTCAGCCGATTCAAAATACTTTTTATATTTTAATACTTGCTCCAAGTAAAAAGACGGATCAACATCAGGGTATTTAAACCATGTGAGATCATGTTCATCAATTTCCCCTGATGAATGACTAGAAAAGCGCCCTACTGATGCGGCAGCTTTAAGCGCATTGCCTCGAACAAAAAGCTCACCCACTCGATATTTAAAATTTGGGTTGTTTCGTCCAACTTTGGTGTCGATTGAAATCTTGGTGATTTCTCCTGTGATGATGTTTTTGACATCTGCTGTGATTTTATAGTTTTGCAGAAAATTAATAGGAAGCTCCGGGATATCGGCCACCATGGGGTTTCGGCCGAGGGATAATTCATCGCCATTTTTGACAAAATCCCCGTCTGAGTCCTCATTTGGCATAAGGCCTCCTTGAACTTGGGCGCGTTCTCCACCATGACCATTTTCAGCGCTCTGGTTTGATTTAAACGCACACGCTGAAGACATAAGTAGTAATAACGTAATAAATATTTTCATATCACCTCCGTTAAAATGTGATCCACAATGTGTAGACAGCTCACACAATGAGAATACGTTTTTAAATGCTCAAGCCCTCGTTCGCCACAACGAGGACAAAATACAAACGAAATACGATGGCCATAATCCACCCCATAAAGCAGAGAAAATCTTTGCGGCATTACTCCTCCTATATGAGGGCAAAAAAAATTTTCTGCCCTCATATAATGTGAAAATGGATACGGGGGAGGCGTCTAAATTGCGTTCAACTCTTGGTTATTGTTCGAGTAGCATGGCCCGGCATCGTCATTTTTGATCATTTGCTCAATTTGTGCCAAGGCCCGTTTTTTGATGTTCTGAATCGCCGGCCTGGAAACCCCAAGATGCTTTGCAATTTCTCTTTCGCTTTTGTTTTGCCAGAAAATCATCTCAATCACGATTTTTTGCTTTGGGGTGAGTACAGATAGAAACTTATTAAAACTAGCTATAGCATGACTATTTTCATTACTGGAACATAAGGCGAAAATTGACTCCTCAAGATTATCAGCGATTTTGTTGTAGATCGTGGGTGAAATTTGTGTTTCTTTAAGTTGGATATCAAACCAAGACAGATACTCTTCCCAAGTTTTAAGGTCCCAGCGTCTTGAGGCCAGTTTGAGTTCTTTGTCACTTAGTGGAAGACCATTTTGACCAAGCCAAGGTTTACGAACTTGCGTTTCCATGTGGATGCTCCTTTTTTAAAGTTAAGGCGTATTTGCCTGCTTCGCGGGGAGGGCATCCATCTCGTATGGTCATGCTTTAACCGCTATACATTAAAATTCGCCCCGGGGTTGTCCCCTGGGTAAAAAATTAAAATTACGCTTCGTTTATTTCTGCTAAGACATTTTTTTGAATCTCAATCTTTGGGCACCATTTCCCCTTATAGAAATGAACTGTCATGCTGCCAAACTCAATATTCAAAAGCTCGGCCAGTGTATCCAAAGCCAGAGCGAGTTGAAGTTTTTTGCACACATCTTCTTTTTCTAAATTTTGATTTTCTAAAATAATCTCGTTTGAGTTTTCCATTATTCCCCCCTCCCATTTTTAATGACGATCATGAAATCTATTTTCAATCGCTGTGATAGGCCTATTTTTTTCTTTTGATGTTCGCACTTTATTTTTGGACTGCGTACTACAGGCCGTAACGAAAATGAGACACAGAGCGATCAGTAATTTTTTCACGATGCATAGGAAGCTACGTGTGCTTTCTCGACAGTTTTCCTTTTCTTCTAGACAGATAGCAAATGTCCCCATAACAACTCCTTTTTTCATAGGAGTAGTAAAAACACTTGCCACCCTAATTGATGATGATTAGGATGCGGCTCAAGAGTGTTTACCACTCGATGTTTGGGCCTAAGACATAAGTTTGCCGACTGCGTGTCTTAGGCCTTTTTTAATTCGCAACTTTCATTGCGATGCATGTCTAGCAGAATTTTTTATTTTACTTCAACAAAAAAATGACCAGACTTTCACGAACTTTCGTGAAAAATCGCAGGTAAGCTATTGAATCGCATTTGAAATTTTCACGAATTTTCTCGTGAAACGGGAAATTGGATATTAAAGCTTGGTGAACACAATTTTTAAATTTGTTAACTAAAATCGAAAGATCGTATAAAGAATTTAAATTTCTTTTAAAATCTTATCCACCCAATACCTTGACGTGCAATAAACCGTCTCCAAGAAATCAGCTCAGTTGCACCTTGCATAGCTCCTTTCAATTTTTTTTCAAGTTTAAACCGTGATTCATGGTCTTTGGTGCGTATTCTCAAATTACCGTCCCCACCCTCATAAAACCGGACTGTAAAAACAACACTCCTCGTTTCTGCCAAAATCAAAAATTTTCCACTCCCATATTCTTTGGATTTATAAAGATAGCCATATCTATCAAACGAAACTTGATCAGTTTCAAATAGTGGGAACAGTGGTTTATCTTCAAAGGTTAAACGCCATGAACCCGGTTTTAATTCATCCATATTTTCAGGAATATCTTTCCTTTTTCCTATTCGAGCAAGAACTAATCTTGGCCGTTTACGAAACACAAGATATAGTGTTCCAGAAGCTGACATTCCTATTTTCCCTTCACGCATAGAACTGGCCCATGTAAATGATTCCATGACACGTGAAAAACGAAACTTTTCTGAAAACTTTTTGGCCTCTAAGAGTGCAATCTCCACTTGCACTTTCCGAAGCATGGAGTTTAGAAATTCTATAGTTTTGATAGCTCCTGCATCAAATTTGGGCGAAATTAGAAAAAGATAAATCTTTTTAAATTTCTTCGGAGCGTTTTTCTTAAATCTAGAATTGTATTTTTTTTGAATATCCAATCCATCGGAAAATTCTTTATCTATTCCATCTATTGAAAGTTCAATATACTTTGCGAGATATTCTAGACACTGCCCTACGGCGGCCCTTCCGCTTTTTTCATTTTTGACTTCAATAATTACTAGATTTCCATTCTTATCAAGCGCCAGAATATCAATTACCCTTCCAGCTCTTGAACATCTGATCACTGCAATATCTATTTTTTCTTTCCCTATTCTCAAGTATCTCTGACTTTCAATAAAATTTTCTACATCTTTTTCAAGCCACGCCATATTTATCCCGTTGTCCAACTGAACGTCGAATATTCGAGTTTCTTAGAGTAAAGGCCTCACACCATTTGCATTTCTCACTTGGGTAGGCATTCGGATTAAATCCCAAAACAAAACCGGAAGGCCTAAGATATATCCGAGGATAATTATTCCTAGATATAATTTTATTAGTGCCATTCCTTGATTATGGAAAGCCTTCGTGTTTATACCGATGAAAAGCAAAAAGTGCGAAAGACCAGATGTAAAAAGAAGGTATAACCCCCTCTTTTTATTTCCCAAATAAAATTGATGCATGCCAATGGTTCCAAGGAAGAACCAACAAACGAGCACATCTTGAAACCTTTTGCTTTTGTCCACTGGAAAAAATTCTAGACTCCCTATCTTCATTCAGGCAGCCTCATTGCTTTTTCTAATAACAATTTTATTGCATCCGGTTTCCAAACAACCCCGAGGTCTGATCCGAGAGATTCAACCTGCTTAACTTGTTCCTCTGAAAGATGTTTTCTCATTTCTCCTATCACATCCACTCTTGAAGAGTAGATTCCCAAGAATACAATTTCATTCCTTCCTGCAATCAAGGTGGTCATTCCAGTGGTAGCACGATATTTTATTGGGGGGCGCTTCAGACAGAATACTGGTGAACCGGACATCCCTCCTCTCGTCGAAGCATCTATCAATAAAGCAGGTAATTCCTGAAAACCGATTTCAGGTTCACATGAAATTACTCCATGCTTGTATATTGGCAATAATCCCGCTGAAGCAAACCCAAATGGAAATCCAATAATAAACACATCATCCATCGGATAGAAATAATGTTTATTGTAATGCTCATACATATTTTCAAAATTGATATGAACATGTGCAAAATTCGACAGGTCAACTTTCAGTGGCACGCATGATATATCTAAATAGATTCCGCTATCATGTTTGAGTTCCACATAATGCTGACAACAATTCTCCTCTAAAAGAACTTCAAATTCTCCTTCCCATGAGTTCATTTCCTTGTTTAGTAAGTTAAATTTTACCTTTACTGGATATGAGTTCTGAATCAAATATGTTTGAGTATTCGGGTTACAACCTGAAAAAACATGATAATTTGAAAGAAGGAATGTTCGCTCTTTATAATTTACTAGGCATCCCGTTGCTACTGAAATTTTACAATCATTCTTATCATAGATCTCAAGCAAAATCGGAATCATGCTCCTTTCATCAACGGTAATTTTCTTGTTTGATTCCATTTTTATCAACACAACCTAATACTTAATATTTCATATCTAGCATGGGTATTTTTTATTAGCATTGTATCCACAACTCACCGCCAAAATTTCTATTTATCATATTTTAACTCAGCCTCTTTGCGAGTGGTAACTTTATTTATATTACAAATTCCCACTTGAAATATTAACGATGTGTGACCTACGCACGTTATTTGGATGATTTTCTGATTCCGTATACTTCTGATATAGAAAATTGGTCTTTAAAAAAAAGACAATTTACAATTTCGCTGTACACTCACTAGCTATTTGTAATTCCAATACATGATTTTAAAATTCTATCTGCGTGTTGATAGTCACGATTTCGTCAGGAATTCTACTCCAATGATAAGTTCGAGACTTTAAGGATTCCATAATTCGAATCAGATGGTCTTTTTTATCGTATCCATAAAAAATACAATTAATGTCAAGATAGAGCAGACGGCATAGATGAAACCATTCATCCACTGAAAGGCCTCTCCAATTTATTTTTTTAATGCCTGTATTTATTTTGAGATACCAAAGCACAAAGGCAGCGTCTTCACCGAGCGTGCCAATCGCTGCCTTAAAAATTTTCTCCGGTTGTCTTGTCCTAGGAAACTTCATCAACACTCGACTTTATTGTTGAGTCCCATTATAGTTTTGTTAATTTTGGCAGATGCAATAGCGTTACAATGTTTTTCAATTTCTTCGACCGTGTAGGGCTTGGTGATCATGGCGTATATTTTGAGTTTCTGAAATAGCTCGCGTGAAATCATTTCTGGACTGCCGGTACAAAGAATAAATGGACAGTGAGGGCCTTGCTCTTGCAACCAGAGATTGAGTTTCGCGCCATTCATAACTGGCATATTGAAGTCAGAAATTATCAGGTCAATTTCTGGGTTTTTGGCCAAAATCTCTACGGCATCCCGTCCGTTTTCGGCCGCAAAAAGCTCATGGCCCTGGGCGTTTAGGATATAAACCAAATTCTCGCGTACCACTGACTCATCTTCGACAACCAATATTTTCAAACTAATTTTGGCCGTCATTTTTCCTCCACCGAGTACTCAAAAGATATTAAATGCATGAATTTGCCAAAATCTGCATTTTTTTGCATAAATTATCATTTATTTGCATGAATGGCAATTTGTGCGTTTTTTTGCACATTTTTGCACAATTTTGCAGTATATTTAATCTAAGGAAAGACACGAAACATGAAAAAGGACACTGAATCAGATAAGGCCTATAAGAAAACCAGGGAAGAACTGCAAGGACTTCCCTTTGAAATCATTCGCGAAAAGAAGAAGGCCGAAGATGAAATCAATATGGCCAACTGGAAGCGCTTAAGTAGCTTCAAATCTTTTCGTGAGCTTGTGAACCGTCCTGAGTTTAAAGACCTGAACGATGAATTCAAAGCAGGATTCATGTGTGGCTACGCTGAGAATCACCAAAGCACTGAGAAAGTGCCTGATGGTGATGACAGCATCCTAAAAGTTTATAAGGCCTCACTTGGGATTCAAGTCATCATCAACGAAAAGAAGCCCGCCGATCCCGTACTCGTGGCCCAACTGGCGAAATCGCTTACCGATTCTTTTGGCCTGCTTTACTACACGGTAAGTGGACTTATTCCGCCAGGAGAGAGTGTGCCGACGTCTGAGCAACTTAAGAAATCGGTTTCAGAAAATTAAGCATCGCCGATTTTCACGAATTTTTTCGTGAAAATATTACCCTAAGTAATTAATTACCCATGCTGATATTTTTTCCATAGCGAAGAATTTCACGAATATTCGTGAAATCATAATCCCTTATTGACTTTAGCGCTAGAAAGAGTACAACACCGCCGCAAAGGGTGTGGGGTATATGAATATTTCTTCTGAAATGCTGGTGAATGCCGTGCGAGGGGTAATTCTCAAGTTTGAGAATACCATTTCCTGTAAAGTTTCCACGCAGGAACTCGCTGACCGGGCCAACTCAAGCTATACCACTATTCGTGAGATAAAGAATGGAGTGCTCAAAAGTATGAGCGTAAAAAAATCCCTTGAGATCAGCAAGCGCCTTGGTGGGCCAGCAACATTGGAAGAATTGCTGAAATTTGCTGAAATCCAAAATCCAAAAGAGGTACAGGACTATAAGGAACGATTCTCTCATCTTTTGGATCACGCGATTATGCCCAGGGCCTTTGACGAATTTGTTGCTGATAAGGAATTTGCACGTATTATTTGGGCCTCCTTCGGTAATACCTTCATTACCCGTGAAGAAATCCGCACAAGATGGGGTACTGAGGGAGAAGACAAACTCAATCAATTGCTACTTGCTGGAATCGTCGCTGAGGACAATGGCATTATCAAAGGCATTGCCGATAAGGCCGGGGCTGGACTCGATAGTGCCTATAAACAATTTGAAATCGGATATTCGCTCTATAAGAAAGCTCACCATAAAAACAAGGAAAATTGGCTTACGTTTCAGACAAACAGTGTGAATGCTGCATTTGTTTCACGCTTTCGAGAGCGCTTGCGCGCCTTATTTCAGGAATTTAGCAAAGAATCGGACTTGCCAGAATCCTTTGGAAATAAACGGATGTTTTTTGGAATGATTTTTGATAGATACATGGAAGATCTGAATGATGGAAAGGAGACATTACAGTGAAAGCTTCAAAAATATTTATCACTATTTTCATTTCGTTAATCTCCTTCATCACATTTGCTGAAGAAGCGGCACCTACACCTTCGCGGGTAGTTCTTGAACGAAAGGCCGCCATTTTGTTAGAACTTTTGGAAAACGCTGAAAGCATTCAGATGAAAGATGGTACTGTCATTGAGTTTCGTGATCTCGAACTACAAAAAGGCTTCGGTGATAAGCTTGATTCCATGAAAGGCATGATGATCGAAAAACGTTCAGACGGCGGTACTGGTGCTGGGGGTTGATTTAGGCCTTATCACTTCTAATGCAATGGATGCTTTGATATTTTGGTTTGGTTCCGGTTTCGAGTTCAAAAATTCTGTTTTGTAGATATATTTCTAGATTTTGTACCAATTCTAAGGCTTCCTTTAACTTATCAAGCTCATTTTTTTTGTCTAAGACTTTGATGGCCTTTGGCACTTTGGATTTCATAAAATCCTTTTTAAACGAATTTTGGACGAACAAACGCTATGATAAGGCAAGGCGAAGAGCCCTTCTTAGCTGAAAATCATGAGCACCAATGCCCAGCTCTGTATAGGTGGCCATCTATAAGGAGCCCACAAGCGGCGCAAATCTATCAATCAAGTCAACAAACCATTTGATGCTTGAGTCAACCGTGAAAGACCTATGAAATGTTATATTTTGTATGGCCGGTGCACCAGGCGGCCCACTCTGTCCAATGGAACTAATCGATTGATACTCTTTAATAAGACCAGAGTTTATCAGACGAATAATCCATGTTGGTCGCTGCGATAAATTTGAAGCTATTAACATTGAAGATGCCATTTCAGAGTATATCGACAAAAAGGAATCTTGGTTTTGCCCTTTTCCTCTAGCCTCATTTTCTGCATTTTTAAAGCATTCCATGAATTTGATCAACTCCCTATCATTCATCTGTTCACATGCAAGAAATACTCTATCCTCAATCTCAGACGCAATCCTTTGCTCTATGTGACATTTGGCCGTCATAAATGCCATGCATCTGGGCCCTATTTCCTTTGATGCAGACATTACAACCATTCGCAAATGTTCATAGAAGACTTCTTGTCGTTTCTCATTTTCAAATATTTCTTCGATTCTTTCATTAAATTCATTTTCTGGAAGAAGTAAAATTTCCTCCATCCGCAAATCACGACAAAACTGCTCGAAAAAGCTTTCGGCTCTCCAATGCGCAAATTTCGTAATAAAAAGGTTGCCTAATTTTTTCATGACAAAAGTACCAACTGTCTTGGTTGCCGCTGTAGATGTTACGGGTTCCATAGTCTTCCTTTAACCAAAATTATATTCACTACTTATATTTGCAATAGCCGATTCTAGTCGATTCAATGAGTTTCTCACGTCATTTTCAAAATCACTGACGCCTACAATATTACGGGTGTGCTGCGTAACATATTTGCTCGCAAGCCACTTCCATTCGTCTAGACCAAGAAATAAAATATTTCTCCGGCCATTAACTTTTTGGTGCACTTTTTCTATGATTTTTTCTTTGGCATTCTCGGTAAAATGTCCACTAATCGCAACGATCATATCATGAACATTTCGCTTCTCCTGACAAGAAGTGACATAAAAAGGCATCGAAAAGCCATCATCCAATTGGGAGATTATTGTTTCTAGCTCACTGCCGGTGGCCCCAGAGATATTTCCCTTCTTGACCTGTAACCCGTAGTAACGCTTATTACCCCACTTTGTATCTTCTGAAAATGTTACGTCTTTCCCGTATTCTCGCTTTCCATGGTAATATTGAACTTCATTCATCCCCATCATGCGCAAAATTGGGATTATTATATATTGAGTAAACAATGGTTCATCATTAAGGTTTTCATCGGAAAATGAAATGTCATTAACAAGCAACAATATCGCTTTTTCTAATTCCTCCCGCGCTCTAGCAACTTTATCAAGAGCCGTTTTAATTGTGTCATCGTGAGTAGAGCGAAACCGAAATCTTGCAAAAATATAATCGTCATCATTGTCACATATTTCATCAAAAACGAACTCCCCTTGGACCATAGGAAATTTTTCTATTGCTTCTTTAATTAAGCCAATATATTTATTCATCGAAAAATCTTCACGCCAAAATTTCCCCCTATAAAGTTCGTCAAACCAAAACTGTATACATTTTTTCTGGGGCATTATTTCAAGAGAACCTGAAAGGTCCCGTTGATGATATCCTTCTTCTGAAAGCGTATATGGCTCAATGTTAAGGGCTGCAGGAATGTCCGAAATCTTTAACGATTCTATTTTGCCAGAGGGAATTGAAAATTTCTGCACCTCTTCCTCTGGAAAGTAGTCCGTGCCATCTATCGTAAGCTTCAACGTCCTCAGGCCATCAATAATAGTAAAAGCGATTCCACCGCAGTGGATGATTTTCAATTTTTTTTCACTCTCATCAACCATAACGGTCTTCCCCCTATATTTGACGTCACAAAAAAATAACTGTTCTCACCGAAATTATCCAACAGATTTCCAAATCCAGTTTTTAACTCAAGCCAACCTTAGGAACGGTGTGAACGAGTAAAATTGAAGTGTTATTATCTCTCGTTATTTTCTTCATTCGCTTTTATCAATAGCAAAGTCTTGGCACCGAAAGCACCAGAATTCCCATTATTATCATCTTCGGGCCCAAGCAATTCTAAAAGTTCATCTGCAAGAAGCGTGCGCCGGTCTTTGCTTCTTTCTATTTGCATCTGCCTTCTTATGATTCCTGATATCCATCTTGTGGTGGCAACATTCTTCTTACTACTTCCCAAAGAGATCGGTGTCCCAATCCTTAAGCTCAATAAATTATCTGCAAAGCAGATATTTCCGCACGTAGCAACACATTCTGCATACCCAGAAACAACCCTCGTTCCGCAAGGACCAAATGCTGTGAGTTTGCCATCTTTTTTTGCGTAATTTCTTGGTGGTGCTAGATGATTCGCGCATGAATAGAAAATCTGGAAATCTCCCATGATATCCTTATAAAAAAAGCAAAACGTGCCAACCGAGGGAAGCAACGCGCTTGATAAAATATCCTGGGGTGGATTAAAAGCACCAATTCCGTTTAAAGCAGGACGGTTACTTAACAAATACCATTGCTCCAGATTCGCCGAGAATTCTACACCACAAACATGCGGCAAGATCGCTCGTTCAGATTTTGCCTGTAGATAAGTAAGCCTGGCCTGCTTCAAAACCTTCGAGAATGTTATTATCATTAAATCGCTCAGTTCACACCTAGCATTCGTCCTTGCGTATGACCCATTGCCTGTAAAACGAACCTGGTGTGAATTTCCATGATACTCTTCAACATGACTCCCTAATGAGATTAAACTCGTATGCAAGGCTCGAAATAGTGGAATCTCATTATGAGAAAAACCTTTCGTTGATGAACGAAACATTTTATCAAACTGCTGCGCCTGGCTGCTCGATGGGTAGTTACACATATCTCTTTAAACTTAAGTGTTCTCGGTAGACATTCTCAATTTCATATTACTCGCTTGCTCCTCTTCTCCTATGGGGTGTGCATCGTTATCGCTGCATAAAAGAACAATAGACTTAAGGCGAATAAAATTGCACCGAGTAAACCCGCATTTGTTTCTGTTAATAATTCGAAAAGAATCATCAATGGGTGATTGGCTTCACCCTTGTTTTTAAATTGTGAAAATCCTTTTTTTAACACATATACTGAAACAGCCAGCAAGACTGTTGCACCTATGCTGGTTATAATTTTCCAGATCATTGGCATCCTTAATTTCTATGTTTTCAACCGCGATCCATTTATCTTCCGAAAAACTTTCCTGCATACTTTCTTTCGAAATAAATAACAATGAAAAATTAGCCAACTTGAGACTCGACGTATTGCCCTTTTATCATTGCCAGAAAATTTTTACCAATAGAACCACTCATCATTTCATAATAAACGCTTTCGCTAACATCAAAATATTGCCAGACCGCTCCATTTTTTTTGAATTCAATCTCTAATGTTGAAGTTGAGGAATCATACCCCACGCTTGCGATCATCGAAGAATTTACTGCTTGCCTTTCCATAACTCTCCCTTTTACACTTTAAAACTTTTGTTGCCTTATTCTAGTTACAACAATTTTATAATTGTCTGGGTTTTCTGGGTGAGATTCCCGCCACCGTTCAACTAGTTTTGGGTCATCACTTGTTGGGCGAGGCACTTGTAATTTTAGCCTTACGCGCGAGGGAATTTTTATGGCCTCACCAACAATTATGGCCTCACCTGTTCGTAATGATGGAAGCAAATCAATTAAGCTGTTCAGATTGTCTGGTGCAGAGGATTTCACAATTGTTTGATCACCTGAATTTGTTAAACGTAACGCAATGAATGTTCCCACTTGTGCTAGGATCGTTTCAGAGATTTCAGAAGGGCGTTGTGATATTACTAGGGAACCTAGTCCGAATTTTCGTCCTTCTTTGAATACCTTTTCGACAGCCAATTTCGAATAACTATTATTATCATTTTTATTTAAATATGAGTGTGCTTCTTCATATGCGAACAGCAAAGGTCTATTCTTTCCTGTGTAAGTTTCGTGCCGTCCCCAAAACATACTATCATAAACAAATCGAGTGATTAGGCCAACCGTAATATCGAGTACCTCGAATGGAATTCCGCTCAAATCAAGAATAGCAAGTTTTTCATTGCTGCCAATCCAGTTCGTAAGTAAGTTATGTAAGTCTTTTGGAGAATTGGCATCTTTATAGTCACCAGGATCAAATAGAAAGTCATATCGGGAATCTTTTAGTCGTGAAAGAGTCTTCTTTTCATATGCATAATAGTCACCATGCTGAGATTTGTAAGGTGGCTGATTGGTAGCGGTAGATAGATGCGATTTGAATTTTGCACCTATTAATTTTTCGCAATCACCCTCATTTTCTATTTCAGCAGTCTCTCTTGTTTGTTCGTCTTTTTTTGTAGTTGTAAAACTTGCATTTAGCCACCAATTCATTTCGTGCCATAACTTTCTTGCGCTAAAGGGAATCGGTGAATCTGCCGTCACAAAGTCAGGATTGACTGCTCCTGACTTCAGGTTACAATTCTCTTTTTTAAGACGAGTCACCAATTCACGAAAAAGCCTATAGTCTGGTTTTTGATCATCCTTCGGTGTCGCACCGACGAGAAAGTATGCCAGCTCATCAAAGTTCATCAACCAAAAAGGGATAAATAAGGGATTATTAGAATCATTTATTTTAAAGACTTTTGCTGCCGGAAAAGCACTTGGATATTCACCATGCGGATCAACCAGTAAAACTCTTGAGCCCTTATAGTCGTCTAGAATTGACTTCAATATACATACTGTCGTATTCGATTTTCCACTACCAGTCGAACCCAAGATTGCACAATGTCTTAGCACAAGCTTATGTAGGTCTGCATGTACGCTTAAATTATCCGACGAAGAATGTTTTCCTAATTCAATCGAGCCGGCATCTTTCTTTCCATAAATATCAAAAAGGTCTTTCTCAATCACAATATGAACTTCATCATTAATTGTGGGATAAGTCCCGATACCTTTTTCGAAGACATCATCACCAATCTTCTCCCCAACGAGTTGAATGGTTAAGAATCGTGACCCAAAATTGTATTTTAATAATTTTTCATCTGTTTTACTTGGCGAATTGCTCACAGAAGACACAATCCCATAAATTGTGATATTGCCAATAGGAATTTTTACAAAAGTTCCTATCTGACCTATCTTATAAAGACGGCCATTAATAATTGGGGCGGCAGAGGGAATATCATTTGAGACTTCAACTTCTACAGTGCCAGAATCAACCCGAATCACATGTCCTAAATATGTAATTTCATTTTTCATTTCACTATCGTTTCTATTGCTTCTTTTTTACCGGAATTTGTGATTAAAAAATTAACAAGTTCATTAAAATCGCCGAGCTTAAATTTATTTTTGGACTCATCCCAATATGATTCTGATTGTTCGCTCGGCTTAAGGTCACTGGCAACATACTCCCATTCGACAAGGTTGCCATTTATTATGGCCTTGGTCGGTCCAAAGACATTCAGATTCATATATGATGAAGTATATTTATGTAGGTTCACGACCTCAGAATCTTGAAAGAAAAAGACTAGTCCAGTTAGACGGTTGTTTTGCCTTAAACAATTAAAAATGATTTCGTTAATGTGCTGATCAGAAAACGAATATCCGGTAAAAATAAATAATAGTTCACCATTCAAAAGATAATTTTTAAGTCTGTCAAAATAAGCAATAAATGGCTGCTTTTTTGATGAATCATATTTTTCTTTGGAGGGATAAATTACTAATTCATCTTTTTTATCTTTAATATTCTCAATTTTTCCAATTCTGACAATTTTTTGTGATTTTGTTTTTGGGTCTTCTTTCCAGAACCAACTCAATGATCCATGTATTTTCCAAAGCCTAATCCAGCTTTGCGTCAGGTCATTTTTCGCTACAAATTGGTCAATACTTTCTTGCAAAAAAAATGGTTCATAAGAGCCGATGAATCCGTCAAAATATGGAATTTGACTGGCCTCCAAAGATTTTTCAATTATGAGATCATAGTTAGACGTAAAAATTTCTTTCGAAAAATCGCGGCTTAATAAACTTAGCCACGCAAAAAACTTTTTCGTGCTATCTAGATTAGCTACGGCTTCTTTTTCGACAATAATATCGTATATTGTAGTACAAATTGCAGTATCCAGTAATTTTGCAGCTTCTCCATTGATCCCTTCATAAGTCTTAGTCTTTTTTTCGCACGTAATATCTCTTATCCTTCGAACATGGTTAAGAATGTCTTCAATGTTTACTTTCCTATCTGTAATTGTTGTGCCAAGCTCGGTTTCTGCTTTCTGGAAATCAGCTAAAAAGTCAGCTTTAAACTTTCCCTTAATTGCCGTGGTAAGTTGTTCGATATTTGGAATTCCCAAAGCACAGGATGTCCCAGCTCCAAAGAAGAATCCTATGTTTTTTGAGTATGATAAATGCGTTTTAAGTTCTCTAATTTCTCTCACCAAATTAATCTTATTCATGCAATTACCTTTTTATTATTTTATCTTTTGCGGGAGATTGAGCAAGCAATACAACCTTTTCCAAATATATTCAGCTTAAACACGGCCAATTAACATCATCGCTATCAAATCCAAACGGGTCTTCCGAAACAAATTTCTCCATCCCCGGAGAATACCATCGCGCCCAAGCATAGCAGCAACCAGTCTCTATTTCCCACTCACGCGAAGTTCCTTATAATTTCTTTTCCCATTATTGTTCTGGTTTTGCTGATTTTGATTACTTTGATTATTTGTGTATGAATTTGTTATTTGTTTCGTAACATTTTTGCTTGGATTTGGGCCGGCATACTCTGGCGGTGCAAAGCCGAATGGGTCATCAACCCCAGGGCCTTGGTAAGAAAATGTAGTTTTTATTAGTTGTTTGAAGATTACACCTCCGCAATCTTTTAGCTAGCTGTCGTTATTATTTGACCTAACAATATAGTCTTCTTCATTGGTAAGAGACTGAGAGTTACGTCTTCGGCCGTCTCTTAGAAGCGCCCAAGCCAAAAATGAAAGAATAAAGAGTAAAGACCAAAGGATATCTCCCTTAGTTTCAAAAATATTATCTTTCATTCGTATATCAAAAAAAACCATCTCTCCACAAAACATTGCAAAAAGAAAAAGTATTATCCGAATCAAATCTTTCATTTTTATTTGATTTTTACTTTTATCAATGTGTTTTTTGGGAGGAATTACCATGATTATGGTCCTGGAGCTGATATTAACAACGCGCAAGCTACTCGTTCCGTTGCTAACATTGCCAAATTTGCGGTACTAGCAAGTAGGAATGCGCGATTAATCTGTACAATTGATGCATTCAAGCTTGCGATTTGAGACTGTGTATTATCAGTTGCAGAACATTGATTTTTACTTTTATTTTGAAGCAACGCTATTTGGCGATTTAATTCATCAATTCCTCTATTCCTTGTAGCTGTAAGGTCACCTTGATCTGCCTGATACGCAACTTGAGCTGCTCTTAAGCATGCAGCGGCAAGTACTGGCCCCCTGCCACTTGGATCGTTTTTATTTATAGGAGAAGAGGATACGTAGGCATAAAGATTTTTATCACCACCACCAAATCCAAGCGGATCTTCCGAAATAAACTTTTCCATCTCCGGACAATACCACCGTGCTCGATAATAATAGCAACCAGTCTCTTGCTCCCATTCCCGTGAGGTGTAGACATAAGGATTTTCCACAAATTGGTTCGAGGAATTCGTGTCATCTTTTTCGAGTTTAGTCACACCGTATACGGAATAACTGTAGCGCTGTTTTAATTCTGCATTGAAATCTGTGATGTCCTTAATCGAGCCAAGATGATCTTTGGTGTAGATGAACACTTCATTCTCTTCAAATCGCCCATTTCCATTCACATCCCGAAGCATGGCGATTGGGTCATCAATGCCAGGGCCATGAAGATACACAGCAATGATATGATTTTGTCCATCAAGCTCAAAAAAGATATCTTCATTATCATAGATGAATCTACGGGTATAAGAATTTTGTCCGTGGATAAAATCAGTGACTTGTTTTTCGATTCTTTTTCCTTGTCCATCGTATTTGTTGGTGATTAAAAGTTTTGGGTTTTGATTTTGTTCTTTGATATAAACCGAAACAAGTTCCGACTCAACTGACCAAGTGTATTCGTAAATGTCGCCTGTTCTTTTGTCCGTTCTGGTCGAGAGGCGGCCGTTAGTATCCCATGTATAGATAAATTTTGGGTCTTCCATCGTTTGATTTAAAGAATTTGTAGAATATCCTAGTCCTGTTCGATTACCTAGCAGATCAAGGTTGAAATTGCCTTCATTGGAAGTATTAATCAGGCGGTAGAGCGAATCATATTGAAATCCAAAATTCAATACGCCTGGTTCGCTCGTATATCCACCGATTGTTTCCGTTTTACTAATGATATTGCCGATTGGAGAAAATGCGTATTCAAATCCCGAAAGCATCTTTGCATCAGGGAGAATGTGCTCAAGGTTTTGAAGACGGGATAGTGAATCGAAATTGTAATTGGTTCTTATACCATTGGGGAGTGTATCCTCAACTGGTCGTTTAAGGGCGTCTCTGGTTCGTGACCAGCTCAAATTTCTGCCAAAAATATTGGCCTGTATTTCATCCAAAAGTCCCTGCTTATCATAAAAATATTCTATATCCACATCTGTCAGATAGCGCAGGTGATCGCGTAGTCCTCTATTATTGTACGAATAGCGAATAGGGAAACTCAAATTTGTTTGCTTTGAAGAAACTAAACGCTGAAAATTATCGTACACTAAAACATTTTCTGAATCATTGTCAGTGACATGAGTTAAAAGTCCGTCGCCATCATATTCCATCGCAACTTGATTATCTGTGGTTGTCTTGAGAGTCAGGTGGCCCATTAAATCGTAGGCAAACAAAATTTCAGAATTATCTTTTTGCACTTTCCGAGTGAGACGATTTTCGGAATCATAAAAAAATTGTTCTTGCTGATTTTGTGGATTGGTTATCTTTGAGAGCAGCTTATTAGGATTATATTCAAAGGCCGTTGTATTGTTATTGGCGTCTGTGACTGTTGCAATTTTTCCATCACTTGTGTAGGTAAAACGAGTGACACCTTGAAGAGCATCGGTCGATTTCAAAACTCGGCCCATTAAATCAAACTCAAAATGCGACTCGCGGCCTTGGGCATCCGTGATCTTCACTATATTTCCTGCGGCATCACGTTCGAATTCCGTTCGGTTTCCTTGGGCATCAACGATAGCATTCATGTTTTTACTGGCATCAACTTCAAAGCTGGTGGAATTATTTAAAGCATCCGTCGCAGAAGATAAAATTCCTAGACTGCCATATCCAAAGGCTGTTTGGTTGCCATCTTCATCAACCACCCCTTGTACAAGTCCAAGGGGGTTATAGCTTAGGTCTTTGTGGTTCCCATCGCTATCCGTGATTTTACTTTTCTTTCCAAAAACTGGTTCGTATTCAAGAGCCGTTGTCCCGTTCTGATCTTTCATCTCGGAGACTCTTCCTTTGGCATCGTAGGCATTTTCATAAATTCTATTTTCCGCCGTTGCCCTCTTTGTGATAAGCCCCGACAGATTGCGATCGAGTTTCACTTTACCGCCAAGGCAATTTTCTCTTTCTTTTAAAAAGCCACTATTGTCCACGAGGAGTTTTGAATTGCAACTTCCACCAATACTTTCTACTTCGGCCTTTAGGTCATCGGGTTTAACAATGGGTGAATTGCCTTTTACATCTTTATTATCTAAGTCAATAATCCCCACTAGCATGGCCGGTAAAATACTGCGCTCGCGACCACCTGAATGCGTTTCACTGACTATTCTTCCTTGGCGATAGCCAAAGAGAGTTTCCTCTCCTGACTCCTTGGTTTCACTTGTTAAAAGTCCATCACTACTATATTCAAAAGATTTTTCTGTACCATCGGGATTGGTTATCTTGGTCAGGTGTCCGTTTTCGTCTATTTCAAAACTGGTGACGCGTCCTGCCGGGTCTTCAATTTCAGATAAGTACCCACGACCATCGTAGCGTAGAATAAAAAAATCATTAGTAGCGATTGAGAAGCGTACAAGTCTATTTCCATCATCATAAAAATATAGCTGATTTTGCTGGTTGGTTTTTATCAGTGCGGTCATCAAACCTTTCTCATTATAAAGAATCTTGTCACCACCGATCAGTCTGCGCTCAAAGCTTCCATCTGATAGTCTCACTAACTTTGAAAATTCGCCTTTGGGTGAAAGATATTCTTCCTCTTCTGCTTGGATGCTTTTTTGTCTTGATTTATCCATGACCAGCGTTGCCATTTTCAAACTACTTCCATCAAAAAGAATCAGACCCACTTCAGGCGAATAGGTCATGGCCTTAATTTTAGCACTAAACGCTTTATTTTGTTCGTCTAGTTTTTTGAGCGTGTTTCCACTTGTATCAATTTCCACCAAGGGCCCACGGTGATCTGGGCCTTTCCAAAGCAGCACGCGGCCGGTTTCTTCCAAAATAAAATAGCGTTTTAAAATTGGGTCAAAGGCCACGCTCTGCGGGCGTCCGATCTGCGCTCCCTCGCTTTTACTCTTTTTGCTCCCATTTAACAGATCGCGGGTCAATTTCGCCTGGGGATAAAGTTGAACAATGCGGTCGTTTAATTTATCCACCACGATGGGATTGTCATAAAAATCAAAAAATACTTGAGAAGGACGCTTAAAGATCGCCTCCACATATCCCGTCTCTTTGCCCGAATAGGTTTCAAGTTTTCCTCGTGGATTGATGAATTTTACCTTATCCGAAGTCGTTGTGAAGAAAACGCTAAAGAGTTTATCTTCCGCCACGCTGGTAGGCCTACCAATTCCTGCACTAGTCGCTTCGGTTAATTCCGCGCTTTCAGCAATTGAGCCGTTGCCTGCAATCGTTGTGATAATTCCGGCCGGGGATACTTTTCTAATCCGATAGTTTCCACTGTCGGCGATATAAAATCCTCCACGTTCAGCCCCGTAAACGGAAAGTGGGCAATTAAGTTTTGCATTGATGGCCTGATTTCCATCGCCCGCAAACCCTCGCTCGCCTGTTCCTGCAATGACTTCTAGGTGTCCGCTCAGATCAATCCGGTAAATCCGATTGTTTTTGCAATCTGCACCGTAGATAAAACCAGAGCGATACGACAGACTCACTATTTCGGGTGAAGAAGTTAATTTCTTGCTAAAATTTACGCTCTTAAGTCCCACATCAAGGCCCCCCTGTGGATGAGGACCAAGCGGGGTAAACACCTGGGCATTTCCGCGTCCGTCACTCCATAAGACGGTTCCTTCGGGATCAATTATTAACCGTTCAATTCCAGAGAGTGTCCAGCCAACTCCGATTGGAGACTTCCTTTCGTTTTGAATTATGGTTCTGCCCCTGCCCTTCATGCGCAACTTAACTGGAACTCTGGCCAAAACACCAAGCCTTGTCCCAGCGGGCGCTCCAAAGTAAGTGGCGGTGGCATATTCAGATTCATCATAACGTGTGGCGGTTTCAATCTCGTAGGAGTACGAGCCGGATTCTAAGAATTTTCCTTCGGCATTTTTGGCCGAAAAGAGCGCCCTTTGCAACGACGGAGAGACAATTGCCGTTCCCTCAAAGCTGCCGGTAATAGTTGCCGCGCTAAAAGTTATTTTGGCCTCCACTCCATCGGCCGGTTCTGGTGCAAAATTATTCGTCTGTGCTGACACAAATCCGGTTGGAACTGCACTGGTACTGTTATAGGAAAGTCTCAAACTGTAATCATTTCCAAAACGTTTAACCGACGGCAGATCGTGATCGGTCGCCAGACTTCCCGTTTCAAGATTAATCCGAGAGGCATACGATGTACCACACTTTCCATCTCCCTCGGGACAACATGTCCCTTCAGGACAGCCAGGTGGTGGAGGCGGCGGCGGAGGAGTGTCACAACCTACGCACTCAGTGGTTTCCACAATAGGAGGCTTGCAAATTGCATCGACTGGCCCGCCCTTCGGGCGACACACGGTCGGCTGATTGGTATCGGCAACACTAAATGCTTTTGGACTCCAACTGATCGCCCCTTGCATTTTCTTATCAGGGACAACCACGGCATTAAGGCCTGAATCCACCCAGCGGCCTAGTGCTGGATCAACTACGCCAACCACGAGTTCAGTTCCATGAGCAAAGCCTAAAATATTTTCTATACGAAATTCAACAGGGACGGAAAACTCTGCGCCGTAAGGTTCCGGCGCAAAAGCATAGGTAAACATGGAAAGCTCTGGTAAACGCGTGGGCAATCCATCTACGTTTTGATAATTGGTAATTGAGACGTCAAGAGTTCCAGAACTTGCTCCCGCAGGAATCGTGACCGAGGCCGAACCATCAAGATTGCTCGCCGTGCCTCCGACACCTGCATCTATTTGAGTCACTTGGATGTCAGCAGGAGTTATGGCAACTTGGCCAATATCAAAATCGCGACCTTGGGCCACAATCTCGACACTACGAAGGGCCTGGGTAAATCCCGTTTTGCCCATTTGCAAAACAAAGTCACCCGTGGTTGAAAAAGGAAGGCGAAAGCGTCCTTCGGCGTCAGTCGTAACATTTAGTTTTTTATATCCAATAGGGCCTACGCTAACGCCGACATTCACGCCTTCTATCGGGGCATCATTCGGCTCCGTCACTGTCCCAGTGATAAAACCCTCTGCAATTTCGCCGGTGTCCACGGTAAGCTGTGATGTTGCGACTTTTAAATTTCCGGCAAGGTCACGAATCCTCCCTTCAATATTATGAATTCCATTTACCAGGGGAAAACTTGTCGTAAACTGCAAAGTCGCGTGATCAGCATCTATCGCGGCCCTACTTGTCACGTCTTCACCATCAACTTTTAAATTGAAACTTGAGAGATTTAATCCAGTCTCGGCATCGTGATAGCTAACTGTGATCGTGGGCAATGTGGTAATAATTTCTGCCCCATCTTCAGGACTAATCGCCATTGTGGGTGCTTGTCCATCGCTTTGAACGATAAGGTCAAAAAAGACGATGCCTGTTTTTCCTCGGTCATCCGTCACGGTAAGTTTCACATGGTAGGTTTTCGCAACTAAAAAAAGATGCGAAACATTCATTCCCGTCCCCGTCGAACCATCATCAAAGTCCCAGCTCCCCCCCACAATTTGTGAGTCAGGGTCCGAACTTCCCGCTGCCGAGAAATTGACCGTAAGTGGAGCAAAGCCAGCTTGTGGTTGGGCCGTGATGACGGCGACAGGTGGGTGGTTAAACGCCACATGAAGAGTTGTGGCGATCTCTTGAAGCGTTAAGCGAGAACTGGCAATTTTATGATTCAGAGATTGGATTAAGTTGGTAAGCGTTGCTATTCGCTGTTCATAAAAAGCGCGCAAAGTCGGGTCAGTCGTATGCGTGAGAATTGCTTGATACTCGGTAATTTTAGTTTCACTCTCACTAATGGTTTTTTTGTAGGCATCCACCTGGGCGCCGTTTTCAAGTACCGCTCGTGCTGTAAAAACAGGGTCGCCAGCTACGAGAGGTGGCGTTTCCATATGATAGCTATTGCCAACTTTGTTTATCCGAATTTCCTGAGTATCGTCTGGAAATGTCCCCGTCGGAACAATCCTAAAATCGGGATTCGTGGGCCTGGTTTTTATTAACAAAGTGAATTTTGCTTTTTCTAAGTCGATATATGTGAGGTTTGGGCGTTCAGGCAAAACTTCCAAAAACTTTGTGCTTGGGTCAAAACGACTCGCGATTTGCCGAAGCATTTCCTGGTCAACCGATGTGGTGAGAACTGTATTGGCCCTATTTACAAAGTCTTCAAAAGCATTATCACCAGTGACCGCAAGGTTATGAAACGCCTGCGCCTTCGGCACAAGGATAAAAAGGACAAGAAGAATTTTAAACGTGTAGGCCTTCATTATTTATTACACCTTATCATTCTCTAGGGAAAACAACTGCCACTTGAAACACCAATGATTTGCACATTTGCGGGAATACTGCACGGACTTGCATTAAATACAAATCCCAAGGGTGAAGAAGTTTCAATAATGCTCTCAGCGCCAATAATCCCAGGGCCATTCGTTTGCATTAAAATTTCACGCCCCGTAAGATGCACACTCTGTTCACCAATGATGCTGCTAATGACTGCTGGATCAGTGCTTTGCGAAACAACATTAATAGTAGTGGAAGCAGTGATCGTACTGTTGGCACCAATTCTGACTCCCGCAGGGGCATTTACACTTAAATTACCAACGTTCATTTGTGTTCCGCTTCCGATATTCACATTTCCTTGCGCAGAAAGTAGCGTTGTCTGAGGTGCAGTCAATGAATTTGCAGTACCTCGAATTCCCATTTGCCCGTCAAGGCATAACGAGCTTCCGATAATTGTGATTCCTGATTCCAAAATAATTTCACAAGGCGAATGCACGACTAAGTCGCCACCTGGAATATGAAAATTTATTTTAAGACTCCGAACATTGACTCCTTGCTGCCCATAGGTGTGGAGATACTCATCAAGTTGAATCGGATTTGATGCTACAAATGGTTCGGCGGTCAATTCACAAACTATCCCCGCCGGATAATCCGTCTTAACTATGCATGGCCCTCCACTGCCACTTCCGCTACCACCGCTTGAGGTTACGTGGACCGGAATAGACGTCATGTTCTGTCGTCCCTCATTGTCAGTTACAATCAGTTGCACGGAATAATCACCGGCCGTTGCGAAAGTAAAATCGAGAATGGGCCCATTATCTGGAAAGTGTTGGCCTGCCATCCCTATAACGTCCCAATCAAATCTAATCACTTGGCCATCAGGGTCATGAGATAAATGCCCGTCAAACACCAGGTGAAGCGGGGCCGTTCCAGATGCAACAGGGGCATTGATAACCGCAATCGGATCTTGTCCGCCACTTCCGCTCCCACATCCGCCGGTCCCGACATGAATTGTGGCGCTTTTCTCTCCTATGGAGGTCAAGGCATTTTCTAGCGTCTGATAGAGAGCGGTGACAATCGAACTCAACTCATCAATTCTTTTTTGATAGTAAGATTTTAAAACAGGATCAGAAGTTTGATCTTTTAATTGGATAAATTTATTTCGCTCGTTTGTGCCACTACTGATGGCAGAACGTAGAGCATCGGCCTCATTTTTGTCACGAACTAAAAGCGTCGCCGTGTAAATCTGCTCGCCATTATCTTGAGTAGTAAAAGTCTGAGTTACGGAAACAAATTCTGATTCACTCGACTTTGTGACGGAAATTGCGTTTCCTTTAAAGGTCGAACGCACCTGCGTTTCTTGGCCTTCAAAAGTGCTGAGTACGTGGATGAAAAAAGTGGAGCGCTCGCCTAAATCGTAGCTTCCACTTGCATGGTCTGGTTCAATAAAAAATGTCGGTGGGTCGAGTTTGTTTTGCTTATTCGTAACCTGAACCTGAAGCGTCGCAATTTCCACCAATGTTCTCAAATTAAAAAGTTCTGAACGAAGATCAATCAGAATCTCGTTACTTTCTGTAATCGTCTCTATGAGAAGGGCCCTTTGCTCGGGGTCAGTGACGATTAGGAGATCGTTTTGTGCTTGCCTGATCGTTGTCTCATGATAAGCAATGCCACCCTCCAATTCGTGGGCCCGATATTTATCTTGGGTATAGGCCTTAACTTCCCAGGGAAAATTGCCAGCACTCGTCAGCGTTGGTGTCACTGAAGCGCTTTCTTTATCTGAGAGCCTGGTAATTAAAATAACCTGATTATTAAATTTGGCCTCCAAAAAAACTTCATAGTTTGGATTGTCAGGCAGCACCCGAACATGGGCCAAAAGAACCGCCTTCTCACCGACACTGTAGCTCGCCTTGCTGGCCGCAAGCTCAACAACATGCGGGCCATTTTGAGCAAATGCCGTATTGAGAAGCGAGATAACTAGCAAAACAACACTTAAATATATTTTCTTCATTGGATGATCCTCTAAATTGGTTTATTGGAACATTTGTGCCGTTTTGGCGGTCCACACACGTTTTTCTCTTGGCTCAACAAAATTAATAGGCCGTGGGATGAAATTGCTCATACCACTGTTGGCAGCATAAACGAGCGCCATACTGGTTAAGAGTTCTGAGTTGCCTTCCACAAACTCTGAGTCATCACCAAGTTCCCAAAACCAGCGATAGGCACCATTCGAAAGTTGGGAAGATAGGAGAAAATCAATGAGTTGCTTAATTCTCACGGTTTCACCTAAATCAAGAAGCGCCTTTAGGATGAAGGCCTGATCTTGCACAATTCCCGCCTCCACTCCTTCGGTCGCTTCAACAAGAAATCGGCCTTGTGCCCTTTGCTGGGCAAATAACTTTGCCTTCATGTCGTTGATGATTGCTTGGAAATTTGGTGCCTCATTTACGAATGGCACAAGAGATGAAATGGTATTTGCCAGGCCTAAGAGATAATAATCAGCATTAATCACAATACCACTGGCATCTTGGGCCACACGGTCAGCGATGGCGCGAGCATAAGCTCTATCATTAAAAATAAGAGCAACACGTAAGCGTTGGTTCCAGTCATAGGCCCGAAGTCCGGCATTTCTTCCTGCTGCAACTAAACGCGCTGTAAAAATCGCAACTCTTTGGGCATCTGTTACATTGTCCAAATCAGTTTGTGGAACGGTATCAATGGCCGGATCATTTGAGTTTGTCGTATTTAGAAAGCTCATGGCCGCAAAACAATTTTTCTCAGTTTGGAAATGAAGCAATCCTCTAGCATGATATGCCGGAAATAAAAGTGCGCCTGCATTACTTAAAAACTCATGGTCAGTTGCATATCCACGAGTACAACGAGCAGCTCGGGCATCAACCTTGACATTTACAGGGTCATTGAAAAGTTTTGTGGCGGTTTTATCGGCCGCTTGTAAATCTTGAGTATTGCTCGTCACAAAATAGGCATCAAACATGGCCTGGGCATGAAGGCCAAACTGGTTGCCATAGCTTGCTTCGGTTCTATCTCTGAGTTGATCGGGAGAAACAAAATAGTCCCAGCCCGAATCATTATTCTGAATAAGAAGATTACGCCCTTCGGCCTTCACAATATTTTTATAAAGAAGATCAAGGGACAGGTTGCTGGCAACGGTAAAGGGAAATTCCTCAGTGCGTATTTTGGTTTTCACAGTGAGAAGTTCCGCCTCAAAGGTCGCCCTTTCAGCTAATTTCGTGTCTCTTTGAACAGTCAAATCTGCTAATACGTCAGGATCATGCTCAAAGGCAATGGCATCATTTAATGCCATGATCTCAAAACTCAACTGAGTTATTGATGCTCGCAGAGTTGTTGCTCTGTGCTGGTCTTCCAAATAAAGATCAAAGCTAAACAAATGAGTATCAGGCGTTGAAAATGCCGGAATGTTAATTGTCCACGTCCCTTTAAAGGGGCTTATCGCGATAGTCTCTTCTCCGTCCAGCTTGCTCACAAGAACAGGTGTAACGCCTGAATCTGAAGCAAAACTTGTTTCCATCGTGACAAAAAGTTTTGCCCTCTGCCCCATAACAGGTCGGGCCGGTGATAATTTGTATTTTAAAAGCGGTGTCTCGGCGTGGACACCAAATGAAATAAGAAGTGCAGCAATTAAAAAAATTGTTTTCATTATTCAGCTCCAATTATTGCTTGTTGTTTTCTTTTGCTTTGCGAATAGTTCAAGGTATAACGCGGGATTTTAGAAATACGAAATTCATCCATGGTTAACGTCTGGCCTCCCGTATAGTTCACCAGCTCCAGTGAGTCCGAGAGAATTGCAAGAGCGGATGTCGGCACCTTTCCCGATCCAACTACCTCGCCATCAATTACGAGAAGAACGTTCCGCCTTGAAGAATCAACAATAATTCCAAAATGGTGAAACAAGGAATCATGGATTGGATTTAGAATTTGGATAGGCGTTTCATACGAAGGCAGCCTAACCGTAAGATTACCTGCCGCGTAGTAATTTCCACATAAGGACAGATACCCTATCTTCATCACTATCATCGGGCTTGTCTCATTCGCAAATTTAACAAATCCTTCCATGGTATAATTCGACAATCCGATAAGGTCTGGAATCGTAATCCCAGGCTGAGCATCGTTTAAGGAAAGTCCGGTAGATGAAAATACTCCTGGGACATTTAAGTTATAACTGCCTGTCAAATTGACGTCATTACTTTGGCCAGAGTCATCAGCAAGGACGCTACCACTCGTTTCATCCATGTGATAAAGGGCCGTGGTATTTACATCAGTTGTATAGGCCGTTGCACCGCCTGACATAATAACAAAGACAAAGAATCGTCTTACTTCTTCATATCCTAGACCATTTTTAACATGTAATTCAAAGTCATTGGTGCCAGCAACCATATTTGAAGCCGTTCCCGATAATGTGCCATTGAATCCTGACAAATCGAGATTAAGGCCAGATTGTAAAACCCCATTAATTTTTAAATATGTTCCGGTTGGCGAAATGCCACTTGGATCAGTCAAAGCATAAGACAATGGAGGTGTGAGGGTATGCAGGGTGGCCTCAATCGCAGGAGTAAAACTCGTGATATCTGGTCTGTCAGCGATTCCATAATTAAATGTATAGCGCGCAACCTTGGAAATTCGCACCTCATCAACCTCGAAGCGTGCACTATCATCAATGGTGACTTGCATTTCACCATCAAAATTACAGTGGCAGTCATAATCTTTGGCAAATTTTACTTGGCCATCGACGATGATCATGTATTGAGCAAAATCTCTTGAGTCATCGAACACCATGGCTATATGGTGGTAATTATCGTCAACAGGAACGGCACCAATGACATCCTCATCCATGTAACTCGACGATGTTGAAAAAGTAACTCCTATTTTTCCTGTAGTTGGGTCGAGGGTTATGTTGTTGCTAAACCCAGAACGCGAGATTCGCATGATGGAAAAATCAGAAGAATATGGAGCTGAATCTTGTCTACGTTTAAAAAATCCTTCAAGAGTATGTGAACGCGTGCCTAAATTAATAATTTGGCCGTCACTATGAAGTTGGGACCCTCGACGGGCAAATCCAATAACCCCGGGGATTGCCTGAGAGATTGTGGGAGAATTGGGCAAAAAGGTATAGTGCCCATCTGAACTATCTTCAATATCTGCACCGTTCGGGCTTTCAAAGTGTAGCAAAATTGCGGTGTCAGAATCAGCAGTATAGGCAGTTCCTCCGCCATCAACGATGTAAAAAAAGTATTGTTTTTTCTTTTTTTGGTTGTTGTCATTATCGATGTACTGGACTTCGACCTCATTCATTCCAGGTGTAAGAGCATTCTCCATCGTCCCACTGATATTGGTGGCAGTAATTGTAAGTCCAGTGCTTGCGGTCTGACTTACTCCATTTAAGGATATGGAAATATTTTGGGGGTTAATTCCAATTAAGGAATTAATATTTACATTCACTTGGGGGTGATCGGTATTTACCGATGTACCGTTTTGCAAAGTTAAAAAGAAAATTCCCACTTCTTTTAAGCTTGGAACATTAAATGAGCTGCGAACCACGCTCGAAAAACGCATCTCATCCAAGAGTCCCGTAAAACCGGAACCAATAGTGGCAATTTTCGGCGCAGGATTGAAATCACAATTATTAGGAGCATCGAAGGCCTGAATTAAAACTCCGTCCTTAAACACCACTAAGTTGCTTGCAGTTTTCGTTCCATCCCAGACAACCGCCAAATGATGAAATTCTCCTGCTGGAAATTCATTTAGAAGCGTCTCATAGTCAAAAGTTTGCAGTCTTGTCCTGATCAAAATCCGAATAAATCCTGTTGTCCTCCGCTGAACTTCTACCTGATCCGTATTAATCAGACTTCCAGTCGTGTTGTTGTTTGGACGAAGCCATGTCTCAAAAGTAAATTTCTGACCAGGAAGGCGAAGAGGTGGAACATCAAAGTGGCCATTTGAGCTAAATTCTCTTCCATTTCCAAAAATACCCTCGGCCACTACAGTTCCAGTCGATTGACTGGTGGGATTAAATCCATGGTTCATACGAACGCTCGAATCTGCAATAAATCCAGCGCTATTTTCATTCATGTGCCAAAGGCCAAGGGTGTCAGCATCCGGTGTATATTCCGTTCGCCCACCAATAGCACCACGAATGATGTTAAATGTTTTTTCTGCTCGATTTCCAAATTCATCGTTGACCACAATTTTAATTGTGTTCACGTTTCCAGAAATCAGATCATCATCCATCTGTCCTTGAACACCACTAGCATTTCTGGAAATTCCGGTTTGTAAGACATCATTGAGATAAACCTTAATTGAACCGACATCAATATTTGAATCATCTGCAAAAGTAATATTGAAATTGGGCCTGGCCACGGTCACGATCTGGCCAGGGATCGGTGCAAGCATTGCAACCACGGGAGGAAGATTATCGATACGAGCAATATCCGAAAGACGAACATCATCTATGTACCCTGGAAAGAATTCACCTAAGATACTGCCGCCAATAAAAGCGTGATAGGTTGGGTTAATGGGTGATGCCACAGGATTATTAATCTGGACGCTGCCAACATTGACGCCATTTAAAAAGAGCGACAGGAATCCACCATTTAGCTCCATGGTGGCACGATAGTTAGTATTCATAGAAAGCAAGGTGGTGGAGACGAGACCTAAAAAACCTCCCGGCTGCGCCACAAAGGCCGCTAACTGATTATCAATCACGAGAAATTGAATTTGTCTGTTTTCATAAATAGTATGGTTGCCTGGCGCATTTCCGGTTCTCTTAATCACTGCCTCAATGGTAAAAGCAGTGCTGCCGGTTAGATCAAGCTTGGTTCCAAGCGATACACCCAAATCAATAAAGCTTGAGGATGTGGAAAACTGTCTTCCGTTCTCAAAGGCCACATCAAGGCCAGGCAAAGGGCCCAAAGGAGCAGAATAGGCCGTTCCATTAATCGGATTAACAGCATCGTCAAGAACGTTGTCGAACGTCGTTGCAGGGTCGTTGTTAAAATTCCACAGCGCAATGGTATTACCATCGACACTCACTGGATTTCCCACTTGAGCAAACGCAGAAATGGAAAGCGCAAGAAAACAAGATAAAGCAACCTTTAAAAACATAAAAACTCCCGTAATTAGCGACAGAGATTTAATTCAAAAATATTATTGAAGCGGTCTGATTCCCTAAGCCTATCATTTGGATCGAGCATTACTTTAAAGCGACAAGAATCGGGATTGCCTATTCTCCAATGAAGCAATCCTTCATCGCCAAAACCATGTAGAATAAAGTCATAACTCAAAATAAAATCATCCGTACTATGCCCTTCTTCATTAAAGGCCTCTATGTGAGCAGTTACAGGAGGTGACACATCCACCGTTGAGATATTTTGAAGATGCACGGTCAAAAGATCGTTTTCGACTCGTAACCATGGTGCCAAATCAGGACGTTTATCTTCCTTTGGTTCACATAAACCAAAATTAAGTTCGAGTTCATTATTGAGTTTTGAAATTTCTTGGATTTTATTTTCAGGATCGGCAATCAGTCTAAGTTTGCAGAGGCGATGCCACTGCCAGGGAGATATATTGTCTGATATAGAAAAATCATGAGTTGTTTGGGAAGAAACAATGTTCAAAATATCAATCGCCGACTGCCAGATTATTTCTCCCTCTTCATTTTCTCCAATAGCAAAAAAGCTAAATGGTCTTTGCGTATTTTGATTACCTGAATTTTTAAGTGTAAGAGTTAAACTGCGGTTTGCCTCTCTTGGGAAAGGTGAAGTGTTCAGGGGAAGGTTGGCAACTTTGTATTCTTCATTCCAGCTTAAATCAGGGGCGGTGGTTTGCCTTGAAGTACGAGCACAATCCCCCCACGTAATGAATTCTTCATTGGAAAGGGCCACATCTCTCGTGCCTTTTAGAAATACTTTTACCTTGCACGTTGTAGGCCCCAGCACCATCGGAAGTGAAATCGGCCGCATAATGCATTGGAACTGATTTGCATCTCTTAAACATTCATCATCGCGAACAGGTAGAGATTTCGAGATTTTTAGAGGAGTTCCCTGTTGATCATAAAAAATCATATCAACGAGAATCGGGCCCAATTTTTGTGGAGTATTATCAATACGTGAAAATGAAAGTCCCAATTTGTAATCGTCCAGATACAAGGGGGCAGAGAGAGAAATTCTATTCACTTCACCGTGAAGTTGAAAAACTGGAGTCTGTGCATACGTATAAAACGAAAATGTCACTCCCAAAAGACAAAGAATTACAATAAGTCGGAACATTACTCGACCTCCACTCCATTGGGTTGCCAGAGAGCATCGCGAACGATGCATCTGCTTGCTCATCCTAAGTGCAAACTCAACAACAAAAAATTTGTTATTAATTCGATTGGGGGAAATTATTTCCATGGGAATACAATGAGTCAAGAAACTTTATTTTGTCCAACCTACTGAAAATTCATAAATAACTATACGATTTAGAGAAATTAACCCTAGAAATTTTGTGTGAGTTTTTTAATCAGTTATTTTTTTAAGGAAAAATAAATTTCTGCTCTACTTGCAGGCCCCGTTTTGTACAAGAAAGTTTTTGAATTTTAAAAAATTACTTGTCGGCCCTTGCATCGAATACGGCCCAGAACTGTAAGGTAAATTTATCTGAATGCCCAATTCAACATTTTCAGCAGAGCAAAGATCTCTCGCATTAAAAGATATACTGTATTGAGATTGCTCTTTAAACAACACTTTAAAACGCTCCTTTTCTCCTCTTTTAAACTCTAAGAACTCAACAAAACCTCGGCCATACTTGCTCTCCATGATGGCCCGATCAGAGGCATTAAGCTGCATTGTTATTTTTCCATTTCGTTTATCATATTTGACATCTGCCGAACTAGATTTTCTTATGAGACTGAACTCTTCATCGAGCTTGGTACGATCCATTAACTCTAATTCCTTGGTCAAACCAACATCAATTGCCCCATGGGTTGTGGCCTTTTGAATCCATCTTTTAAACCCTTCACTGGCATAATTTTGAATAAAGACATGCCCACTAAGCTTTTTCACAAGCTCATGATCAACTTTTTCGGTCATCGGAACGTGCCAATTGCAAAGGCCGCCCTTGGTAATTTCGCCCTTGGAATCTGAGAGTGACTTTGTAATTTTTAAAGAACTTTCAAATGGAAGAGGGATAATAACAAGAATGCCAAAAGACCTATGCTCAGAGCAAACAAGATTTCGAGGAATGCTAATAATCGGATAATTTTGTTCTGCTGGCATAAACTCTTGATAAAAATCTTTATTATCTGAAACCCAAACACCCAATTTTGAGTCACTGCCAAATAAATCGTGAAGATATGGCACGACTTTATCCGCTAAATAAACGTAGATTTCACTTTCCCTTACCGTAAGAACGGGCCTAAGAAATTTTGATAAATATCTTTCAGCAGAGTTAAATTCGTTGCCTTCCATGATTTTAGTAATAACTTTTTTAAAATTATTTTCAACTGTATCTTGAACAGAAGAATTAATAATCTGTAATTCAGGTGCCAACAGGAATTTCTGCATGAATGCTCCCGCACCATATTCATGCGGGTTTGCATGGATCGGGTATTTCCCGTGGATTAGTGTAAGAGTAAAACGATCTGGATGAATTTTGTCCTCCGAGGTCGTCGGGCGAATCATGTTTCTCTTTGCACTCCCGCGAAGCAGCCACAAAGATGTCCCAAGGGCCACTACTGCAATTCCAATTTTCAGTGAAAAGTACGCTTTGCTTTTATTTTTTCCAAATCCCCTCTTTGAGGAGGATGTTACTATATTCCCTGTTGTCGTAATAATATGTGAGTTTTCCGCGCACAGTATTTTTTCGATTTTGGATTTTAAACAATCCATTTTTTCTGCGTATTCTATCTCGGTGAAAAATTTTCGTTTTAATATTTCATTTTTTGAGTGCTGCAATCGCTCTTTTAACTGCGTTACCGCTTTGCTGTGCATGGATGATTTTTCTTTACTTCGGTTTTCGCTTGCACAAATGCCCTGGTTAATTTGTTCAATTCTCTTATCAATTAGTTGCGTTTCTTCTTGGCCTTCTTCTGTGGTGCTCTCGCGCTCTCGTTTTAAATTTTCCAGCTTTGCTTTGTCATTTGTTATGTGCGCCCTTAGATGAACAAGTTTCTCGCCCAAGGCCTTGACATGATCGAACTCATCGCGAATTTTGGCAGCATAAATTCCAAAAATGCATAGCTGTTCAAGAGCTGGAAGCAAGAGTTCAAAATAATGCTGGCGGTTCGATATCTCTAAAACCAGTTGAAATTGTCTTTCGCCCCCATTAGCTGCTCCCATGCCTACAATATATTTGAGGGAAACTTCAAGTTTTTCACCAAAG
Source organism: Bdellovibrio sp. (assembly GCA_016187935.1). Taxonomy (GTDB): domain Bacteria; phylum Bdellovibrionota; class Bacteriovoracia; order Bacteriovoracales; family Bacteriovoracaceae; genus GWA2-49-15. The sequence goes on from JACPIU010000008.1 coordinate 291,888, forward strand.
ATTTCCTGTACTTGTTTTCTTATGCTTTCAAGGTGCTCAGTAATCCAGAAAAGATTTTCTTTGTTCTCTCCAAGTTCTTGGGATACGACTTCTAAAATACTGCAATTTTTTTTAACTTCTACAAACATGGAATCAAACGCTTCGCGCAGTTTTGCAAGACTCTCGTGCCCATCAAAAAAGTGTGGGACATATTTTTTGAGTTCATTGTGCAAAATTCCCCTGTCCATGCATTCAATTTGTGGAATATTTATTATGGGGTGAGAGGTGTGAGGCATAAATTAATCTCGAACGACAGTGTCTTCAGCGTACATAGACGACATTTTTTATTGCACCAATGGCCATGACCTTTCGGCACACTCCTGACTTTGCGCTATCATCTTTAATTACCGTCGATTTTCCCAGCATGAATTTGGCAGAACCTATGTCATAGGTTTCATCTACAATCTGCAAATCCTTCAGGATGAAAGCATACGCTGGAAGTTGGCCTGTGACCTGAAGATTATAGGGAATTTTATCCCAAGTCTTATTATCTAACGAATACTCTCTAGCATTTTCCGCTACAGTCGTGGGCCTTGCTCCCCTACCCTTGCTTGAAGATTCTAAAAAAATTACTTTTTTGGCATTTTCACATTGTGCCGGTTTACATCCCCAGCTTTTATAAAGCCAGAACGTCATTCCATATTTTTTCACGTCTTGCATTTTACGAGAGAATATTTCTTCAAGCGATTCATTGGCATGTGCACCCACGATGCTAAGTATTTCCATAATAACCCTTAATTTCTTTTCATTCGATCTGCAATCTTGTCCACAGCATGTCTATAGGCCCCATAGAGATAGATTCCGCCAATCGCAAGCGCAACATCGGCGCAGGCAACTGCAACAAATACCACCATTTTAATTGCGCCCGCTTTTTCCACAGGAACAAGAGCGATATTTCGTTTGTGCTCAACTCTCGCGAGGTATTCTACTGAATCAGGAATCTCTCTTGGTGTCATACGCTGATGCGCAAAGGCTGAATGTCTAGACATATATCCCCCGAAGAATATACAATAAATATTCTTTACTTGATTAGTAGCAGTAGAAATGAGGATACGTCAACGGGCCAGAACCATTATTGAGGGGATGTCGTTTCAAAACAGCACATTTATTTACCATTTGGTCTGTACTAATTTAAGGGTAAATTTCGGCCATGTTTAATTTGATTTTACTTAGGAAAACTCTATGGATTCAGATTATTGGAACAAAATCTACCAGAAAAAAAGCGAAACAGAGGTCAGTTGGTTTCAGGAAATTCCTCAGAAGTCACTGGAACTTATAGACAGTCTCAGGCTTCCCGTTGAGACCAAGCTTATTGATATTGGAGGAGGAGATTCAAGGTTGGTTGATTATCTCCTTGCTCGCGGGTTTAAACATCTTACCGTTTTGGATATTTCTGCAATTTCGTTGCAAAAATTGAAAGCAAGGCTTGGGCCGGATGCTGACAAGATAACTTATATTGAAACGGATATTGTGAATTTTACGCCATCCGAGTCTTATCAACTGTGGCACGACAGGGCCACTTTTCACTTTCTCACTGATCTTGCACAAATTGAAAAATATTTATCTACGGCATACAATGCCCTTTCCGCTGGTGGCCATCTTATCGTCAGCACTTTTTCTAAAACAGGCCCGGAAAAATGCAGTGGTCTCAATATTGCGCAGTATTCAGAAGATGACTTAAAAAAATTGTTTGGAAGATTTTTTCAAAATATAAAATGCTTCGAGAACACTCACCACACACCTTGGGGAACGACACAGAATTTTGTCTATTGTGGCTTTAAGAAACTCTAAATCGAATGCCCCAAATTATTGGCTGATTTGTTGTTATTTTGGGAACTTTATCTTGATCTAACCCCCTGACAAGAAAGAAAATCTAATACTTCCTATAGAATAACAAAGACCAAGTAACTTATTTAAGGGACGGGAGAAATATTGAGTTCTCAGAACAAGCGGAGCAAGAGTCATATGGAGGAAAAATTAAAATCCTACTTATGTCAGCATCCATTGATGAAGTTGAAAAAATAAAACTAGCGCTGCATGAGTACAATCTTGGCAATATTACAGTTGTTTTTAACAAGGAGTCTGCGAGAAAAATACTAGAAAATATTACGAAAGGCGCTGATGGCGAAACTATGATCATTGGTGACGAGGTGACATCTCAGTGGTTGCCCGAGGTCGAGTCTCACAAAATATTGTGGGATGAAAAAGGTCAGAACATTATTGCGATTTTAAAGGAGCGGCCCATGGAAGAAAACAGCATAGAAATGGAATTTAAGTATTTGCTGGCCGAGCAAAAGGAGTTTTGTCTGATTTCTTTCATTGGGCCAATGAATAACCATGCCTCTGAGGCCTTGGACGAATGTCACAATAAAATCAAAACATCGAATTGCAAGTATTTCATCCTCAACTTTCGGGATGTCGATTTGATCCACATAACAGCGCATCGCCAATTAGTACAAATGCAACATACAATCCGAAAGGAAAAAAAATCGATTCTCCGACTTTGTGGAATTCATCCAAAATGGAAAAATGAACTCATCTCTGATGGCTCCATCAGGGTAGATGAGACGGTGGATAATATTAGGGTTGCACTCGTTGAACTGAATAAATTCATGAAATGAATTATCTGCTGTGCTCTCACCCCATCCCAAGGTGATTATTTTCCTCACAGGAAAGCAACCATGTTCTAATCTCGAAGGTTTCAGCACCCTCTAAAACAAAGGGGTCATGCCGGGCGATTTCATGGGCCTCATCAAGCGATGCCGCTTTGATAATGACCATTCCCCCAGAGTAGTCTTTGAAAGGCCCGCAGAGGACAAGTTGGCCTTGCAGTTCAAGTTCCCTAAGATATTTTACATGCTGACGAATCAGCGGTTCAGAAAATGGCATCTTCGTGCGAGTCAGCAAGATGACATAGCGAGTGAAATCGTCCTTAATTGTTGATTCTGTCATTTTCATCATCCTTCTTTCACGTCAGTAGTAAATTGAACCAGGCCCCTAAGCGTAGGATAGTTTCCACAATGATTCACTCATCTCCTGTCCGCGTACCTTGCCAGTGCTGGCGGCCTTGGTATTGGTGCCCTTGCTTTTCATCAGAAGCAAGGGATACTGTGCAGAAAAGTTGAAAAACTTATTGGCATTTAAATCCTTTTTTGCAACGACATTAAGCAGTTGGGGAGACATTTGAACACTGACAGTGGTCTCGCAACCTTTCTCTTCCGAAAGGGTATACTCAAAATCAATCCCGTAGTCACGCTGCTTGTGAATGAAATGCTTCAAAACGCTAACGGGTGTTGAAAAGTGGGCATAATCTTCAAACAAAAGTCCATGATTAATTTGAGACATTAAATTAAGGTCTTTGGAAATATCCAATTTGGAAGTCTGCGTTTGCATAAAATCGGCCATGTCTTTGACCATCAGGGCCGGAATTGGAAAATTTAAAATATCAAAAATTCCTTGCGGGATTTTCGTGTCCGTTAGAAATTTGTTCCATGCTTTTTCGTAAGACGCCTCAAAAACATCAATAAGAGGGCGCATCTTTCGTGAAGTAATAAGGGGGTCACTTAAATAATGCTTGGGAATCTTAAACCCAGTACCCTTATAAAAGGATTTCCCAACCTTGCTCAATTGCGGAATATTCTCGATTTCGGCAGAGCCGTAATAAAAACAGTACGGGTCTTTAACTTTAAAAGCACGGGTTAGCTCCATCCACAAACGCAGATCAGGCGCTAAAATCCCACTTTCAATTTTGGAAACGTTAGATTGGGAGACACGAAAGTCTTTTGATATCTCCATCTGGCCGTAACCATGAAATTTTCTTATTGCATAAACAACTCGACCGGCCTTTGAACGTAATACTGTTTCAGTTTCATGCATATTATTCCCCAATTTTTCACTTTCTGTATTTAATCATAGTGAATAAGACTGCACACAATCAAGGGCGAACTAACAAGATTAAGTTCTAATTGCCAAGGCCCTCATCAGAGGGCCTCCACTTCGTGTGTCCAATAATAAGTGCCGCCATCATTGAAGCTCACAATTATGCCTTCCTCAGATTCTTGAGTCTCCCACTCCCCAAGGGCAATAGACCATGCTACGGGGTCCATTTCCCGAAGCACAGAGGCTGTATCCAATGTCATCCAGCCGACCTTTACAGTCTCTGGGTAGCACTGGCGAATTGATTCTTCAAAGGCCTCTTCGAGATTTACAGGAGTGAGTTCAGTTTCAAGAATGTGTTGCACGATCCATTCTGTGCCCCATTCCACTCCAACGCCAGGGACGTGTCTCATCATATCGTCTGAAAAACAGGTGTTGCATCGCCCGCTTGGGGCATCTTTGTAACATCCGTAACAAAATGGAGTTGATCGTTCAAGGGCCATTTGTGTTAGTTTTTCATAAAAGTTATTTTGCATTGTCCGCTCCTTTAAAAAATAATTTTCAAGTTGATGTGAATCAGTGGGAGCAGCGACGAACGCATTTCACAGACAAAATCTCGGAGGTTCCTCTGGAGACCGTGATTTTTCTTGAAATGAAAGTGAGCAGAGCGGAGGCTGGAAATTCACAGCATGAAAATTATGTTCAATTAAAGGGTAAGGGCTTATGTTTACAAATTTATTAAATAGTCAAACTTTGGTGCGTCGTTGATGAAGCTAGAAAGTGTGATGGATAGAAAGACCTGAATTATTAACAGGCCGCAAGTCATAAATGTTCGGTTATTTAATAACATCTACAGCTAGGCGAAGTTGATCCATCATTGCATAGGACTCTCTTATCTTCTTTACAGCAAGCTTGACTTTTTTTGGGGCCAGCGACACCGTTATGGTGACTACAACATCCTCTGATTGTCGCAGGCATCAACTGACTATCTATGGGGCAGGCTGAAGCATTAGAAAAATTATTGCTGCTCTGAACTGTTCGATTTGTTTGGACATCTTCGTTAAACCACGTTGAAAAATTATTCTCTGCCTCTATCCGTTTTTCTACCTCGTCAGGCAATTGTGAAAAAAAATTAATGCCGGTTATTGCCTCAACACTGTCAACCGAAACTGCATAGTCTTTAATGTCATTGGAATTGTAGTTTTGGGGAATTATAAATCCTATTGCCTTTTGCTCTGAACCTTCCTCCAATAATACTTTAAAAAACTTTCGTGGAATTGTAACCGCCGAATTTGGGAGCTTGCCTTCTGCCTCACTTAGGATTGGCCCAGTAACGACATAAACTTTTCCATATTTTTTTGTCCAACCTCTGACTTTCTCCTCCAAATTTTTCCATATACCACGATTTAATTTCGGACGCTGTGGAGTCATGTTACTCATTAAGAAAGAATCTGACATGGACTCTACAGACCATGCCATATCTACGGCAGGTGCCAAATGCCCTTTATCAAATCCACTTCTTGCATAATCTTTTGGTAAAGCACTCCCTCCTTCAACATTATTGTCAGCATGAAAATTATTGCTCCTACTTGCCACTGTTGAATTCAATTTTTCCTTCGTTATAGAATAGCCCACCCAATTTGCGATCTTCTCGCTACTATTAAACGAAAGATAGTAGCCGTGACGTACATAAAGTTTTTCATTTGCTTTTAATGCAGGAACTTCAAGCCCAAACTCTTTGACCTTTTTGCTTGGACTCGTTGATTCGATTTGAATATTCTGCGACGTTGTGACGGTTTGTGGGAATTGATGATCCTGTACAGTGGTGGAACAACCGTAAAAAAAGCTTGTGAGAAAAATTAGAAAAGATATTTTCATTAATCAGACCTTGTTTTTGTTCTAGATAGAATTCGTTAACTCATGAATCTTTTCTTGAATGTTAGTAGTGCCTTCAGTATCCACAAAATCAATCTCGTTAGTTTCAGTTTTGTCACACATGGCGAGCTTTGCCGCTTTAGCATGGAAACAGATAGAAAAATGTGCTTTTCTTCCTAGAATGGCCCAATCTGGAGAATATTTTTTGATAAAATCCATGTACTCCTTTTCAGAAGGGTCCAGATTCTTATTAAGTTCTTGCAAATAGATCGTCATCGAGATATTTGTCAGATCATTATTCATAACTTTTCTCGACAAATAACCTCTTAAACGTTTATTGGCTGCGGCCATGTCAGTTCTAATTTCCGTTATGTCTTGCTCACTTATTTTATGAGAAAGAGATGTGCATGAGATTACAATAAGGATTAATAGATATTTCATACAAGTCCCTGCCAACAGACCACTGGTTGATCTAGATTATTACCATCTTGCGTCGATGAAATTGATCTTCCTGTATCCAGATTTATGGCGGGAATATCCTCACTTGTAAGCTTCCCTTCACCGTAGCAATAATCATATACTTTGAGTGCTATTGGCTTCAGCACTTTAAATAATGCGGGAAGACAGTCATCGAAAAAATTAATATCTTTATTTAAGAAATTTGTTTTTCGTCCAAATGCTTGATTATTTCTAAGCCAAATTGATTCATCTTTTTTCTTCAACACATCTTTCGCATCATGAAAGAAATAGGTATCTAGACCTGGGAAGTTTGAGTAAAATTGGAAATGATTTCCCTCTGCCAGCGCAAACATGCCATGCATATCATCTACCCAATCTTCAATTCGTTCTTTGTTCGTTTTGTGTCCATAGACAGAATTAATTGCTTCTGAAAACAGATTTGAGACATGAGAAAAATCTTTTTTAAGTGGGTCCATTATTTGATCGTGCAAGTTCGTCCAATTTAGATTTACGCTGGCCCCTGTCCCTTGTGAAAAATAATCGAGAAGTATGACATCGAGTCGCATTTCAAGGGCCCGATGTTCAGAGGAGTGATCGTCGTAATTTCCGACCTTATCACGGATAAAAGGATGGATGATCCCATCAGCGACCAGGTGACTTATGTATCCAAGAAAAAAGGCAAAACATTCGTCTTTTTTGTCACTATCCTGCATCGCTTTGATTTTTTGAACACCATAGAAGGGAACAAGATTTGTACTCCTATAGTGTAGATCATCAGCTATTTTTTCTTCGCTATTTAGGAACCTTGGGATTTGTGAATATGGTAGGTCTGGGCCCAAGGCTCCAAGTTGAAAATATTTAAGTTTTTCATCGAGTAACAAACCTAAGCTGTGCTCACTAAGATTCGTTTTTTCGTTAAACAATTTGGCAAAGGTAATATGTGAGTATCCGCTTGGCATTGTACTTTCTCCTCTTTGCTAAAAGAATAATTCATGCTAGCATAATATGCGCAGAAGAGAAATGTATTCAACTGTATTCCAAGATGACGCTCCTTGGAATGCTACTTATAGAGCAATTGACTGCGCACTTTTTGCCCTGTCGAAATTATCAATATGACCACAATTAATTTTACCACTTTTCGAGCTACGGTAAAAAGTTCTTGAAAGATTTGAGGCTATATGACTAAAAAAATTAATTTATCAATTTATCTTTCCAAGCTAGGCATTGCCCCTAACGATTGCGTCGATGGGGAAGCTGTTGCAGACACACATGCCGCGAGGATTGAGCTTTCATTAAAAGATGCTCCAGCTTCGTTTGCATACATCGGAATTACTCCCGCAAAAGAGCCAAAATGGATGAACCTTGTTAAGTTGAACACGGATAAAAGCGGTAAAGACAAGCTAGCGGAGATGAATACGTCGACAGTTAGCATATCGTGCATGATTGTAATTCATTTAAAAAGCAAAATGAGATCATTTATTTTTTGTTTTGGACATGGAAAGAAATTTCTAAAATATGAGTCAGTTGAGAAAAATTTTGGCAGAAATCTTGTTCTAAATACCGCTGATGAGTCAAAAATATCAACGATAAGGACCAAAAGCTTCGAAAGCCAGCCTCTTTTCAAAGAGCTTCAATCACTCCTAACAACAGATCTTTATGAATTTGGATTCAATTGCGATTATGAACTACTTCAAAAGGTTGTAGGCAGTGCTGAGGGAAAACTTCCAAATACATTTTTTGAAAAACATGGAAAGGGTCAAAAAGAGCTATTGTCATATAAATTTTCTGGATACGAAGCAGTGAATATAAATGTTGATATTGAACATCTTGGCTGGTCTAAGTTATGCAACTGGTTACTTGAAAAGTATTCAGAGAGAACATATAAAAAACTAATACCCAACATAGATTTTTTTGACTTCATAAAGGAGGAGTCCATTATTAAGTCAAGAAATGACGAGTTAATAGCACTCATCAGAGCTAATCAACTCGACGATATAGCTCTATGCATTCCTGAAAAAATTGAGAATGATGATATTACGGGGTTTGAAATTAAAGGGACAAAATATACAAAAGATAGCCAGCTCGAACGATTGATTCTGGATGATATTACAGAGGCACTGAGAGAAGTCGGAAAACTTGGGGCCATTGACATTGACGACTTAAAAAGATGGAAGGTGAATGCTTTTGCAGGCGATGATTTCAGGGGCACTTGGAGCATTTTCAGATGTTTAACTATTGAGCTACTTAAGCCAGACGGGAGGTATGTTCTTTCAGATGGCGAATGGTACCGCTTAGATAAAAATCATTTCACCAAAACAGTGAAAGATTTAAATACAAGAGTTCAGATTAACCCATTTCCGTCTTTCTCCATCAGCGTACACAAAGATGAAGCAGGTTATAATAAAGCGGTTAGTGCTCAGTTCGGGCACTACCTGTTTGATAGAAAGTTGCAAGCAAGTTCCTTAGGGCAAGAAATTGAGCCATGCGATGTACTCTGCTATTTAAAGGATTTTTTACATATTAAAAGATCAAAATCTTCTCAGTCACTTAGCCACCTTTTTAATCAAGGAGTTGTTTCGAACGAATTAATTGTTAGGGGTGATACAATTTTTACAACAAATATTGTTAGTTCTGTTGACAAGAAAGATCAAAAAAACATCAGTGAGATTATTGAAAAGAAAAGGCACGAGGTTTCTTTTGCCATCATCGTTGAGAATCGAAAACAGATTGATCTCTCAAAAAAAATTGAAAACCTTCCAGCTTTTAGTATTATTTCACTTTCAAAAACTGTTGAAATAATAGAGAGAGGTGGGAAAAAAGTAAAAATTTACTTGATTCCAACTGGCACTGCTCCTAAGCAGAAAGTGAAGATTATAAAGAAAAAGGCTTAACTTGATTGTAGTTTTCCTAGACTTTTACTTTTAAAAAGCAATGAGCCCCCAATTCCCATAAAAATTTATAATTATTTCCGAGGATTATTGGTGGCCCATAATTATTTGTCTTGTAGTCTAATTTTTTGCATGCAGTATATTCTGCTCCATGCCTAAAATCAAAATCTCCAGTATCATTCGAATAAGTTTTCTGATCAACATAATGTCGATGATCCGTGCCGACTATTAAAAAACCTAAATCAGAGATTCGATTACTCACGTATGTCTCAAGATTTTTCAAATCGACAAATACATCATAGCGATTGTTTGGCTCGCGCTGGTTTATCTTTTTAAAGAATTTCAGTTCAATCGCGCAGAAGGCAGGCTTTTCATTTTTTTCTGTATTTTCAAATTTTAGAAAGATATCAATATTAGCTTTATTTGAATTACTCTTCAGAAAGGATTGTCCGACAAGTGATACAGGGGCTTCAAGTTCAATTGAAAAATGATCATTGGCCGAGTACTCCGCCAATTCGCCAAGTATTTTAAAAATGCTTGCTAAGTGAAGCTGTAATGAAGCCTCATTATTTATTGTCGTCATGCCCGATTCAAGTCTCTTGTGTAAGATCATCAATCCATCATCGACAATTTTCTCTAACCTATTGTTATAACTTTCTACTTCGATTGGAGAGCAAGGATGAGCACTTCTCAGCATCATTTTAAACCACCGAACTTAAAAGAGATAAGTCTTGAGTATTCAGCAAATGCTTAATCTTAGGCCTTAATTTTTCCACAAGCTCCTCAAGGTTTACATAGTATTCAATGTTCCATTGCGCCAGATGAAATTCCGCTTTAGAACCTACAGGGCAAGTTAGAATCAAATCTGTTCCAATAGCACGGGCAAAACCAAACTCATAATACACATTAGGCCGATTGCCTCCTAAGTCGCAAATAACTAGAAGTGACTTCTCTAGCCACTTTTCAACTGATGGAGAAATTCTGTCTTTATGGACCAAGGAAGGATTATCAATTTTATCAATGCTTGCCCTACAGTCAGTGGCCAAATCAGAAGCTTTTTTTATTGCAAGAAATTTTTCATGAGCCATCAATACTTCATCATGATCAGTGTTCCTATTCGGGAAAGCCATCATTACAGCAATATCAGGGATATCATATATCCTTCTATCTTGAACACTTTTCATAACTATAAAATTGGTCTTTAGATTGTATTCATCTATTTTCCTATCTATTAGACTTTCCAAGGGATCACTAAAGCTGCAAAAGCTTGATGCGCCAATCGCTACATATCTCTCATTTCGTCCTGTTTTTATAGCGATGTTGTCAATAACCGAGTTGTTCCATTGAACATAGCGCGCTGATAATTTTTGCTTCAAATTAATTTTTGTCAAATTCCAAAATAAATTACTATCTCTCCGTCTGGACTCCTTTAGCAGCAAATCTAAATCTTCCAAAGTTAATTCAAAAATTTTTCTGAACATTTTCCCAACGATCTCTCCTACTAATTTAGCGTATGAACTTTCTCTAATAATATGTGTCTCTAACTCGTTAATAGCGACATCCAGCTCTGCCCTCTTTTGCTCTGTAATTTCAGCTTCTCTATTAAAAAAAATTCTGTCAATTAACTCATTTGTTGCTTTTGAAAAAAAGTCATTCATATTAAGCCTTTTGCAGTAATCTTCTTACTGGATTTAAAACATCGCCATTGAAATTATGACACTTCAATCTGTAGCAGGTAATAAAAGAAACATAGGATTTAAGCCAGTTGTACTTTGAAAAATAGTTCAGGTCTTTATAAAGGCCAAGAATTATATTTTCGGCAATTTTTTTTACAAGATTTGTGCCGTTAACATTTGCTAAACTGCCCACATAATCTACAAAAAGATGTGTATCTCTATCAAAAGGCATATTCATTTCTTCAAGCATTCTCCAGTCAAAAAGGAGCGACGAATAATCGTTCATTGATCTTGGTTCAGAAAAATATTCATAGAGCCGACCTCCATTTACCGCCTCAATGAAATCTTGAAGCATCGCGAATTCGCAATACTCTGCAATTTTAGGATCAACAATTACTCGTGGATACTTGGCAATTTCACTTTCAAGTCGGTATGCACTAACGAGTGCCGGGCCGGCAATTACATTTTTCGCTTTGTCTATAAAGACTTTTCCTTTTGAAACTCCTCCCCTTGTCCAAAAATTATTTAATGCAAGTTGAGCTTGCATCCTTGAAATACTAACAAGAAATTTTTTCAGAGATTTTATTTTATTACACTGATTATTTGCGCCATTGAATTCAGCAGCGAGCAGAGGTGCTGTGATGATTATAGAATCACTAATTACAAAAAAATTTATGTCGTCTTCTCCATCAACTAAGTCCAAGACATCTAGGAATCCCAGGACTGTAGAAAAATAAAAACTCAAATCATCCTCGGATTTTTCTCCAAAAACTTTTTCTTTAAAACCTAGAACATCAATAAAGGCAACATAGCATTCCTCATAATCAACATTCACCCTATAGTTTTTTTCTCTCACCTAAATCTCCAAGTCAAAATTAATCGGCCCAATTCAGTAAGACAAATTTTGCGAGATTTAAGTAGCTCGCAAGTGAAAAGAGGTAAAAAAGATACATGATCTTAAAGCTTTCCAAACTGTTTAAAGATTTCACGAATCTCCTGGAATATGTCTGGAGTCACAGTTGGTGCAGCTTTGATATATAAGCGCTTGAGTGTGGCAACATCAATTGGCGTCTTCGAAGCAAATTTTTTTAATATCGGCTTGCCAGGAATCTGTTTTTGCCATTCATCGGAATCATAAATTATGAAATTCGAAAGTCTTGCAAAGTCGGTACGTACAAGTTCTCGGACTATATTAGTATCGAGAGTACTACTAATTCTTTTTACTTCTGAATCCCGTTGTACATCAAAAAGAGACTCAAGCTTTGCTACATCAACACAGTGACATTCCTGAGGCATCAAATCTGCATTGCCTGTGGCATTACGTAGTCGATGTGCGACGTGTAATGCAACGGCATAGGATAGAAAATCTTTAGCAATCGTCAGGAGTTCTGCTCTGATTTTGACCGGATCACACAACCACGATCCTTTCGGTTCATCTAGTTGCTCGAACACACGCGCGATCACGTTTTCGTTCAAAAAGTAATTTTCAACATGATAACGGGGAAGAATTTTAAGGCGCCCCCCTGTTTTGTCACCGGACGTACTGGTCATGCAGTCACCATCACAGAGCATGAAGAAGTCTACCCCCCATACTGTTTTGTTAAGGACTGTTTCAAATGCCTTCACAAACGAATGAATACTTTCTTTGCCTCCTGTTGGCACAAGCACGAATTCAGGGTGCTCTGATCCAACAATGCTGCCATACGTTTGTTTATCTAGGCTCGATGAAATTCCCTCGATGAGCACTATTTTCTTCCCAAGTGAGATCACACCTATGGATTGACCGATCAAATGTAGCACTTTCGATGCTTCGTCATCTTCTCTAAGCTGTACTGCCTGGTTTGGCCTTCCTGTGTTTGGAGGAGCCACAAAAACTACCGATTGATCAAGTGAGGCAGTGATAATGTCAGGGGAATGCGTAGAGAGAATAAACTGATTCCTCTCACCAATATCACGCAATGTACGTAAAAGTCGGTATGACAACTCTGGGTGAAGATGAAGCTCCGGCTCGTCGAAAATAATAATACAGTCCTTCGGATCACGGAGTAAAAAATCGAACACAATAGAAACTACCTCGCGTTCGCCGGAACTCAACGAGGTTAGTGGGAGAACAGTACCATTGGTCTTAAATGAGACTGTCTGCGATCGTTCATTCAGCTTTTCGAGTGTCTTACCAGGCAGTAGTTTTGTAAATGCATCTTCAAATTTTTCTAGTGGATATTGAAAATCGAGAGGCATTGACTTTTCGCCTGACTCTTTCAAGAGAAGTGCGCGTTTAGATATTTCTTCTTTCTGGCTTCTAACTTTTCTATACAACGAATGAATGGTGTCCTGAAACCGGCCTCTCAAAGGTTGATATACTGTATTCCAGCCTATGTTCTCCTGTAGGGGATCAGCCGACTCCCAATTAAAGTTGTATGGCTGTACTTGTTCGAGTTGGCGAGCCGAGTCAAAATTAAGCACACTGCTTCTAAGCTGGCCCCGCTTCTGTTGGCGTTGCAAGAAAGCACGGAGTTTCGCTGCTTCTGCCGGAATCGAGGTTTGCAACGTATGCTGTCCCCAGGCTGCCACCTCTTCCTGATTCGTAGCACGTACTTTTGCAATAATACTCGGAAGGCCACCAGGATTTTGAAACAGGTTTAATAACTGCACCATGAGGGTCGTCTTACCTACACCATTAGGACCAGCAAGAACAACCGTCTCAAAAAGTCCCTCGACGGAAAATGCTTCAATAGGTTTGGCACCTTTGACTGAGTAGGATTCAAGCTTCATGATGCATCCTTGTGACCTTGCGGGGGATGTATAACTATTTTTGTGAGCAAATGTTAGTTAAAAAAATTAACATCCGTCAATCACTTTTCTATACAGAATAATTACGTTTATAATATTAAAAGCTGACGAACTACAAGCCCACAAGTTAAATATGGATTTCAATCCGCAAAATAAAAAAAACAAGATGCTAGAACTTCACCCCTAGCTGAAGGAGTATACATGGATGATATTCAAAAGATAGCAATTGGTTGGTTTTTTGGTATCGTATCTACCCCTCTCATCGCAATCATTAATAATCATTTTAAAAGAGAAAGTTTACAAAAAGTTCTAATTCCTGAATTTTTCGATATTCAAATACAAACAATGTTAATTTCGTTTCACCTCTCTTTTAAAACTCAGAATTTTACGCAACCTTTTCTTGATAATATAAAAAGACGATTGCCAGCAATCCTTAATCACCCATTGGCAAAACTCTCAGGGTTAGAGCACAAGACCAGAATTTTATTAGATGAAAGTATGCAGCTTAATGATTTTCTGGAGCTTAATAACAATAATAAAACATCAGTCATTGCCCCTCTAGAGGTTGCATATCTCTCCTCGGCAATTAATGATATTCATTTGCTAACCACAAATCAGCAGGTGATTATTTTAGCTCTCAAGAAACATTTCTCCCACATAAATTCACTAATTTCCCAGCATAACATGTGGCTTAAAATGACTTTTGAAATCAGTGATGCAAACAACCATGAGGCATGCAAAGAAAATCTTCAATCCTGCATGCAATTTATATTTCAACAATCCAAAATCATTGATGAATTAACACAAAATTATTTAAAAGAGCCGAACAAGTTTGAATAGTTTTATTCTGGTTATTTGGTTAATCTACATATTCTATTCATGCAATGAAGTAGGTTGCATCCCGCTCGCCCCCGCCCATGAAATACGATGCAAAAATAAACTCAGATAACATTTGAAAAAGATAAGCTGCTAAAACCCTTACTGAGCCACACACAGCAACATTTAGGTCAATGAGTTTTTAGTGTTCACAAAAAGATTTCTCATTTTCTAACCGACAAGGGCAACAACCTAGGCCACATCTCGAATATTCAACTCCACCGAAAGACTTAAGGCAGAGGCCAGACGAATTAATCGTTCAATGGAAACACTTTGAAGACTGCCGTTCACAATTCCAGACACCACCGTCCTTGAGAGTCCAGAGGCTTCTGCAAGTTCGGCACAGGTTAGCTCTCTCACCTCTGTCTCCTTAATGATCCGTTTTTTGAGTGTCGTCTTCATCTTCGAGATCAGTACCCTATCCGATGTGACCCCCAGGTCCTTCCCAAATTCCTCAATGGTCTTATAGCGTTTCATTTTCATTCCAACCTCTTTATTCTCTGAATAGACACCTCAATGTCTTTCTTGGATGTCTGATTTGTTTTCTTCTGGAAACCGTGGACAAGATAAATGGCGCCCCCTTTTTTTATAAAGTAGATGACCCGATAAACGCCAGACCGCTCCCTAAAGCGAAGTTCAAACACACCTGGGCCCATACCTTCCATCTTTTTTGAGAAAGGCATGCTCAAAGTTATGCCGGCCTTAAGATCGGCGATAGCATCCACCAATTCCTCTTTGACCTTCAAAGGAAACTCACTTATTTCCCTTGCGCACTGAGGCAATACAACCACATCCACATCAGTCTCCTTGTTTTAGATTGTCGCATTTTTGTGACAAAAACTCAACCCTGTCTGAAATCTGTTCCGGTTTGTTCCGGTCGGCACATGAAACACCATGAAATTGGATGAAAGAAGATGAAAATCAAAAAGGGTCAAGCTCGCTTAATCATTCGTAATTAATTGATATTAAAGACTAAATTTTTGAGCCCCGAAGTGCCCCCTTGGGAGTACCAGTTTATAGATGAGGCCATTTGAGACAACAAATCAAATGGCCTTTTCATTTTAAATCGTACAGTTACGCCATCCAAGAATTAATTTTAACTTATAGGTTTGATAAATTGGGAAGCGACACCCCGAAAAGGAAATTCCCGTAGAATTAAAGGTAAGTTTAAACCACTGAAAATAAAGCTCTTGCATGTTTTCGCACGAATCGTTGCCGTACCCCAAAACCCTTCGCACAGGCAGGGGCTTCGGATTCTTGAAGTTCCAACTTCCCCAACATAGGGTAGCCGATAACCATGTTCTCACAAACATTCCTTTTTGTATGTCCTCAATCATGACGTATTGAAAGGTGGAAGTCCAAAACTTATCCAATTCAATCTTCGGAAATAGTTTTCGCACACTTCCTGCACAAGAGGTGACAAAGACCACACACATCCTGTAAATATGTTCCCACAAATGAAAAAGCCAACGCTCTATATTTTCTCCGGCCTTCCCGCCTCTGGAAAATCAACCATAGCGCAGGAATTGGCCAAGCATACTCATGCAACTTTTATCAGAATAGATACTCTCGAGCAGGGACTTCGTGACCTTTGCAATTATAATCAGTTAGAGGGAGAGGGTTATCGTCTTTCTTATCGTGTTGTTGCAGACAATCTAAAACTTGGGAACGATGTCATCGCCGATTCTTGCAACCCATGGGAACTAACGAGGCGAGAGTGGAATGAGGTTGCAACTTCTGTAGGTGCAAAT
Organism: Bdellovibrio sp.; assembly: GCA_016187935.1. GTDB lineage: Bacteria > Bdellovibrionota > Bacteriovoracia > Bacteriovoracales > Bacteriovoracaceae > GWA2-49-15. The sequence continues at coordinate 308,118 of JACPIU010000008.1, forward strand.
TTTGTGAATATCGAAGTTCTCTGTTCAGACCCAAAAGAACACAAGCATCGGGTAGAGAACCGTCAGGTGGGAATTGCAACATTGAAACTTCCCACCTGGGAGGAAGTTCTTAATCGTGACTATCAACAATGGTCTATGCCTCGTATTGTTTTAGATACGGCAGGGAAAGATCTTAAATTAAGTCTTAAGGAATTGTTGTTGGCCCTACCCTTGAATCTTTCTCCTTCTTTATTAGCCGGAACAACCATCTTAAGCGAGTAAGGAGTAAGAAGTGCCATGTATTCGATGCATGGTGGCGAGTACATGGCACCAGATGCAAAAAAAAAGAAAACAAAAGGTCTTGGCATGAGAAATAGGTTTCCCGGCCCCTTTCTGTCTGCCGCCACTGAGTCGCGTCTGGGTGACGATGAGCTGCTGGCCATTGGCTATCCCAGTGACTCTCATGGAGTTCCCGTGATCACCATTGATTGCGGCAAACCAAGTTTTATCGCTCACCATGATTTAAGTTCCAGATGCCCGGTTCTTGGAGGCATGTCCGGTGGCCCGGTCCTGTCTGAGGCCGGAGGGCAAGTCGGAATCGTTTCCTTATCCGCACCTGAGGAGAATGATCGACTGACTTTTCCCTCTTTCTTTTCCGCGGATTAATCAGAAAACTCAAACGGTGCAGATGTCGACGGTTCTTTTTTGACTGACAACCAAGATTTAAGTGAAGATAGACATCATGATCTATTTTGAAAATGAAAAATATTATCCCAAAAATATTTCGGCCCTGACCTGGAGCGAAGAAGAATTTTGCAACTGTGAATTTCACAATTTAGATTTGCATGGTTTGATGTTCAAAAATTGCAAATTTTTTGAATGCCAGTTTCATCAATGCAATCTTTCCAACCTTAGTGTTAATTATTCTACCTTTCGCGACATTTTCTTCTTTCAAACCAAAGCAGTGGGAGTCAATTGGACTTTCGCTAAATCAATATCGGACGTGAAATTTGATCAGTCTATTCTCGACTACAGCGTTTTTTTAGGTCTGGATCTCAAGGCCTCCGTCTTCACCAAGTCGTCTTTGAAAAAAGTAGATTTTTCTGCATGTAATTTAAAAGGCTCTGATTACAGGGAAAGTGATTTGCTCGAGTCTTCCTTCAATAACAGTAATCTTGAAATATCGGATTTTAGAGATGCAAAAAATTATTGGATTGATATTTCATGCACAAAATTGGCGAAGGCCAAATTTAGTTTCCCTGATGCCATCGCTCTTTTGAAAGTATTAAATATTCAGGTTGAAGGATTTTGATCAAGAATAAGGACCTCGCCAGTCTTTAACTTTTTGAGATCCCCGTCGCGAGAAATATTCCTAGAAACGATCGGACATATCTTTGTATTCCCGGTAGCTTAACCTTGTGGCCTTGGCCTGCTTCCCACGCAAAATTTTCTTGATGCGTTTTTGCGGCAGATAAGGGCCATGCTCCTTGTTCTTACAAGAAAGACCGACTCAATTTTTGAGACAGAAGAGTATGTCACTATGCTCATATTCTACTTCTCAGACGTAAAGCGACCTTCTGTACTGATCAATCAACCGACCAACAATTTCTTTCTCTTTACTCTCTAACTCCTTTCTCATCTGCGCAATTTCAAAATCAGTAACTACATCTTCAAACGACGGAGTCTTGACTAAAACAATATTTTGCATAAAACTCTATTATTCAAATTCTTTATTTCAATAATTACGCCGTCTTCTTAAGTCGATCCAATCCATCCAAAATAAACACCCGAATGAGAACTTGATAAGGAATCCCCTGCACTTCGGCCATCGCTTTTAATTCTTGAATTGTCGTTTCATCTAAAGCCACACTTGTCGGTTTCTTCGGTGCATCTTTAAAACGTTTCATTGCGGCGAGAATTTTCTTTGAATCTAACTCTACTGGAGCTTCATATTCTTTCAAAGATTTTGCGTGAGATTTCTTCATACTGTTTCCTCTCTTTTTTATGTGCCGGACGGGCGCTAATAACTCGGACGCGCCCACTTCTTAAAACAAAAGCAATCTGTAAAAGCTGGCCACTAATACTTGGGCCGATTAAGCCGAGCCTTTGCTCATTGGCCAATGGACTGATTTGGATTCCTAAAGGCAGGGCCATTCCTGAACGAAAAACTGCTTCGACTTCTTCAATTTCAATCCCATGCTTCCTAGCATTTTTTGTCAGATTGCCTTCATCCCACTCAAACTCGAAGTGCGAGGTTTCTAAAATCCAAAATAACAGCCATTCAACAAATTCCCACTGTGCCATAAGACACTATATCAACACTATCATAATAGTGTCAATATATTGCCCCCTGTGTCGAAATCTGTTCCGGTTTGTTCCGGTCGGCGCATGAAAAACCATGAAATTGGATGAAAGAAGATGAAAATCAAAAAGGGACAAGCCCGCTAAATCATTCGTAATTAATTGTATTTAAAGACAAATTTTTTCTGGCACTAAGTTCCCCTTGGGAGTACCAAATACTTAAAAGCCCCTGAAATCAGGGGCTTTTTTTTTGCCTAAAACCCAAGATGAGACAGACAGGATGTCTGGCTTAGCGCCTGAGGCGACCGACCGAAGGAGGCCGGAGGAAAGAATGCACTACCACAGGATTCCTTTAACCTTAGAACCCAAATCCGTCATTAGACACATTGCACTTCCGCTAAGGAAGTTAATTTCACAGAAGTTCCGACGATATTTCGACATTACCGCCAGATTATGTAGCGCAAATATTTTTTTCTCCAAAAATCGGCCCCATTTTTTTCGAGCTTGGCCAAAAACGCCTCGTAATTACCCTCCTGGCGTGTATGGAGGGCAATCGAACATTAATGGGTCACGTAGCTCCGCTGGGAAAATCCTAATTATTCTTTTGTCAAAGAGCAGACACTTACAAGGGCGTAGTGTGCCTATCAATTGCAAGTGCAGGAAAAATCCTTAGCGAAGTAAAAAGTTTGTGGATTGCTCCACTTAAACGGGGCACCTCCTTGTAAATATGATTGCTAAATCTAATCACAATTTTTCTTTGTCCCTGTCGGACCTCACTGGCGAGATAAACCATTCTTCGTCGAACGCGTTTTAGAAAGCATCCCGTCTCAGGGGCCACGATGAAAGCGGCAAATCGCATGAGGTTGTAAGCAAAAATTCCCATGAGCCCCCAAGCACGATTGGCATTGAGTTTTTGGCAGGGGAAGTGCAAAAAATCCATGCCGTACTTCAGATCCTTGATGTGATTTTCACAGTTGGCGCGCTGACGATAGAATTTGATAATCGCCTCATTTTTCATCTCGCTTTCGCTGATGTTGGTGATGATGGCGTAATAGTCATAGTGACGTTTGTCTTCCTTGGTGACCACTCTCTTTTTTGCCCGAATAAAAACCACGCGCAAAAATGATCGTCCCTTCAGCCCCTTATTGAGGTAAAAACAATTGGCCACTTGGCACGGCCTTTTCTGGCCCAAATCTATATCTTCCTTGTTCACAAAAAATTGCAATTTGATTTTATTCCATGGCATTTTGAATTCCTGCTCATCGAGCAGTGGCCCCCAAACAACTTCACTGAGGCAGATGGCAAATTTTACATCATGGGCGAGAAGGGCATTATAGGTACTGACATTGCCATAGGCGCTGTCGGCGCGGAAATAGCGAGGAACATTTTTCGGAATTGCACTGAAGATTTTTTGAATCATATTGGTGGCACCGACACTCGAATGAGTCGCGCCACTTCGCAGTTCCCAACCATAACAAAATCCATATTGATCGAAAGCGTTTTGACTACTCAACCCCAATTGCTTCTTATGTCCGTCAAATTCTACTCCCTCCATTTGCACGCCATATTGCTTGTGCACAGTGGAGTCCATGGTAATGATAAAACGCTCGTCTTGAATGCAGAATTTTTGTCGCAGTTTTAGACACAATGTCGGAAGAAAATTTTGAATCTGCTCAATTTCCTTGAGGCGAAATATACGCAAAAATTTGCCCATGGTGGTCGAAGCGACGCCACCACGGATAATTCGCAAAAAACCTGGTCTTCTCGCAGATCGTTGAGGTCGTCCAAGCACTCGGCACCTGCAATAAATGCCAGGATGGCCGCTATAAACTTATTTTTTGCTGCAAGGCCACGCATTCTCTGCATGCGAGGCAAGATTTTGGCCAGTTCCCCCATAAATCCTAAACGATTGAGCAGCTCGTTGAAAAAAAATAAGCCCGAAAGTGCAGAAAGTTCTTTTCTTGTTTTTTCGATCACGATACTTTTGAAGTTCAAAAGAAACCTCTTTTGTTTTTTTATTTTTTTGTTTGGCGATAAAAAGATATCTAAACAAAGAGGTTTTTTCATTCTGCACGGCCATGAACGCAGGGCCGCATAAATCCAAAAATGGTGAAAGCTGCATATTCCGATGAAAGGCCGAATGGCATAGGTATCCGAGTATTTCTTGCTTAGGTTAAAGAAGGATTACGGTTATAATGTCGGAGCTAAAATTATGGGGATGAAAAGAAGTAAAATTGCGAGTGAGGCTGTCTTGAAAGCAGCAGAAGTATTTCTGAGCCGGCGCATGTATAAAAAGCGCTCTGATGGCAAGCTGATTCATCCAGATTTTGTTCAACTTCATTATCCCCGGTATTGGCATTACGATATTTTGGGAGGACTCAAGGCAATGACAGAAATTGGCCTAGTCAAAGATGCACGGTGTGAGGATGCACTCGATCTTTTGGAGAATAAGGAGCTGAAGGTCGGCGGCTGGCCTGCTGAGAAACGCTATTACAAGGTAGCCAGCAAAATTGAACTCAATGCCGATTATGTTGATTGGGGAGGCACTGGAAAGCATAAGATGAATGAATGGGTGACTACGGACGCCCTCTATGTATTGCGAGAAGCGGGACGAGCTTAATTCATGAGAGAGTGACCAGATACCTGGAGCTGCTAATAAAATCTAGGTTCCAAAAAAACCTTTTCTTAAATCACGCAACTCAGGATGCCAACTTCCCCGCAATCTCCACATCCCCCGCCAAAATCTCCAACAACCTCGCAGCCGCCCCATCCGGCTCCCTCTGCCCCTGCTCCCAAGACCTAATCGTCGGAGGCTTAACATTCAAAAGCGAAGCAAACTCCGGCTGGCTCATCTTAAAAATTTCTTCCCTAAGTTTCTTAATCTCTTTCTTAGTCCATTTTGGCGCAGGACGAGACAAAGCCCTCGTCCTCTCGCGACCTTTCCCGACACCCTTCTCAATTTCAATGGCCTGCTGAAGTCCCTTCATAAGCCCATCAGCCATTCTATTTTTTTTCATACCCAACTCCTTTGATTATTTCTACTAACTTCTTCATTGCCTTTTTCTCACCAGCGCTTAAATCTTCGGCCTCGTCTTTTCCATAAACATACAAGAAGTAGGTACGTTCTCTATCTGGAAGATCGAGATAAATGACTCGTAATCCACCGTGCTTTCCTTTTTGCCTTGAAGGGTCTGCGGCCCTGAGCTTGCGCAATCCTCCTGTTCCAGAAATTGTCGCCCCGCAATCTGGGTCGTCAAGAATTTCATCTTCAATCAATCTGAGCAATTGCTGACCACCCAGTTCTTCTATCTTTTCCGTAAATATGGGTGTTTCTATAAACGTTCTGCGCATGTAATACATAGTATTACATAATACCATGTATTAGTCAACCTCGGTCTGGTTTGGTCTAGTCACTGCATGAAATAGGATGTCCGATATCGGCCTAATGCAGCCACACTAATATTGCGCGATATTATAGTGGCCTAGTTTGGGCGATATTAGACACACTGGCTTCGGCCACCGCGACACCGGCCACGAATACTCGGTTCGGTGCGTAGCGCGGTAACGCTTCCGCACGTGGTGATTCGAAGTATGATTTGATGATTTGATTATTGGGACAGCAATTGGCGTCCGTTTGCCTTTTTTTGGCGCCCCAGGAGGGCGCCAAAACTGTTAGAGGTGATGATGCCGCGATTTCAACATTTACCTCGTGAGTTGGGTGAAAGCTATTCCTCGTTAAAAGTGAATAAGAAGTATTTGAAGAATAAAAAAGGCTAAGGATAGACACTTCATTCATAGCTCCACAACAAGCGCAAAAACAATAATACCTGGAATTATAAATTTCAATGGCATTTTACTTTTCTACTTCCTAGAGAACTTGAGATGATGCATGGCCACCCTTAGAGAAAGGCCTGTAAAAAAGTAAAAACTTCAGTTATTGTTTCAATGCTTCTTTGGTTTTTTCAAGCTCGTCATCAGTCAATTTTCCCCAAGCTTTCTGAATTTCGTTTGTTCAGTAAAGTTAAAGCGCTATTTACCTCCTGTTACAAGTAACGTTCTATTTCACCTTAAAATTTGGATTTGAAATATGATCTTGGACATAGATACAGATCTTTCAACTCAGCAGATAGCCGACAAGTTTGTTTTTAAATTTCACCCACTTGGCACTTTTTCTGCTCTCTATTTTTTATCTATAAATTGCCCCAAATTCGCTGGGAGTTTTCTCAAAATTTTGCTTGAGTGTTTTATATCCTAACTCTGAGAGACGATATTTTTTTGGGTACAGAATACGCATAGCTTTCGTTCTTGGCGGCAATAGAATTAAAAAAAAATTACGCGAGTTAGCCCTTTTCTGAAAATTCAATTCAACTTCACGATATTATTCTCAAATCATCAGGAATTGCGAATTGCTTGTACCTATCATGACAAATTATAGCTATGATCCTAAGAATGTCATTGTTATAGTTTATAATTTACTATAAACTATAAACTATAAATGAAAACAAACACCCGATCTAAAATTCTTAAAATTCTTGAAAAGAATGGAAAAACTAAGCCTTCTGATCTCAAGAATTCGTTGAAAATTTCTCTCCAGGCAATCCATCGGCATTTAAAAAGTCTAACGCAAGCTGGCCTGATTGAATCCAGGGGCTCTCCCCCCTTTACCCAATATGTATTGGCGGGAATCCCAGATTTTAAAGAGCTTTCTAAATGGCTAAGTGCAAAGACTCTTAGTAAAAGCCCTGAAGATTTCGTTTGTTCATCTAGGGATATATTGGATGGCCGACTACCTCGCCTAAAGGCCTTCATCAATAATGGGCTTTCTAAAGAAATCTTACCGTTGGTCATCTCCACAACGGGCGAAATTGGAAACAATTCTTTTGACCACAATCTTGGGCAATGGCGAGATGTCCCTGGCTGCTGGATGGAATCGCAGATCAGTGGAAAATTTCTTTGGATATGTATAGCGGATCGAGGTCAAGGTATCTTCAAGTCATTGAACAGGGTACATCCAAACATTCAGAATGATCAAGATGCCCTGAAAGCGGCTTTCGAAACTATCATTTCCGGCCGGGCACCTGAGAAGCGAGGAAACGGGTTAAAATTCGTTAAAGCAAACCTAACCAATACTCCTGGGGGAGGCGTCGCCTGCATTTCAGGGAGTGGCCAAGTTCACTATGGAACTCAAGGAGAAAAGTGCATTGATCTCCTTAAAAGATATTTTAACAAGGTTAACGGAACCATCACACTCATGGTTTGGGGTCTGCAATGAAAATCGAAGTAAGAAAATTTGGAGAAATCCTAACTTCTCGGCCCGCTGGGCGTGAAGCGGCAATGTCCATCAAGGCTTACTTTAAGCCCAAATCAAACGAGAAAATCGAGCTTGATTTTTCGGGCGTTCTTGCTGTTGGGCCATCTTGGATGGATGAGGTGCTTTCTACCTTGCGTGAGGAGTATGGCGAGGATCGCGTAACATGCCTTCCAAGCAAAAATGCTTCCGTTCTTGAATCTTTAAAAATTATTGATTTACAGCGAGATTGCAAAAATTGAAAATTGGCTTTGCCGTGGGTCCATCACTCGGCGACATCTGACTCCTGCTGTCGTGTTTCCAATCCAAACAAATCGCATGTGCATATTTTATTTGCCTAAATTATATGCACATTATACGATATGTGCATATAATTTTCAAAAAGGTGATTTGCACATCTCCTAATTGGAACTCAAAACCTATGGAATATATCGATCGAAAAAATAAGATACTGCAATTTGTTAGGGTCTACGGAGCAATCTCCAATAGTGATGTTCAATCACTCACTAGCTCACACCGCAACACCTCCACACACGATTTAAAAAGACTCGTTGATGAAGGGCTCTTACTGGCCCACGGAACAGGAAAAGGCACCATCTACCGTCTTCTTGAAGATCTCATATTCCCTCCTTCTGAGATTGAGGCAATCTTCCTAAAAAAAGAAAAAAAATTATTCGATAAGTTTTTCAGAACCCAGGATCGGAAAAAGGTCTTTTTTAATAAAATAGCAGAGAAAGCAATATCGGCAGATTTTAGTTTTCCAAAAAATATTTCAGATAAATTTCACGAGCTGAAGGAACGGATCGACACAAAAAGAAAGGAGCTTTCGGAGGAAGCGAGAAAAAAGAAAAAGGAAAAGCTCGTCATCGACCTCTCATGGGCCTCTTCAAACATCGAGGGAAATACCTATTCCCTTTTGGAAACCGAAGGTCTCCTGAAATATAATCAAACGGCTAAAGGGAAGAATTTCCAAGAAGCGCAAATGATCTTGAATCACAAATCGGCGATTGAATACATACGGCAGGGAAGTCACTATAAAACAATTGATAAACAAAAAGTGCTAGAACTGCATCAGATTTTGATGCAAAATTTAAATATCGATACTGGCTTCCGTGAGCATCTTGTAACGATCTCTAATTCAAGCTTTGTTCCATGCGATAACAAATTCCAAATCATTTCTTTCTTCGATTTGCTCACAACTAAAATCAACAAAATGAAATCTGCTTTAGACAAAGCAGTTGCCGCCAATCTTCTCTTAGCATTTCTTCAACCTTTTTCAGATGGAAATAAAAGGACTTCCCGAATGCTGGGAAATTCCATTTTACTTTCTTACAACTACATCCCAATTTCGTTTGTGAATACTCCCAAGGAGGATTATATCAAGGCCATTCTCTATTTTTACGAGAAACAAAAACCAGATTTTTTTAAACAGTTGTTTCTGAATGAATTAAATAATTCCTTCAGAGAGTATATCGGGTAAGGTTCGGAAAGGAAGACTCCTTGTTATGAAATCACAACCAATCAAAATCTGGTCTGGTCACTGCATGAAATGCCATGAAAAATGATGAAAGAAGACGAGGGAGCGACCGTAGTGACTGAAGCCCCGGCACATGCCAAAATTTAAATAAAAAATGATTGGGACTATTTATGGTTTAATTTTTCTTAACTCTTTTAGGCCACAGAAACTTTTAAATCAATCCCCTGCTCCCGCAATTGATCCTGCAGGGCAACTTCAATCCAAAGGTTCTCACTAACTCCAAGCGTCTCTGCAATACTTGCAGCTCGACTAGGTGAAGGTATTTTTCTTCCCTTCTCCAAATCACAAAGGCTGGAAGGTCCCTGCCTATTTCCTTTTAATGGTTCATCATGGTGGCCGTTCAATTGTCTCACTTTTCTGATGCCATGGGTGCAACTCGACTTTGTGAATCGATTCTCTCAAAGTGCTGGTACCCTGGCCAGTGAATGCTCTCGTGAAAGAACATTTCCGCACTGAAATTTTTGTCATTAAAATATTTTATGTTGAATTCAACCCCAGGATAATACGACGATTCTTTATTAGAAATAGCATGGGCTTTCTCATTGGGAGAACATTTGTCACAAACCATATGAAGGAAGAAGAAATAGTCAAAGCGAACTAGAATGGTTCTCGGGAATCAAATTCATCAAGGAAGTTTTTCTTATTACTTGTGATTCCGCTTTTTCTGAAGCTCTTCTCATTCTCTTGAGTGCTTCTATTAAACATCGAAGTTCTTCCGCCTTGGTAGTGAATAAAACCAGTTACTTTTCCATTACTATCACGAATAAATTCCTCTGCCGCGAGCTTTTCAAGTTCGAAACTATCAATATCATTAGGTCTTAATTTATAGGCGCGTTGGCCGTCAGGCAAGAGGTAGAGAACACCGTTTTCCAAATAAATTTTGAGTTTTAAACCGTCAGTTTGGTAATTGCCGACGAAATCCATGAGCTGCATCTCATTCATAGGATAGTCATCCAACTTAACAACCTCGGCCTTATTCTCTCGATAAAAACTGAGCAGAATATCTTTTGCCGGAGTATTACCGTCAATATTATCGAGAGTAATGACACATATTTTTGATTGATTCAGGCAGGTCAGATAGGAGACAAAGCCCGGAGTGCGGCCCGAATGGGTGATCATCTTTTCATTCTTATAATTTTGCACCAACACGCCTAAAGCGTAATTTTGAAGGAAGGGAGTTTGCATTTCATTTTTGGAGACCTTGCTGAGTAAGTCCGAATCGGTGTAAATCGAAGACCATTTCAAAAGGTCATCCACGGTTGAATAAAGTGCGCCGGCCGATTGTCCCCAAGAAAGATTAAATGCGGTAAAAGGTGCCAATTTTCCATTTTGCAACATGTGACCGATGACATCGGAAACCTTTTCAAAATAGTTTTCCACACCGCTATTTTTCATCTCCAAAGGTTCAAGAAAATTATCGTGGACATATTCATTCCAACTTTGCTGGCTGACTAACTCAAGTATTTTGCCGGCCACGATGTAACCTGAGTTAGAATATTTCCAGTTTGTTCGGGGTTCAAAATCCAGCGGCAATGGAATAATAAAATCCAAGATCTCGTCCAGAGTTAATACCCTGGAATATTCCACCATGGCCCAAAATTTTTCTTGATCAGTATAATTGGCGATGCCGGAACTGTGATTTAATAAATTTCTGATTTTAATATTGTTAAAATTTGAAAGCATAGGAAGATATTTTGTCACCTGATCATCCAGAGAAAGTTTTCCTTCTTCTTGCAGACGAAGTAAAGAGGCGGCAATAAATTGTTTGGTCAGCGACCCGATTTGAAATTTATCCGAAGTGGTGAGGGGTCTGCCATCGATAAAATTGGTAACTCCATAGGCCTTCTTGCTCAGAACCTGTTTTCCTTTTGCCACTAAAATGACCCCATTGAAGCCACTTCTCTCTAAATAATAATCCAGCTCTGTTTGCGTCTTAAGAGTAATAAAAGGACCGGCATAAACCTTAAGGCCCAGAAATAATAGACTCATGATTAATAGAACTTTCATAACTGACCTCTCATAAAATGACGCCATTTTCTAGCATCAGGAATGCGCGTGTGACAAGAGTCTCTTTGTGGATAAAACTTTCAAGCTTATTGCCTTTGTTCTAACCCCTCGGCCGGAAGCAGGGGCTCTTTTTAAGCACTTCATCCTAAATCCGGTCATTAGACACATCGCACTTCCCCTGCGGAAGTTAATTTCACAGAACTATCCGACGATATATAGCTGCGCTTGTCTTCGATCGACTTTGCCACCAGATTATGTGGGGCAAATATTTTCTTCTCTGTAAACTGGCACATCTTTCTCGAGCAAAACCAAAAATTTCTCGTCATTGCAACTCATGGCTTGTGTTAGGTTGGAGTGCACTTTAATGGGTCACATAGCTCCGCTGCAAGATTTACCTAATTATTCTTTTGCCTGCGCGATCCAACTCAGCCACTTGCGGCTCACCAGACCAAGTCTCAAACCCAGCTTGATAAACTTGTGAATATCAGTCTTCGTACAACTCGTAATATTTTTTCTTCATAAAAATTACAATCAGTTTGTAGGTTCCATACCTAAATCGTAAAGCACATTATCCCGATTTGCTCGTGAAATCAATTTTGGGACAGAGAAGTGAGCGTATAGAGGATGTTGTTCGCTTTGAAATAAACTTTACGCTTTCGGCCGCGTAAAAGACCAATGCGTCTGAATAATTTTCCAATTCCCCTCAAAATTGCGATAGACCTCGGTGCAGTTCCAGCGTGATGGTTCATTGTCTTTGCTATAAGAAACATAGTTAAAGGTCAAAACAGCAACGTCGCCGGCCACGCAAACGGCGGGATTGATCAGCTCGTAACGATCGATGCTAATTTTTCCACGAAGATTTTCGTAATATCGAGTAAGCTCATCTAGTCCAGTAATGCGACGATCGAGAAACGGATCGAAGTATGTAACCTCTGGAGCGCAGAGTTCAAGACACCCGGACGGATCGCCCTTGCCCCAGCGATCGAGAGCGGCCTTCTCTAAATTTATGATCGTTTGTGCGATTTTTGAATCTTGTGCCATCTTAAGCGGCATCCTTAATATTGAGTTCCACGGAAAGATTCAAAGCCGAAGCCAGGCGAATTAATCGTTCAATGGAAACACTTTGAAGACTGTCATTCACGATTCCAGATACAACCGTCCGCGATAAACCAGAGGTCACTTTCATCCCAACCTCTTTATTCTCTGAATCGACACCTCAATATCTCTTTGAGGGGTCTTGTTTGTTTTCTTTTGAAACGCATGAACGAGATAAATGCCATCTACCAGTTCCTCTTTAACCTTCAAGGTTGTCTCATTTTCGTGACAAAATTTCAATACATCATGAAATCCGTTCTGATTTGTTCCGGTTGGCGCATGAAAACCATGAAATTGGATGAAAGAAGATGAGAATCAAAAAAGGCCAAGCTCGCCCTAGGCGCTTTGCCCAACTTTCAAATGGCAAAGAAAATGGAGTGTAAATAAAGTGATGGTTCGCCGGATATTACAGAAAAGATCTCATCTATCCACTTTTTCTGGTTTTCTTGAGGTTAAGCAATCATTCTTCTTTGACATGAATTATTCTAATCGTAAAGCGACCTGCGATACTGATCAATCAACCGATCAATAGTATTTTTCTCTTTGCTCTCCAATTCTTTTCTCATTTGCGCAATTTCAAAATCAGTAACAACATTTTCAAACGAAGGAACATCTATCATCTTCAATGCCATCTGCCGGTAAATTGTAGGCGGATGGGTCATGTCCAAACTCCCCTTTTCTTTGGCAATCAGTTTTGTAATCCTCATTTTTTCGTTTTCAGGAAGCTCATTTATTTTATTACGAAGACGAGCAAAAAGCTGATAAGGGTCTTTCTCTCTATTCAGTGCACTTTTTTGCACAAGAATTTCGAAATACGCTCCATAATGCATTTTTGTTAAGGCAACTTGTGCATCAGACTCCCCTGCGATCAAGTAACCAGAATAATCCGCATGAAACTCATCCACTTGTGATGATCTATAAAATAACCAGGCCATGAGCCACACCACGCCGTATATGACATAAGAAAGCATTAGCTGTAGCAGCAAAAATGGAAAAGCACCCAAAGCATAGAATCCAATATTAGAATCCCAAAGAGTTACAGGTCTTAGGATGACATGCCACTTAGAAAGCGACAGCACTGAAGTAAAGATATAAAATGATCTTGAGTTGTCTCCATGCGATCCATGTCCCATTTCATGGCCAAGAACAAAAAGTAATTCTTTATTTGTTAGAGCGTTAATCAAAGGAAGGCCAAGTCCGACTACTCGCTTGGCCTTCATACCATATATTCCATAGTACGCGTTGTACTCCTGAAGAATTGCAATTTCATGAGTCGCCTTCGTGTTAAGTTTTTTTCCAATTTTATCAAGCACCGCAAAAGTGAAAGGAAGGTCCTTCGAACTATACAATTTCTCTTCAGGCTTCTTAGGGAAGTTGGGTTTAAGAAAATAACTTACATAAAGGAAGAATAGACTTCCGACAATAGAAATGGGATGCCAAGAGAAATGTATTGGAAGAAAGATCGCAAAACCAAAACACAACAATGTTAAGAGATGCACTACGGTTGCTATAAAGTATGTGATGAGTAGAGATACAGAGGGCAACTTCTTATGATAAAAATGCTTTTTTTCAGCAATTATTTTTTGTAAAAAAGCCTCGCCATATTTTACGGTGATATGGAGGATAACCTTATCCCATAAGGTCTTGGGTTTCGGCCTTTCCCCGACAAGACCGTATTCACAGTGTTGACACCAATAAGGATACCCCTCGTGATAAAGATTGGGTCTTTTACATTCGGGACAATCTTTCCATTTTTCTGCTTGAGTTAAGTTGGTGTTGATTGCCGTGCTCATTATTCTGCCACACCCGATTCTGGTGCTATCTCTAACAGCGCTAATTTAAATGCATGTCGCTCTTGGGCCTTATCTTCAAATTGAATCGCACACCCATCGGCAAGATCAATTTTCCGCGAGGTAGTACAAGAATAAAATAAGCCTATCAATGCGAAATAATAGAGATTTTTCATCTTTTTCACAGTTCTCTGAAAAAATACCGTGATTTCTATTCGGAATTTCTTGTGGGCACTTGAATTATTCTTTGATCAATGAAAAATTCGCCAGATATAGAATTTAGTCTGTTTTGAAAGAGACATTTTATTCTTTCGATCGAGTAAAAGACCAATGCGCATGAATGATTTTCCACTGACCAGCGAAATTGCGATAGATCTCAGAGCAGTTCCAACGTGAAGGTTCGTTCTCTCTGCTATAGAAGGCCATCATTTCATATACAAATTGGATTTCGATATGGCTTTGAATTCAACAAATTATATTCATCAGATAGTGATATAAATATTGGTTTAGGTTTTATCTTCTAGTTTCTGCCGACTGAATCGATAATCAACATCTAAAAAGCACGCACTCAATTTGCGGAGAAACAGCGCAAGATAACATGCGCATACTTTGTTCCGAGCATAACAAACTCGCCTATCAAAAATTTTCCTGTTTGCGGCTTTCCTGAAGTCGGCCAAGAGATGTTGATGATGCCTCACTTTGAATTTGCAGCAAGTGTAGCGCAATACACCGAGTACATGGCACGAGCGTTCTGGCACGAGCGTTCCTACGAGTTTCAAAATCAAGGACATCCGACTTAATTATTCAATTAAGCACAATGCAATTAAGTTCTTTTATAGTGCCCTAAAATTAGGGTTCTACGTTATAATCCCTGCTAAATGAAATTTTAAGTGTGAATTGATTTTAATCTTTAGGAGGAAGAATGGAGACTGTTCAAATATATACTTGGATCGCACCCCTTATAATTACCCTTGTGGGAGTGATCATCGTGTTCCTTTCTCTATGTCTTGTGAATGTTGGTGGCAACCAAATTGCCGTGGTGGAACAACGATTTCTCGGGGACGAACTTGAACCTGGTCGAGTATTCGCCATGAATCGCCAGGTCGGTGTAAGAGCAGACGTGCTTGCGCCGGGATTACATTTTGTCCTTTGGCCTTTCGTGCGTGTGGTTAGTAAACCAACGTTTGTCACCATTGCTGCCGACGAGTTAGGTATCATCGAAGCAACAGATGGTTCGGCACTCTTGGCCGGTCGAATTTTCGCCGAAGATCCTGCGGCCAACCAGCACAACAATTTTCAAGATCCCACGTCCTTTCTCATCAAAGGAGGAATTCGGGGCAAGCAATTACGTTTCCTCACTAATGGAACATTTAAAATCCACCCTCAACTGTTTCAAGTCACCAAAATCAAAAAGACTTTCGTGCCAGAAGGAAGAATTGGTGTTATTACCGCAGCCGACGGCGAAGCACTGCTACCAGGACAACTGATAGGGAAAAGTGTCACAAATCATGATTATTTTCAAAAAGCGGAAATCTTTTTACAAAATGGCGGACAAAAAGGGCCGCAAATAGATTTTCTTCGTCCAGGAACATACAACATCAACACAGAAATGTTTCGGGTAGAAATTCGTGCCGCTGTTTCTATCGGGGAACATGAGATTGGAATCGTGGAGGCCTTGGCCGGATTGCCCATGGAACAGAACGAGGTGGTGGTGCAAACTCCCGATGGCCACAATAATTTCCAAGATGGTCAAAAGTTTCTTGATAACGGAGGAAAGCGAGGTCCACAGGATCATATCCTCACTCCCGGAACCTATTACATAAATCCATATCTTTTTGCCGTTACCAAACGAAAGCAAACTCAAGTCAATCAGGGCCAAGTAGCTGTGCTGATTTCAAACATTGGCAAAGATCCAAATGAATTCTCACTTGGAACGACTCAAAGCGGCCAGGCCGAAGACAAAAGCAAAACCCGTCATGTCGTACCGAGAGGATTTCGTGGTATTCAAAGTGAAGTTCTGGGACCGGGCGCTTACAACATTAACCCTTTGGCATATTCAGTGATAATTATCCCGACAACCACCCGCTCAGTTGATTGGTGTGGAGAAAAATCCAAAGCAGGAAGTTCGGCCGCCATTTTTGATCCATTCCAAGTAATTTCGCACGACGGTTTTCCTATGCAAGTTGAAGTTCGCTGCCAATATCGAATTATCCCCGAAAATGCTCCCTATGTAGTACAAAAGCTTGGGTCTATCGAAGAACTCGAAACCAATGTCATTCACCCCCAAATCGACGGCATTTTTCGCGCTCAAGTCTCTCATTCACCGGCCATTGCTTATCAACAAAACCGCGCCGAAGAACAAAAGGCAGCGGAAGAAGCAGTTCGGCAAGACCTTGCTAAATATCGCGTGGAAGTCGTGTCGGTTATGATTACCAATATTCACCTTCCAGAAGCACTCATGAAGACGACCCAGCAGAAAAATCTCGCCGAACAGGAAAAGTCCATGTTTGATGCCAAGAAAGACGCTGAACAACGTCGTATTGAATTCGAGAAAACAAAAGCTGAAGCTGATGCTCAAGTAAAAATAATTACGGCGGAAGCAGGTATCAAGGTTGCACAACACGAAGCTCGCCAAAATGAAGAACGCGCCCGTGGTGAAGCTGCCAGAGTACGTATGATCGCCGAAGCCGACGCCACTAAAACCAAACAGGTTGGCGACGCTGAAGCCGGAGTCATTCAATCCAAGGGGGAGGCACAGGCCAAAGCGTACCGAGATCAAGTCAATGCCTTGACCGCCCAAGGAGTCACCAGTGTCGAAATTATTAAAGCGATCTCGGCGGCAGGACTTAAAATCACACCTGATATTCACGTCCAAGGTACATCAGGGACTGAAGGGAATGGTCTGATCCAAATCCTTCTGGCAAAATCAATCCGCGATTGGGATAAGACCTCGACGCCCGCGCCGACTACGCAAGGATAATAAGGTGCCTGCCTTATCTTTCCAGAATAAGCAGCTTTACAGGCAATGCGCCATTTCGCAAAGAAATTTCCTTGGTAGTGTTGAGGGCCAATAAATGAATCGGAGCTTGACTTGGGACCAGTAAGGCCACGCGCCAGAGGGAAAAACGCTGTTTAATTATTTGACCAACTTCCTTGTACAATTGATCAATGGTGCCTGCACCAATGCGTTCACCGTAAGGAAGATTGGCGATTAATAAACCGCGTGGAGCGGGAGGTTCTAAGTCCTGAAAGGCGGTCACAGAAAAATTAATATATTTCTCGACTCGTGCTCGTAAGGCACAAGCGCGGGCAACGTCGACATAATCGGATTTGATATCCGAAGCATAGATAGGTGCGGACAAACCAGATTTTTTTTGCGCCCGCAGTTGATCTCCAACTCGACGCCATAAAGGACGATCAAAACCGGCCAGATGCTCCAGAGCGAAATCATCTTTTCCGCGATGAATGAGGGGGGCCTTATTGAGAGCGATGTAGGCCGCTTCAATGGCGATTGTACCTGAACCACACATAGGATCGACCAGAGGTTCATGGCCTGTATAACCGGCCAACATGAGAATCGAGGCAGCAAGTGTTTCTTTTAAAACGGCAGGATGTCCGCTTGTACGCCACCCACGTTTATGAAGAGCGCGACCGGCGGTATCGATGCCAAGCACGCAGGTGCCATCGCGGATAAAGAGAATAATCGTGATTGGATTGTCGGCCTCGGGGTCAAATTTGGGAGGAGACTTTTCAAATGCACTCTTTTGAATCGATTGAACCACAGATGTGACAATCGCATTTTCGTCGAGCTTTTGAGCACTCTGGTCGGCGAGTGTTGGCCTTACCGTGAAGGCATGGTGTGTTCGCAGCCAGTCTGGCCATATGATTTTTTTCAGTGCTGCTTGAAGTGTGACCAAATCAGATACATCGAACTTGCCGACCACCCGCTGAATGCGGCTGGCAGTACGAAGCAATAAATGGGCGCGATAGGCTGTTTCCAGATCGCAGTCAAACATGATTCCTCGGTAAAATTTATTCTGCTGCTCAATTCCCAATGATTGAAGTTCACAGGCAAGCACATCAACTGTTTCGTGTGGACAAGTGGCCATCCATTGCATGTTGATATTTAACCTCAATCAGGTGGAAAGTTCCAGCATTCATTGGATGCTGGTTGATTGCTATTGGAGAACTTTCACCTAAGCGTATCTCGCACGCTCTGCCGCCAGCCTTGTAAGCGTCGCCTGCATTGTCGATTCCACATTCTCAGCGCAGACGCGCACGTACTCGTCATCGGCGGCGGCGGATTCTCCGCTGCGCTCAAAATAGATTGGAGGCAGCACTTCCTGGATTATGCGAGTTGGCCAGGGCAAATAGATCAGGCCAGGGCCAATGATGACTCCCCACGGAAGGCACAAAGTGATCGGCCATGTACCAAGTCGCAACCATCGACTGGTGCCAAAAAATTTCATGAGTCGCCGACCATCCGTGAGCACTATAAAGGTCGAATGGGCGCCTGCGGTTACAACAGGATAAATCGGTACGCCGGCCCTCAGTGCGAGGCGGATGTAACCTCGCCGATTGTCGAAAATGATACGGTCGCGATCGCGATAAGAACGTAAGGCCTCGATATCACCGCCGGGAAAAACCAGCACTTTCGAACCGCGCATGAGCAGCTTCAAGCCGTTCTCTCGACAAGCGCGCACCACACCCAGGGGAACAAAAAGCTTTTTTATCATCGGAATTTTGAGAGGCAGATCACCCATAAGACTATACGGTACGGCCTCAATGCCGTGCTTTTTAAAAAGGGTTGCCCCCAGTAAAAAGGCCTCAGGGGCCAGAAGACCTGCATTGTGATTACCGACAAAAAGACCTGCACCGGCGACAACACGCTCACATCCACGAATTTCCGCACGAAAGTAAGGCCGGATGACGGTGTCGATGAAAGATGCCAGTCGGGCCACGGCCGCTTCATCACGATTATCAAACTGATTGACGTCATCGACTGGCAAAACTACGCGCTTGCTCAAGTTTGAAAGATAAGAATGGATAAGACCCATGTATGCTCCCGTCGAATCGAGGTGCCAGGAATTTCGTAACTACTGTCTTAACACCTGATACCTTGCCATCTTTTCTCATTTTTCTCGAAGGTACAAAATCACATCATGGCCAAAATAAGGTTCCTGCGCACCCCAAAAAATGTATCTGGCGCGTAAATAATCTTGGGCGAAGGCGGAAAGCGCGGGGACCAAGTTAGGCCAAGGTGGGTTTAAAACTGTATCGTCATTAGTCCTTCCAATATAATTCCCATCCTGAACCGCAACGCCCACTGGTATTGGTGCGGTAAGTTCGTGCATCAATTTATAGGCGTGATTCTTATGATGTCGGTGCTCAGGCATCAGATCAGGCGTCCCGATCCCTATCCCCTTTTCCTCTGCAAATTGATAAACCGAACGCAGATAGGAATGATCTTCATGGGGCAACCATTCGCCAGGCATAAAGTTCGCGTACTGCATGGTCACAGATGTGGGGAAGGCATCCTTGAGGACCTGCATATTAACTAAAATACCTTCAAGGTATGCTTTCGGGGTAAATCCCTTGGGAGCATTGGGACCTTCTTCAATGACTTCAATGGAAGTCTCTTGCAGATTTAGTCCCTCAATTTTACCATCGAAGGCCTTCCCCAGAGCATGTAAAAGTTTATGAAAGCGTTCTCGCACGGCCGGGTCCCATCTTCGGGCCACCCAACCGTTGGTTTTGCCGCTCGAATCGCATTGCGGATCAACCCCACCATTGAATCTGGCTTCGTCAAGCAGGTACTTGGGCACAGCTTTCATGGAAGCGCTAAAGGTTGTGTCTTGAAGTTGGATAAAAAGTTTTTTTCCTTTCGAGGACAAATATTTTAAATCTTGCTGAATCTCACTGAAGTCATAAACATCTTCGCTTGGTTCCAGTTCCCTCCATGCGTACATCAATTGAGCGCCCACAAGATTTTTGGTCTCAAGAAAACTACTCTCAGAAATACGCTGCCTGTCTCGATTGAAAAAAACAAAATTGCGCACCAGATGACTTGCCTCGGGATGAGAAGCACAAGCAAAATTGCAGGAACAGATTAAGATAAAAAATAAAATTAAGGGCATAATTGAAATGTTCATAACAAACAACCATCCGATTGGTAAGCCTTGGCTTTATCTATTTGAAAAATTTGCTCCGCCATTGGTGGAGATTGACAGCCCCTCATCGGTAGCGGCGTAAATTTTTCCGGTTCCATCCACATCCACACCCCAAACGATGTTGCTACCTAATCCTCTCGACGTGGTTCTATTGATAAAACTTGTGCCGCCATTGTCGGAAATGGACAGCCCACCATCAGTGGCAGCATAAATTTTTTCAAATCCATCCACATACACACCCCAAACGGTGTTACTGCCGAGTCGCTGTGCTGTGGTCTTATTGGTAAAACTTGTCCCGCCATTGGTGGAGATGGACAGTCCTGCGCCCGTGGCGACATAAATATTTCCGCTTCCGTCAGTGATTACTCCCCTGACATCGCTACTACCCAGACCTTGCGCTTTGGTTTTATTTGTAAAGCTTGCTCCGCTGTTCGTAGAAATCGAAAGTCCTCCGTTGGTGGCGGCGTAAATATTCCCACTTCTATCGACATAAACTCCCCATATGGTGTTACTTCCCAGTCCTTGCGCGGTAGTTTTATTGGAAAAACTTGCACCGTTGTTGGTTGAAATTGAGAGTCCGCCGTTGGTAGCTGCATAAATGTTTCCACTTCCATCGACGTAAACTCCCCATACGGTATTACTTCCCAGTCCTTGCGCGGTAGTTTTATTGGTAAAACTCACTCCGTTGTTAGTCGAAATAGAGAGACCGCCGTCGGTCGCGGCATAAATATTCTCCATTCCATCCACCTGAACGTCCCAAACATTGTTACTGCCTAAACCTCTCGAAGTGGTTGTCTTAGTGAAGTTTGTCCCGCCATTGATTGAGGTGGAAAGCCCTCCTGAGGTGGCAGCATAGATATTTCCGATTCCATCTACATAGACGCTTCTGACAGAATTACTGCCTTGAGTTCCACCGAAGCTCGGGCCAGCACCTCCGAAACGATTGGCGCCACCACTACGGCCAGTATCAACGCCAGAACCATTGCAGTTTACAAACAGAACAAGCATTAATAGGGAAAAGATTATCGATCTCATTTCGGTCTGAGATACCACAGTAAATCGATTCAACAAATGATATAATACCAATCTGTATAAAACGCCATTGCGCACGGACGAAATATAATTTTACCACTCTAAACATCAGAAATTACAGAGCGTCTGAAATCCTTACAGCTATTGGATTCCAAGGAACAATTCAATGTTTATCATTCGTCATCCAATCCTCTTCCTTTCCCTTTTCCAGCACTTTCCAGGTGTGGTCGGAGCCAAGGCGAATCTTGGCCAGAAAACGTTCATATTTTGAAGAAGACCCCCACTCATCGGGACCGATCAGTGAGAGCACATTTTGGCCCCCATTTCTCTTATACAAATAGTAGATTTCGCCGACGATCGGTTCAAAGCTGACACTGGCCAGATAAATTTGTTCAGAAACCTCCACCCGCTCTTTCAACTCCTGTGCCTGCCGGGCAAGAACCTTCATTTGCTCCATGATCATGTCCATTTTTTCTTTAGTTTGCTCTTGCATCGCCTTCATGGCCCTGCTTTTGATAGCACCCTCTCTCGTGGGCTCAATGGCAAAACCACCGACGGTATGGGCATACTCAATCAGACCTGGCAGATCTGTGGTTTTTTTTCTGAGTAGTTCAAGGTCAATTTCCTCGACGTTGATAGGTGTGGGATTCATTGTCAAGTTCCTCCTTCGAGGAACACATTATGCCTCGGCCGGCGCCATGAAGGAACTTTTTTTGGAAAATATCCCCGACAAATAACGAATGGTTTAGTCCTGATCGCATTTGCAATTGTAGCGACCAATTGTACCTTTATTATTAATGACCTTTATAAGAAGAATTTTTTTCATAAAACATTCCTCTGCAAACACTTATGATTTCTTGCAGATATAGCAACAGCACTAGTTAGTTCAAATTCCCCATGAAAAAAATACCGTCCTTTCACATCATCTTTCATCATGTGGTATGTGGAGAAATTCAGATTTACGGAGGTTTTATGTTAGTTTCTCGAGTTGTATGTACCTTTACCTTGCTTTTATCTTTAGCGGCCCAAGCACACGTATATGCCGATCCCAAAGAACCCAACATCGATAGTTTTATAAAAATTACCAAGAAAAGTGAGAACTACTCTTTTCAGTTTTGTCTCTTGGCGAACAAGAATGCTTGCCAACAAATTGGTCAGCAGGCGAGTTACACAACTGCCGAACTGGAAGGCAAAGTACGCACGCTTAAAGATCGAACCAAGTTGAGCAATATAGGTGCTATTGCCACTGGAGGTCTAACGCTGCTTCTCTCTGCCAGGCTCTATCTCATGCGTAAATCAATTGAACCCAAGGCCCTGAAGCGTGATCAAACTCTCTCTTATCAAGTTGATGAAAAAGGCCATGCCTCTGGAACTCTTGAACAACACCGTGACCGCATAGAACGTGCTTTAAAAGTAACTATCACAGATTCTGAGACAAAATAATTTACTTGAGGGGGAACTATGAAAACATTGCTCCTACTTTC
Organism: Bdellovibrio sp.; assembly: GCA_016187935.1. Classification (GTDB taxonomy): domain Bacteria; phylum Bdellovibrionota; class Bacteriovoracia; order Bacteriovoracales; family Bacteriovoracaceae; genus GWA2-49-15. The sequence continues at coordinate 330,821 of JACPIU010000008.1, forward strand.
TTGCCTGTTGTATTCTGCTTTAACCAGTGCTGCAAATCTCGACTTTCGCTGTGACGTTTTGTCAGTGAAAGATAGCAACGTTTTTGAGGAAGGTCTTGGGGCCACAGGGCTGTCCGATGTTGACGAAGATGCCCAAAAAGTTGAAATTCTATTGAGCGCAAACTCAAAGGAGCTGCAAGTCGGGCAGCATTCATTCTCCAGTAAAGAGGCGATGGTTAAATTCGATTATCAAGATAAACCGACTTACCATAAAGTAACTGCCACGGAAGAATCTCAAACTGTTCAGGTGACAGTTTACAAGACATCCAAGCTCGGGGTTTTGTTGCAAAAAGATCAGAATGAAAGCAAGTATAAGATGGTGGCCGAGCTTGATTGTAATGATTACTCAATAGTGAAAAAATACATGCTTTCGAACAAAGCCACCCCGGTGAAAATCAAAAGGGCCGCCATTTCTCAGGCAACTTTGAAGAGAATGGCGCGGATTGATGTGCCTTTTGAAATGGGTGATGGTTACTACGACTTACAATCTGAAAACTATTATCAAGTTTCTCACAATGGAAAGATTGTAGGCTACATCCTTGAAAGCGTCATGGCCTATACCGAAGATGATGAAGATGTGACCGCACAGACCTACTTTCTGGCCAACGGAGTTCGTTTTTCCGGCCCGAATGACTAGTCTGCATTTCAAGACAGAGACTCTGTAAAACCTTCTAACCCCTTGAAAATGCCATCATTTGCGCCCTCCCCAAATGGCATTTAGATTGCAATTCTTGATTGGCATGGGGGAGTCTATGAATGCATCATTAATTCGAGATCTAGGGGTCATTTGTTTTTTGCTTCTCTTTTTTGCATGCAAAGATAAAAGTGGAGATACCAGCTCAGAAGTCAATGCTCCAGCGAGCGTCAGTTCTGTTCCCGCTGTCGTGGCCGAGGCTGCCAATTCATTGACTAACAATAACGAGAAAGGTCCAGTGCTTTCGCCTGCATCCAAGAAAATTGCTGTCGGCAGTTCGGTTGCCTTTTCCGTGAGCGGAGGAACATCTCCTTACATCTTCTCCTTATCAACGGGAGACGGAACCGTGGACAGCTCAGGGAATTTCACGGCCCCAACTACACCTGGAACCTCCACAATCCGCGTGACAGACTCTCAAGGATATTCAAGCCAGGCCTCGGTGGAATACTTTGTGCAAAATCAGATCGCTGTTTCTCAATTTGCCACTTGCATTTTAAAAGGTAATACCAATGAAGTTAAATGTTTTGGCAGTAACCAGCACGGACAAATGGCAAATGACGGCATCACCATAGGCGACCAGACCTCGGACATGGGAGATAATCTGCGACCGGCAAAGCTCGGACTCCAACAGGATATCAGTGTCACAGCTGTCGCGGCCACTGGAGTAAGTTCCATCGCCGCAGTCTTAAATGACGGTTCCATGAAGTCCTGGGGTTACAGCGGCCATTCGACCAACGGGTACAACTGGCTTGGTGACAGCATTGCTCCAACCACATTAGCTGAATCCATTCCTCAAATCGGCCCAGGAACCTCGCGCACTTTTGTCCAGATTGAAGGCGGGTATTATCACTTCTGCGGACTGCTCGATAATGGAGATGTAAAATGCTGGGGTTACAATGCCTATGGACAACTCGGGCAAGATAATCGGGCGTATTACGGTGCCAATCCGACGATCTCAAACACTCCTGCAATCAACTTAAACGGTCAGGCCGCAAAGGTCTCGGCGGGATATCTACATTCATGTGCGCTTTTGGTGGGGGGGACGGTTAAATGTTGGGGTTACAATGCCTACGGGCAACTGGGACAAGACAACAGCGCTTGGGTTGGTACAGGGTCAGGGGAAATGTCGGCACTCGCATCAGTTGATTTAGGAGGAAAGACGGCGGTTGATTTAAGTGCAGGATTCAACTTCACCTGCGTTGCTTTCGATGACGGCAAGGCCCGTTGTTGGGGCCAAAACAATGTGGGCCAATTGGGTTTGGGAAATACCAATCAGATTGGCGATGCTACAGATGAGATGGCCACGCTGACCGACGCAACCGATATTTCCTTTTTACCCAAAAAAATTATTAAAATATCTTCGGGCATTTACCACGTGTGTGCCCTACTTGATGACGAAACATTACGCTGCTGGGGATATAACAACTACGGACAACTTGGTCAGGGAGATACCGTCAACCGTGGTGTTGTGCCAGGTGACATGAAAACTCTCACCCCCCTCCAACTTGGCAGCAATAAAACGATCAAGGATGTCGAGTGCGGAAATTATTGGACATGTGCCATTTTAAGTGACGATACTCTCAAATGTTGGGGCTACAATGCCTGGGGGCAATTAGGCCTAGGCCATCGAAGCGATATCGGGAAAGTCTCTGGAGATATGGGGGACAATCTTTTGACCGTCGACCTCGGTACTAACGTCATTCCAAAAAAACTAGTTAAGACGAGCGGAGATACGAACTGTGTAGTGGCCGAGAAAGAAGGAAGCAACCTTGTCTACTGCTGGGGACGCGTCTTGTACGGTGAGGACGCTACGGCGAGGGCAACCATCGGACTTAACAATGGCGAGATGGGCAGTGGTCTTCCTTCCGTCAACTTAGGAACAATGAAGGGCAATGTTCAAAAAATCACCCATACCTATCTCGGCTTTTGCGCCACGGGAAATGACCAAGGAAACTCCAATACAACCAAATGTTGGGGTTACAATGAGAATTCTTATCGCCTCCTTGGCAGTAACTTGAGTGAATGGGTGGTGGGCGATACCTATGGGGAAATCGGGAGTGGTATTGCCAGTGTCAACGCCGGACAAGACCTCAAGGCGGTTCACCTTGAAGGCAACCAACAATCACCCTTCTCCTGTGCTCTTTTTGATGATCAAAGTATGCGCTGCTGGGGTTATAATCCTTACGGGAATTTAGGTCAGGACGATAAGATCACACGCAATTACATTCCCACAACCCCACCTATTAATCTTGGAACAGGAAGAACCGTCACTCAATTTTCCTCCGGTCCCTACAGCACCTGTGCCCTCCTCGATAATGCTACAATCAAATGTTGGGGCCATAATCCCTACGGCAATTTAGGTCAAGGGCACACCAACGCTCTTGGCGATCAGGCCGGCGAGATGGCGACTCTTGCGCCGGTTGATCTTGGTACTGAAGTCACCGCCAAGTATGTCTGCACCAACAACTATCACACTTGCGCAATCACCAATAAAGATAAGATCAAATGTTGGGGATACAATGGAAACGGGCAGCTTGGATATGATCATACCAACAATATCGGCGATGCCCCAGGCGAGATGGGCGACGCCCTTCCCTATGTCGACTTAGGTACGGGGAGAAGCGTGAAAAAACTTTCATGCGGGGTCAATTATAATTGCGCGATCCTGGATAACGATAAATTGAAATGCTGGGGTTATAATGCCCAAGGGCAGTTGGGACTGGGCACCACTGCGACAAAAGGCAATACACCGGTCACAATGGGTAATGCTCTTCCCTACGTCAATCTGGGAACCGGACGAACGGCCGTCGACATTAAGACCGGTTATTTCCATACCTGCACACTCCTAGATTCAAATGAGGTCAAATGTTGGGGTTACAACCATCGCGGACAAATCGGTGCAGGCAAAACTGGAAATTTAGGCGACAACGAAGATGAAATGGGTGATGCTCTTCTGCCGATTCGCTTTTAGATGGTGTATGAGTTGCTTATAAAATGGCCTTTCCGACTCGCCCGAGATGAAGTCCCAATCCTTGTTCAGAAAAAGGCAGAGAGAGAGACATCCATACAAACAATGCTTTCCCTTTTATATTTTCCTTAGGCACAAATCCGAAGTAGCGCGAGTCTGCAGAAAAATCGCGATTATCTCCCATCACGAAATATTTTCCATCCGGAACTTTGAATTTTGAAATAGTATCTCTTGCGGTTTCAAAATTAGTTGTTTGAATGGAAAAATGATGAGTAGGTCCTTGGACCTTATAAATATTTACCTTCTCCCCGTTAAAGTTGTCGGCAAATTCTTTGATTAAGGCCGAATGGTCATCGATGGCGTAAATTATCTTTCCATTTACATAGACTTGTTTATTATTGAGTTCAATTTCATCACCAGGAAGACCAATGACTCTTTTGATATAATTTATACTGGGATCGTTTGGATATTTAAAAACGATAACGTCAAATCTTTTCGGTGATTCAAAATTTGTAAGATAAATCGGATCAGTGAACATATCCGAAAAAGGCAATTTGAAACCATAGACAAACTTATTTACCAATATGAAATCACCAATATGCAATGTTGGTATCATGGAACCACTTGGAATGCGAAAAGGCTCAAAACACATGGAGCGAAATGAGAATATGAGAAAAACCATCAGCGTCATTAACTTCACTTCTTTCATGTTTATTTTTTTTAATAAGTTCATTTCATTCTCCTTAAAATTAATGTGCTGAAAAAGCGAAGAGGAAACCAATTCCACTGATTCCCCATCTGAAAATTGTGTTATCAAAGATCGGCATAAGAGTTTCGGCCCAATTTGAAGACAAGAACGAAGCAGAATTCTTCTCTTGTTTTTCTATTTTCAACATTATGCGATCAACGAAATCAGAAGGTATATCTATTGATTCGTTTTTCATAAGTGAATCCAATTCTTCAATCTGAGAGGCAACCGCACTACACTTGTTACAATTCAGAATATGTTTTTTATCTTCGAGGTCGATGACTCTGCCCCAAGCAATGCTTTCTTGCACTAAATTACAATTTTTATTTTTTGAAATCATAATTCCTCACACGCTATTAAATTTCTCAGCAATAATTTCCCCCTATGAATTCTGGACTTCACTGTTCCGATTGAGCAGTTTTCAATCATGGCAATTTCATTCAGCGTTAATTCTTCAATCTGAGTTCTTATTTAACAAAGACTCAGGAGCATCGGTCATACCATTATCAAACGCCACTTGCTCCAATTCCTCTTCACTCTCCAACATTTCACCTTTTCTCTTTAATTCATTGAGAGCAATGTTTTTCGCAATCGAAAAGGCCCAGGAACTAAAGGTCCCTTTACTGCTGTCAAAAGTTGGAAGAGACTTAAAGACTTTTAAAAATACATCCTGAACAAGTTCTTCGATCTTCTGTGGCGGAAATCTAAACTTTCTAAAAAAAGAAAATAATGGACGCTGGTATCTTATCACCAGTAATTTAAAGGCATTTCTGTTGCCTGCTAAAACCTGTTCAATTAAAAAAATATCTTCCATTAATCTCTCATGAAATTATTGTCATATGGTAATACAAATCAGGAAGAAAAAGGTTCCCTGAAAAATGAGCGCAAAAAAAATGCACGCAATTACATATAGTTAGCCGCTTTTTCTGGGACGTCCCAGTGCTGGGCCGGCCACCGTTAATGTGATAAGCTTATTTTGTTTTTTGCCTTCAAGGCCGCTGCTCTGACTTCTGCATCGGCTTCGGTGGCCAATAACTGGTCAATCATCGCCAATGCAGTTGGTTTAGATAGAGTATCATTCAAATAGAGCAAGGCCGCGAGTCTATCGTTCTTAGTGCTGGAATTTAAACCAATTTGAAAGAGTGGCTTTGCCACTGCTTCTTCCAAACCACTTTTCTCTACAAAGTAATAGACAAATTTTTTGTCTGTCATGTTGGGCGATTTTATGAAAGCTTTATAAAATTCTGCGGCCTTTCCCTTATCCATATCCTGATTGGAACTCCTGGCGAGCCCATCCAGCACCGTCGAAGCGTGAGCAGTATTCAATCCCATTAGCACGCGCTCGACCGAATGTTTTGATTTTGGAAGTAAGGCATACATTGATTTTAAAACGCGATCAGAGAAATAGTCTTGAGAAGATGTATCGTCAGGAATGGATTCTAAATATTCACGCAGGAGAGGCTCATCACTGTCACTAAAAGTACCCGATCGGATCAAGGCCAAAATTTTTCCGGCCTTGGTTCTTGCCTGTAAAGCGATGGCACGTTTTCCCGCGCTTGGGTCAGCAAAACTGGCCTGGGCCTCATATCCGTTGGCGCGATAAATATCTCCAAGGGCCTTCCTAATGTGTGGATTGCGAGGTGCCAAAAAAAACGCTTGGCGAATAAGTTTGAAAGCGTCTTTATGGCGATTGCAGATGTTTTCATTATAAGGTATTTCTGCCATGAGTTTGTTTGCCTTATCTAATAAGCGTTGGGCCTGCTCGCTGTAATCATAAAGTTCAGTGGTATTGAGCTTGGCCCGCGCTTCTGCTGAAGGCCAATTGGCGGCCTTTAAACGATGGGCCACTTCAACTAATTTTAAAGCGTTCAATGAACCCGCGCCGTTCAATCCACCAATAGTACCAGCGGTAGGCACGGCGGTTTTCTTTAACAAAATTTTCAATTCCGCAGTCGTGATATTGGGTAATAAGGCCATGACATTTGTGAGGGCACTTGTCACCATGGGAGCAGAGCCGCTGGTGCCACTGAAACGGGTGTAATGACTGCCTTTTCGTTCATCGTCACCGGCGGTTCCACGGGATAAAATGGATAAATCTGAAGGCGCGCTAATTGTCACTTCTGGGCCTTCTTGCGAAAACTCACTGGCGAGACCTGAGGGGGAAAGACTCCCCACCACAATACCATTAATAGTTTTTGTAATAGGATCTACTTCCTCCGGATAATGATTGCCGCTGGATTTAACCACAACGGTTTCTTGTGCTAAGCTCTGATAGGTGGGCGGCCAATCTTTACAGATGCTACGAACTTCTAAATGACATTGCATGGAAAGATTCACAATCCTCGGTCTCGGCGTGGCGGCGTGAAATGTATCCAAGATGGCGGCAGAAGCATTACCTGAACCCTCGCTATTTTCGCGGAAAGTATCTACCATGCTCACGCGCGCTTCACTGGTCGAAGACATCGGTGGATCACCGATTATTAAATTTCCGACTTGTGTACCATGCCCAGGGTTAGCGGAAATATCAGGAGGACAGTTATTATTCATATGAGAGCAAACTCGATAAGGAGTGTTTTCCATGATAGTACCAACTTCTTCGATGGTGTGACCTTGCAAGACAAAATCAGCGGCGTCTGGATTGCAAGTTCGGACTGCTTGTCGACAGGCCAAGGCATTGCCGACAAAGCGATCCCGCCGTAACGTTGTAAGAGCGAAACCAGTATCAACAATCCCCACCGGCACATCAGTGACCCCGATAGCATTACTATCTCGTGCCTTCAATCTTTGCATGTATTCATTGGCCAAATCGGCACCGACCATTTCCTGTGCCCAATAAGCAGTCTGTTTTCCATTGATGGCATCATTGAGATAAGGTCGTCGTTCACGAAAATTATTCCTCTCCAAAACATCACAATTAAAAACCGATTTTAAATTGCCAAATGAAGCGGTATTGAGTGGGTTAAGACTATCATCATTAAAGCATCGCTCGACTTCCGTAAGCTCTGCCAAGACAGCACTTGGAAAAGTCTGGATGAACAAGGCCAAAACACAAAAGATAGTTTTATATCGATGGAAATACATAATTACTCGGTTACTTATCGACCTATTGAGGGTGGGAGTTAAATGGCTGAAATCATAGTACAACTATGCGAAACAATGATGTTTTTACATAAAACCGAGAAACATGAGGCCGGCGACTACAGAACCGAGGGCGATTCGATAATATCCAAAAAGCGCCATTCCACTACGGCCCAAGTACGTCACCATCCACTTAACAGCGATGATGGCAGCGATACAGGCCGTAACCAAACCAATCAGCGGATTGGAGATACCAAAGACCTGAATCATCTCTGGACCGTACTTGAAGGCCTCAAACAATGTCGCCGCACTCAAAGTCACCAATCCGAGCAAAAAGCTAAACTCAATGGCCGCAACTGTACTCAATCCGACGAGCACACCACCTAAAATGGTGACCAAACTGCGGCTGACGCCTGGCCACATCGCAATACATTGCAGACTTCCAATCATGAGCGCTTGGGAGATTGTCAGATTTTCCAATTGTTGTCCGAGATTCGTTGTACGGGAAATAGCGCTTCGCCGAGAGACCAATAAAATTGCGATTCCGCCGGTTACCCAAGCCGTGACAACCGGCCACATCCCAAAGAGATGGGCTTTAATCAGTTTTTCAAACAAAACACCAATAACTGCAGCAGGGAGAAAAGCAATCAATAAGTTGAAGGCAAGACGTCTTCCTATTTGGTCACGGCCCAAAATGCCCGCCAGTACTGAGCGTACACGTCCGGCATAGAGAAACAGCACGGCCAGTATTGCTCCCGATTGAATGCATATTTCATAGGCCAAAATGGCGGCACTTTTGTTTCCGCTCGTCTCTATTCCGAGCAAATGTTGGGTTAATAATAGATGTCCGGTGGAACTCACAGGGAGATACTCCGTAACTCCTTCCACCAACCCCAGTAATACTGCCTGCCCTGTTGTCATTCAATTCTCCAGAAAAGATCTATTGCAAAATCAACACTCGCTTAGTTTGAAGCTCTCTCTTTTGCGCGAAAGTGCTACCGAACGTTAACAGTCCGTGGTTATTTTTTCAACATCGACAGCGCCTTATTTATTGGCATTGCCAAATCCTTAAAGTAGTCATTGTCACGGAACTGCAACTGGGGAATCGAATCTTGAGAGCTTTTTTGACCGGAAGACAACTCTATAAAGAAGGTTTTCAGTCGATAAATGGGACCGACTATCCGATGGGAAAGAATTAAAACCACCACCCCGGAGAGGAGAGAGCCGATGATCCCAAATAAAACAATATTGTGATTAAAAAGGTTTTGCTGCCCTTCAATCATACGAAAATAAGCACTCGTCGGCCGGAACCCCAACTGTTCCCCCATTTCCTTCAGATACTTGAAGGTTCCTTGCACACGCCACCAAATCAACAAAAAAGTGCACATGGAGACTAACCATCCTGAAAGCATGAGAGTCAATTGAATACCGGGAAAAAGCAAATAGTTTTTAGGACGTCGTAGGTTCCGATAATTTATCATGTCTCTATTTTAAGAGTATTTTGGACTTGGGCAAATCTAATTTTATGATTTCACCATATCTATCGGAAATAACCATTGAATTATCGATCAGAGAGAAATCCAGAGGACTGATTCCCTCGGATGTCAGATCAAGAAGGGTCTCAATATTTAAGGCCCCGGGTTCATGGAACTGCTTTTCCTCACTTTTTTTGATTATGGTCACCTTACCACCTATAATGGCCAAGAAATGTCCATTCGGCAGAGGAATAATTTTCAAAACACTCAATCCGTTATTGATGCTTCCGAGAAAACTTGCGTCAGTTAGGTCTATACTCCCAAGTTTTTGCGATGAATAGATGCCTAAAATTTCATCCACGGGATTCAAGCCTAAAAACTTTACCACCGATGTTTCTACAATATTGGTGGTCACCAATGTTTCTTCGGTCAAATTATCTGTGTTAAACGCCTGGACCTTGACCATTTCACCTGCTTTGTCGCTATAGCTTGATAACCATAACTGATTCTCATTTATAAACAGATCTGAAAAATCATAGAGAAGTGTCGCAGACTGCTGCACGCCTTCAAAATTGATATCGCTTAAATCATGCCTCAAGACTAGGCCGGATTTTTTGGCCGTGATTGTTCCCCCTGCCAAAATGGAATTCTCACTTATGAGAATCTTTTTAATTTGTGTCGCCCCATACTTTTTAACATCCCAAGACATATTCGGGTTATGTTGATTGATGATGGCATCATCAGTAGTCGGCAAAAGTAATCCGGCAGGGGTGCTTACTGTCCACGGTTTTTTAGGATCGAAGCGGACAATATAGTTGGTGTTACCTGAAATGTAGTAATAAAAATCCGAATCCGTTTGATGTTTGACCACCGATAAGGGTACCTGTCCTCCGCTCTTGATAAAGGGATTTCCCCAATTTTGAATGCCTTTGCCCTTCGTGATGGTTTCAAGATCAAGATAAGAAAGCGAGCGAGTGGTGGAGAGGAAAATTTCTTTCTCATTGATCCGATCAATCTTGGACATTGGCACTGGTCTTGTCGGCAGAGTGACGGCCAAAGTTTCCCACGCAGTGGCCTTGGGACGACTGACCCTATAGATGATGGGGAGCTGCGGATTTTCAGGAGTAGCGGCATCTCGATAGAGCTTCACTTCATATGTATTACTTACAGGCAAACCCGGGATACTCTTCACCGCGGTTAATAAACCGTGCTCAATCTTGAAATAACTGTAAGTGGTTTTGCTGGTGCTAAGGTTCAATATCCCACGGCGAAGATAGAGGAGTCCTGCCCGAAGATAGAAATCCTGACTGGTATAGGCCAACTCCTCACCTAATGCGGTTAGCTCTTTGGAAACAATATCTAATTTATAACTCTCCACGATTCCGTCGGCATTTTTAGTCGTCACATAGAGGAATTCCTTATCACAAACATGTTTAAGCGGGGCGGTCGGTTTCGTCCATGGAAAGACTTGTACTGCCTGTTCTGGATAATGCACGTAAATATTGAAGGAAGTATTTTTATGCAGAAGACAAAACGATCCAGTTTCCGAATTATGAAAATGATCCACAACACTGCCAACATCAGCAACTTTAAACAGATATCGTCCTTTTTTCTCTTCCAGAGAGTAGTCCACTACATGAATGGGGTTACTGGTTATAAGTCGGATTTTATTTTTTAAATGATTGAGTGCTTGGCGAGTGATAAGACCCAACATAGAAACGGCCAGTGCGGGGTCGGGCAATTCTTCGAGAGAAGGAAACAATTGATAATGTTCGAAACTTTTTTGTTCCAAATCTATCTCTGTCACTTGAAAAGGTACTTTGGCATACAGGAGCTTCTTATCTCTGGGATAGGTGAACAGCAGAAGAATTTTTTTATTGTCTGAGGTTTCAATCACAGGGCCCTGGGTCACATCAAAATTAACATCGCCAGGGCCGAGAGAATTTTTGATGATCTTCGGGTCTAAAACTGACTCCAACACGTCCGAAGCCAGTTTCAAATCTTGCTCATCCTCCTCGGTGATAGCAGAAGTTTCGTTGGCCAAATTTTCAGATTCAGATGAAGATTCAGATGAAGAAAGCGGTTTAGATTCATTGGCCGGTGTCAGTGTGGCGCTGGTCGTGGATTGCGTCGCTCCACCTTTGTCACTATTGCAACCGGTCAACATCAAACCCCAGGTAACCAACCAGACGAGAGAGGGCCTTAATATCAGCAACTTTATCGGCACCATAAAATTAAATACCAGAGGTTTATTTCCATTATAAATTAATCGGTTCAATCCACCTAAGACCTAAGCAATTAGTCGTCATGAAAATTAGCCAATCGCGCAAAATCAGGAACTTAGCAAACTGTCTAACCTCCATGAGAATTGCCTGCAAAAGAAGTCAGTTTTTTCATATGTTTTTCACTTCTCTTGACAGAAGAAGTCGCTTCCCTGATTGTGCCGCCACTGCAACAGATAGGGAGACCGTGGTATGTTACGCACAAATTTTCTAGCCGCTTTTTTATCATTCACTTTGAGCTTAATTTTAAATGGCATGAGCGCTCCTCTGGCCCACGCTGATTTGCGTGCTAAGGGACCACTCGATATGTCTTGCACTCTCTACGGCACGGCCGGCGGAACGGCCGTCGATTTCGGCAAGTTAGCGCTGGATGTTTATTCTCTCTACTCCGGCACCAGTTCCATTTATGACGGACTCTTTGGTGCGGGTGTAGTACCCGCCGGACTTATAAGGTCGCAAGGCGGAGTTTCAATTGCCCAATCAATCACTAATTTCATTGCCGCCTTTAGCGACAAAAACTGCTTTGCCTCCGGTAAACAGCGCTTAAGCAAAGAGGCCAGAGAACCCTTACGTCTGAATTTTGAAGTTAAATCAACTCAGCGTAGCTATGACGATTTTGATCCATCCGGTTGGTTTGCCCATACTGATCCCATTGGTACTCTTGAAGTAGCGGTCGGCCAATATGACGGCATCACCACAAGAGTTGTCGGCAAGGGCACAAAAGAGGGATATATCTCGGTTACACTCGATCCCAAGAAATTGGATGTTGGATTTTATCCCATCACCTTCTATGCCAAAGAAGATAGTTGCAATGAATGTTTGAAGATTGTGCATGTGGCAGTGGTTCAGGTTTATCAACCATGCCCTCCACGCGCCAATGTTTGCGACGTCGCCATTGAAGGAGCGCAATCGGCGTGGGATCAATACAAAGAAGTTTATCGCATACTCTTTGGCCCCATGATTACACGCTCAGTTAATTGCCAACTAAGGGTCGATCAATTTGGTGGGGCATGTAATCAACTCAGTCGTCATGCCAATGGAAACTATCCCAATTCTGACCGCCGAGACGAAGCGCAAAGACGCGCTGATCAGTGTCTTGATAGATTCGACCAAATCATAACCGATACGCGAGGACATTGCCCTGAAATTCTACTCTGCGCTTCCCAGCAGGATTGTGCACTCAAACGAGAGCCGTTTTCCAATCGTCAGTTGACCGAAGCCTACGGTTTATTTTCCCAGAAGGTAGCGGAAATCAAACGGCTCAATTGTTGTAGTGAGGCCTACAATCCCAGAGGAGGTAGTGGCCCAAATCCAGCGCTGGTCACGACCAATGTGAGCTATACTATCACCGAACGAAGCGGTGTGGACACTTACTCTCGCACCGTGGAGCAAGCATCACTTTTTAACTACACTGAAAATAACGGCGTTCCGACTCTTCGAAGTAAAATTACCATTGTCAAAGGTAATGGCCGAATGCTCATTAATGGCAAACCGTTTGACTCTCTTAATTTTAATTTTATGGTTAAGGACCCTTTACGTCGTAGCTTGCGCTTAGGCGCGGCCTGGTTGCAAAACAATCCAGCATTAAGCCGACCCTATTTTTCAAACCCCCAATGGATCAACAATAGAATGGAATCTTTCGCACAGATGCTGGCCAATCCCAGCGTGCTTCCTTTGGGAATTACAACTTTAAATTTCTCAGTGGTGCTACCCAATCCCACTGACAACTCTCTCAATGTTTCAGTTCAGCACTTAATTGATGTTGAGGTGAAAGCGGAATTTACTGATGGTGGGAATTCCGGCCCGTCCGATGTGCGCCCACTGTACGGATTAGGTGGAAAATGCCTGACTCACTATGGGTGGAATCCCGCCCCTGGCACTCCCCTCTTGCTATGGGACTGCGTCTCTCAAGTTAATCAATTTTGGAAACTGACCAATGATGGGAAATTGATCGGCAACGGCGGACAGTGTGTGGAAGTCAAAGGTAACGCCACTGCCTCGGGCAGTGAAATTGTCATCAACCCTTGCAACAATAGCGCTAATCAAAAGTGGCGCTTGGACAAAGGCCTAATGGTTCATTCCAGTGGCAAATGCCTCAATGTCAAAGGGGCCCAGACACAAAATGGCACCCCCATCATTCTTTGGGATTGCGGTAACTATGCCAATGAAAAATGGTCTTGGATGAAACCTATGATCGTGCTTCCAGGCGTGATCAACCTTCAATAGGTTTTGGTTCGGTGGCGCACTAGCCCAGCCTCGAAGTTGCGCAGGTCAATCCGGTTCAGGCGTTTCTCCTGAGAACGAGTGAGCAGGTTGCGATGCGAGATTTCACACAAATATTCTGCAATCATCCACACATCCTTCTCACTGGTCATCCACTCATGGGCGTCGAAGCGTCGAAGATTTACCGGGCGCGAATAGCGACGCAAGGTACGCTCGCGCGCCAGATTGAAATAGGTATCAAAGTAGCTCATGGCGAGTTCGCGCAGAGTTCGGTAAACGGGTTCGCGATAGCGACAACCCGAGTAGTTCGACGAAGCCAGCGCTCCCCAGTGGCCGTCCAGTTGGAATACGGCGAGGACATGGTCGGTGTCGCGATGGGCCTCGAGGTCCAAGAGTAGTGGCGGATGGCCGAGCACGCGTAACGCAGCAGCGGCAAAGATCGCACCTTCAAGACAGTGTGCCGTTCCTTCGCGCAGCACGCGGCGAGGGGACCAGGCGGTATCTGCCAAGTGGTAAGGGATATCATCAAGATATTTCTGGATACCATAGGGTGTCTTGAAGGCGCGGATGCGGCGTAGCTCAAGCGGAGTAAAATTGGCGGTTGTCATGATATCCTTAAGTTTAAAAAGCTAATGGCAGAATCTGCTTATTTTCACTTAAATCTTAGTTATCAGTCAAAGGAACACCCAAACTTCTTTTGTATTTTTTAAAATCGCCATTTTGAATTCCTCTTCTAGTTTCATGACACTTCTGGGGCTGCTCCGAAATGGTGTTCAGAATTTAGACACCCGCCAAAGAACATTGCTTATCGCAATTCTAAGACCGCATAATCGCAGGCAGTTTTATTCCATGGGCCGGCACAATAGTTGAACGATACAATGGAGCACGGGGATACTTCCCCAAGCACTTAAGTTCCGCCATTAATCTTTTTTTTCCGTTTTAACTGCATCATGGACAACAACTTTTTGGAGGTAAGGATGACCACCATCAAATTGAAGAAAAGTCTTATTTTTCTCTTCTTCGTCATGCATTTTGGTTGCGTAAAACAGGAAACCCCTGAGACTGTTAACCCAACACCTGACATTCCCATCGTCGAAGCCCCTGCCCCAACTGAGCCCGAACCGGGGCAAGAGGAATTGAATCCCGGTACACCGATCGTTTCTGATGAACCCGCCCCTGATTCAGGATCAGGATCAGGATCAGGATCAGGATCAGGATCAGAACCTACTCCAGGGCCAATTCCCGATCCAGTTCCAGAACCGACGCCTGTACCAACACCAGACCCAATTCCCGATCCGACTCCAGAACCTACACCAGAACCTACACCAGAACCTACACCAGAACCTACACCAGAACCTACCCCGATTCCCCAAACTTTTTCCGATCTCTACTGGGAATCGATCGAGTATCAGGAACCTTATATCAAAGCGGTCTATGGTAATCAGGGTCAAGCAGCGCTTCCCAGAAGTTTTAATCTCAAGGTTACCAAGGACGGTGTGGAAATGTTCACAAAAACCATCGAAGTTGACGTCGCTCCAAGCGTTGGAGAAAAGCGTGAAATTAAAATTCACATTGATGAGTTGGGCCGGCCAACGGGAAGAACTATTCGATTGGGTCTCACTCTGGATATGAGCAATTTGATCGAGGAAGAAAATGAGGATAATAATATCTCCTCCACTGCCCTCACCATCCCCAATTTGACGCTGCCGGAATTTCGAGCTTTGAGCTTGCGCTATGAAGGCGACAATGTCACTTTTAGTTACCAATTCACTCGTCTTCCCAGTGCTTATTTCAACGGCAAAACATTTTCCATCGGTTTGTGGGCCGGTGAAAAATTGAGATATGAAATCTCCAATCGTTCTGCAGATCTCTACGATGTCGCTCACGTTATTGCCGGTATTCCGATTCCCAATCACACTGAGGTCATTTCTCAAACCATGCCCATTCCCAGGGATTTTGATAATTATCGTGGACGGGAAGCTCGCTTCGCCATCTTACTCGACCATAGCTATGAAATATTTGAATCCTACCGCCAAGACAACTGGATCGAAGCCCCTTATTTTTTAAATCCCTTACCGGGCCAAAGTACAGAGGGAATGCCCGACCTTGAAATGGAATCGGCCTATCTGATGACAACCTATCCTTATCTTTCCATCAGTGTGCGCAATAATGGTGCTGATGTGTCAGCTGGAAGTGGAACACGGTTCAAAATCAAAATAGAGCGATGTGGAGGCAGCTATACTCTCGATGCAGGACAAATTCCCCTGAACCAAGTGGGTTCTTTCGCTCATCCCATCAGTCAAATGCCAGGGCTTGGCCAAAACTGTAACACGCGCTTCATTATCGACCCGGAAAATATGTTGAGTGAACCCAATGAAGTTAACAATGTTTTTGAATTCGGTCCGCTTTTTCTTCCTCATCCAGACGGTGTGGTATACCCCGATTTGCAATTGCATACCTTATGGATTCAGCAAACGCCTTCTTATATCAGTCTGACTGTCAATTACCTTACTCCACATGTACAGACCAGCGTGCCTGTGCGCTTCAGAATGGATCGTTGCGGATATACGGTTTTCAGTCGATACATCAATTTACTCCCAGGAATGAATACCTTCGGACTGGGTCTTTACGAAGATGAACTTCCGGCGCGTCGACAAAGTTGTGTCACGACAATCACCCTCGACCCCGACAACAATATGCGCGAGCGTGATGAAACCAATAATGTCACAACCGGGAATTTTTACTTTTATTAGATAACTACTGCCGGCCAGGAGCAGGAACAGGAACAGGAGAAAGACAAACATTTCCAAACCCAGCGATACGACAACCGATCTGCTGAGGAGTTTGAAATGGACACTCTTTACTCTTGGCCGGCAATGTCATGTCTTTCTTCTTTGTATATGAGTCCCTTCCCTCCGCCACAAAGTAAAGAATTAAGCCACTCTTGTTCTTTACAAATTGTGTAAACACAACGATTTAGCCTGAAGTGTAATTTTTACAAAAAGCTCTTCAAATTATTTACCAAATGAAATCTTCTTAGTATCAGGAAGAGTAAAATATCTAACTTAATTTTTGAGGGAAATATGAAGAGATTAGCATTCTTAATGGCACTCACTTTCACCATGGCCAGTGCCCAGGCACGCTACCATTATTGCAAAACTACTTTGTTTGAAAAACAAAACGAGCAGGAATTATTCGTTAACGACGCCGCCAGCACTGAATGTGGAAATTGCTTTTCCGGTGGCGCTCAAGGCGAACTCAAACTCGAAACATATACTGACAATGTCAGCATCACGCTGCTCTTTGCCGGCAGACATAACAATACCGAGGCGGATGGCGGAAAATATGAAACCACCATGATTCGAAATCGTTTCGAGCGCGGTGTAGGCACCAAGCAAACTCATCTTTGTAACATGACTGTTCAAGGTGAAGGCAAGTCCGAATGCACGGGAGATCAGTACCACAGCGTAGTTGAGTGCCGTTACTACAATGACTTGCAAGAGCGAGAATATCTAGATCGCCTCACGCAAGACCGTCGGGAGTTCAAGGCCAAAGTATGCAATATAAATCTTTCTGTGGAAAATCTAAGTAAAAAGGACATTGCGAATTTGATCACTCAAGACATTAGAAGAAAAGATTTTACCCTGGCCGAAGGCGAGGAAATGGATCGAAAATTTCGCGCCTTTGATTTGAAAGTGACCGCCAAAGAAAAGGGCGTCTTTATCTTCAAAAAATGTACCGTAACCGCTACCAAAACTTCCATGATTAACTCTTGGTCCAATAAGACTGTCACAGAAACTGCCAGGACTTGCAAAAAAGCTATGGAAACGGTTTTGGCCAAAGTTCTAGAGCGCAATCATTTCACAAATTATTGTGATTGAGCTTGGTCATCTTTTTTTCCGAGATCGCTCATCTCAATTCCCGCAAAAAGATTAGCAATTCAAATGAGATGATGAATCGTCTTTGGCTTGATTATACTCAATAATTATAGTCATGAAACGACGCGGTTGGAGCTTTATATTGATCAGTCTTAGAATAATCGATTCTAAATGATTTAGAAAAAAAGGATTCCATGATGGAAATTGAAAATCGTTTACAAAATCATCTCGTAAAACTTCTCGAAATATCTCCGGACAAATTTGAACTCATTCTTAAACTGAAGATGGAACAAATGGAAACCAATGAACCCAGGCAGGCCTTAGAGGCGCTGGTGGTGGAATTATTATACCGATATGAAGACGGCCTTTTGGATTATCTTTGGTTTTCAATGAATCGGCAAAAATCAGAGACTATGGCCGCTTAGGGCCTATCCCAAAACCTTCAGATGCTAGGCGCGATTGAGGGAGCGCGGAGGCGTACATAGAGTGTACGCCGCACAAGCGAATGATTGAGCAACGACGCAGATGAGGGTTTTGGGATAGGCCCTTAAAGGTCAAACAGCGAAGGCTGGAGATTGTCGGCATCTTGAATTTCGGTTTCCTTGAAATGATCCTTGAAAATTTCCTTCTTTATGCATTTCCCTTCGTGAGTATTAATGACGAAAAAAGCATTATCAGGATAGGTTTGTTTTAATTCCACCATGGCCTCGGTAATCAGTTCGACATTTTTAGGATCATCATCACTCATTCCAAAACGATGAAAGGGATTCTCCCCATACCTTTTGAAGGCCACTTGAACTGACTTTTTGATAGCGAGCTTTTTAAGTCCCGCTACCGATTCTGTGATGCCACAATCACCCAGTTCTTTTCGCGCTTTCTCATTGGTGACAGGAAAGACTCCGAGGTAATTGGGGCGTGCCTGAATGTGCTTTTCCTCCAGAAGAATCTCGATGCCTTCCTTGATTGTTTCCGGATCATGCCCGCGGGCGGTAATGATGGCGAGAGGGCGTTGGTTGAAGGCGGCGTAATGGAAGTAATTCCAAGAAGGACCTTTCCAGACATGTTCAGGTAACTGCAAAATATCGTAGATGTCCTTGGTGAAATTTTGGTTCTTCCTCCTCTGTATCCGGTCTTGTATATCAATATCTATATCCCGGAAATTTCGAAATGATCCGGTTTTTACGCAATCGCTTAATTGATAATCCTTAAAAGGGCCGCTCTGACCTATATTTGCCCCCTCGGCCGCCAGCTCTCTCGAAGAAATGGATTTTTCCTCTCCATTGTGCTTGTGGAAAATCACAATGGGCGTGAGAAGGTTGAGGATGTTGTCATCAAAATCGAAAAAATAAAAACTTCTACCGCCTTGGTCATAATTGCGATCCACTTCCTTGAGCGGGCGAAACCCAAGCTCTAACTGTTTTTTGGGTGTACCAAAGTAGAAATGTGTGAGGGACATGGCATCAAACATACTACTTAATTGCCTCCCGAATTTTGGCAGAAGCATAATCCATCATCCACACAATGGCGGCAATGACGATGACAAGCAGACCCACTTCATTCCATTTGGCCAGACCTTGATACTGCATGAGCATGGTCCCGATACCTCCTCCTCCCACAAGACCGATGACTGTCGCCATTCGCACATTTATATCCCATCTGTAAATGGTGTAGGAAAGAAATGGCAGGACGACCTGGGGAACGACTCCAAACCAGATGACCTGGATAGGATGGGCCCCCGTGGCGGTCATGGCCTCAATGGGACCTTCGTCGATGCTTTCAATTTGTTCTGAGTACAATTTGCAAAGAGAGGCGACTGAATGCAAACACAAGGCCAGCATACCGGCAAATGGCCCGATTCCAACCCAAACCGAGAAGATAATGGCCCAGACCAGAGGTTCTATGGCCCTGGTCATATTTAAAATAAAGCGTGTGATTGAATAAACGACCATAAAAACAGGTGTATGGGACATCAGATTTCTGGCGGCAAAAAAACTGAGCAGAAAGGCCACTGGAATCGCCAAGGCGGTAGCGATAAGGGCCATGTAGAGAGTTTCTATGGCGGCAAAGAGTGCATCCTCAAAGATCGCCCAATTAGGGGTGAGAAGTGAGGTGAAGATTCTTTTGGCACCGGCCAGACCGCTGGGGGAGAGAAATTCGGTGAGGGAAGCCTTGGTCATGTAGATGCCGGTCACAAAAGTCATGATGATCATAATCACCGAGAAGACTGCATAGGGTTTTTTCCACCAAGGTAGACCTGCATCCCCAGTAAAAAGGCGAAAGACTGTTTTGCCTATAGAGAACGACGGGATCACAAAGAAGATTCCCGACACAATGATTCCGAGAGCGAGGGCCACCAAGGGTTGTGACCAGTTAAATTCAGGGTATCTCAGATATAAAATAATCTTCTGATAGACGATTTTGTATGAGACTAAAAAAAGATAGGACCATAGAAAGACATCCAAAAGAATTGAATAGACATGTTTTCTTTTGATCCCTTTTTTCTTAATGAAAAGTTCTGTGTGATTTTCCATTACTTGTGTTGTCACATCTTTATCCTCAATGAGCGGTTACTTCGACTGCATCTTCACCATAAATACGTTTAAACCATTCTTGGCAAATATCAAGCGGGGCACCTTCATAAACTACTGCCCCCCCCTTCAGTGCCACGACTCGGGTAGCGTATTGCCGAACCAATGAAAGAAAATGCAGGTTACAGATCACCGTCACTCCCATTTCTTTGTTGATTTTTTCAAGATATTGCATGACCGAATTGGATGTGGCGGGGTCAAGACTGGCGACAGGTTCGTCTGCCAGCAGGACGTCGGGATTTTGCATCAGAGCACGAGCAATGGCGACTCTTTGTTGCTGACCACCGCTCAAATTATCGGCGCGGACATATTCCTTGCCTTCGAGCCCCACAATTTTAATGTATTTCATGGCCTGCTGTTTTTCCACATCAGTGTAATTTCCCACCAGGGATTTGATGATTCCCGTATTGGCGAGGCTGCCGGTCAAAACGTTTTGCATGACCGTTTTACGGGGAATCAGATTGAAATGCTGGAAGACCATGCCAATTCTGGCGCGGGTATTACGAAGCTCCTTGCCGGTTTGATGTGTAATATTCATTCCTTTGAAAGTGGCCTCTCCCGATGTAATGTCATGCAGTCTGTTGATACATCGAAGGAGCGTGGATTTTCCCGAGCCACTCAATCCAATCACCACCAGGAATTCACCTTTTTTAACTTCAAGATTGATGTTCCTGAGGGCATGGCAGCCATTGGGGTAGACCTTGTTCAATTTACGAATTGAAATGATCGATTCTTCCATGCGCATTCCTATTATTTTACAAGTTCTTCTTTATTGAGATTGATGGCCTTGACCATGGCACGCAGGCCATCATAGTCGGCATCGGTGGAGTCCACAATGCTATCAACGCTGTAAATATTCTTGAAAACCTTCTGTCCGCTTTCCGTGCTCAAAAACTTCTTAAGAGCAGTGATGAATTTGCCCACAATGGCATCAGGAAGATTTTTTCTAAAAACAAAGGGATCGTTGGGGATTTTTTCAGTAAGCGCGATAATTTTCACTTTGTCTTCGACATCAGGAAATTGAGTTTTGACTCTGGCGCGAGCATCACGAATGGTACCATCCTCTCCTGGTGGCGAATAAAAAGTTGCGCCTGCATCCACTTGGCCCTGGTAAACCATGGTCACAACGTTATCGTGTTTCTGGGCAAAGACTGTGGATTCAAGTTCGATCTGGTTTTCTTTTAGGATTTTCAAAGGAAACATATAGCCTGAAGTAGAGGAAGGATCTGTGAAAGCAAATTTTTTACCCTTTATGTCCTTCACGTCTTTGATATTGCTTTTGGTATTGGCGATGATTTGTCCGCGATAAAAATTTTCTCCATAGCGAAGGACAGTCAACTTGGCATTGGCGCCATATTTCTCGTTGGCCATGAGATAGCCAAAGGAGTTCATGACGGCGATATCGGCACGTTCTGAACCGAAGGCCTCCACCACGGCGATATAGTTTGTGGGAATACCGGTTTCAAAAAATAGTCCAGTTTCCTTTTCAATAAATTTCAAAAATTCCTGGGAGTTTGAGGCGATAATTTCGGCATCCACTGACGGGGTAAAATAAAGTTTGATGGGATTGCCTCTTGAACCAAGTTGGTCTTGTTTTTGACAACCAAAAAGCAAAAGAAACCCCACTAAAATGCCTATTAGTTTGCACATGCGTCATCTCCTCCATATATTCGTGAAAATCTCAAAAAAAAGTCTGGCAATACATCTCAAAGAAGACGGAAACTGTTAACTAAAAATGTGTTTTATTTTTGTTAAGGTAATGATTTATATTGGGGGGACTTAAATTAAGAGAGATTATCATCGCCAATGACACAGCGTAAAAAAATAATTATTATTGATATCGATGGAACCCTGGCAAATATCGAGCATCGTGTGCCTCACGTGAGAGGGGAACGGAAGAATTGGAATGAGTTCAACAAGAACTTTCATAAGGATATTCTCAACAAATGGTGCGCAGAATTGATTGGGGCCATGCAGGCACAGGGCGTGGGAACCTTGCTTCTTACTGGGCGGGGAGAGCGCTATCGAAGTCCCACCGAGGAATGGTTGGCCGTTCATGGGATAAATTTTGAGCGGCTTTTTATGAGAAAATCCAAAGACCGAAGAGAGGATGCGGTCATCAAAAAAGAAATCTATCTAGAGCATATCAAACCTCTCTATGATGTTTTGTTTGTGGTGGAAGATCGCTTGAATGTGGTCAAAATGTGGCGTGAACAACTGGGCCTGGTGTGCCTCCAATGTGACTGGGGCAATTTTTAAACATGATTCAGTTGCTCCAAACTTGATCGCGGTAATGGCGTAAATGATCCAAGAAGAAGCTCTCAAGAACCGGTTTCACAAGAAAAGCAGGTAAAAGAGGTCCACCCAACGCGCGAATGCGATGAGCAGAATGGAAGGTCACGAGGGTGCCTTCGGCCGAGGCCTGAAAATCAACAGTTCCGAGGTCAGATTCGGTTGATCGATTGTCAGAGTAGCGCACCCACCAGGTCACAGTGGCGCGACGTTCACCGTAACGAATGACCTCCAGCTTAGTCATGTCCTGATTCTTACTCCAAATATCGAGATCGCCGGGTAACAATGAAAGTACCATTCTCTCCAACTGACGAATCGGGCGCCCTTTAGCATCGCGCTCGTACACCACTACCTCGCCTCCCAAATAGTGATCGAGGCGCACTCCCCACTCTGCCGCCGGGAAAGTAGCGGAAAATCTTTCAAAGGAAATGGGAATCAAAATACGCGTCAGCTCAATGGCCGCTGTTTTACTCGGTTTGCCAGGTTCCGTTTGAATGTCTTGAGTATAGCTGTTTGAGACTCCGTATAAAAGATCGTTGATGGAGGCGCGCTCGATCTTGGAACGGACTGATTTGGGAATGGCCGACTGATAACGCTCGACAAGAGAAACAACTTGTTCCCATTCACTCTTCTCTGCCGGAAACCAATTTAGACGATAATCATCTTCTGCGTGAGCGCTAAGAAAACCCATGAACAACAAAAATGGCAAAAGAGTTAGAGTGATGGAGCGAATTCGCATGGCGTACCTCTAATGTGATCAGATTTTTTTGGTAATATACTAGCACGCTTATTTTGAGCTTTCCTAAAGCCTGTAATTTTTCCATATACAGGAAGGATTATTGGGCAACAATGACTTTCAAATTAATTCGCTCTTCTCTTAACTTATCTTGCATACATAACTGCACCCAATACGATTCAGGAGCACCAATCTTTCGAGCGATTTTCACCGCTCTTGAAGGTGTCGGTATTCTTCGCCCACTCTCAAGATCGGCCAAGGAGGCGATAGAAATTTTGAGAAGAGATGAAAATTCTTTCAAAGTCATCTCTCCTGCTAAACGTTGGGCCTCTAAGGTTTTGCCGAAAGTCATCTCAGACATTTTGGGGGTAAATTTTTTCGTTCTCAATTTCTTTTTCATAGGACTCCGGGCACACTTTAGATGACAACAATGCAATACTATTATCATTGGCGGTTTTCTCCAACAACAAAAGTGGCCACAGAAACGCGCCACCTGGCGCGCTTTCAAAGCGAGAAAAAAATGTTTCACCACCAACGCTAAGCACCGGTCTTCGCAAGTACTTAAAATTGATGACAAATGAAGAATTCTCAAAATACTCTTGGGGAAATAGTTGAACTAGACACGAAACATGGTTTTTTTTCGCCCACCACTCGTTGCTCAAGAATACTCTTTAATTTTTACACGCTCACTGCTGCATACCTTGCCACTTAACTCAAATGACGATTATCGACAAAATTAAGCCACTTTTTTTTATCATCTAAAGAATAATCTTTAAGCCACTCAATTTTTTTGCCGATAATACATAATAGGTAGAAACTCTAATTTGGATTTATTAATTGAATACGTCTTTCTTCGCTCTTATTTTGATCTTATTTTTCTTATCCGCCTGCAACAATGACGATGCTTCTCAGAAAGGTATGCTTGGTGAGATTGGAAGGGCCATCAACAAAAGCATAACAGATCCGTTATTTTTAGATCAGTGGCATTTATCAAATACCGGACAAATGGGCGGAAATTACGGTGAAGATATAAATGTCTCGCCGGTTTGGGCGGCAGGAAATAAAGGTGACAATGTCATCATTGCCGTGGTTGATGATGGTTTTCAAATCGGCCACCCCGATCTCTCGGCCAACGTCACATCGGGAAGTTATAATTATTTATCCGGCACTTCAGATCCAAGCGGCCCGGATGCTATTCACGGAACCTGTGTCGCAGGCGTGATCGCCGCTCGAGACATGAATGGTGTCGGAGTAAGCGGGGTTGCCCCTCGTGCCAAATTGATGGGTTTTAATTTATTGGAGGATTTCACCGACGCTAACACCGCCGATGCCATGATCAGAAATTACTTCTCCGTTGCAGTCTCAAATAATAGTTGGGGGCCCAACGATGGTCTGGGGGGATTCGATGATTCTCCCAGCGTCTGGCGTGCGGCGGTGGAAACAGGTCTGGCAGATGGCAATGGCGGCAAAGGAACAGTGTATGTTTGGGCCGGAGGAAACGGAGCATTTTCTGCCACAGGACAACTTGCCGATTGGTCCAACTATGACGGATATGCAAATTTTCATGGCGTTATCGCCGTTTGTGCAGTCGGGGAAGATGGTGTGGCCGCTTCCTACTCAGAGCCTGGCGCGAATCTATGGGTTTGTGCCCCCTCACAAGGAAGCAGCACCGGGCCGGCAATCACCACGACGGATATTTCAGGAAGTCTGTACGGGTTCAATACTTCCGCCGATGTTACTGATCTCAGCAATAAAGATTACACCAAATACTTTAATGGCACCTCGGCGTCCGCTCCCATGGTCGCAGGTGTGGCCGCACTTATACTGAAAGCAAATCCGCTGCTAACTTGGCGTGATGTAAAAATTATTTTGGCGGCCAGTGCGCGCAAGAATGATCCCAGCAATGCCGGCTGGACAACCAACGCCGCATCTCCACCCTATAACATCAGCTATGATTATGGTTTCGGGGTGGTGGATGCCGAAGCCGCCGTACTCATGGCGAGTTCTTGGAGCAATGTTGGAACATTAGTTTCCTTTGCCTATCCGGTGGGCGGTGCTCAGGTGGTTAATCAGGCGGTGCCCGATAATGGTACCGTGGTCTCATCTTCAGTCGTTGTCGCGGGTAGCGGCATTACTAAAATCGAATTTGTGGAAGTGACCGTCAATATGACCCATCAGGATTGGGGCAATCTTGCCATTCAGTTGGAACGCTCCGGAGGTATTAGCACAATCAGCCGACTCACCAATAATCATAAATGCTTTAGCGATGACACTTCTGCACAAGTTGAAGCTAATTGTACGATAGCCGCCAACACTTTTCGCTTTGGAACCGCCAGACATTTGGGTGAACCGGCCGATGGCACGTGGACTTTGAAAGTTCAAGACGCCGATTCCAGCGACGGAAAGACAGGTACATTGACCAGCTGGCGACTTAATTTTTACGGAGAATAATGGATGAACTTATATATCTTGATTGCTTTCTTCATTATTTTCACCGTTTCTGCTTTCGCTATCGACGAATACTCATGGCAAGATGGGGAACAAAGTCGCAAAATATATCTCAAATCTAATTTATTAGTCCATTTCGGGAAAACCAAAACCTTACCGGGAGATAGGTTGCATAAAAAAATAGGTAACGCCTCCATTTATAAGACAACAAATGAAGCCGTGACGCTGGCAATTTCCCAAAGATCTTCACCACCAAATCAATCTCCCATTTTTAGCGATGGCCCAGACGGCACAGGAACGCTAAGAGCACTTCCCGGTGGCGTTATCGTAACTTTCAAACAACCACGTTTGGATAGTGAAGTGCAGACATGGGCACAAAAGAATAAATTAACTCTGCAGAGAAAAATAAATATTTCCGGAAAAACAGTTTGGTTAGTAAAAACCAAGGCAGGATTTGATAGTTTGAATCAGGCCACGCTATTGGCACAAAATGAAGACGTGAAAACAGCTTCACCTAACTGGTGGACTCCCGTGGGAGCAAGACCGCTCATCCTTAATCAGGAGCACAATTCCAAACGTCCGATCATACGTGAGACATTTGATACTAAAAAAAATCAGTACAAACCGTGACACCAACTTAGACCAAATAAAAAATGCGTTTCCTTAAAAGCATCGACTTTCATCGTCACGCCATCAACAGTGGTGGTGAAGGGATATTTTTGTCCGTCTTCCTCCGAGTAAATGGCGCCCCCGAGTTCAAGGTTAATGCTGAATTGAGAGCCTATATGCCAACCGAACCCGAGAAGTCCGGTTACACCCTTATATTTAGTCTTTTCACCGCTTGAAGCTTTTGTTTTTAAATTGCTATTCAGTGAAGAAAACCACATCCGGAACATTTCACCAAATTTCCAACCGAGCAAAAGGCCAAAATCAGTTTTACCATAATCCATTTTGTCCAAGTCTGTTGTCGTCTTAGTCCCGGCCAAATCCATGGTCATTTTTAATTCCTTGTGCTCACCTGCCGCTTGAGAATATTGGAACCCTACAAATAAATTTTCCCAAATATAACCACCTCTGGCGCCTAATTGATACCCTGATATGGAACCTTCAACTTTGGCGGTGCCCGAAACGGGTTCTGTGATCGTAATAGCTTGTTCCAAAGTTCCTGATGCGACATTGGCAAATGGTTCACCTATCCAGCGATGGCCGGTTGGTTTTTTATCTTGCTCCTGGTTCTTTGGCGATTCCTGGGGATCAGAATTTAAGAGCTTATCAAACTCATTAATTTTTACTTTCTGACCCTTTTCGATTGGCCTAGTGCTTTGACTGACTATCGCAAGGGCCGACTTCTTTCCGATTTTACTTACCTTTCCTTTTCCCAGTGAAACTGTGCCGTCAAATATTTCTATGACATCGCCATTAGCAAGACCTTCCAGACCATCAAGAGAAAATAACACTTGATCTCCGCGGACTTCTGAAATTTCATCTGCACTGGACAGCGAAGTGAATAACAGCAAAGTACATATACTGCAAAATATTATTTTCACTTCTAAACCTCATGGGAGTTTTAGCATGATTCCTAACTGCATATTTATTATGACCTTTATTTCAAAATTCGCAAGGCGAAAGTTCTCTTTCTTGATTAGGTGTGACATAATTCAAGCATATTTTTTCATTTACCAGGAATGATCATGAAAGACACTTGTGCCCAAGGATGGCCGCGAAGTTTTTTTTTCGTTATTTCCCTCTTAATCGTGCCAGGAGCTTTTTCCGAGGAAAAGATTGAGGATGTCATCCCTATCACCATGGCCAACCTTAAAGATCAACAACGAATTTACAATGAAGGGTGGTACATTATTCCGTCAACCAAGCGAAGTTTAGAATATTGTCGGGAAATGACCATCACAACTTATCGTCAAGCCGTTCAGCAATTCTTTTTGGCGCAGAAAATTGATATGAAGAAAACTTGGAAGTCGTATCATGATAACAATGAACATGCCGCCACCGTTAACCGCTTATTGTCTGAACGAGGCGAAGAAGGCCGTAAGCGTATTTGGCAATTTAGTCAGAAAAGCTCTAAGGCCTTATGGCATTATTCGTTGGATAGTTTTGTCAAATCTTGGGACGCCTTACTTCTTGGAACTGTGCATGTCGGGACTTTGAATGAAAGAGACTTTGAAGAATTGAAAACTATTCCAGGTCATTACTTCAGTGATTTGTCGAGCGATTTCAAAAACATGAAGGATATCTTAAAAAAAATCAAAGGTGAAAAAGCAAAAACAGTGGAATTTCATTGGAGCGAAGCTTTTGATCAAGCTTCCCGAGAATGGATTCGGGAATATCATAAATCAGGCGAGGCCAGAAATTCATTAACCGCATTGCCTTATCTCGTTTGGGGGCATATCAAGGCAATCTATTACGGCATCTTCAAACCGAGTGCCATGCAGATCAGTGAAACGGCCAGCGATAGTACTCGCTTGAT
The DNA here is from genome assembly GCA_016187935.1 of Bdellovibrio sp. Lineage (GTDB taxonomy): Bacteria > Bdellovibrionota > Bacteriovoracia > Bacteriovoracales > Bacteriovoracaceae > GWA2-49-15. Next base: position 358,752 of record JACPIU010000008.1, read on the forward strand.
TGGCAAGGGCGTGGGAAAAATTTTACTCGTGCCCGCAGGCGCGATTCTAGTCTCAGGAAGAACAATCTATTCATTGGGTGGTGTTCTTTACTATTCAGGTAAAATGGGAGTGAACATTCTTTCAGAAGTTACTAGCAGTGCCTTGCTCTCAAGCATGGCCATCTTATCGGCGGCCAGTGTGGTTCCAAATTATGTCGTACAGGGTACTTTAGGAGTCGCCAATCAAGTGGCCTTGAGTTCTACCGGCAAAGTAGGCGCTGTGGCAACTTGGACCTTGGCGAATACTGCAACAGGCGCCGTTTATGCCGGGAATTTACTTTTCGATCTCGGGAAAAACACTGCTCAAGCCGTGGTTGGTACGTCATTGAGTGCCATCGTTTTAGGCTACAATGCCATTACGGCGCTTCCGCTCCAATTAGGTCTAAGCGCTGTTAACACTGTTTTTTTTCTGGTTTGGGATGGCCCCAAATTGGCCGTGTACGCTATCACTGATCACGATGAGGCCCATGAATTGCCGGTTGGAGCGGTGGTTGATTTGGAAAAAATACGCAAGAAAGGTATCAAGATTGAAAAAGTCAGCGAAGATCCCAAGGTCATAAAAAAAGTAATAGAAGTGCTTCCTGAAGATCTTAAGTTAAATCCCAAAAAATAGAGCTATTATGAAAAAATATTTTGTCATTATTTTTTTACTCTCTTGCTCATCGACCGAAAAGGCAAAACAAGAGCAAGACCCTCTTCAATATACGAAAAAACACTGGGGAGAACACGTTTCACTTTATAAAAATGGCGCATTTCAAGTTCCCATGACAACAGTTAAGTTGATTCCTCCCGGGCCTGACACTTTTGAATTTTTTACCATGGCGGTCGGAATAAAGGCGCGTGATTCATTTTTATTGGCGCTGGAAAATGCCGCAAGTTCAGTCAACATCGTCAAGACAGGAACGGTAAAAAGCATGAAACTGGCCGGCGGCATTTACAAGACTACCACTGAAATTACAGGCAATATCGCAACCAAGACATGGAATGATTCTATTTACATTATTTCTAAAGCACTCGCCCTGCCGAAAGACACCACCGTTTATGCTTATGAACTTTCAAAGGATGTCAGAAAAGAGTTGCACGCTCTGGCGAAACGTCTTGACAATATTGCCCAGAAGCAAGGTGAAGAGGCCAAGCAACGTTTTCTGCAAAATAGTTATCTGTACGCTGACAGTATTAATTACCAATCCAATTTATTCGCCCATAAGACCAGGAAGGAAGGCAAAGCATTTCACCATGATTCAAGTCTGACGGGGAAAAAGATAGATAACATGCTCAGTACAAACGCTCAAAGCGCTGCCAAAAGCATGATCGAAAATACAAAAGAGGTGAGCCGTGGTTCTGTCGAGAGCGCCTACAAACTCGACAAAGAAATGAGCAATAGGGGTAGCAATGTTGATGATGCTTTCTCTCAGGCCGGCACAGAAGTACGCAAGGGAGCGGTAAAGACCGGGCATGCTATCGAAGATTTTTTTAACTCAGGGGCCAACATTTCTATTGTCGAAACCGAGCGCATGTCGAAACTTCATCGTGCTTGGGCCAAAAAACAATTCATTCAAGGGTATCTTACTCTTCCTTCGAGAGTGGCGGAACGAGCTGTTGATTCCAAGGATCGAACTCTGGCCGGTGCCGGTCAATTATTTGAAGGAGTCAATGACGTGAGGGAAGAGGGCTCAAATTTAACTTCGGTTCTTTTTTGGAAAACCATCAAAGAGTATGGCAAAAATGCCAAGGAATCGCTGGAAAATGCCGGCAAAGGAATAACAGGCAATAATTCAGATATTGGAATAACACTAGGAATGCTTAAGGCCATTTTATGGACCAGCAAGGCCCTCTTCTGGGATTCCATCATCGCTCCTGTCACAAAACTTACTGCCGCCAGTCTTGGCTATATCACCATAAACTCCGTCGCCTACCCCACAATGTTGATAGGAGTGGGTGGTGTTAGTACGGCACAAATTGCGGTAGAAGCATCCTGGAATGCTAGTGCGATGGCCTACGATTTGATCGCTCCAAGTTTTCTCGCTGGAGTGGCCTCAGTTTTTAGCATCATGGAAATAAGCGGTGGCCGAATCGCAGCGACCGGACTGAAGGCCGTGGCCAAAGCAAATAGCATGACCGTTCAAAGTGTCGGTCTGGTTGGGGATGCCGCACTGACGACGACAGGGAAAGTTGCGAATGTCATAATCAATGCCTCGGGAAAGGCCGCCGCAACCGGAGTCGCAGTTGGCGGCCAAGCTGTAGCTGGGGCCATGGTCGTGGCTGCTCCGGCGGTATATAGCGGTGGAATGGTAACGGGAAAGTTGGCCAGAGCAGGCGGTGAAGTCATTGGTGCCACAGGAGAGATCGCTTCGGAAGTAAGTGCAAGCTCTGTCCGTGCCGCCAGTCAGACTGCTGGTGCGATCGCCACGACGGGAGGTTGGATTTCAGGACAATTGATTAATGTTTCTTACAAAACCGTCGGTAAAATTGAACGGACCGCTATTGACCTTGTAGGTGTGCCACTCGCCTCGGTAGGCATTCCCACAACTGGGGCAGGAATTGGCGTGGCGGTTGGAGCTGTAGGCATGGTGGCAGGACCGACCTTCCTGGCGATTGGTGAAACTACAGCAGCAGGAGGTTACGCTTTTGGAACGGTCTTAAGTGGCACTACATTAGCTGGTGGAGCAACCTTGTCGGCCACTGCCGCCACGGCCGTCGCGGCCTACGAGGTTGCCAAGATGGTAACTGTGCCGCCTTCTTACACTCTTGGTTCAGGCCTAGTTCTGGGTTATGGACATCTTGTGCAATTATCAGCACAAACTCTTTTGGCCGCCTCAGACATGGCCTATCTCGTGCTCTCTCTCGAAGGCCCGCGTTGGGTCATCTATGCAGTCCAAGGTAAATTAAACAATGGCGCTGATCTGATTCCAGGAACAGTTTTGGATTTAGAACGCATGAAGAAAAAAGGAGAAGTCTTTAAATATATCCCAACAGGCCAAGATGAAATTCATCGTCTGCTCGAAACTACTAAATAGCAGAGTCACGACCGCTTTATATTGACGTGACTCTGCTGTTTGATATGCAGGCTAACCTAAATACAACTTTAATAGGATGACCGCAACGACAATACCGCCTAATAACAACCATGCTCCTAAGATTTGATCTTTAACAACAGGCTTTTTGTCAGGCAGTTTTTTATCCTGATTATTTTCCATAATCTCTCCTCATTTACCATTCAGTTATGTTCCTAAATTTCAAACTCCAAAAGGAGGTGCACGGGAGGGAAAATAAGTTGAATCGAAACTGACCGGGAACAAGGACAATCTTGTAAAGTGATAAAAATTTAATTGAGTGCCGATCAAGCAATCATGGCGAGAAATCCACAAATCGACTTTTATACTGTCACAAAGCGGATATTGCGAAGTATGGCGAAATTCTAGGTTTAATGAAAGCGGTTGAATGCCTTCATAGAAAGAAATGCGATTATCTAGAGGTAAATCAATGGATTGAGCGACAAAGGAATAAAGGAAACCGATAATGAAAAGAAAGATTCGGCATTGAAAACGGAAAGTATGAACAGAGCGGTCACTTATCATAAGTATTGACTCTATCTCTACTTTCTCTTTTCGTCTAACACCAAACTAAACTAGCGCGCCGATAAGCTAATAACATTCTCAGATACTACGTCATCACCGTAGAAAACGTGCACTTTAAGCTTAAGCTGTTTCTTTTTCGCTTTGGCCTTAAATTGATAGGCCAGTTTCACGGCAATTTTTTCACCGCGCCCGATGGCATCGGTATTCATTTCAGCGCGCACGATATTAATCAGATTGGCGGCTTCTTGATCGTAAGCGGTAAGTTGTAAACGATATCCGGCAGGTACGTTATCCCGCAGGCCGGTCAAGATGATTTCCACTTCGTGGGTGCGATATTTCCACTTAAACGGCCAAAATCCCCAATCGCGCCATCTTGGTTTATTCTCAAAATTTACAACGGAATCGATACCGGGATTCACCTTCACTATCCCTTCATAGACAATTGGAAGACGCAATTCACGTTTTTCACCATCCCCCGGAACAATCACCACCCCTTTCAACCAAAATTTTTCTCCCGGAACGGCATTTGGGTTAATTTTGGCCGACAGGACGTCTCGCAGTTCAACGACATGTTGCGCCGGCAACTCGCGAAGTTCACGGGATTGGGCCGGCATTTGAATATTATGACTTTTTTCGGTGATCGCCAGGCGCCCTAAAGCTGGTGCCAGCACTACGCCACCGGCGTTATATAAATTAATTCCAAGCGCCAGCTCGGCACCTTGAATCGGTCCCCTGGAATCGTCGAAAATCATCAGAGCGCTATTTCCACTGATGAGACGAACAAGGGCATGAGTGTTGGCAAAATCCTGGGCCTGCTCACGGCCGGCAGCAAAAGCGCGGGCCTCCGCTCCCGGCAGGGTCTCAGTGAACCCGATCCGTTGCCCATCTTCTTCGCCTTTGGCGCGAATTTCACGAACACCTCGCGCTCGTGCTTCGGCGTAAACAATCACGCGAGATTCTTCTTTGGAAGTAAGAAAGAGATTATTTTTATTTTTGGCAAAGTTTTTATCATAATTCTGGCGCCACTCTTTGGGATAGATCAGAACAAAATTCTTCCAATGCGACTCTGTTGCGCCTTGATTAAAACCGCTCTTGTAGGATTCCTCGCAGGCACGCAGAAAATCAGGGATCTTCTTATAGACACTGCTACAATCACGATCACCAAAATCCACCGGAATAACACCCGCTCCTTGATAGGCCACTCGTGGGTCTGAAAAGTTATGGCGTGGGTTGCGATAGCGCTCTATATCTTGTTCGACATTATCAACCATCTGATTAATGGCCGAAATAATTTCTTTGGCGGCGGCAATTTCTTGCTCTGACAATTCTGTTTCGTCGGTCTTATCAAGTAATTCTTTTGTAACAACACTTTTTTCATCATGATATGACATCGATCCTTTCAATGTTTCATTGCTTAAAACCACATGCGCTCTTGGAACTGAGGCCAGAATTTCCTGCAGCCGTTCTGCGTACCCCATAGGGACATGAGTACGCTGTGCTTGTGCTTCTGCACGACTTCGGCCGAGTTCGAAACCAAGAGCATAGGCCTGATCGTAATCCTCTTTCGAATTCAGGCCATCGCTATGGCCGCTTCCATCACCAACTAATTTTCCGCGCAAAAGCCCGCGCCAACGACCATCGAGTTCGGCCGTAATCAAACCATACTTCAAGCCATTTATTTCACCTAAGCGCCGGGCCTCAGCTTCACCCAGCGGACGGGCCTTGCCGCTCCCCATGGGATGACCCTGCTTGAAGCCAAGTTCGCGAGAGGCCGCAAGGTAGAGTTGGTATCGGTTATAGCGTTCTTGATACGAATTCCACTTTTCCGCTGTAATCCTCTCAACCACTTTTGCCGCCTCATCTGCGGCCGCAAAGACTCTGCGCAATTGCTGTAACTCGCTTTGGAATTGGGCCAACTCGCGCTCGCGCAGGGAAATTAAATTTTGAAACCGCGAAATGTTGGCACGAGACTCACGAATGGCCGTTTCAAATTCCACGATCGCCGATTCTCTAGCAGCACGCTCTTGCAGCAATTCCGCTCGCAGTGTTTCCACTTCAAGGCGAACTCGCTCATTTTGCTCCAAGAGCGCTAAAAGGCGCGAACGTTCATTTTGCAAAGTCTGAACTCTTTGCTGAATCTGCGCCACTCTTTGTTCGACACTATGGAGTTGTTCACGCCCATTTTGAACTGCAACTGCATATTGGGACACCTGGCGCTGTAATTCACGCACCTGATTCTGAAGTTGGGCCAAGAGATCACGCAATTGGACCAGACGAACTTCTATTTGACGAGCGCGTGCTTCTGTTTGGGCAATAGTCCGTCCCATTTCTCTTATGCGCTCCTCTGTTTGGGCGACGGCTTGAGCGGCACGCTGTGAATCCAACTCAAGTTGTTGTAAGCGTTTTGCGCTTTCTTGCACTTCCCTTGTCACACTTTCTCGCCTCACTTCGCCTTCCCGCAAATTCTGCTCAGCACGCGCAACTTCAGCTTGCTCGCGCACTACATTTTGTTGGGCACGAGCAACGGCCTTAACGGCTTCGGCAAGATTGCGTTCCGTTTGTTGCAATTCGGTTCGCAAAGTCAGACGACGCGATTCCAGTTCAACTTTTTGCCCTTCAAGTTTGGCCTGTTCTTGGGCCAAAGAATTTAGTTCCTGTTGAACGACCCCAAGCGCTTTGTTGGCTTCAGCATGCGCCTGACGATTCTTTGTCACTTCTTCTCTTAACGTCCGCAGCTCCGCTTGCAAATGCTCATTCTCCGCACGCAAGGCACGAATCTTGGCCTGCACTTCGGGAGTCTGTTCTCCTTGCGATAGCTCTTTTATCACCTCGGCATTTTTTTTAATTGTCGCCATGAGGGGTTCGAGAGCATTTTGGCCTTGGCGAATTTGCTCTGCCAAGTTGGCAATTTTGGTCTGGAATTCTCTTTCGCGTGACTTTAACTCGCGCTCACGCTCAGGCAAGCGGGCGAGATTTTCAACTATTTGCTTTATCTGCCCTTCAAGCGCTTCTAATTGCCCATTAATATTTTGCTTTTGCCTCTCCATTTCGTGCTGTTGATTCTGGGCGACCTGCAATTCTTGCTTGGCGGCTTCCCATTGAGTGCGGGCATGCTCCAAGGCCTGTCTTTGGGGAGCTATCTCTTGCTCGATCTGCTTTAAGCGTGCCTCATTTTGAGCATGCACCTGGCGTTGTTGCTCAAGTGTGAGCTTGAGCTGACGGTCTTGTTCGCGTAGCCCTCTCAAAGTATTTTCCAGTGCACTTCTTTCGCGCGCCCCTTGTTCAAGTTCATGCAAAAGCTGCTGACGTTCGGCAATTAAGTTGCTTTCATCGCTACGGGTTTGGCGCAACTGCCCCTCTTTGGCCCGCAACTCCCCTTGCGCTGAGGCCTCCGCCCGCTCCACCTGGCGCAGTTCTTCCCGCTTCCGCTCTAACTCCTCAATTTCCCTTTGCAGATGTCGCTTTTCGGCCTCAAGACGCTGGACAAGATCACGTTCATTTTCTTGCAAACGTTGCCTTTCCTCTGCCAAATTGTCTAATCGGGTCTGGGCCCGCGGGATTTCCTGACTTAAACGTTGAAGCTGACTGCGGTGATTGGCAATCTCGCTTTGTGAGTGAGAAATGGTCTGTTGGTTTGCTTGTATGGACTCATGATGGGAACGAATTTCTTCTTCATGATGGTTAATCTGACTTTCTTTTGCGCCAAGGTGGGCAAGAGCTTGGTTTGCCTCTTCACGCTTCCCATCGGAAATTTCCTTGGCCGCCAGATAGCGCTGATAGTATGTCTCCTTATCAATCTCATCGGGAAGTGCGCCGAAGACCTGTCCGAGAAGAAAGATCGCAAGTCCTAGCATGGCCAAAATAAAAAATAGAAAGCGCAAACTCACCATCGCCGACATAGATAACTCCCTTCACTATTTGAGCGTTATCTAAAATGCCCACGACGACGCCAATCGTAAAGGACTTTGCTTACATCAATGTCAGAAAGTGCGCCACGTGGTCTATGTGATGGGTCTCAAAACAAAAAGGCCCCAAAAAGGGGCCTTCATTAAGATGCGATTGATGCTCTCACTATTCAAGGGTCTCGGCAGTTAAATAAGATTTTGCTTTCACCAATTTACCATTGTGATGATCAAAATGAGCTTCAGAATAGGTGATCATGGTAGGAGCAACATAAACCATTTCACAGATTGAGCGGCTGACGTCTTTTACAACAAGTTTTTGATGAATACCATCGGCGGGCATCATATTTCGTTCAGCTTTATAAATTACATTGCCACAGCTATCAGTCTCAACCTTCTTAAGCGGTAAGGTCACTTGATAGGTTGGGATATAAGCTATGCAAAAAGCATTGGGAGGACAGTTATTGCGTAAATCAAAGCGGATAGATACTTCTTTTGTAACTTCATTCACACTTACTGTGCCACCACGGACACTTTTGGTAGAAAGAAAACTCTCAGAATCAAAATTCCAGGTTAAAAGTTTGGCACTGTGAGAGAATGTGTCTGGGTGCAGAGAAGTCGCATGGGCGAAACTTGAGAGAAGATAAAGCGCGCAAATAATTCCAAAAATTGTTTTCATAAAAAGGCTCCTTGTTTAAAAGTCGTTGATTAAGTGGCGCGGAAAATAGTGCATTTTATCAAAAAGTAAAACTTATATTTTATAATACTAACCAATTAGTTTTACTTATGGTTCTTTGCTCATACTTAGTAAAAAGTACATTGTTATCAGTTCTTAATAGTACCATGTTCTCTAATTTGCTAGAGGAAGCCATCATTTAAATCGGAGTTATTTATCATGAATACAAAAAAGATTTTTCTAAGTGTGCTTTTAACCATCAGCTTGAGCGGTCAGGCCTTTGCCACTTGCCAAGCTGATTATATGAAAAAAATTGATACTCCCATAGTACCCCGATCGGTTCAAATTGATGGTAACGCTGTGACCTTGCTTGGATATTATGGTGCTTATGCCATCTTTGGAACGGCGGCCGCGGGAATTGCCGGGGCCTTGATTCTTCCTCTCGGCCTAACTTTAGGGTTGTGGGGTGCCAAAGAGCTTCGCGATAATCCCCTTCATGATATCGTCCGTATCTTAAATGAGTCTGAATATCGTGCTAGCGGAAAATATCCCGAGATGCGAACTGATGTACAAAAGGAAATTGCTATCGATGGACAAACTAAAGAACAAAGACGTCAGCAGAAGCGTTTTAACCGTCATGTCCGTCGCCACAATCGCAATTTGGTCCGCTATAACAAGCGATTGGCGAAGGAATTAAGCAAGAGTCGCGAGACTTTTGCTGAATTTCAACAGACCGTTAACGAAGTTGCTACAGGTGTCGCGGCAGACCAGTTGGCCGTGGCCGTAAAAACATCGAACGACGCCAACGAAATGTGTAATGGTAAAATCGGCACGGCCTTCGGTCCGGTGATCGAATATAAGAAAGAAATTGCTGTTGATGGAGCAACCAAGAAAGAGCGTAAACAACAAGAAAAATTCAATAAGAAAGTAAGAAAGCATAATCGAAAGATGTCTGAACTGGAACGTAAAAATCTTTTGGCCACAAAAGCTGAAATGACTCGCTATTTTCAAGAATTACTTTAATTCCCATTTCAACTTCAATCCCCAACACTAAATTCCTTCAGCAACGTTGAAGCAATTTGGTGTTGGAACTTTATTCCTAGAACTCGTGCCAGTTATCCTGGATGATCATGACCATAATCACCGCACCGGAATTTGAGATCAATTATGATGTGTCTTTTGAGAGTTTTCAGCGGGAGACAATCATGAAACGACGCCATTTTTTAACGCAATTTTTCTTTTTTATGTTGGCCACGGCCTGCAGCTCAAAGAGCAGTGTCTATTCCACTCCGCCTGCCAGCGGTACTCAACCAGTCACACCTGCTGCGTGCTCAACTCAAAATCCTAACATCATGATTGCGATCAATCATGGTCACACATTGGTGGTTCCCATCGTCAACGTGATAAATGAAACTGCGAGTATCTATACTTTAACTATGGGAGATGGTCACACACACTCTCTGTCCCTCAGCACTTCGGAAATGCAAACATTGAAATCAAGCTTAACCATAACTGTCAGCACTACTTTTGATTCCGGTCACTCCCACTCTGTGACCATCACATGCATCGGCTAGATTTTGGTGCCATGTACCTGACGCAAGCATTCCGTGCCACGAGAAAAACATCTGGAACGAAAAATATTTACGAGAAATGCCCACGCGCATGATGGGCATGACAAAGCAAGCGCAGATTTTCCAGCGCATGCGATCCACCTTGGGAATAGGGTATCCGATGATGAATCTGCAAAAAATGTCGAGAGTGACAACCGGGATGCTGGCAGCGGGCCTGTGCTCTCACCCACAATGCTTTTTTGATCGCCGCTGGAATAGCGCGCGTCGGGCGCTTTTTTGCCTGCGCCGAGGCAGATGATTTGATGGTCGCAAAATATTTTTTTCGCTTCTCCAATTCCTGAGTGCAAAGAAAATCGATCAGTTCGGGCAGTTCGCGTTTTTTTGTGTGAGAAAGTAGCGCCTGAAGTTCTTTCAATTTTTCCACCACGGCGTCGTCAAGCACCAATGACACTTTGGTTTGCGTTCTGGATACCTTGCGCTCTGAAGCATGCGCCGGCGCAGGTATCGAATCGGCCGCAAGAATTTTTTCCACATCGCGCTTGGATTTATTGGCGATCTCGTCTAGCACTTGCCGCTGCTCTATCAACGATAAGTCGTTTTCTTTAAAATAGCTTTTCGCCATTCCCAGCACCGTCAGATTAAGCTCACCGCGGTCAAGTTTTGCTTCAATCTCAGGCAGCGTCGTCAGCATCCGGCAGGCAGAAATACGCCGCCAGGCCTGATCGGGTGAGTATTTCAGTTCCTCCGTGCAATAGGCAAACATGCTGGAATACCCAAGGTCGGCATAGAGCTTGCGGTGGTCCACCTCGCGCAGATGATGTAAAACTTTCGACATAATTTCCCGTTCGCGCTCCACCAAAACCTTGGTATCGTTCAATAAAACATGGTCGACAACGTGACGTAAATCCATAAGGCCTCCTCATTATTTTTCACTCTATACCCATACCACGGTATTTAGCATGAAATTTTTCTGGCAAAATCGGTCGTGGCAAACGTCGTGGTTGCTGCAACACCAAGCTTGTTGAAAAAATTTTCTGGGCCGGCCTAAGGCCAAAATAAACCGCTCTGGGTGTGCATTACGCGCTGTCGCTTACCAAAAAGTTTTTTTCAAGAAATCCACGCCGAGAACCTTGCAAGCAAATTTTTTTTAAAAAATAAAATATTTCAAAAATGAAACAGCCAGTTAAACTCAACCTTAGGGCGTGTACTCCCAGGCCTTGTCTCTATGGATATTCACGGGGATCAACGAATATGTTAAAGACCCTCCGAATTGACCAATGATTGTCTGTCCGTCAAAATCAAAGACGGCCCACCCATACAGCCGGCCTGCTTTCTATAGCTTACATTGGCATTCATTTTGCACGGTTTTCCCCATATTACATTGATTTATCAATACCAAGGGGAATTCTGGATGAAAACATGGATGACATTGAAAATTATCTTCGTTGCTCTTTATACCACCCAATTGGCGGCCTTGACCGTTAATGATAATTGGGAAAGAGAATCGCAAACTAGCATTTCAAAAAATGACATTCTCAACATAGTGACAAGAGTTGGGAGCACAAAAGTCAATGGTCGGAAGTTCGATATTGCTGACGTACAGGATTATTTTGATGACATCAAACCTGGAGATTATAAAAAATATTGGGAACGGCAGCACAAATTTGAGAGAGATTATGGAACCAGCAATCTTGCCCAACTTTTATTCCGTCTGGCCATGGGAGATAATAACATAAAAAAATATGAAAAAAGATTCAAGATAACGATTGATCCTAACCAACAGGTACTCTTTGAAGATTATCGTTTCATCACTCCTGCACTTAAAGACATTTACAACCGAGCTACCGATCATTCCTTTGAAAATAGCTGCGTGGTGACTTTTACCAAGGGCGATAGTGCCACTGAGTGCCGTTATGATAAAGGTTCAAGCGGACTTCTAGGTCTCTCCATCTTCATTCTCACAAACGGCAATCTGGGAGATACTCATGGTGCCCGTCGTGAGAAGACTATTTGTGAGAGTGGCACAATCATCAACGCTCTTGTGCGCACGCGCAACGCTCAGGGTGAAGAGATGCTCTCTCATGTCTCATACAAGGCCCATGGAACTTCGATTATCTACGATGAAAACGTTTGGTTTCGAGGAGACATGAAAAAATCCGCTCGGGCCCGTGCCCAGCTTGATTACAGCAATGCCGAAGATTTATTGGAGCAGTACAAATGTGATCATCATCGACCTTGGGATAATATCCGTTCGACTTTGGAATTTCCAAGAATTGAACAAGAGCAAATGAACGAGTCCGATGCAGTCAATCATGACATGGCGGATTCCATGTTGGAACCAGGAATACAAAACACAGAGCGCGATAGTGACGGGCCGATAATTTCAAATAATCCACCCCTGCCTCAAGCAACGAATCACGATGTCGGGGACATATCGAACAGATAATCTACCCATTTAATATCCGGACATTGGGCAAAAAAATTTGACTATCGACTTCTTTCACGTTTCAATGGCCGGATATGCCAAAACTCAAAATGAAACTCGTTCACGTTATATTAGGATTTTTTATTTTGGAAAATGCCTACGCTGCCAATCCGAATTTTGAAAAACATTTTAAAGATAAAGAAGGCTGTTTCATCCTCTATGATTTGAAAGCAAAAAAGCGTCTCGTAACATTCAATGAAAAGCGATGTTCAGAGAGATATGTTGCTTGTTCTACCTTCAAAATACCGCTTGCGGTGATGGGATTTGATAGCGGGATTCTGAAGGACGAAAACACCACTTTCAAGTGGGATGGTAAGAATCACGGAATATTGGATTGGAACCGTAATCACACGGTCGCGAGCTGGATAAAATATTCAGTGGTTTGGTTTTCTCAACAACTCACTCCCAAACTCGGTTTAGATGCCATCCAAAGCTATCTTAAGAAGTTCGGTTATGGAAATCAGGACATGTCGGCCGGTCTCACTACTGCCTGGTTAACCTCAGGCGAAAATCCCTCTCTCAAAGTTTCAGCAGAAGAACAGCTTCATTTCTTTGAACGTCTTTGGACTGATCAACTGCCAGTTTCCAAGCATGCCATGGAGTTGACTCGAAAGGTCACTTATCTAGAAACATCTCCACACGGCTCCACGATTTATGGCAAAACAGGTTCCGGCCTTCCAACAAAATATTACTTCGGATGGTTTGTCGCCCATCTCAAAAGTGGTGAACGCGAATACATTTCAGTACTGAACTTCGACGGCCCCACCCAAAAAGATGCCAAGAAATTTGGGGGCATAGAGGCAAGATTGATGACAAAAGAAATCTTGACGGAAATGGAACTCTGGTGAATTTCAATCAAGCCGCCGCCTTACGATTTAATGAATTTTCCCAAATTTTTGGACACAGAACGACACAGTCATTTTTGCGTCGCTTGAAATATCTTATCGGTCTCAAAATCTTGTATCAATGAGAACCCCCATACGCCCCATGCAAGGCCGTCCCAGTTCATTCTTGTGGGCATTCAAACGCGAGTCTCGGGTCTTTCTGGTAAATTTCTTTTGGCACCTGGAGCACTCGTAGATGAATTGGGGCCCACTTGAGCTTCGTAATGACCGAGGCCGGGGTTCGAGTTCCGGCATATGGACCTTTCCTATTGAATTAATTTCGATTGGATACCTGGGTATAAAGGACGTAGTTGTGACGCTCACACCCTCAAATCTGTCGAGCCTAAACGCCTTTATCTGTTGATCTTCCCGATGATGGCCATAGAACAGGCGGCTTCCATCGCGGCTGGTCCGGAAAGAATAAGGCTCCAAATCAAATTACTACTTGGAACATCAATCGTAGAAGAAGGCTTCATGCCGCTTAACTCCTGTTTTTGCGTAACTTCAGAAAAATTCTTCCATGTATTCAGCGGCTTGGCTATCGGGGTGCGCCTTTTTTTCTTGACGACAACTAACCATATGGTTAATATACTCATAAGGTGAAATAATATTATGAGGCCACCTCGTTGGACTCAAAAGATAATCGACAAAATTAGGCAGCTCGCGCAGCAAGGAAACGTTCAATTCACCTTGAAGGCACTCCGAGAGTTGGCGGTTCTGGAGCTAGGTCTCGATGAAACCGATGTGTGTGAAATTTTAGCAGGGCTTCGGGCGTCAGACTTTCGAGAGCGAATTGTTTCGGCGGTCACGCGGGAATATCTTTATGTATTTACTCCGAATGTGTTCGGGGTCGAAATTTATTTGAAAGTCGTCGTTCGTGAAAATTGTGTAGTGATTTCTTTTCATGAGGATTTAAAAGATGAAAACTAAAAAAACTCGCGGAAAATCTAAGGTAACAAAAGTATTGGCGGATAATGCTTGTCCAAGTTGCGGATTGGAGATGACAGAGACCAAGGGCCGGTTATCATTTCCTGTTAATGGCGAAGAGATCACGGTTCCGAACTCTTCACATCTTCAGTGCCGAAAGTGTGACGAGGTCGTTCTGCGACTGGATGAATCTCGGAACTTGCGTGAGAGGGCCTTAGAAATTTATCGTGAGAAATATAGGCTCTTGTCAGGTGACGAAGTTCGACGTCTTCGTGAGCGTTTGGCCCTAACTCAAATTCAGCTTGCTGAACTTCTGCGCCTTGGTGTGAATACCATTTCACGCTGGGAATCTGGCCGCAACGTTCAAACTGCGGCAATGGACATACTTCTTCGCTTAGTGCGCGATGTTCCTGGAAGTGTCGAATACCTGCGAAGTTTGGCAGCGTAAAACCTCCCAGGCGTCACTGTTTTAAGAGTGGTTCCATGTTCAGCTTTGGCAAACGCCAGTGCTGGATATTTTGTGAGTCACTTATGGCCCCAGACCGAAAGTCGTATTCTCCGTGAAAATTCATATGCTGATAGTGCAAGATTGAGCTTTTGGAAAGTGCCTCGATGATTTCCTGCTTCTGGTTTTGTTTTTTCGCCTCCATTAATTTTTTGGTCAGGTAGAGGTAGTTCCAGCAGATAATGCAATTTTTAATCAGGCGTCTTGATGCTTCGGCCAGCTCGTAGTGCTCAACATCGTCACCTAAGAGTTCCTGATTGTTTCCAAAGGATATGGCGCGCGCGAGCCGGTTGGACTCTTCAATTTTATTGAGTTGCTTTTCGATCTTTTGCCGCAGTTCAACGTCTCTCACATTTTCGAGGATAAAAAATGATTTATGGATCTTCCCGGACTCCTTTAAGGCCCGATAAAGTGGGTGCTGCCGGGAATAGCTGTTTAAGCGTTTGAAGAGCTGTTGGGCCGAGGAGTGTTTTAGTTTTATGGTTACAAGGAAGCGAAGAATTTCATCCTATTGGCCAACGATAATTTTTTCCTGAATCATCCCGCTTGGGATGATGTGACCTTCAGGATCACCAGGCCTACGAAAGAAGGAGTAGATGCGTTGATCCTTGAGGCCTTTTATCCTGGGAGCAAATTTGAATCCTAAGAGTTCCATGACACCGAACAAGACCTCTGTATAGCCGTGGGTGTCTGTTGAATGGAGACTGCTCCTGATCTTTTCATTGTGCAAAAGCCCATCAAGGACAGAGGCAGCTTCACGGTCGGTGGTTGAGATCACCGTCGAATGAAAGGCCAGATGCCGCTCATCAATGTGGGCGTTAACCGAGATTCCCTTCTGCTTTCCAAAGAACTTATACGAGTGCTTTGATAAGATATTGTCGCGGGCGACACTCCAGCGCTGGCCATCAGAGCTGGTATGAAGTGTAGCCGCGTTTTTTTGAAGCAGCTTTGGAAGGGCAATATCGTTTAAGAGATTGACCACTTTGTCATTGGCGCGGGTTAGGCCGTCGATGGAAAAGTACCACTGTACTGCGTGGTCAAGTTTGGCCGGGGGAATATTTTTTGAGATTTTGGCCATTTTATATGGCCCAATATTGCACCCAAGGCCCATAACTCCGGCGACAAAAACTTCTGTGGCCGGACGGTCTTTCACATATTTGAATTTCAAATGTTCAAACTCATTAAAGAGTCCGCTCACCTCATGCACCTTTCCGATGACCTCCGACAAGGGGCATCCGTCTTCAAGCTGCATAAAAAAAATTAAAAATTATTGTGGGCCTTTCGTTTCCGGTGTTCTACCATTCTTCATTATGAAGAATTTACGCTATGACTTTGACAAAGAAACCGATAAAGATTTTCTAAAAGAAGCAGGCAAAATGCTTCAAGAAAGGGTGATCCATCTTGAGCTTGAGAATCTCCAGCTCAAATTGGAAAAAACTCAAGACGAAGAAATCAAGACAAAGTTGACGGGTGAACTCTTGGTTTTGAGAAGAAGAGTTTTTGATTCTAAGCAAGAAAAAAAAGAAAAACTCAAGGACTTGAAAAAGGAAAAAAGAAAAAACAAGGCCAATCTTCTTCATAATCAAAATGAGAATAAAAAAGATCTAGAAGGCAGTAACACAGGCGAGATAGAGCTGTCCGTTGAAGAGATCGAACATGATCTCAGTCATTCTCAGTGCCCTCACTGTTCAAATACTGAACTTAATGAACTAAAGGGGCTCTTTGAAGAATCGACAGAATACGACGTCAATGCCACCTATTACCTTCTCAAAAGACATAAGAGAAAAAAATACAAATGCAATCACTGTCAAAAGATCATCACCGCTAAGGGGCCCGAGAAACTCAAAGCGGGGGCCCAGTTCTCCGTTCAGATGGCCGTACAGATCGCTTGTGACAAGTTCCAATACCATCTGCCACTGGAACGACAGAGAATCAAAATGAAAAACGCCGGACTTGAAGTAAGCGTCAAAACATTGTTTTCCCTGACTGGCCATCTCTATCAGCTTCTTTTGCCACTGGAAGAATTGAATAAACAGGACATTTTCACTGGTGAATATGCCTGCATGGATGAGTCCCCTCTTAACTTCTTCAATCCCCAGAAGAGCAGAGGGTACGCATGGACCGTCTCGAATCATATTGGTGCCTATTACCAGTTTGAGCCGACGCGTTCCGGTGATGTGGCCAAAGAAATGATCAGAGGGTTTCAGGGCATTGTCGTCACTGATGGTTATGGAAGCTATGGTTTTCTTGGAGACCAAGAGGGCATCCTTCATGCCTATTGCTGGTCTCATGTCAGAAGGTATTTTTTTGATGCCATGGGTGAAGATAAGAGAGCTGGAGCGGTGGTGGATTTAATCGATCGCCTCTATGAGATCGAACACCAGGCAGCGAGCTATGAAGACCTCAAATACCTCAGAGAAAAGTACTCTCAAGCTATTTATAACGACATCGAGGCCTGGGTGAATGAAAACGAAGCACACTACCTCGACTCTACACTGACCGGCAAAGCGATCAATTACTTTTACAATCAGAAAGATGGACTGGTTCATTTTTTAACAAATGAGAAAGTGCCGCTAGACAATAATATGGCGGAACGCCGCCAGAGGTGTCCAGTGATGGGAAAAAGGAACTATCTCGCCTTCAGATCAATTGATGGCGCTGACATCGGGATGTTTTTCTACTCGATAATAGAGAGTTGTAAAACTAATGGATTGGAACCCAGTGCCTACCTCCAGGAAATGGCACTGAGATCAATTAGAAAAGAAGAGCTGGAGACTCCCTACCGTTATGCCTCCAGACTCAAAGAAGAAATTGGCAGAAAATTGATTGAACAACTGTCAGGTGGGGCCTCACCCTAGGCGCATTTTTTTAAAAACTCAACTAAATGGGCAACCTGATAGAAGCGGATCGTCTTTTTTCTATCTAGGTTGAGAATGATAGGATCCCTCTGATTTGCAGGTGCGGAAGACGAGTTCTTGACTTCCACAGGAATAAACGGCCCGAGTTTTTCTTTTCCTTCTTTGACAAGCCGCTTGCCTTTTTTCATGATGCAACCGAGTTGCTCTTTTTTGATGCCTAGGCCTTGATAGAAGGATTTTGCTGTTCCCGGCCACCTCTCCCAGGTTTTAACGATGTCGATGACAAGGTCATCGGGGATTTGGCTTAATCTTCCCGTAGATGTTCGGCAAATGTTCAAACGTTTTTTTAAAAATAAGTTTTGATCATTTTGTTCTTCACTCATACGAATCTCCTTTGGTTGGACAAGATATCGGAGATTGGCAAGAAATATTCAATACATGCCAGAGGCCCAACTAACGAATTAATGGCCATGTTTGTCGAAGAGGACAGAAATCCCACCTTCAGCCGCACGCGCAGAATTTATTTTGAATTCATAGAAACGTTTAGTGAATTTAAGGCCAAAGACCTCACCATCCCGACCATGGAAATATTCCTGGAC